>PJMG01000002.1 GCA_003173895.1 Candidatus Levyibacteriota bacterium | reverse complement strand
CATGCTTCTGTCCATGCCGCGGGTGTAGTGATCGCAGATAAACCTTTAACAGAATATGTTCCCATACAGAAAGAGCCTAGTGGAGGAGAAAGAATTGTCACTCAATATGATATGTACACTGTAGGTGAAGATGGAGTAGGACTTCTAAAAATGGATTTTTTAGGACTTCGTAATTTGACCATTATAGAAGAAGCATTAAAATTTATAAAAATTAATCGAGGAATTGAAATTAATCTTTCGACTTTGGTTTTAGATGATAAAAAAACTTATCAACTTTTATCCTCAGGAGAAACCACAGGAATTTTTCAGTTTGAATCTCCTGGAATGAGACGATATATTAAAGAACTTCAGCCGACTACTATTTTTGATCTCCAAGCCATGAATGCTTTATATCGTCCAGGACCTATGGCTAATATTCCAGAATTTATTAAACGTAAAAATAATCCTAAGCTTATTACTTATCCTTACCCAGGACTCGAAGATATTTTAAAAGAATCTTATGGTGTGTTAACTTTCCAAGATGACGTTTTATTAACAGTTATAAAATTGGCGGGATATTCTTGGTTGGATGTAGATAAATTTAGAAAAGCTATGGGTAAGAAAATTCCTGCTGAAATGAAAAAACAGGAAGAATTATTTATAAAAGGTTGTATAAAAAATGGAATTACGGAAAAAGATGCTAAAAGGCTTTTCGATTTAATAGCGCCATTTGCGGGTTATGGTTTTAATAAAGCTCATGCTGCATGTTATGCCATGATCGCTTACAGAACAGCTTATCTTAAGGCTAATTATCCAGTAGAGTTTATGACAGCACTTCTTACTGCTGAATCCCGAGGAACTACAGGTCCGGCTAAAAATGAAAAAATATCTCAAGCAGTAGCTGAGTGTAAAAGATTAGGCGTTAAACTTTTACCTCCTGATATTAATAAATCTGGTTCAGACTTTACCATTGAAGATAAAGAAAATGTGCGATTTGGTTTATCTGCGATTAAGAATGTAGGAACTGCTGCTATTTCTTCTATTTTAATCGAGAAAGAAAAAGGAGATTTTAAAAGTTTGGAAGATTTTTGTAACCGTTTAGAAGGTGCTGCAGTAAATAAAAAAACTCTGGAAAGTTTGATTAAAGCAGGTGCTATGGATAAATTTGGTAAAAGAGTAGTTATGCTTTCTACATTTCCAGAAATAGTTGAAAGTGTAGCTAAAATCAGGAAACAAAAAACAGATGGTCAGGGTTCACTTTTTGGTGATGAAGAATCTAAACATACAGAAATAAAAGTATCTAAAAAATGGGATCAGGTTGAAGATTTTACTCAAAATGAAAAATTATCTTTTGAAAAAGAATTACTGGGGATTTATCTCACATCTCATCCACAGGAGCAATATATTACCAAGCTGAAAAACTATATTACGCATGAGTTGGAAATTTTATCTGATGAAAAAGATGGGACTCTAATCGTCGTGGGTGGAATGATAGATCGCGTTAAAAAATTTATGACACGTAAGAGTAATCAGGAAATGGCGTTTTTAGCTATAAGTAATGAGCGAGGACTCACGGTAGAATGTATAGTGTTTCCTAGAACTTTCGCTGAGAACAAAAATGATTTAATAAAAGATAAAATAGTCATTGTTGAAGGGAAACTGGATTTTAAAGATGAAAGACCAATAATTATCGTTTCTAGAATTAAAAAAATGGAGGCTAATTAAAATTATGATTAATAGATTGGAAAGAGGTACTCGAATAATCCAAGAGCCTAAACCAGTTTCTCCTGAATCAGCTTTAGAAGAATTACCCACTTTAATGAGTGGAGATCATACTTTGATCATAATAAGCTCAAATCAAATTATGCTTTATGAAGAAGCACCTTTACCCACTACTTTCTTCGCAGATAAAATTTTTGAACCTTATAAATATCATGTAAGAACTTTGAAAAGTAATAAAGATAGAGAAATACCAACTACTGTTGACGGTATAGATTATTTTGTTTCCTCCGATGTAAGAAACATTACACCAGATTCTCCAATTTTTAATTTTTTAATCCAGACATGTATTAATATGGGGCTAATTCAAGACATAACTCAAATAGAAACTATTAAAAATATGTTGTTAAAATCTAAAGGAATGAAAAAAGAAGATGCTTTAGATAAACTTGGTTTAAAACATTTAGTACAGGATATTAATGAATATTACCAAAAAGATCGTACTAGGCGTAAGGCTCAGGGAATGCTAGATTGACATATATATTTGCTTAGTATATTGTTAAAAATGAGCCTATTTATGTTATTTGACTATTCTTATAGGTCGTGTTAATATATGGACACAATGACGCCAGAAGCAGCAGAAGCTTTAAATTCTCCAGCTACACTTGAGTCTGTAACTCCTGTTTCTAAAGAAACTCAACTCCAAAATTTAAGAGATAAATTAATTCAATCAGGAAAAGAAGCACAAAGTACTAATAATTTTAATGAAAAAAATACTATTTTAGATCATGCGCTAGCTAATACAATAGCCCATACTATAGCGCTTACAGTAGATCAACCAGATAAGGTAGAAACTATAAAAGATATAGCAGAAACTATAATGCAAGAAGCTTCAGAAAATTTCATAAAAAGAGATTTTGAAATTGCTCGAAGTTATACTGAAGTGGCTGTTTTAAATCATATAAAAAGAATTGCTGATATTGTAGGCCTTCAAAATATAAATATGGCTGATTTATTAGAAAGAGTAGATATAAGAGATATGTTTCCTATTTTAAATAAATATATTCCTAAACTAGCTAATGAGTTCGATCCTAGCTTATTAGAAACTCAAGCTATTTTACAGACTATACAGTTAAAAGATATGCGACCAGATGACACTTTCGAATATTTAGTTAGAAAGCTTGATACTTTACCTAAAAATAAAGAACCATTAACAGCAGATGAGAGTAAATTTATAGAAATATTACTACAATTATCAGATGCTACTTACTCATTATCTATACTTAATGATGTAGCTCATCCCGATATATTCAATCCCGAAAGTTTAGATGTATATCCCAATTCTATAAAGGACTTTTATAATGAAATGCTTCCTACTCCTAAGGATGCACGTGTTTCCCCTAAACAAGCCCGCGTATTAGATGCTTTTAATATGATAAAAAGCTGTAAAACTAGGGAGGGTAGATCTTTATTAGATTTAGGAAGAGATAGAATTGTAGCAATGACGTGGGAGCAAATAAAAAGACAACAAGACTTAAGTAAAACTATAACTGATCTTTTAGGCCCTAAGATAGCTGAAGCATATCCCACTTCATCAGGCCAAGCTCACGATATGGGTTCATTTAATCGTGGTACCAATGTAGCTGTCGATAATGGAAAAGATAATAATACTAATGTCGCAGATTGTGATGTTATAGTAACTAATATTCCCTCATTATCAGAAACTGGCTTAGATTGGAAAAATGTGGATACATATATGCGCATTGATGAAGCCGGTAACCGCAAAGGAGTTCCAGAAGGTATAGTAGTAGGAAAATTAAATGAAATAAAAAATATTGACGATATTAAGAAAATGGATCCTAAAGTAGCTATTACTATAGAAGCTTGTACTCAAGCTTTAGAAACTAAATTTAAAAATGTTCAATTTAATTATTTAAAATGTTCAGGCGAAGAAATAGTGCTATTCTTTAAAGCAGGTCATATAGATATTGATATAAATCTAGGACTCGTGGAAGGACATTTTGGTCTTACACATACACAAAGGTTTAATAAGTACATCGAAGATATAAAGCATGAATATAGTGAAGAAAAGGCATTACAGTTAATAAATGACATAAGATGGTTTAAACATAACTTAGAGTTAAATGCTCTCGATGATAAATCCCGTAGAGTAGCAGGAATTTGGGCAGAAGCTTTATTTATGTCAGGGAAACTAAGAACTAGAGATGAAGTAATACAAATGTTAAATGAATATATGGAATCTCATTCAGATAATAATCGAGAAGAAAATATACATACGCAAACAGAACAATTAATTGGTGTTTTAGGACAAGAAGATGAAGGTTGGTTAGATAAGCTGATGTATGCTGCGGTTTTAGATCAAGGTGGATATGAAAATGTTAAAGAAATAGTTCAGCATTATAGACCAAAACTTTTAGTTGCCGCGTAAAATTATTTCATATAAAAACTTAACTAGCTTGACAATTAAAATTGAATTTATTAATTTAAAATTATGGATTCTTTTATGTCTGCGGAATTACAAACGGAAAATTCTCCTAAGCCAGAAATACAAATGCACCCTGATTTCCAAACTTTAATAGAAAGATACAGAACTGACCCTAGATTTGAGGGAAAAGAACAAGAAAGACAGGTTTGTATAAATACACTAAATAGGTTAAATGAATTTGTTCAAATGATGTCATTACCGGAAGGTATTGGAGGTGTTATTCTTGGTGGTTCACTATCTTATGAAGGTAAAATGCCAAGATTTAAAGAAGACGGACAATTAGCTTCGGATATAGATTTATTATTTGTACATAACGCTATTACTAAAATAGGTAAGCACGATATTCCTGCTCATCATCCTGCTGATCTTTCAGACTATATCTGGGGACAAGCAAAACAGCTAGGTTTTTTTGATTTGTTGAAAGATAATTACGGTAATGGTCCAGGTATAGAGGTACATTTTTTCCATGGGCAAAGAGGTATTTTTAATCGAGATATTAGAGATGATGTTAGTAAGCATATGATGCAAACGGGTACTCTAATAAGAGGAACAGTTCCATATGATGATTATGGAATCTATAGAAATGGTAATGCTCCAAAATATGTTATACCAGATCATGAAATGGGTTCTCTAATGGTTTCTAAGTAATTTTTAACTAGCTTGACGAATTTTATCTACAGGCATCATATCTCTTACTCCTCTAAGTATATTTATATATTCAGCCTCAGAGATACTTTCTTCTGGTCCTTTTCCTCTCAATTGGAATGATCCTTCTTTTCCAGAGTCAGAAGTATAAGTATACTGATTTTTATTTTCTACATTATGCCTTGTTATCTCAGTTTGGGGGCTACCGCTTATCTGTAAATATTTTGTTACAAAATTAATAGATGGTGATCTTCCTAAAGCACTGTTTCCTAAATCAATTTGTAAAGTGTAGTCTACATCTGTTACTCCTGCAAGTAGCTCTGGTTTTATCATAGTACGATCAATAAGATTAGATAGAGCAGGGCTTTTAGCTTTTATTATAGATAGAAAAAGATCAGGAGAACTCAGAGCTAAATTTCGAGTTATCTGTTTCCAAGAAATTTTAATTCCGTTGATTTCATGGGTTGCTGGATCAAATTCTAGTGCAAAAATTGGCCCATCTTGAATTTCTTCCTTTGCTTTTTTACCACCTTCAGAAGTTACCTGATCTATTAATTGGAATTCATATTCTGTAATATCAAATTCTTTAGCAGACGCATCACGTATATAGTGAATACGTTGTAATTGAGGTAATTCACGTCCATCTGTATGAAATGGAGCTATTTCCCATCTTAATAATCTATAATTCTCTGCTTCACGCTCTCTAGCTTTTTGACCCGGTAAAGAAAAACCAGCTATCTTTCTGGGAGCTGGTCCTCTAGATGTATCTATTTCATCTGTATTAATACCCTGAACTGCTTCTAAAGATGTACCATGACTTAAAACAATTGCCTCAACACCACGAGCTATTCTATCAAAAATTTCTTTACTATCATTAATAAGCTGAAATCTATGTTCTTCTTTTTCTGTTAAATCCCTTACTACATCAGCGAAAGCCACTGCTGGGGCGCCGGTTGGAGCCCACATTTCAACTAAATGCCTAACCACTACAGGATCTAATCCAGATGGTAAATGTGGTGTTTGTCCTTGAGACATTTGGTATTCCATATATGCAGTGATTTTACGAGATATAGTATTAAATTGGTTAATTTCTGCATCGGTGGGAGCTTCGGGAATTGGTTGGTGGCCTTCTTGTTCGGGCATAAATTGATGATAACAAAAAATATAAAAAAAAGATAGTTATCTTGACATTTATTATAAGATGTGTTACTGTATAAACACAATATATGGCAGCTATAGAGTTTGATAACGCACAACCAGCAGCTACACCAGAAGTAAAACCAATTCGTGGTGCATATGATTACCTTTCTCCAGCAGAAAAATTTAATTTAGCAATTCTTGAAGGAATAGAAAGAGCATTATCTTTGGTCAATGGTGGCAGACGCACCCTAAGATTACTAAAAAGAGAAAATAAAATTAGTGATAAAGGATGGGAGCGTATGAATAAAGAACAAGCAAAAAGTGATAGAGGTTTACCAGTTTTCCACGATAAATAACTTCTAATTTTCTATTTTATTCTGAGTTGTTAATTGTCATAAATCATCTTATAATATTCTAATGACGGAAAAACTATTTACACCTACTTCTGCAGATACTATTGGATTAGATCCAAAGGCAGAAAAACTACAAATTCCAAAAGGACAAGTTAGAGTTTTCGTGAGTGACGTGCATGGACAGATAGATCAATTATCTCCACTTCTTAAATTACATGATACGCAAATAACTTTTATAGGTGATATTTTAGGCTCAGCTAGATTAATACAAATGCAAGATCTCTATTACACTCTTACTAAAAGATCAGGTATAAATCCATCGACTAGTTTAGAAACTCTTAAAGAAGAACTTTCTAAAACAGACTCTAAAGTCAGAACAGCATATGATAATCTCCAATCAGCAATGCAGGTACTTCTGGATAAACCAGAAGAATTTAATATAGAAACTGCTACAGATTATGTTATAGATGCTCTTTCTAGACAAAATTACGGCCATTGGCTTTCTAATTTACCTGAAGATATAAAAGTTAAATTTAAAGACGAAGTTATTTATAATGCAAATAAATTTGGTCAATTACTTACAGATTTAATAGCAAATGGTAATAATGTAAAAGTAATTTTAGGAAATTGGGAAGGTAAAGAAGGTGGAATCCCTACAGAACTTAAACCAGACAGTGATAATGAAAGATTAAATAGTGCCGTTTTATTACCAGCTGATGTGAGAATTAATATTAAAAATTTTTTATCTCCGGCAGGTGCAGATGTTATAGATGACTTAAAAGGTGAGAAAGATGAAAATTATTTTAATATTTATCTTCCATATTCTGAACAAGTAAGATTAGCTAGATCATCTGATGAAGAATTAGCTAAGGACGAAAAAATTATCAATCTTTTAAATAAAGCAAAAGTGGCAAGGGAAAAAGGTAAAAAAATTCAAATTATAACTCACGCTGAACCAGATGGAAAAATGCATAATCAAGCAAATCCTGATGAAAATTTTGATTTTAATAAAGCTAGTGAGCATCAAAAAGTAATCTATGGAACTCAATACCTAATAAAACTATTAACAGAGTCTAATTTAGAAATTTCTCAAATTATTTATGGACATTTACACTTTCAATTAGCCAAAAATAAAGATGAGGATACGGATATTCCTAATAAAGGTCATTACGAATTAAATGGAGCAGTAGCGTCATATTTACCATTTTTAAATAAAGATAATAATGTACAAATTCATTTTGGTCTTCAAATAGGTACATCTCCTATGATCTATATTGATGAAAAAGAAGCTGTACTAGCAGCAGAAGTAGTTCAACTTTTACGTGAGGATGAGAAGAAATTAGCAGAAGTTAGAGAGAAAATAAAAGTAATTAAACAACTTCTCCATTGACGGAAAAATATAATTTCAAGTAAAATAAGCTTAATGAATTTCGCAGGAGAACCACTATTTTACATAGGTGCATTCCCATTTACTAATACATTGTTGGATACTCTAATTGTTGATTTGTTAATTATTGCAGGACTCTTTGGGTTAAGACATCTGAAAAAAACGCCAGGATTTTTCCAAAATATGGTTGAGTATATTATCGATGGGTTTTATTCTTTAACTGCTAGTATTTCACCTAAAAATGTAAATAAAATTTTTCCATATTTCGCTTCATTTTTCTTAGTTATAATTCTAGCTAATTTAAGTGGACTCTTACCTGGATTTGCCACGATAGGATTTTTTCATGGCAAAGAATTTACGCCACTTCTTAGAGCAACTACCAGTGATATAAATACGACTTTGGGATTAGCTCTAGTTTCGGCAGTGGCTACTCATATTTTAGCAATTCAAACGGTAGGAATAAAAGAATATTTATCACGTTATTTTTCATTTAATCCATTATATTTATTTGTAGGATTTTTAGAATTAGTTGGTGAATTTACTAAAGTAGTTTCTTTATCTTTCCGACTTTTTGGAAATGTATTTGCAGGAGAGATAGTTATATCAACTATTTCTAGCATTTTTGCATTTATAGCCCCCTTGCCTTTTTTAGCTCTAGAAGTTATAGTGGGAGTAGTTCAAGCGCTTGTTTTTTCTATGTTAACCATGGCTTTTATGTCTATTCTTATGACTAGTCATAAAGAAGAAGCACATTGATTAAATTAAAGGAGGTGAATTTATAAAAAATGAATTTACATATTAGTGGAGGAATTATTATCGCTATTGGAGCACTCGGACCAGGCGTGGGTATTGGTCTTATCGGTGCTAAAGCAATGGAAGCATTAGGTCGAAATCCAGAAGCATCTGGTAAGATTTTACCAGCTATGTTACTCGGAATGGCTTTCGCTGAAGCTATCGCAATTTATTGTTTAATTTTAGCATTCGGAAAATAACATATGTCATTCTGAGCAGAGCGAAGAATCCCATCGGAATTAGTAAAGCGAAAGGATCCTTCGTTTCACTCAGGATGATAAAGTGACTTTTGCATTTTGCATTTTAAATTAAAATATTATGGAAATAATAAAAAGTTTTGGAATAAATCCATATTTACTAGTCGCACAAATAATTAATTTTTTAATACTTTTTTATCTTTTAAAAAGGTTTGCATATAAACCTATCCTAAAAATGTTAGAAGATAGAAGAAAAACTATCGCTGAAGGATTAGAAAATGCTAAAGCAGGACAAAAAATTTTAGATAATGCTCTAGTTAAGGAAAAAGACATATTAAAAGCTGCAGAGAAAAATGCTGATTCTATTTTAAGTGATGCTAAGAAAGAAGCATTAATGATGATAGAAAAAGCTAAAGCTGATGCTAAGGCAGACGCTGAAAAATTAATTATCGATGCGAAAGCTCAGATCCAAGTAGAGTATAGAGAAACAGAAAAAAGATTAGCTGCTAAAACTTATGCTTTAGCTGTAGAAGTATTAAAAAAAGCTCTTACCAGCACTATCTCAGAAGAATTACAAAAAAATGCTATCGATAAATTCTTAAAAGAGAATAAAATTAAGAATTGAATCTATGACAAAGAAAGATATAAAAGATTTAGTACAAGCTAGTTATACTAAAAAAAACTTAGATGATAAAAAGGTGAATAAAATTGCTTCACTTTTACCTCGAAGTGAACTAAAAAAATATATTAAAGAATTAAAAATGCAGGAAGATAAAAAGAAAGTACATATTGCGATCCCTCGAGCTTCAATTTATAATAAGTCCAAACAACTATTTTTAGATATTTTTCCAGACAAGGATATTCATATAGAGGAAAATAAGCTTTTAATGTTAGGTGCGAAGATAAAATATGCCGACATGGTCTATGATTTTTCTTTGGAGCGCAAATTAGATGATTTTTTAGATTTTATAGACGAAAATTATGATTAATTCTGATGAAATTATAAAAAAACTAGAAAATAAGTTATCACGTTTATCTACAGATCCTAAAGTAGAAAATATAGGAACAGTTGAAAAGGTAACTGATGATGTGATTAGCGCTTCAGGACTGTCTAAAGCCCTCATGGGTGAGGAGGTTATTTTCGAGGATAAAACTAAAGGATTTATTATTAATTTGGATGAAGATAGTGTAGGTATTATTCTTTTGGGAAAATCTACAAATATTAGAGAAGGACAAACAGTTAAAACTACAGGAAATATTTTAAAGATTAATGCTTCAAATGATTTATTAGGTCGTGTAGTAAATCCTATTGGTGATGCTTTAGATGGTAAACCAGCACCGAAAAAAGGTAAAGATATGTTACTGGAAAAAATTGCTCCAGGAATAGTAGAACGAAAAAGTGTAGATACTCCACTTAAAACTGGAATTAAAGCCATTGACTCATTGATCCCAATTGGTCGAGGACAAAGAGAGTTAATTATCGGTGATAGAGGCTTAGGTAAAACAGCTATAGCTATAGATACTATTATTAATCAAAAAACTCAAAACGATACAGCTAAAAATCCGCCAGCCGGCGGAAAAAAGTTAAAAAGAGTAATTTGTATTTATGTAGCCATTGGTCAGAAACAAAGTAGTGTAGCTCAAATAGTTAATAAACTTTCTGAAACAGGAGCATTGGATTATACAGTAATCGTTAGTGCTACAGCATCAGATCCAGCAGCACTTTTATATTTAGCTCCTTATGCAGGAGTAGCTGTGGCAGAATATTTCATGGAACAAGGTGAGGATGTATTAATTATTTATGATGATTTAACTAAACATGCTTGGGCTTATAGACAAATTTCTTTAACGCTTAAACGTCCAGCAGGCCGTGAGGCTTATCCTGGTGATATTTTTTATATTCATAGTAGATTGTTAGAAAGAGCTGTTAAATTAAATGATGAACATGGTGGAGGTTCTATCACTGCACTTCCTGTTATAGAAACTCAAGCTGATGATATCTCTGCATACATTCCGACTAATGTTATTTCTATTACAGATGGTCAAATTTTCTTAAAGAGTGATTTATTTAATAGTGGAACTAGACCAGCAGTGGATGTAGGAAATTCAGTCTCTCGTGTAGGTGGAGCAGCTCAAACTGGTGCGATGAAATCTGTAGCAGGTAGAATTAAATTAGATTTAGCACAATATCGAGAATTAGCAGCTTTCGCACAATTTGGGTCAGATTTAGATGCAGCAACACAAAAACAGTTAGATCGTGGTAAAAGATTATCTCAAATTTTAATTCAACCACAGTATCAGCCTCTTGATGAAGTTGATGAAGTACTTTCTATTTGGGCTGCTACGAATGGTCATCTAGATGATATAGCAGTAGAGAGAATTTCAGCTTTTGAAGAAAAATATCATAATTTTATGAGATCTCATAACAAAAAAATAATAGCAGAAATAGAAACTGGTAAAAAATTAACACCAGAAGTTAATGAACTGCTTAAAAAAGCAACAGAACAATTTAAGAAAACGTTTAGTTGATAAAATCGTATGGCAAATACACAAGCATTAAAAAGAAGAATTAAAACAGCACAAAATATTAGTAAAACTACTAAAGCATTTCAAATGATCGCAGCCAGCCGTCTAAGACGTGCCCAAAATGCGGTTTTAGCATCCCGTCCTTATGTAACTAAATTAACTGAAATTTCTAGAAATTTAGCTTCAGACGTAGATTTTACAGAAGGGAGTAATGCTTATTTTAAAACAAATAAAAATATGACTAAAAATTTATATATTATTATTTCTCCTGATAAAGGTCTTTGTGGAGGATTAATAGCTAATTTAGTCCGCGAATATTTAAAAATTAATAAAAAAACAGATGACTTATTTATAACAGTTGGTAAAAAAATAGAAGGGACAGTGGCTGGAAGCACTAAAAATTTAGTAGCTTCTTTTCCATTTGGTTTAACCTTACCTAGTTTTGAAATGATTAGTCCAATTAAGACACTTATAGATGAATATTATTTAACTGGAAAAGTAGGAGCAGTTAAAATAATTACAACTAAATTTAATAGCGTATTTTCACAAAAACCCATAGTGCTAGATTTATTACCTTTAGCCATTGAATCTTCAGAAAAGAATGATACTCTAGAAGAAAGCAATATAAAATTATTTGAACCTTCTAAAGACATTTTACTATCTGAAGTAGCCAAGCGTTTTATAGAGATGACTCTATTTCAAAATTTATTAGAAAGTTATGCATCAGAACAAGCAGCTCGTATGGTAGCCATGCAAAATTCTACTGATAACGCAAATGATATGGTATCTAGTCTCAGACTTTTATATAATAAAGCTCGTCAGGAAAAAATTACTAAAGAGATTTTAGATATAACTAGTGCTGCGGTAGCGCTTGCGGCAGAATAATTTTATGAAAAATACAGGAATTATTATTAAAATTCAGGGGCCAGTAGTAGATGTTTACTTTGAAGGTGAAGTGCCTAAAATTTATGATGCACTAAAAGTAGAAATTGGTAAAAATAAATATTTAACATTGGAAGTAGCTTTTGAAACTGGTGATCATGAAGTTAGAACCTTAGCATTAGGTTCTACTGATGGTTTACAGCGTGGGATGGAAGTAGAAGCTACAGGGATTCCTATTAGTGTGCCTGTAGGAGAAGTGACTTTAGGTCGTATTTTTAATGTGTTAGGAGAAACTATAGATGATAAAAAACCTTTAGATTTAAATGATAAAAAGATTAGAAAAGATCCTATTCATAAAGCTGCACCTAAACTGACAGATCAACAAACCAAACCACAAATCCTTGAAACTGGAATTAAAGTTTTTGATTTAATAGCTCCTTTTACTAAAGGCGGAAAAATAGGAATTTTTGGAGGCGCTGGAACAGGGAAAACCGTTATTATTCAAGAATTAATTCGAAATATCGCAAATGTACATAAAGGTCACGCAGTTTTCGCAGGTGTAGGTGAAAGAAGTCGTGAGGGAAATGATTTATGGGCTGAGATGAAAGGCAGTGGAACTTTAGAAAAAACAGTTATGGCATTTGGACAAATGAATGAACCACCTGCCAATAGGCTTAGAGTAGCTTTAACTGCTCTAACCATGGCTGAATATTTCAGAGATGATAAAAAAGAAGATGTTTTACTCTTTATAGATAATGTTTTCAGATTTGCTCAAGCAGGATCAGAGGTATCAGCTTTACTTGGAAGAATGCCTTCTGCTGTAGGTTATCAACCTACACTGGCTTCAGAAACAGGAGCTTTACAAGAAAGAATTACATCTACTAAAAATGGTTCTATTACTTCTGTTCAAGCTATTTATGTACCTGCAGATGACTATACAGATCCAGCGCCTGCTACTATTTTTGCTCATTTAGATGCTACTTTAACTTTGGATCGTGCACTCGCAGAACAAGCACTTTATCCTGCTATTGATCCTTTAACATCTTCATCACGTATTCTAGATGCAAATGTTTTAGGTGAAAGACATTATAAAGTAGCTAGAGAAGTCCAACGAGTTCTACAAAGATATAAAGATCTCCAGGATATTATCGCTATTTTGGGTATGGATGAACTTTCTGCCGAAGATAAATTAACTGTTATTAGAGCACGTAAAATTCAAAGATTCTTGACTCAACCTTTCTTCGTGGGGGAAATCTTTACTGGAATTCCTGGGCAATATGTAAAAATAGAAGATACGGTAAAAGGATTTGAAGAAATCTTAAATGGAAAACATGATAATCTCTCAGAACAAGCGTTTTACATGGTAGGAACGATAGAACAAGCAGTAGAAAAAGACAAGAGAATAAAGGCAGAAAGTAAATAATTCTTTGGTATGACTTTTCATTTAAGCATAATTACTCCAGAAAAAACTATTTTTGATAACGAAGTTTCCGAAGCTACCATCCCTACTATTGGTGGGGAAGTAACTATTTTACCTAATCATGTTCCTGTTTTTACACAGCTCCAGGGAGGAGAAATTATTTTAAATATAAATGGTAAAACAGAACACTTCGCAGTAGAAGGTGGTTTTTTAGACGTTTCTCAGAAATCTACTACTATATTGGCAGATTTCGCTGTTCATGGTAAAGATATTAGTGTAGCCGCGGCGGAAGAAGCTAAAAGAAGAGCAGAGGAAAAATTAAAACAAAATCTTTCTGCGGAAGAAATAGCTGAAATTGAAGGAGAACTACGTCGATCATTATTACAGATAAAAATTGCTCAAAAATATAAAAGGTAAATTTTCATCAAATTTTAACTGTCAAAACGAAAAACCACGCTTGAAAAATCATTTCAACTTCTTTAAAAATATATTTAATACTCTGTGAAAAATATGTTCTTGTAGTCATAATAAATTTATAATAGACCTCTAATATTAAAATCAGCAAAAATTCAGATAAGAAATTAGTATGGAATATGTTAAAATCATTTTATGAGGTCAAGTATTTCGGGAATTGTTATAACTAAAAATGAAGAAAAAAATGTAGAAAAATGTCTGAATAGTTTAGCTTTCTGCGATGAAATAATTATTATCGACGATTATTCAGAAGATAGAACTATAGAGATAGCTAAAAAGTTTACCAAGAAAATATATAAAAGGAAACTAGAAAAAAATTTTTCCCTTCAAAGAAATTTCGCTATTTCTAAAGCTACTATGGATTATGTTTTATTTCTAGATGCTGATGAAGAAATTTCTATGCGGTTAAAAGATGAAATATTAGAAAAGATTAAATATACCAATTTTAATGGATTTTACTTTAAGAGGGTAGATTTTATTTGGGGAGGAGAAATATCACATGGAGAAATTAAAGATTTAAAATTATTGCGTTTAGCTCGTAAAAACAAAGCATCATGGATTGGTAATGTACATGAAAAAATGTTAGTAGATGGAGAAGTAGGGGAGTTAAAAAATCCTATTTACCACTACCCTCACCCAACAGTCTCAGAATTTTTATCAGCAGTAAATTTTTATAGTTCTATTAGAGCACAAGAACTTTTTGATTCAAATAAAAAAACTAATGTTTTTGAAATAATAGCTTATCCTGTCGGAAAATTTTTTCAGAATTTTTTCATAAAGGAAGGATATAAAGATGGAGAGATCGGTTTAGTTTTTGCAATTATGATGAGTTTTCATTCATTTTTAGTACGAGGTAAACTTTGGCAACTAAATTCGGAATCATGAAGTATGAATCAAGAATTAAGAAAGGTAAATCTTAAAGTATTGTTAACAATTTGGATAATTTTTGTTTTTATAAATTATTTTTATCAATTGCTTCAAAGAGTTAAATAATGTTTACATTTGCTATTCTTACTGGTATATTCTCCTACATAATTTTTTCTCTAGGAATTTTTGGATTTTTATATAAACAAATTTTAATTATTTTATCTTTAATTTATATTATATTGTCAGTTGGAATTTTGATTAAAAATTTATTAAATAATAAGAACGAGATTCTTCATTTAGTTCAGAATGACAAAGTAATAATATTAAGTTTGAGTTTACTGATATTACAGCAATTGGTTAATTTAATTGGTGCGCTTGGTCCAGAACTTTCTTTTGACGCATTATGGTACCATTTAACTTTACCTAAAATTTATCTTCTAAACCATAAAATATTTTTTATTCCTGGAGGACTTTTTTATTATTCTGTAATGCCTAAATTTACAGAAATGATATATGCTGCATTTATATCATTTGGTTCAGAGATATATGCTAAACTATTCCATTTTATATTTGGACTATTGACGATTTTAGTAATTTATAAAATTGGCAGATTATATTTACCCAAAAAATTATCGATTATAGCTTGTATTATTTTTTCATCCTCCCTAGCATTTGATTGGTTACAAATAACAGCATATGTAGATTTAATAAGAACTTTTTTTGAAGTTCTAAGTTTTTATTATTTATTGCATTTTGCTAAAAATAGAAATGTTATTGATTTAATGAAATCATCTATTTTGACTGGCTTAGCAATTAGTACTAAATTAATTTCTGTATTTGATTTAGTAGGAATAAATATTTTTTTAATAATATTTTATGTAAAAAATTCTTACCAGAGTAAATTTGTAACTAAAAATTTATTACTTTATAACCTTGTAGTTTTTCTAATTCCACTACCTTGGTTTATTTTTTCGTATATTTCCACAGGAAATCCCATGTATCCATTCCTAACTAAGCTTTATCCCAGCGGCTATTCTTGGAGTATTTTTAATCCTTTATTTTTTATAGAAATCACTTGGAAAATTTTTACCGCTAGCCCCGACCCTTTGTCTCCAATATTTTTAATATTTATTCCACTTGTTTTTATTAATATTAAAAAATTTAAAGAAGGGAAATTCTATTTGTTATTATTATCAATAATAATTTATTTTTCTTGGTATTTTACACCACTTACTGGTGGGGGACGTTTCATATTACCATTTACTGGAATTTTTTCTATAGTTTGTGCTATTTTAATTGATTTCTATAAGAAACAGAAATTTGAAACTACAGTTTTAATCACTGTTGTTATTTTAGCTATTATTATTTCAATTATTTTTAGATTTGGCGCTAATTATAAATATTTACCCGTGATTTTAGCTAAGGAGACTAAAGTAGAATTTTTATGCAAAAATTTAAATTTAAATTTTGGTGATTTTTATGATTGCGCTAATTTTTTTAAAAATCATATAAAAGTTAAAGATAAAGTGTTATTAATTGGTTTTCATAACGAATATTATGTGGATTTTCCATTTATTGACCAATCATTTTTAAAGCCTTCGGATAAATTTAATTATATAGCAACACAGAATTCTAATTTACCTAATAAATATAAAAATTGGAGAATAATTTATCAAAATAATGTCACTCATGTTAAACTATATAAGAAATAGTGTATAGTTGACGATTCACAGAAAGTTATGAGGAAAGTTATTTTTTTATCAATTATTGTTTCGTCGATTTTAGGCGAATTAACCAGAATTTATTTAGGTAATTCTATCGGAATATCCCTTTTAGATATAGTTTCTTTTTTTTCATTAATTTATGTGATATTTTTGTATGTTAAAAACAAAAATGATCAAATTTTCTCTAATTTAAAATATTTTTTATTTTTTATAGGTATTTGCTTTTTATCATTACTCTTAAATCTTAGAAATTTTACTGTAAATCAAATTTTAATTTCGTCACTTTATTTATGGCGTTTTATTTCATATTTCAGCATTTATTTTTTAGCCAAAAAATTATGGATTAAAAATAAAAAACTCTTAATTAATTCTTTGTTCATCTGGGGAATAAGTTTTATAGTATTAGGATTTTTACAATATATTTTATATCCAAATTTAAGAAATCTTTATTATTTAGGTTGGGATGATCATTTATACAGATTGTTTTCTACATTTTTAGATCCAGATTTTGCAGGAGTTTTTATCGCTTCGTTTATTATTTATTTATTTACATTTTTTAAAAAGAGAAATAAAAAAATAAATATAATTATTCCTATTAGTATTATTATCTCATTTATATCATTACTTTTAACCTATTCCAGAGGAGCATTTATAGCATTTTTTATTAGTTTAATAATTTTAGTTTTTATATCGAAAAATAAAATTTATAAATATTTACTTGGAATTTTCATATTATTTTTTATATTATTTGCTGCATTTTTTACTAATTCTAAACTAGAACCAATAAACTTATTAAGAACTTATTCTATTAGTCAAAGATTTATTTCCTTGAATCATGCTTTTACTATATTTTCTAAAAGTCCGATTTGGGGTATTGGTTTTAATACTTATAGATATGAACAAGAAAAATTAGGATTTTTAAAAAATAACTCTGATATTTCTCATGCTGGAGCAGGGACAGATAATAGTTTTATTTTTATACTAGCAACGACTGGAGTTATTGGATTGTTTTTTTATTTACTTTTGTTCAAGAAGTTATTGCAAAAATTCTGGAAAAGTTCCTTGACAATAAACTCAAAACAGTCAAATTATCACAATGACAACAAGTTTATTTTCTGTAGTATATTAACTGTTTTTATTGGAAGCCTTTTTGTAAATGCTCTTTTTTATCCCCCCATTATGGTGTGGACCTGGAGTTTAGTAGTGATTATTGATTATAATTCACGTGAATAGTTTTTTCAGTTTTATTACCTGCTTGATCTACAGCATCTACAGTGATTCCATTATTTCCATTATTTAAATTTAAAGTATAAGAAAAGTTACCATTTAAATCTGTTTGAGCTATAAAACCATTAACTGTTACATTTACATTTGAATCAGTTTTTCCTGTAACTTGTATTGGATTTTGGTCATGAGAAAAAGTAGCATTGTCCGATGGATTAGAAATAGTTAGATTTGGTGCAGAATCAGAATAGGTAACAGTAGCAGGATCTGAAAAAGAACTTTTTGAATTATTAACTTGTGCTTGAGCAGTAAAATTATTAGTACCCTTATCTAAATTTTCATTTTTAAAAGTAAAACTTCCATTATTATCTGAAGTAGTCTGATCGACTTGAGAATTATTTTTGAAAAGTAAAATTTTAATATTTGCTTGCGCACTTCCTTTTATTTCAATAGAAGCACTATTAGTAGCTGTTTGAGAAACATCTAAAATGGGAGCAGAAATAAATTGATTATTTGTTTGACCAGAATTTCCATTTTGTACAGCAGAATTTCTATTACTTAAGAATAGGCTAAAATTTATTAAAGCGTTTACTCCATATCTAAAAATTAAAAATAATATAATAATTGTTCCCAATACTGTCAAAACTAATCGGGTTTTAACTTTCTTTTCAGTATTTTCAGAAATACGTGATCTCATAAATGCATTGTATCAAAATTTAAAAATTTAAGTGAGCCGAAGGTGGGACTTGAACCCACGACTTGCTCTTTACGAAAGAGCTACTCTTCCACTGAGTTACTTCGGCCGTAAGCTAATTTTAGTTAATTTTATCTTGCTACGCAATTGAATCTGAAATTTATGATAAGATCATAAAGTAGGTATGCGAGAAATTATTTTAGCTTCTAGTTCTCCCAGAAGAAAAGCGCTTTTAAAACAAATTGGTCTTACTTTTAAAGTTGATGTCTCAAATTATGACGAAGACATGGAAAATATAACTCTTTCTCCGATTGAATTAACAGAAAGGTATTCTTCAGAGAAAGCTAAAATGGTGGCTAAAAAATATAAAAATGCCATCATTATCGCAGCAGATACGGTAGTTTATTTTAAAAATAAAATTTATGGTAAACCACACACTAAAAAAAATGCTATAAAGATGCTTAAAGAATTTTCTGGAGATTGGCATGAAATTATAACTGGTTTTACCATAATTGATACTAAAACTAAAAAAACCATGACTTCTCATGTTTCATCTAAAGTTCTATTTAAAAAATTATCTTCTGAAGAAATTGAAGCTTATGTGAAAACTGGTGAGCCATTAGATAAAGCTGGTGCATATGGAATTCAAGAAAAAGGATTAGTTTTAGTGGAAGAGGTAAATGGCGATTATTCTAATGTGGTAGGTCTTCCCATTCCCGCAGTTTTAAAGACTCTTTCTAAGTTTGGAGTAAACATTGAGGATTTTTGGAAGTGAACCAAGCATATTTTGTTATAGTAAATTCTATTGACATAAGCCCATTTTTTTATTAACATAAATCGTGCACACTAAGAAAACTAAATTTATTTTTGTTTCTGGGGGTCTAATCTCAGGAATAGGAAAAGGCACTACAGCAGCCTCTATGGCACTTCTTCTCCAAAACACAGGTCTTAAAGTAGTACCCATAAAATTTGAAAATTATCTAAATGTAGATGCGGGTACCATAAATCCTATAGAGCATGGTGATCCATTCCTCTGTGAAGATGGTACGGAAGCAGACATGGATATTGGAACTTATGAAAAGTTTCTAGGCCATGACATGGGAAAAGATAGTTTTGTCACTATGGGAAGAATCTATCAGACTGTTATAGATAGAGAAAGAAGATTTGAATATAATGGTGAAGACGTAGAAGCTATTCCACATATTACAGATGAAATTATAAAAAGAATTAAAGATCTCGCTAAAAAGACTGACGCAGATGTTATTACTATAGAATTAGGTGGAACAGCAGGAGAATATCAAAATATTTTATATTATGAAGCATCTAGAATTTTAGCCTGGAAAAACCCAGGGGATGTAATACATGTTCATGTTAGCTATGTTCCTACCCCTAAACATTTAGGAGAGCCAAAAACTAAGCCTACTCAACTTTCTGTGAAAGCTTTAAATTCTATGGGGATTCAGCCAGATTTCATAGTTGCTCGTAGTGAAAAAATGTTGGATGAGAGGCGAAAAGATAGATTTGCGCTTTTCTGTAGTGTAGATAAAGAAAATGTTATTTCTAATCCAGACTTATCCTCAGCTTATGAAATTCCTTTAGTTTTAAAGCAACAGGACCTAGATAAAAAAATTCTTAAAAAATTAGGTCTTCCTATAAAATCTGCTAATATAACCGACTGGAATAAACTTTGTAAAACTATAGAAGAAACTAAAAAAACTGTGGAAATTGCCATTGTCGGTAAATATTTTGGTACTGGAGACTACCAACTCCGTGATTCTTATGCAGCTCTTTTTGATGCCTTGGATCATGCTGGATGGGGAAATAACGTAAATGTTAAAACTCGCTGGATTAGCGCTCAAAAAGCAGAAACAGAAGATTTAGAGAAATTAATCGGTAATCCTGATGGTATTATAGTTCCAATTGGTTGGGGAGAAAGAGGAGCTGAAGGTATGATAAAAGCTGCAAATTATGCACGAATTAAAAAAATTCCTTATTTAGGTCTTTGTTATGGTATGCAATTAGCCGCAGTAGCCTTTGCTAGGTATGTTATTGGTTGGAAGGACGCAAATACTGAGGAAAACGATCCTAAAGGTAAACATAATGTTATTCATCTCATGCCAGCTCAAAAGATTCATATGGAGCGACGTGCCTATGGTGGAACTATGAGACTAGGTTCTTGGGAAGCTAAGGTTAAAAAGGGAACTATTGCTTATGATGCCTATAAAAAATATAAAGGATTTATTAATGAGGAAAAAGGTTTAACCAGTGAAAGACACAGACATAGATACGAATTTAATGATGAATTTGCTAAAGATTTTGAAAAATCAGGACTTATCATTTCAGCCCGTTCAGTAGTAGAAAATCTAGCTGAGATAATTGAGTTACCAAAATCAGTTCATCCTTTCTATTTAGGCACCCAAGGTCACCCTGAGTATAAAAGTAGGCCTCTAAAACCTCATCCACTCTTCATGGAGTTCATAAAAGCCTGTGTAAAAGACTAAACCTTGATAATTATACAAAAAATGTTAAAATATAGACATCAATATGCCGATAGAAGAAAAGTATACTTCCCAAAATCCTGAATTCGAAAAATTCTATCAAAGCTTTGCTGATCTAGGCGCAGTTTTTGCTATTTTTCATGAAGATAGAATAAATAATAATCAGCTTCCATTTGCTCCTCAATTACAAACAGACAAATCAGGTAGACATTTAGTTACAAATGACAAAGGTCAGATTCAAGCATATTCTCCTAAGTTAGATAAAGAAGTCAATTCAGTTTTTAAAACAGGTTCTGCTAGTATATTGCTGGATTATCAAACTTATGTCTTCGATGGTTATTATGAATCATTCAGACAATTTTTAGGCGAATTAGGAATAGGTAATTATAGTGGTGTTTTAAAAGATGTTGCGATTTCTGAGCCTTGGAAGAAATTTCTCGGCGATTCTGAAGTGAGATCATATTTAGGAAATTTAATAAATAATATTAATTCAGCCGCAGCCAACGGTTTAGCTCGAACTTTATACTCTGATACTGAAAATCTATTTAGATCGGGCGCTGGTACAGGAAATAAAGTAGTAGCCCAATTATTGGGTATTTTTCAGGAGGATTTTGTTTCAAGATTAGCAATTATGGCTTCACAAATTAGTCTTTCAGAATTGCCTTCTCTTCAAGTAGGAATAGGCGTAGAGAGTGGAGAAGTAGCAAAACAGGTAAATAAGGGTAAAGAAATAAAAGCTCATGAAGGTGAAGTAATTACATCTACGGGATTAGATAGAAATAAATTATTAGAATTTGGATTAGGTGAAGCAGATGGGTGTCCTGCAGGTAGAAGACCATCACTTGAAATTCGAGCTTTTTTTACCAAAAAATATTTAGAAATAAATCAAAGTTCTCGTGAACTTCCTACTACTATGTTAGGTAGCTTTGCTGATTTATATAAAACTAACTTTGTAGTAGATATCCTTAATTCAGAAGTTAAAAACGAAGCTGCTGCTGAGCTCGAAAATAAAAGAAGATTACGTCCACACCCATAAAGCTATTATTACTTGAGAAAGTATAGATAATTTTGGTATAATATAGTTCATGATTACAACGACGTTTAGGCCAGGTGACATTATACGTGTCCACCAAAAAATTCAGGAAGGAGATAAAACCAGAATTCAAGTTTTTGAAGGTACGGTTTTAGATATTCGTGGATCTGGCGATAATAAAAGCTTTACTGTGCGTAAATTAGTAGGGAATGTAGCTGTAGAAAAAGTGATTCCTTTTGCTTCTCCTTTAGCAGAAAAAGTAGAGGTTGTTGGGCATATTAAAGCTAAAGTTCGTCAAGCCAACCTCTTATATCTTCGAAAAGTAAAATAAGTTTTTGTTATTAATTTGATTAAGCTCGCAAAGATTATTTTTCTTTGTTAAACTTTAATTAGTATGAAAATTTCCAACCCTGTAGGGAAATTAGGTGAAGATGCTGCTGCTAAATACTTGTTTGAGAAAGGTTATAAGATTTTAGAACGGAATTACAGACCTAAATACGCGGAAATTGATATTATCGCTTTAGATCCATTTGAATCCACTATGGTTTTTTTTGAAGTGAAAAGTAGAACTTCCAATTCTTTTGGTACACCGATAGAGGCTATAAACTATTTTAAATTAAAAAATCTTTTTAAAGCGGCGCAGTTCTATGCCATAACTCATCCTAGATTACCCCAAGCTCTAAGAATTGATGCAGTGTCTATTGAAGTAAAGAATAATATAGTTACCAATATAGAACATATGGAAAATATAAGTGGATAACAGTCATTGACAAAATATTTGTTAAAATAACTTCTAAGTTAGATGAACACGATAAAAAATTTGACAATTTAGAGACAAAGATTGCGAGAAATAATAAAAAACTAGATGAACATGATGATAAATTTGATCAAATTGATAGAAGATTTGAGGAAATGGACGAAAAGGCCCGGGGCTATCGAGATGAAATATTAAATAAGATGGATTATATTGTAAGAGAATTGGAAAAAAGTAGAGAGTATAAATTAATAGGTGATTATCACACCAAAGAAAATTTTGATAATCATGAAGAAAGAATTAAAAAAATAGGAAAATCACACATTGCTACAGTTTAGTTTATTTATCTAAACTTTTTATCTTATCCCTTAACATTGCTGCGGATTCGAAGTCGAGATTTTTCGCTGCTTGAGTCATTCGTTCTTTAAGAAGCTTTTTCATTTTCTTTTTATCATCAGGAAGTAAAATTTCTTTATTCTCTAAATCTTTAAAAACTACATCTTCAGCAGGAATGTCTTCTTCATATTCCACTAATCTTTCTCTTATAGATTTCTGGATATTTTTAGGAGTAATGTGATGTTTTTTATTATATTCTAATTGGATTTTTCGTCGTCTTTCTACCTCAGAAATAGCAAATTTCATAGAGTCTGTTTGTTTATCTGCATAAAGAATAACTCTGGAGTTTATATTTCGAGCAGCGCGGCCCATAGTTTGAATCAGCGAGGTTTTACTTCTTAAAAAGCCCTCTTTATCCGCGTCTAAAATTGCCACTAAAGTAACTTCTGGTAAGTCTAAACCCTCTCGAAGTAAATTAATTCCTACAACTACATCTACATCTCCGCGGCGAAGTTTGTCTAATATTTCCTGGCGTTCTAAAGTCTCTATATCTGAATGAAGATAAAGAACTTTAATATTTCGTTCTTGAAGGTAAAAAGTTAATTCCTCCGACATTCTTTTGGTTAAAGTAGTAACTAGAACGCGCTCATGTTTCTCAATTCGTTTTAAAATCTCCTGCATTAAATCTGGAATTTGGCCTTTAGTTGGTCTAACTTCGACTATAGGATCGACTATGCCAGTAGGTCTTATTAATTGTTCTGCCACCCCATTAGGTGTTTCAGTAGCTAGTGACATTTCAAAATCTGATGGAGTAGCGCTTACATACACAGCTTGATTAACTCGAGACATAAATTCTTCAAACTTAAGCGGTCTATTATCTAAAGCGCTAGGTAGTCTAAATCCATAGTCTATTAAGACTTCTTTTCGCGCTCGATCGCCATTATACATTCCACGGACCTGAGGTAAACTCATGTGAGATTCATCCACGAATAAAAGCCAATCTTCAGAGCAAGCTTTCATATAATCCAGGAGTGTATAAGGAGCACTTCCAGGATTTCTACCTTCAAAATATCTGGAATAATTTTCAATTCCATTTACGTAGCCTACTTCCTGAATCATTTGTAAATCAAAATTAGTTCTTTGCTGGATTCTCTGAGCTTCAAGTAATTTATTTTGTTTTTTAAATATTTCGATTTGTTTACCTAAATCTGTTCTAATTTCTTTAAAAACATTTTCATAAGTTTTCGGATCAGTCATATAATGTTTAGCGGGGTAGACTATTGTTGCATCAATATTTGAAATAGTATCTCCAGTCAAAGGATCAAATTCTTCTATTTTCCTTAAAAAATTTTCTTTAATAATTATTCTAAGACCTGTATCCATATATGCTGGAAGCAGTTCTATATCTTCTCCTCTGACTCTAAATGAACCTCTATGAAAACCAAAATCATTTCTGTCATATTGAAGATCAGTGAGTCGGATTAAAATATCTTTTTGATTTATTTTCATGCCAGCTTTTATTTCCAAAACAAACTTTCCATATTCAACTGGTGAGCCCAGAGAATAAATACAGGAGACAGAAGCTACTACGATAACGTCTTTCCTAGTTAGTAAATTCGCAGTGGCAGCCAGTCTAAGTTTATCGATCTCTTCATTAATTTCAGATTCTTTTTCGATATAAGTATCTGATTGGGGAACATAAGCTTCCGGTTGATAATAGTCATAATAAGAAACAAAATATGATACTGCGTTATGAGGAAAAAACTCGCGAAATTCTTGATAAAGTTGTCCAGCCAAAGTTTTATTATGTGCTATTACTAAAGTTGGTTTTTGAACTTCTTCTATAATTTTAGACATGGTAAAGGTTTTCCCACTGCCTGTAACACCTAAAAGCACTTGATGTTTAGCATTATTTTTAATGTTGGTGCTTAACTGTTTTATGGCTTGAGGTTGATCACCACTAGGGTTAAAATTAGAAACAACTTTAAATTTCATAGATTATATATTAGATTGTACCACATTGTCCTATTGACAAAAATATACGAATTTCGTATAAAATTTAGTATGGCTGGAGTTCTATATAGACGAGAAAGAGAAGTACTCGAATTTTTAATCCAATATCAAAATAGATATGGTTATTCACCTACCTTAACTGAGATTGCGAATGCAACAGGTCATAGAGCAGTTTCTACTATCCATCAAATTATAAAAACACTAGTAGATAAAGGTTATGTTCAAAAAGTAGAAGGGAACAGTCGTGTTCTTAAAATTATCGATCCTACTGTTTCATATAAAATGAGCCGTGTAGGTCCCTCTGTGGAACTGCCACTAATGGGTTTTATAGCAGCAGGAAAACCATTAGAGCCTCATAGTGATCCTTATGCGACTTTTTCAGTTTCAGCGTCTCTGCTCTCTAGTAAATATGCAGCATATGTTTTACAGGTAAAAGGTGATTCATTGATAGAGGATGGAATTTTAGATGGCGATTATGTGGTTATTGAGAAAGAACGTGAGATTAAAATGGGAGATATAATAGTAGCGATAGTAGATGATAATCTCGCTACTCTTAAAAAATATTATAAAGAAAATGATCGAGTAGTGCTTCGTCCTGCTAATTCTGAAATGCGCCCCATTTATCCAACCCAACTGACTATTCAAGGTAAATGCGTGGCGGTAATAAGGAAATTTACTTAAGATTTCATTAAAACTTATAGTCCCAAAATATTACAAATATTATTACAAGCTTCTGTATATTCATTTATTAATTTACCTTCTCTAAAGAATCTGGCATTCATTTTTATTGGTTCTAATCCTACTACTATAGACTTACTCTTATCACTTTTAGTTGGTTCATTCTTATTTAACCCTTCAGGTATATTAACCATACTAAGATTAGTATGAACATTATCATAACTTTCACTTGTTTTAAAAAGCTCTCCAAACTTACTTTGTAATGTTTTAGCAAGGTCCAAATACCTAGCTAATACTATAGTTTTCCATTGATTTAATTCATTGCTTCTTCCAGTTGTACGTCTAAAACTTATCTCTCGATTTTTACCAGCAATTAGTCCAGTTTCTGAGCCTACTTCTCTGAAGTGTTTTTCTTTAGAAATAAGATAATCTAAATATCTAAGAGTACTTATATACCTCATATATTGCTGTTCAGGAGTTTCTGGATAACATTCTGCTAGTTCGATAATGTTATTTGTAAACTTTATTAATGCATCTCCATTAGATTCATTCTCCTCTTTAATATTATCTGCAACTGGAGCACAACTATTACTAATGTAATGGGTTTTGCCGCTAGCCAAATTAAGTTTTACATAAACAAAATATGCAAAAATATCTAAAGGTAGATCTGGTTTTAATTTACCTCTCTCGTCACTTGGACCATTTACAATTAATTCCAAACCCTGGTTCTTACGCTCTTCCGTACTCATATCCATAACACTTTTAATTGCAAAAGAAATTTCTCTTATTAAACCACTTTTAGTTCCTCGTTCATAACGTAAATTTAGCACTTCTTTACATTTTTCTAAAGGACTTAAATTAATAAACTGTATCCAAGGATTTTCTACTACTTCTTCTTTAGGTAATTCTACGTTAAAACTAGCTGCTAATTCCTCAAATCCATGTAATGTACTCATTTCTTTTTTACCTCTATTTTTCTCTTTGTCTTTACTCATGGAAGGAATTATATATGAAAATTTAAGTAGATGTAAAGTGATTATTTTTTAAACTTTATTATTTTTAATTTGTGGTTGATATACCAGAGTGCTGCTAAAACTACTGCTAAGATTATTACTAATTCAAATTTTTTAAATATTGGATCTAAAATTTCCCAGTTTTTACCTAAAATAAGACCTAATAATACGAAAGATACACACCAAATAACAGAACCTATAAGTGTAAAAATTAAAGTTTTAACATAAGATACTTCTGAAAGGCCAGCTGGTAAACCAATGATACTCCTAAATCCAGGTAAAAGTTTTCCGACTGTAATTATGATTGATCCCCGTTTATTAATCCATTCCATGAGTTTCGTATATTCATGTTTGGATATTAAAATAAATTTGCCATATTTATCTATAAGTCTAATAATTACTTCTTCTTCTAAAAAAACTCCTATAGCATAAAGAATAGAAGTTCCTACTAAATCGCCTAAAATAGCCACAATCATAACTACAAATAAATTAAGATGACCATTTTGAGCTAAAAAACCAGCGAAGGGAAGTGTAACTTCTGAAGGAATAGGAATCAATGCAGATTCCATAGTCATGAAAATAAATACGGCAAAGTATCCGAAATGAGAAATAAACTGTATAATAAAGTTCATTATGGGAATATTATATATTGTTTCAACTCCTATCGGCAATATGGGTGATTTAACTTTAAGAGCAGTCCAAACTTTATTTTCAGTGAATGTTATTGCTTGTGAAGATACTAGAAAAACAGGATTACTATTAGATTACATCAGAAAAAATTGGTTGTTTGATTTGAAAAAAAAGATTGCCACGCCCGCCTCTGGCGAAGCTCGCAATGACGAAAACGTTTCAGATAGTAATCCTACTTTGATTTCTTTTTATGATGAAGTAGAAATGCGAAAAATTCCAGAGATGTTAAATTTACTTTTAAATGATAAAAATGTGGCTTTAGTTTCCGATGCAGGTACTCCTCTTATTTCTGATCCCGGATTTAAATTAGTTCGAGAATGTTTAATAAATAATATAAAAGTAGTTAGCGTTCCAGGTCCATCTTCTGTAATCTCAGCACTCTCAGTGTCTGGATTGCCAACTGATAAATTTTCTTTTTATGGATTTTTACCAGAGAAAAAATCGCATGCATTAAAACTGCTAGAAAATATAAAAGAATCTGAAAAATTAATAAAAACTACAAATATATTTTTTGCCTCGCCTTATAAAATTATTGGTAACCTGGAAGCATTACTGGAAATATTTGGAGATATTGAGATTGTTATAGCTCGTGAATTAACTAAAGTTTATGAAGAAGTAAAGAAAGAAAAAATATCTGAGTTGTTAATTGCTTATAAAAATAAAAAACCAAAAGGAGAGTTTGTAATTTTATTTAATAATTAACTTTTTCCAGTAGTCAATTATGACCAAGGATCCAGTTTAAGAAGTCTCCTTATCAAACTAAAGAAATCATCATCTAATCCTCCTAGATCAATTCCTCCAAATGTATTCCATGCTTCCCACTGAGTTTCTAAATTAGCAGTGTTATATGGATGCATAGGATTCGAGATAGGATTCTTATCAGAAGGTAATCCAATAGATTTGGATCCTTGTACAGGGCCTACTAAGAAGTGGAAAATTTCGTCTACTAATACTTGCATTAAACTAGTAATTTTATCATCTGCTAAAATTTCAGGTTTTTTAAGAGCTAATTGTCCTACAGCATGAATTAATTGATTATATCTATTTCCATCGCTTTCACCATCATACTTAGGAAGTAACTTAATATTATATTTTTGTTTAAAGTAATTTTCTAAGTTTGATATATATCTACTATTAACTATATTTGAGTCATAAGGAATAAAATCATTAAATCCAAATTTAAACCATTCTGCTGCTGACCATGTAGCCCGTAAATAAGTTTCTGCTATTCTGTCGATAGCATGTAATTTAGTATTAAAATATTGAGCCACACGTTCTTTTACTAGTATATTTTTATGTTCTAATAAAACAAACTCTATTCGGTGTCTAGCTTCATGAATAAGAGCTACCCAGAAATCTTCTTTATTCTCAAATGAAGGAAGTTCTACTAATTCCTGATCATAGTAAGTTAAACCTCCCATATCATTTCTAATTTTAATGGTATTAGGTAGCATTTCTATCATTTGTGGAGCAATATAAGCAAAATCTGCTAAAGCATCTCTGATTTGCTTTTCATACTCTATTGGGTTTTTAGTTTCAGGTGGTATTATAATTTGAATTGTGTTCCGAACTCTTTCAATCTGTTGTTCACGTATATTATCCAGTAAAGGGTCATAATTATCTGTTTCGACCATTATATCTCCCTTTTTAACCTTAATAATATCTTCTTTAAACCATCCATCTGCCAAAAGATTTTTTTCCTGAGTAGATGCAATTCCTCTAGCAATCTTTGCTAATAATGCTTCTCCATTATAAATATTTGAACCGTTTCGTAAGTAAAAGTAGGATGGAGTAGCACCTAATTTTCGTCTTAGAGTAGAGACACTATTAAATGTGTCTAACCAAGGCTCCAAACCATCTTTAAAGTTAGTCTCAATAGTTTCACGAGGTAAGATAAAATTTGCATTACTTTCTAGATTTTGTCCTAAAATAACGCCTGTTTCTGCTGCTATAATAGAAAGAGCAGTTCCTGTTATGAGTTTTCTTCTAGTGACTTCTGGCATGAGACAATTATAACATTATAGGATTGTTCTGTAAAGGACAACATGAAATAAATTTGCTTTGTGGGATTAAATTTCTTGTAGTAAGAATTAAAATTATAAAATCTTATAGCATCTTAATTTGTTCTTCAATTTTAGAAAGCCTATTATATTTAGCTATATGTTCCCCACGGGTGGGAGCTCCAAATTTTATATAATCTGCACCTACTGCTACTGCGAAGTCTGCTATAAAATCATCATCAGTTTCAAAAGTTCTAGAAGAAACTACGATTTTAATACCCGCTGCTTTAGCCACTTCGGCTGTCGCTAAAGCTTCTATAACAGTACCAGTTTGAATGGGTTTTATAGACATACCTGTGATAGATTTTTTGTCTAAAGCCATTTGAAGACGATATAAATTTGTAGCCGTCATGCGATCAGAAACTACTATTGTGCTTCTAGAAATAGAATTAGTTAGATTTTGCCAGCTCTCTAAGTCCTGTTCATAAATAGGATCTTCTAAATAAAGAATATGATAATCAGTTACCAAACTTTCATAAAAGGAGATTAAACTTTTAGCATCTAATGAAGATTCTCTATCAGCCAATTTATATTTTTTAGCTTCATAAAAATTATCCGCTGCAGCATCTACACCCAAAAATAAATCAAAACCTAATTGATATCCACAATCTGAAATAATTTCTTTTAAAATAGATAAACTTTCTTCATTGGTTTGTGCATTAGGAGAATAAGCTCCTCTAGGCGAAATGAGAAATTTTTCATTTTTTGATTTTAGATAATCTAAAATTTTTTGATTAATTTTTTTATATAATTTAATAGAATTTTCTAAAGAAGAACTGCTAGTAGGTAAAACTAAAATTTCCTCAAAATCTATGTTAGAATTTACTTTTTTACTACCCGCGATAGCAGAAAAAATAGTCGTTGGAATTCTAATCTGAGGATTTTTAGATATAAATTCTCTTAAATATAAAAATAAAGGTAATTTAGCTACTTTAGCGCTGGCTTTAGCTATAGCTTGAGAAGTAGCTAGCATAGCATTTGCCCCAAGCTTAATTTTATTTTGAGTACCATCCAATTCTATAAGCATGTGATCAATTTGCTGTTGTTTAGAAGCTTCTTGGCCTATTAATTTGGGAGCGATAATATTAGTAATATTTTCAATTACTTTTTTAACACTTAAGATTTCTCCATTATCATCTCTTTCAAACATAGAAAAAGATTCATATTCGCCTGCTTTATAGCCTATAGGGCAAGATGATTTAGCAATAGTTCCGTCATTTAACTCTACGAAAACTTCTATAGTAGGTTTAGTATCTGCAGCCAGAATTTCTCTAGCTTGTATATTTTTAATTTTTGCCATAATTCTTTAAATTATTCTAGTAATTTCTTTTCTATAGTTCTTATTTTAGTTTTTTTATCTATAAAGTCACTCTTATTAACTAAAAATCCAGTTAAGCCAATAGTTATAAGTTTATTTAAAAAATAATGAGAAATACTTACTTTTGTTAAGTCTATAAAAAGTTTTAAATTATCTTTGGAAAAGTGTTTTATAGTTTCTAAAATAAAATTTTCAAATTCAGGATTATCTTTTAATATTTCTAAGTCTTCACCAAAATAATAATTTGTTAAAGTTTTTAAATCAAAAATTATTCCATCAAAGTTTAAATTTAAAATTTCTGTAAAAGATTCGCATTCGGAAATAGTTTTTATTTTTAAAAATTCTTCAAATGTATGACTTCTATAAAGTCCATTTGCTGCAATTATTTTTTTATTATTTATAATTTCATCAATAGTATTTGCGTTAGATATAGAGATGGAAATATTATTTAATCTGTTTTTATTTCTTAATAATTTTATTATCTTTAACTCTTTTTCTAAATTTGTATCATCAGAAATAAGACTATAAATAATTTTTTTATTAACATTATTTGATAAATTTTCAAAATGAGAAACTGGTTGAAAAGTAGATTCATAAAAAATCCCATCTGAAAAATTCCTTATAAGATCACTAATATTTTCATCATTTAAATTAACTAAAATTTTAGTTGCAGTTTTATAATTATTTGTAGCAATTATTTTAGGATGAATATATCCACCTTTAAAAATTTCACCAGTAGTCCCATTTATAGTAATTAAATCTTCATTTTTTATTTTATTTTTTGCTTCTTTACTAAAAATGATTGGTAACTGTAAATTCTCAAGTAAACTAATATTTTCTTTTTTAGTTAAAACTAAACCCAGTGCGTTTTTAAAGTATTTTAAATCCTCGCGACCAAAAAAATCTAAAATTAAAATATTTTTAGCTTGATTTATTTTATGATTAAAAACAACTGCTTTCCCACTTACCAAACCTGGTTTTATATTTTCACCACTTAAAATTAATCTATCTTCTTTTTCAGATTCTACGACTGTTTTACTAAAGCTAGAATCATCTAGAATCTGAGTAATAAATAATTTATTCTTTTCAATATAAAAGTCACATTTTTTAGGTAAATATAAAAGCTTATCTATTTTATTAGCAGTATTAAAAATTTGATTTAAATATTTCTTATATATTTTAAGTTGTTCTCCTTCTATTATTTCTTCATTTTGCTTATCAAGAATGATTTTTTTATTTTTACCTTTAATAGTTAATATTATTTCAATAACTTTTCTGTTCCTAAAGAATTTAGATGTATAAATTTCACCTTTTAAATCCAACTTAGGTTTTTTCTGTATTAATATAACAATTTTAGGTCTATTATCTGTAAAATTATTTTCAAATGTAACATAATTATTTTCTAAAAATTCTCTCCAAACTTCTTTAATTTCTAAAACTAAATTAGCTTCTCCTTTAGTTACTGTGGAATTTAATTCTTTTTCATGATCTCCATAAATAATAAAAGGAGTAAGTTTAAGTTCAGATTCCTTTATAGCTCCTGCTAATTTATGATAATGTGCCAAAATTCTTTTGGCTAAATTTTCAGGAAATTTAGCATCATGAAAAATGGTTTTTATTTTTTTAATATTTTTTTCATTATTTAGTGTCTCTAAAATATTTTGTTGCTTTAAAAAATAGAGAAGTGCAGAGTTAGTTAAAATAATAGATGGACTGATAATAATTCCTTCATGTTCTAATGTAGATTGTTCTATAATTTCTTTTCCTAAATAGTTCTTATCAATATTGGAAATGTGATTAAATGTGAGTATAAAATCATCCATAATATTAGATTACAAGTTTAAATTATTTTTTACAAGGAGGTTAATTGGCATCTAATATTACTTAGATCCTGGAACGATTAAATCAAATGGAGCAGTGGTAGGCCCGTAAGCTTTAGGTCCATAATCAGAAACGTAATTACCTATATTTTCTTTAAAATAAGGTGGTTTAGATTTTTGTATTTTACCTACTATATAGTAAGTAACTGCCATTATCATAGCGAAGTTAACATTTTGATCTAAGCTAATATTCCAACGACTTTCTGGATCACCAAAAAATTCATTCTTTTCATTAATTGAGATTACTAATTCGTTTTTAGTTCTAATTACGAATTTGGCATGTCTGGCATGTCCTTCAGGGAAGGCACGTAAAGATACCTGTGGTCCGAATAATTCATGACGTTTAATATCTAGCATGGGACAAATAGCTGAAAATTTATCTGGTAATACAAATGAATAACTTTTATACTCATTAAAATTCTCTGGGAATTTGAGAGATTTTATCGCTCCTTGAATATTAGTGATATTTTCATGAGTAGCGCCTAAAATCATTCCCATATATGTGGAAGTATTATATGTATAAGGTTCATCAATTGATTTAAAGGCAAATATTTTATCTGCTATTTTAGCTGCTTGAGATTCAGCTTTAGTAGTAATAAGAGTAGTTTGTAAACCATATTTTTTAGCTAATTCAATTTCCCATACAGAATCTTTTCCTCCAGAAGCAGAAATAATTACGGCTTGAGTTATGAGTTTGTTAGTTACTGCTTTTTCAAATGCAGGAAGAATAGTTCTAAAATTGCTTTCATCTGCAAATATAGCTGCTTGCTCAGAAAAGATAATAAGGCCAGTATTATATGCATTACCTGAACCTACTACAAAGGGAAGATCATAATCTTTAGGATTAAATGAAGGTGGTGGATTTTTACTAAAAAAATCTAAAGTTTCTAAAACAATTTCATCTAAATCGGGTATGTTCATGATTTTTAGTGAATTACTCCTATGTGATGTTTAATAATGTTGATATCTCTTTCACTATGTGAAATCCTTTCATCAAACGATTTTATGACGTAAGATAAATCTTGAGAAACATTATTTAATTTTTTCTTAATTGGTTTTAATTCATTTTTAAGCTTTGTTTCAACCTCTTGTGAAATGATATTTCTAATTTGTTCTAAATTTTTTTTCGTTAACATAGTAATTAATAATTTATAACAATTTAAAAAAATGGGCAAGCGCTAATTTTTTTTACTTTCTAAATATATTTTTAATAACTTTTTATGAATCTCTGGATCCTTAGCAGCGATTACTGATCTAGCATTAAAATTCCATGGATTTCCATTTATATCTGTTAGAGTTCCACCTGCCTGTAGCATAAGAAAATTAGGTGCTGCTACATCCCATAAATTATGATCTGGACTAACATAACCATCAATTTTTCCAATAGCTGCATAAGTAAACCCAAAAGAAGAATTATAGGTGATTAGAGCATAATCTGTTTGAGTATAAAGCTCTTTAATAAAATTAGCGTATTCTATTTTTAGATTCTTATCATATCTGGTTTGCGCTGCGAATAAATCAACTTCAATTATAGTGCCAGTAGCTTTTTTAGAAGTATCATAAAGTTCATTTTCTTTATAAATTTTGTTATCTCTTGTGCTCCAATAATAAGTTTTTTGCTGGTGATCTACTACACATGCTGCAACTAATTGATTATCTTCAATTAATGCAATATTGGTAGCAAAAAGTAAGATTTGTCGACCTAGATTTCCAGTCCCGCAAATAGGATCTATAACCCAAATTCGTCCTTTTTCCGGAATTTTAGTATCAGTATATTCTTCTTCAGCGAGTATTAGATCTGTAGAAAAATCTTTTTTTATTTTAGCAACTATCATTTTTTCTACTTCAATATCAATTTGAGTAACAAAATTCATTTCTCCTAAATTTTCACTTTTTTGCTTAACTATCGAGACATTTTTTAGCTCTGAAGATACATAATTAATGATTTGAGGAGCAATTGTTTTAAAAAAATTTGCTTCAGGTGAATAATTCATAATTAAACTTCGCCACGTTCTATTTTTCTTTGCTCTGGAGTTTCATCAGGTCTACCATAATCATCTTCTAATCTATCAGTAGTTCCAGCCTCAGCAGTGGAAACTTCTACTATGTCACAATCAGTTACTGCTTGGTGGCGGTGCTTTTGGCCTGTATGAGTAGTATAACCAAAGCCTTTTTGCATATGAATTACTTCCATTTCGCCTTGAGAATTTTCCATTAAGAGATCGCAATCCCCATTTAAAAGCCAGTAGGATTCCTGTTTGATATCATGAACCTGAAGAGAAAGTCTGCAACCTGCATTAATATGGAGTATTTTACCCATATATGGCATGCCTTCTGGTACCCAGTGAAGTTCATATCCCCATGGTTTTTCAACTTTTTTTATGTAAGGTTGAGTAGAAAAAGTAGCTTTATTAAACTTAGATAAATCAATCATAAGTTAGTATTAAGTATAAAGGATTTAGTATTTAGAGGCAATAGTTGATCACTGAGTTTTTAAAAATTGTGTAATATCTAATAGGTTTCCCAGATTTATTTGATTGTCACTTATAACTTCTGTTTTCTTTAGCCCGTTTTTATATAGTATTCCTAAGCCAAAGCTTAATTGTTCCAGAGGTGTGGCTAAATCAGCGGAGTAAGAATCCCCGACTATAATGGCACTCTTTGGATTAATTTTATGTCCTAAATCTTTCTGCGCCATTTGAAATGCCTTTTGAAATAAAACTTTGTGAGGTTTATCGATTGGGTCGCCAATACAGGCAAAAGTGTAAGGAATACCTTTATTTTTTAAGGGCAATAAGCGACTTTGTTTAAATTGCTCAGAAGAAATAGGATTATAAGAAAATTGATTATTATCTTTTAAAACTAACCTAGCATCACTACCTGTAACTAAATAAATTCTTTTATTATGTTTAATTAATAAATCCATAAACTCTTTTACATGAGGTAATACTACCGCATTTTCAGAAATAGATTTCCAATAATAATTAATTGTTTTATTTAATAAATCAGAAGGAATCTGTAAATTATTTTTATCAGCAGCTATTTTTAGAAATATTTCTCGACTCCATCTTTTAGTAGCCCCAAATTCATTTTTTATATCCACTTGATATGCATCAATTTTATTTATTAAATTCTGATACTCAGGAGTATGATTTCCCCTATGACCCGCAAGTAAAATATTAAAAATATTAACAAAATCTTTTCTTAATTTTTCTGCATCTTTCTCAGAAAATTGTTTGAGTAACATATCTTTTACAGCATTTGAACCTAAAAGAGTAATCTCAGATGTCGTAGTAGTAATAAGGGTGTCATCAATATCGAAAAACCAAATAGAATCTTCCCAAGAAATTTGGTGCATATTAATTAAAAGACTTTATGAAGTTAACTATTTCGTCTCTTTTTTCTTCCATTTTATCTTTAGATAAAGCTTCTAAGTTTAAACGAAGAAGTGGTTCTGTATTAGATTTTCTTAAATTAAATCTCCAATCAGAATATTCTACAGAAAGTCCATCTATAAATTCTTGTTTCCCATCAGAATATTTTTCTTTAGTTGCTTCGATAATTTCATCTTTTTTCTCTGTTTCGAAATTTAATTCGCCAGTTATAAAATATTTGTTAATAAATGGAGCTACTATTTGAGAAAGTGTAGTATTTTTTTCTGATAAAATTTCTAAAATTAAAAGAAGTGGAATAATACCATTATCACGATAATAATTATCTCTAAAATAAAAGTGAGATGACATTTCACCACCAAACAAAGCATCTTCAGATTTCATACGAGCCGCAATAATAGTCATACCAGGTTTACAAACTATAGGGATTCCACCGTTTTTAGTAATAGCTTCTGTTGTAGCCCAAGTAAGTCTTGGGTCTATTATTATTTTACTTCCTGGATATTTTTGAAGTAATTCCTGAGCTATAACTGCTGTGATGAAATAACCTTCTATAAAATTAGCAGTTTCATCGGCGAAAAAACATCTATCTCCATCAGCATCCCATGAAACAGCTAAATCTGCACCTGTTTTTCTAATCATTTCTAATGTTTCAGTTCTATTTTCAGGAAGTAACGGATTAGGTGGACCTTTAGGAAATGTCCCATCAGGATTTTCATTAATTGGAAATATAGTTAAAGGTAAATTAAACATTTCAATTGCTTTTTTTAATAGCATTACGTCTACACCAAAATTTCCATTAGCTACAATTTTCATTGGTTTAAGTTTAGTTGGGTCTATAAAACTAATAGCTTTTTTTAGAAAAGCTTCCGTTATATCCTGCTTTTCTACGGTGCCTTTGGTTTGAGATACTAGAGGAGTAGTATCTTTAAGAACTAAATCTCGGATTTCTAAAAGACCATTCTCTGAAGATAAAGGGACAGCATCTCTTAGACAAAAATTTAATCCATTATATTCCCGAGGGTTATGAGAAGCAGAAATGGTAATGCCACCATCACAATCTATAGAACCGACAGCGAAATAATATTCATCGGTAGAAACAGTTCCAATATCAATAACATTGACGCCTGCCTCTAGAAAGGCACGAAGTGCTGCATCAAAAAGTGAAGGTCCCGATTCTCGAACGTCTTTACCTAAAACTACTTTTTTTGGTTTAAATAACTTTATATATGCTTGAACTATAGCATAAGTTTTTTCTTCATCTAAGTCTGTAGGATAAACAGCTCTGATATCATAAGCTTTAAAAATTTTAGGATCAATAGTCATAATTAGATAGATCTAATTTTAAATTTTAAGCAAAAGAATGTCAATTGCTTGCATTAAGCTTAACGGGTTTTGTCCAGTTTTTTGTTTAAAATCTGTAAGAAAAAGATCAGAATAAAAATTTTTTAATCTCTCAAAACCAATACTTTTTAATTGCTTTTCATATTTTGATTTTTGCCAAGGAGCTAAACGCTTCACTTCATCAATTGTGGTTGTATGAGATGGAGTTAAGGATAGCATAATTCTAAAATGTCTAATTATCATAAAAAAAATATATTCTGGTTCTTCGTTCTCTAAAATCTCGTGAAAAAGTTGAATAGATTTTTTTTTATCAATGCCAATAGTATCTAAAAATGCGAATATTTTCTGAGGAATATCAAATTTTTTAATTTCTGCAGTTTTAAATGATTTTAAAATGGAGGGAGTTAAAATTTTATTTTCCCAAATAACTATTTGATTATTTTTTTCGTTTTCTAAAACAATTTTAATAATTTTTTCTTTTTCCGAAAGTTTTTTTAATGAAAAAAGATTTTCTATAAAAACATCTTTAGAGTCTTCAAATAGCCCAGTACTTGCTAAATTTTGTAATAAATCTAAAGCATTTATATTTTCTGAAGTATAAAAAATAGGATTTTGAGATTTTTGTTTTAAATTCCAAAAATAATTTCTACTTTCCTTTATATTTTCTCCGTGAATAATAGTAATCATATATGCAATAAGTACTTGGCTATTTGTTTAGTTACTGATAAATACTTAGATAAATTATCCACACTGGTAGCTTTAAATTTGATAATAGGTAAACTTTTAGGATTTTCTATGCTGGCAGATAATACATCTGGGTTTAGTTGAGGTTGTCCCTTTGTTTTAGTAATTGCTGTAATTGCTTGAGAAATATCTGTCGTACCTCCGGTAGAAGTTAAGATAGAGAATTGACTAAAAGGTGCTCCTGCTTCAAGTAAAAACGGCGTTACAGCTATGACATTTGAGTCATTCCAAACATTCTTAAAAGCATAAGGAAAATATTGAGAAACTACACTAGACGGTAATTTACTTTGATCCCACCCAGTTTCAGTAATAAAAACCGGTAATTTCTTATTAGTAAATTGACTAATTTCATTTTCTTCATGTGAAAAACTATCAATACTTTCATAAGAAGTGTCATTTGGAGCTCCACTAAATGCTGGATTTGGATAAGAATGACTGCCTAATCCATCAATCTGATTAAAAATTCCGGGTACAGCTTGGTTCATATCATATAAATAGTTATATTCATTCTCAGAAGTAGAAGAATTAGCAGCAGCATTATCCATTCCAGCAGAAATAATAAAAAAATCAGAGTTTTTAGATTTAAAAACAGTGACAGCATAACTTAAAATTTGGGCATACTCACCAGAATCTAATTGTCCTCCCCATTCATCATTTCGATTTGGTTCATTAAAAATGACTACATATCTATTTTTAGTGGGCCATGAAAGTGAATCTAAAAAGTTAGCAAATTCTAAAATGTCTAAATCTTTTGGTTTATTCCAATTGACAGTAGAAAAATAATCATCATCAGTAGCCAGTCGTAAAATAGGAATTATGTGATCCTGTTTAGCTTTATCCATAAAAGTTTGCCATTTCTGAAGATTTAAATCAGTAATTGCGATTGGTATAGTTACATATCCCCAATCTCCACCATTAGAATTCACTAAATTAGCAGCAGCATCTATTTCTGTAGGAAATAGAATATGTGCACCAACTTTATTATTCGGTACAGTTGTTGGATTATAAATAGCATAATCCTTTGAAGGGTAGAGCATAAAGGGTAAAGCGTAAAGAAATAAAAATACTATAATAAAAATAAAATTTAATAATTTAAAGATTTTTAATTTCATAAATACTACTCTAATTTTATCAAAATTATACAGCGGTTTGTTGATATATTGAAAAATACAATAATTTATGTTTTGATTTAATTGATGAATAATTTTATAGGAGTAGGGAGTGCTTCATTAAGTTACAGGCTTTTACCTAGAATTTTAGTACTTTTATTTTTTTCCATACTCTTATTCGCTGTTTCTTTTATTTCATTCAGTTTTCTAAAAGTACCAAATTATCTTTTGATTTCCTTTGCTATTAGCATAGGGTTTTTTGCATTATTTGGACTTATAGTGTATCTTACAGCCTACTTAGAATATAGTAATTTAAAATATTTAATTGAAGATAATGCAATACTGTTAAAACAAGGAGTTTTCAATGTAGATACAGAAACTATTCCATATCAAAAAATTAGAAATGCATCTTTTACTCAAAATTTTATCCAAAGACTCTATGGAGTTGGTAACGTAATTATAGATCAGGATCCAGAAACTTATATTTGGGAAAGTATTGATAATAAAACTGCTCAAACTATCATTGAAGCTGTTTCTAATAAAAGTAATATCCAACCTATTGCTGTTTCAGAAGGTGAACCAAATCCATACCAAGTTAAATAGCTTATTTTTTTCTACTATATAAAAGCTTTTTATAACTGAAATATATTAAGTTTAATAATATTCCAAACAAAATAGTATAAAACATTAATTTTACAGATAATAAAGTTTGTAAACTAATAATTAGTACTCTTTGTAAATTAGTAAATAAGTCCCAAGAATTTATCCTTTGTATTCTGCCTAATACTATACCAAAGGCAATAATAAAATTAACTAAAACTATGGTGGTGTTAAGAATATTTTTTTTGGTTCTAAATTTCTTATAAAGCGCGTGCTCAAAAGGTGATAGAGCGTAGAAAAAAGTTATAACACCAGTTAATTCAAGCATTAAATATTGTATTGATACTATAATTTTTGAAATTATATCTGCTTGAAGGAAACTACTTTTAAAATGAATTATATCGGTTAATAAATAAATAGTATTAGGAAGAAAAGCGATCCAAAGAATTCCAAAACTAGCTTTAAGAAATTTATTTTTAATAGAAAAAGTAAGCTTAGCAAAAACCAAAGCACAAAGTGCTAAAAAAATATTAAATCCCATCCATTGAATATTAAAAAAAATGATGTTCATAGGTTAACTATACCAAATTTATTAGATTGAATTAAGATTTTTTTGAAGAACTAACACCTCTGGTAAACCAGCTGATTAATATATAAACTACTCCGTCCAGTGCCCAGAAGTATCTACATGGAATACTTAAGAAGAATAAGTAAATACTTCCATCAGGACAAACTTTACCTTTATTTAAAATTAAGAAAACTATATATGCAACTATACTAATCGCAGCGCCCACAAATAATCTGCTTATCTTAAATGGTTGTTTTCTAACGAGAAGATAATAAAGTAAAAGGGCTGCTATATCAGCTAAAATAATAGGCCACCATAAACATTGACCACATGCTTGAATTCCTGCTGTAATATCTTTTGCTAAGCTAGCAGAAGATGTAGCCCCTAAAACTAAAGGATTAAAACCTAAAGCTGGAGTATTTATAATTCCTCCATCTGGAGTAGCACTTACTTCATTAGACAAATCACCTGGTTTACATCCATTTACAGCTCTAACCACTACATAATATGTAGTTCCACCTGATAAGCCTTGAATGGTAAAACTGGTTACATTGCCTACATTTGGGTCACCAAAGGTATAGTCACCAGGTTGTGTACCGTAAGCAACTAAATAGTAACTGACAGGATTTGAAGCTGGAGTCCAGGTAATAGTTAGACTATTTGTTCCTTGAGAGATACTGGTAATGGTAGGAGTGCTTCCAGGTACAGGATCATTGCAGACTGGTGCTGAAACTGATCCATTTCCACCGTTACCGCCTGGGTCATTTGAGCTGTTTGAATTATTACTGCTACCTCCACAGGTGTAGCTTAGATTTTGTGCTAGATATGCTTGATTAGAAAGTCCCCAGGATTCACCTGTAGGAACGTAAATCCAACCTTGAGCTTCTAGAGAGTCTATTTGACTATAATCAGAAATGGCCCACCAATTAGTTTGAATTCCGCTTGATCCATTACAAAAGCATTGTAGAACTCTACTAGAATCCACAGAATAAACGATGTCTGAACCTGTATGACTGGAAGAATCTCCTACTATTCCATGATCACCATTAGTAAGAGGAGCGATTACTGAACCTTCAGGAGCATTACATGATGGAAAAATTGGTGTCTCAGAAGCAAAAGTCTGATTAAAAAGCGTAAAACTGCCAAATACAAAAGTAACTAGAATTACTGCTAAAAATTTAAAAATAGAAGCTAATTTTTGGTTAAAAAAAATCCCGCCTTTCATATCATAAGGCAGGATACTTTTTGTAAAAGTAAAGCCTATATTATCACATTTTCGTATTTTTTGCAATATGTAATAATGGGAGCCAGATTATAAATAGAATCACTAAAATAGTCACTGATAATAGAGCTAAGTAATAAGAGAAAGGAGATAAAATATGTCTAAGAAATGTATTATAGAAAAAAGAGCTCGTCATATTATTCATTAAAAATTGAAAATTAAGCATGAAATTAGTAGGAGTATTTGGAATATTTTCTATAATAGGAGGTACAGCATTAGTAGTAAGTGCGCCTGCTAAAGCAACTATAGAACTAAATATAAATAAGAAACTAAAAATAATTTTAAAAATTGTTCTCTTTTCTAAGTATTCAAATGCTAAGCCTATAAATATAGCGAAAAGTGGTAAAACTGGGATTAAATATCTAGGTCCAAAAGCCCATCCTCCCCAAGGATCATTAAACGAACCATATAAAAGCAAATCAAATAAAAAAGTGAGAAAAAGAGGAATTATAAATTTATTTTTCTTAAAGAGCCCCATTATAAATCCTAAAAATCCAAAGATATAAATAGGAAAGAAAAATAATAATCCTCGATCACTACTAAAAATTAGCGTAAAAATTCCACGTGGGATACTCATAAAATCAAATCTGGTAGAATATGATTTTTTATTAAATAGGCTATTAGAAAGATGGTTATAAGAAAAAGTTACTCCTCTTTCTTCCAATGCTTTTAGATTATAACTATTAGTGAGAGCAATCCATTTATGATAATAATGAAAATTAAATATAAAAAAGGGTATAAGAGAAACCAAAAATGACAAAATTATAAATAATAAACTGGAAGGTATAGAAATTTCATAATTTTCCTTCTCATTATGACTAGAAAAGCTTTTAAACACGGCCCAAATTAATAAGGGAATTAAAATAAAAAGGTTAGGATAATCAATATAAAAATTTAATCCATAAAGAAAGCCTAGTAAAATAAAATTTAAAATATTATTCTTACCAGGTTTAATATTAAGACCTAGTAAAAAAAAAGTGGAAATAATAAAAGCAGAAATAGGATGAGCAGAAAAAGTTACTCCATATGCCCAACCGTTGGATGCTACTAAATAAACTAAAAGCATGAGAGCAATAGATCTATTAGAAAAATTAATTTTTTTACCAATAAAAATAAGTATAATGCCCGTAAGAATAGAGAAAATTGCAGAAGTAGAAAAAGTAAAAAGTTGATTTAACTGCGTCTTCTTACCAATTAAATAAAAGGGTGTAGCTAAAACTGAAACTCCAGGAGGGAATGGAGAAAAATAATGACCATTATACCAGGCTAAATCAGGTTTTATAAAATTTCTAAATTTATCTAGAATGAATGTATGATTCTCAGCAATTGCTATAGTTTGAGCATATCTGCCTCTTTCTAGGGATGTCTCAAAAGGAGGAGTGTTTGATATAATTTTTTCATTACCTTTTCCATTAGGGTATAAATTTCCATTAACTCCTCTTAATGTAAGAAAATAAATAAAACTAATAAAGAAAATTAATAAAATTAGACCAAAATTATTTTTAATTTTTAAAAACATACAGTCTATTTTGACAAATTAAATAAACTATTTATAAAGAGACGTATTTTATAAATAATATTAGTTTTCTTAGGAGAGAGTATAATATTGTATGTCATTTGCCTATTTTTAGGTACAATAATCTGATCAATTTTTTGATAATGTGGATCACTAATACTTAACTCCATAGGAGAATCTGAAAAAGCCGGAAAACTATAATTACCATTGGAATCAGTAGTGGCTAAGAGCAAATTATTTATACCGTATATAGAGATATTAGATAATGGAGTACCATCAGTATTAGTTACGATTCCACTTACTACTGAAGGGTCGTAATACTTTTGCATTATTTTAACCGCTGGTTTCTCAGTATTATCATCTCTATAAAGAGCGGTTGATCCACCTGAACCTACCCAATAATTAATTCCACCAATTACATTTTTATTTTCATAAAAAACATTAAGTAATTGATTTAAAAATTCTGCTTGCTGAGTTTCATTCATGTCTCCATTAATATCCGGAATAGGTGCACCAAATTCCCCCAGAATTATTTCTGCATTAGGGAATTTATTAGTTAAAAAATGCAAATCCACATCCATTTGAGCAGAACTATCTACATAGTGGTCTATAACTACTACATTACCAATTTGCTTAATTGTCTCTGGTGTTAAAACCTCTTTTGCTACATCGCCGTTTACACTAAAGTAACCACATGAAACTTGCTTATGAATAATTTCAAAACTACTAACACAGTTATTATATGAAGTTATTAAAAATTGATTAAACTGTTGAGTTTTTTCATCAGAACCGCGTGGATCACCTATTACACCATTTTCTGCCTCAGGGACAGAAGTAAAAATATCTCCATTTTGAAAAAGATCTGGATGTTTAATAATAAAGTCATGAACTAAAGCGTGATCTTCATTTGGATTACTAAACTTTTGATATCCGAACCATCCTTCCCAAGCAGAAAAATTTCCTCTAAACCAGATTTTTAAATGTTCTTGTCTGGCTTCATCTACCCATGCTTTAAGGACAGGATAAAATTGATCATCATAAGGAGTATCTATCGAAATATAATTCGCATGAAGGTTTGCCACTTCACTTACAATTATTGGTATTTTTTGATAAATAGAAGAATCAGCAGAATCATCTCTAGAATATTTCATAGTATCTATTGATTGAATCGGCCAAAAAGTTTTATTAGTTACATTAGATTTTACACTATGTGAAACTAATGTAAAAATAAAAAACATTAAGAGAATAGATGCAGAAATTGTAAGGGCATATTTTTTCATCTTACTTTTGTTTTCCGAAAACAGGTTTTGTTTCCAGTTGATTTAGATATTGAGGCTTAAGTTCATAAATATCTGCAAATGGGAAGTGCCCAACTAGCTTAAAACGTTTAAAACCAGGAGATTTACTAACCAGTTTCCAAGTCTGATCTGTATTATCATTTGTTCTCATAACTATCCATCTAGCCCATCTATCTGGGCTTTTAGTAGCAGATAACCAATAAGCTCCAGTTCCTTCATGAATAAATTTACTCATTGGAAGTCCTGATGAGAAAATTATAGCATCATGAGAAGCTGCAGAAATAAGTACAAATCCTGGTTTATTTTTAGCATTTTGATTTAACCAATTACCAGCGGCACTAACATTTACTTGGCTTGAACCTACTCTAGCATCATCTACGGTTACAGCATCAGCACTAGACATGGAAAAGAAAAGTATCATAAGAATAACTCCTATAAGTACAGGTCTAAAATTTTTAAGTTTACTTACTAAATAGCCAATAAAAATAGCAATAGTTGGGACCATCATAACTCCATAACGAACATTAAACCAAGTATTTCCAGAAATACCTTGAATAAAAAGAACTGAAAAACCAAAGTATAAAGCAATAATATTAAAAATAAGTGGCGCAAATAATGCTAAACAAATAATCTTTACGTTTGAGCTAATTTTTTTATCAAAATAAAATAATAAAGTTCCTATAGATCCTATGATAAGTGTTACTATACCTACATTAAAAGCCAATGCATAATAATATATAAAAGTTGAAAGCCATAAATTATGCTTAGTTGGTAAGTTACCAGCTTGGGATAATTGTTGTTGCTGAGCATGTGCAGAATAGGGGCCTAAGATAAAGTATAAAGGATCTTTAAAAATAAGAAGATTCCATAAAACCCATAATGCAATTCCAATTCCTGCTAATGTTAAAAATAATAATATAACACCTTCAGTTACTTTATATCCGCGTTTTCTTAAAGTAATAATTCCTACTAAAATAGTTGCCATGACTAATAAAAACCAACCATCATAACGATTTAAAGTAGAAAGCATTATCCAAAATGAGGCTTTAATTAAATCTAAAATTTTCTCTGAATCTTGCCAAATTAGTAAATAATAAACACCAGCAGTCATAGTTCCAATAAGTAATAATTCAGTCATAGCAGTTGATTGAAGATATAAAACGTTCCAATTGGCCACGAAAACTAATAAACCAATTATTCTTCCAATAAAGTTAACATTAAGTTTTTTAAGGAAAACGTAAATAATAATACCTGTACCTACAAATGAAATCATGGATTGTAAAGCACCTGAAAGACCAGAATGCCACATAAAATCATTCCAAATAGTAGGAATCATGAGCATATGAGGTAAAGGTAGCCAAACAGAACCTAATTGAGCTAATCCTGGTTTAAGACCTTCTACCACGCGGCGGCCGATATCTAAATGTGATCTAGCATCATTGTAGGCTAGCCCTAATCCATTTTTATAAAAAAGTATAAAAGAACCAATTGAAATAATAGATAAAATAATGGATAGAAACACAATTGCATATTTTTTAAAAAAATTAGAAACCGTATTTTTAAATAAGCCGTTTGGTACGTTTAAAGTGATTTGATTAATATTTATCATATTTAGTGTGATTTAAATAATCTATTAAAAACTGACTTAAATTTATTTTTAATATAAAATCCATGTGAAATTGACTGAAAAAATTCCACTCTATCAGTTTTAGTAAATTGCAAAATATATAAAATGATAAAGAAAACAAAAATAGAAATTGTAAGTATATTCCAATAAAAGTTGGGACTAATTAAATTAGTTAAAAAAAGATTATATATAAGAGAAGTTAATAATCCAGTACTAATAAGCTGTTCATTATATTTATATGTCCATGGAATGTGTGTAGGTAATGCTACCGCTTCTACTTTAGGGGGTATAGCAGACGTGGTTAAAGCTCCTAAAACATTAACCCAAATACTATAATATAGTAATATTACAAATAGCAGTATAAATATAATATTTTTCCTAAAACGATCAATAGCAGCTGGAATCATAGTTGTTAAAAGTGCTGCTGAAGGTATCAAATATCTAGGTCCAAAAGCCCATCCTCCCCAAGGATCATCAAACATAGAATATAAAAGTATGTTTACGATAATAATGCTTAAAATAAGCAGCGATTTAGATCGTGTTTCAATCTTTGTATAAAGTAAAATAAAGCCTATTAATCCAACAAAAACTATTGGAGAATAAAATATCCAAGATCTTTCGTTACTTAATAGTAAAATGTATAAACCCTCTACTTGAATACGTGTTTCAAATGGGATATGTAAATTAAAGTTAAAAGATACTGGTTGAGCCGTAGATGGTTTATTAGGCGCAAATTGAGGAGGGACATTTTTAGAAAACATACTAGTTATACCTATACTTTGGGCTAATTTAGTATATGAGCCAGTAGTCTGATAATTATACCAACCAAAAAGCATTATTAAGGGAATAAATCCAACTATAAAACCAAAAATAGTAGTATTAAAAATTAATTGAGTACGTGTTCTGATTTGTTTAAAGCTAAAACTTTTTGCCAAAATATATAAACCAATAGGAGCCAAAAAAATAATATTTGGAATATCTATTAATAAACTAGCTCCAACTAGAACACCAAATAAAGTATTATTTATCCAATTTCTTTTAGAGAATGCGTTAAGTAAAGCCAGTAAAACTACTGCAGCAGTTACATCATGCTGTGTAAAATTTATTCCATATGTTAAAGCGTTTGTACAAAATATAAAAATACATCCGCCAATTATACCAGCTAAATATGAAGAACCAACTTTTACTGCAATTCTAGCTATAAGGAAAATATCTAATATAGCAAAAAGTATAGTAGCAAAATAAGTAAATAATTGAGGTAATCCAAGCAAACTTCCAATAAAATAAAAAGGTACACCTAAAAATGAAATTCCTGGTGTAAAAACCGAAGTAAATTTACCTTTGTAATAAACTACGTCTGGTGCTGCAAATTCTGCTAAACTAGGTGAAAGGAAAAGTGATTGATTTAGAACAATAGATTCTGTTAAAGCATATCTGGCGGAACTTATAGAATCTTCAAAAGGTCCCCCTATTTGTTTATTATGTTCCACTTGATAATAGATAGGATTTCCTTTGCCACCTTTAATAATAGTCGAGAAAAATAAAATTGAAATTAGCAGTGTAAAAATAGTAATAAATGTACTTTTATTTTTAGGGAAAAATTTTATTACACCTTTAAATAATTTAGAGATATAATCTAAAATAAATTTATTTTCTAAGAAAAATGGCGAATTTTTAAAAACAGTCACTTTTGTTTTTATTTTGGAAATAACTTTATTTATAAAAGTATGTATAGATAGGTTTATATTGCTAAATATTTTTTTATTTATTTTTAATTTAAAGCTTTTCATATATATTGTTTTTTTGATTTAAAAATGATACTTTCAAATGTAACCTGTTCAAGTTGTAGCATCATAAGAATAATATAACCTACAGAGTAAGGTGAAAGATATTTTTTCGATTTAAAAGAAACAAACGTATTAATTGTTCCCGGCATAAGACAGGTTACTTTAATACCCCATTTATGAAGTTCATTCGATAACGCAATACTTAATCCTTCAACAGCGTACTTGGTCATTGCATAAAGCGTTTTTTTAGGAGCAACACCAGAGTTATGACTGATTTTTGAACCTATATTTATAATTAACCCTTGGTTTCTTTTCTTCATATATGGTACTACTTCACGCGTCATCAAAAATAATCCTTTCATATTAACATTTACAATATTGCTGAATTCTTTTTCTGTTGTATTTTCTATCGATTTTTCTAAAAATACTCCTGCACAGTTAATCAGCGCATCAATTCTGCCGTATTTTTTAATTACTGTGCGTACTAATTCTTTAACATCTTTTTCTTTGGTTACATCAGCACAAAAAAGAAATACGTGACCATTATTTTTACTATATATTTTTTGTAATCTCTGCATATTGCGTCCAGCAGCAATCACAATTGCCTTTTCTTTTAGTAATGTTAATCCCACAGCTCTGCCAACACCGCCACTTGCTCCAGTGATAATAACAACTTTTTTTTGGAGCATATTAGTCTCTGGTATAACGACGGTTGTTTCAATAAAAAATGAACTAATAAGTTTTTTTATGGTTTCTACTATCATAAATTATTCTCTAATAAATTTTTATATAAATCATTTATCTTATACGCGACATTCTCCCACGAATTTTCTAAACCATACTTTCTATTTCTTTTTTCCATATCTATTATAAATTTACTGTTCTTATTTTTTAAAACAAAATTTATTTTTTCTGCGACTTTATTTTCATTTGTAGTTTCTAAACAATAGCCATTAATTCCATTTTTGATTAAATAGGGAAGTGCAGTATTATTAGCGACTATACATACCAGTCCCTGGCTAAGTCCTTCATGAACCACATTACAAAAACTTTCCCAAAGTGCCATATGAACCATCATTTGGGCATGCTTAATTAAATAATATTTATCTACACCTTTAACTACACCTAAAAAAATGACTCTATTTGTTAAAGCTAATTTGTCTATTAATTTTTCTAAAAACTGTTGATAGGTTTTATCCTTTTGGATAGGGCCAGCTATTACATATTTTAAATTTTTTGGAGTTTTTGCTAATGCTCGGATAGTAGTTTCATAATTCTTTATTTTATAAATTCTACCAATTTGTATAATATAGTTTCTAAATGATTTTACTTTTCTTTTAATATCAGTAGATGCTAATTTTTCTAGATTTTTGTAAGCTTCATTTTCTACTCCATTCGGGATCATGACTACTAATTCTTTTTTAACTCCATATTTTATGATCTCATCTCTCTCCCATTCAGATACTGCTCTCGTAACATCCACAGTATTATTGATTAACCAAGCTCCTAGTGTTTTATGATAAGTTTTTTTGATAGTTCTTTGTATAAAAGAAAATGTAGACCATTCTGGCGTAAAACCTCCATGAGGAGTAAGCACTATTTTGCCAGTTTTTATTTTAAACCATTTGCGAATCATTAAATAAACTAGTATCTGAAAATGAGGGAAAATATCAAAATTATGGAGACAAATAAGATCTGTTTGGGCCCAATTTATTTTTGGCCAGTAACCAAATTTACTAAAAGGATATCTCTTAACATTTAGGTCTTGAATTATATCTTTATTTGGTAATACATTTTTTTCTGTAAGTGTATCTTTAGAAGTATGGATATCAATATTCCACCCCTTTTTTGTCAATACACTGTAGGTTTCAGCGATATTAGTTTCTATCCCAGCAGTAACTGGATAAAAGTATTTAACTATTATTGATATCTTTTTATTTTTCATAATTTTATTATCGTATTATTTTTGTTTATAAAATACTGATTTAATTATCTCTCTTGCTTTTATATTTAATGGTAAAAAAAGATTTTTAAATTCACTAAATGAATGAGTTCCATCCACTCCAATTCTAGGGATTCTATAAATATTTATTCCTTTTTGAATGTTTCCATCATCCATAGTTAGAGCCATTTTATATTTTGCTTTTTTTACAGCAGATAAAATTTTTTCATTATATTTACCTTTAGGATAAGCTAAATATTGGATTGAAATATTTAATTCTTTTTCAAGTGTTTTTTTAGAATTAATAATTTCATCTATTATTTCTTTATTATTTAAGGTATTCATATTAGCGTGAGTAGCAGTATGAGAACCTAGTTCCCAACCATTTTTAATTAATGATTTTAGTTCTCCTTTATTTAAAAATGCACGATTTGTAGCTAATTCTTTCCTATTAGCATGCTTAATATCGGAAAGAAGAAACATAGTTGGTTTTATTTTTTTATTTTTTAAAAAACTAACTGTTTGTAATACGTCTTTATAACCATCATCAAAAGTCAGTACTACTGAAGGTTTATCAATATTCTTTTTACCATTAATATAATCTAATAAATCTGAAAGAGTTATAAATTGGTATTTATCTTTTAAATAATTAATTTGTTTTTTAAAATTTTGTAAACTAACAGCAAAAGCCCATCCATCATTACTAATACTATGATAGCAAAGTATAAATATATTTTTATTTTTTAACTTAACTATATTATTAACCATGCCTAAAGTTAAATACATAGTTCGTCTCATTGGTATATATAGTGCGCTCATATTATCGATAAATTTTTAGAACTTTTAGCTATATCCCATTTTTGATTTTTAGCATTTTCAGGTTTTTTACTTAATTTAATGTAAAAAAGAATAGATAAATAGGCAAAAGTTAATATAGGATATTTTATCAAAATTTGGCTTAGATTGCCAATACTGTCTAAATAGGCGCTAAATGGGATATGAGTCTGGGATTTAACAAAATTTTTATCAAATAATTTCTCTTGTTCATTTTCAGTAAAATAAAATCTTTGGCTTTGTTTTTTATGATCATTAAAATTATCAGGTAATCTATAATAAGCAATTGCACTTGAAACATTTATAAAATTAAAATTTTTCTTTTTGCATGCTAAATAAGAATACATATCATTTCCAATAGATACTGGAAATTTAAGTTTTTTATAAAATCTTTTTGATAAACCCCGTGCTAGTCCATAACAGGTATAAACATTATTGCCATTATTTACGTTAATAAAAATAATTGATTTATAAAGCATACTGACTGCTAGAATTTTGGAGAAAAAATTCTTAGGGTCTAATGGTTTAATCTTAGAAGATGTTAAATCTGCTTGGGTTTTAACAATAGGTTCTATAAGTTTTTTTATAAAATATTTATCAATAATCCTTATATCAGCATCTAATAGTATTAAAATATCTGTATTACTTGCTTTGATTATTTGATTAAGTCCACGTGCTATCCCTATTCTAGTTTTATTTACAATTAATTTTACATTTCGGTTTTTTAAATTTTTTATAATTTTATTAGTTCTATCAGTGGATCCATCAGATGAAATAATTATTTGACTTAGTACAAAATTGTCAAATTTTTGCATAAACAAATCATGTAATAAATTACTTATATTTGCTTCTTCATTATATGCTGGTATACCAATAGTAATGGTTAAATTTTTTTTCATATTATTTTGACGATTTAATCGGAGTCCATAGGCCTTTATTATATTTTTCCTTTGCCTTTGTACTATATGTTTTCACAATCATCTGGAGTAAAAGCGCTAAAGGGAATTTTATAGGTGATTTAAAGAAATATTGAATATAAAAAATAAGTTCTTTATATTTTGATATATCATTATGTCTATTATTTTTAATATTAAAATATCTAGCTAATTGATTTCCAGTTTTACCAAATCTATGAGATTGCTTTAAGAAATCAGAAAAATTATCTGGTGCTTTAAAATAAACGATAGCGTTAGGGCAGAATTGAAAGTCATATCCTAATTGTTTATTTTTATAAAAAACAAAACCTTCATCTACTGTAATATTTAATGGTATTTTTATTTGTTTAGCTAAATTTTTTCTCAAGGCATACAATCTTCCTGGGCAATTTAATGGATTATTCCAATGGTTTAAAGGACGTCTGGTATACTGCCAGTAATTAATCCATGTATCATTAATGGATTCAAAAAAAGTTCTAGGTTGTTTTGGTATATCATTACCTCCAACTAAAGAAATTTTTGAATTTTTAATAAAAGACATTATTATTTCATCTAAAACATTTTTACTACTTAACTCTATATCAGCGTCTAAACAAACAACCACATCACTTTTATTTATTTTAAAAAGATAATTTAGTCTATTTGGTTTACCTTTTCTTTTATAATCGTTAATTAAAAAAATTTTTCTATTTTTCTTAGCTAAATTTTTAACTATTTGATCTGTTTTATCAGTAGACCCATCGGATAGAATAATTATTTTTTCTAATTTAAAGTTTTTAGAATTCTGCTTTACCAATGAACTAATTAAATTACCAATATTATTTTCTTCATTATATGCAGCAATACCAATAGTTAAAGTAATTTTATTTTTCATATTTTGAGAGTAATTTAATATAAAAATTAATTGTTAATGAAACTAAAGTATAAAATGGATATTTAATCACTTCTTTAAATCTTTCTTTATTTAATAAATTATCAGGAATATAAAACTCTTGGTTAATTAAATTTTTATCAAAATGTTTTTTAAGTTCATCATTTGATTTGTTATGTCTTTTATTACGATTAATCTGAGATTTCCAACTTTGTGGGAATTGATGTAAAACTTTCGCTAATTTAGAATTTCTAAATATAAAACCGCTTTTTAAACAAGAGAAATAAATAAAAGTATCATCGGCAAAAATATCATTTGGTAGTTTTAACTTTTTGTACAAATTATTTTTAATTGCTAACATTCCTCCCATACAACTGAATACATTATTTCCGTTTTTAATTTGATATCTAACTCTGGTATAAATGTCACGGGGTCGAGCTAAACAATGTGATAAAAAAGTGTCTTCTTCTAATGAATAAGGATTCCCTCCTACCAGAGCGATTTTATCATTAGAATTAAATATTTTAATAAGTTCAAATAATGATTTTTCATTTTCTAAAATTCCATCACCATCCAGAAAAACTAAAATATCAGTTTTAGATAAATTAATAATTTGTTTTCGTCTTTTTATTCGGCCTAAATTAACTTTACTATTAATTATTTCTATTCTTTTATCTTTAATTAATTTTGCTCTTATAACAGTCTTGTCGGTAGAACCGTCTGAAACTACAATTATTTTCTTTATAAGAAATCCTATTTGTTTCTGTGATAGAATAGAAAGAAGAAGACTCTTAATGTGGTCTTCCTCATTGTAAGCAGGTATTCCAATAGTAACTGTTAATGTTTTTTTTAACTTCATCTATTTATCTTTTTCTTTAGTATAAAAATTAATATTTTCAACATTTTTATTTAATTCATTAAGTATGGTTTTATAAAATATATCTGCGCTAATATCCCAAGAAAAATTATTTGACCATAAATACGCTTCCTCTGATAATGTCTTTAAAAATTTCTTATCACTGAAACATTTTTTAATAGCATCGGAAAATTCTTGAATATTTTTAACTCTTACTAAGACACCTGTTCTATTATGTACTATTGAATCTCTTAGACCATTTACGTTAGAAGCGATCACTGGCGTACCACTAGCATTGGCTTCAATAACAGTTATTCCCCAACCTTCTATCATAGAGGGTTGTATGCTTACCCAACTTTTAGCTAAAACTTCAGCCTTTTGTTCTTCTGTTACAGCCCCTAAAAATTCTACATTATCTTTAATCCCTAATTTGCCAGTTAGATATTGTAAAATTCCTCCCATTTCACCTGTTCCAGCTATAGTAAACTTAGCATTTGGATATTCTTTTAAGATCTGGGCAAATGCTTTAAGCGCGATATCCACATTTTTATACGCTTTTAGTCTTCCTAAATAAACTATAGAGGGATACGCAGTTTTTTTACTCTTTTTCAATAAAGTTGTAGTTACTCCGGGATGAACAATATGAATATTATCTTTATTTACTCCTATTTGTTCTAACTCTTTTTTTGATGACTGTGAAACAGTAATAACTATTTGATTGCGATAAACAAAAGGCATTAGTTTGCCCTCTAAAAATAAGGCTATTTGTGAAAGAGGGAATTTTAACTGGCTTCTATGTATTTCTTGGTGTACATGATGAATTAATAAAAATTTGCTTACTCTAGAATAGAGTGGAGTAAAAAATGGTATTCCATTTTCACTATCTATGATTACATCAAATTTATGCCTAAATTTAAAAATATAATAGAGGATTGCCCAAACATAAACAGTATAAAAACCACCACGCCTAATAATTTTAACTCCATCTATAGTATCATTTTTAGGCCTATTTACACTGTTTCCGCAAAAAATTGTAACAGAATTTCCAGCTTTTACCCAGCGCTTTGCTATTTCTTGTAAATATGCTTCTGCTCCTCCCGCCCATTTATGCTTAGTGTCTCTCCAGTTAAAAATGAGAATATTTAAATTTTTCTTACCAGATGATTTAAATTTTTGTGTTAAAAACAGACCAAAAAAATCTGAAATGTTACTCTCAAGAATTTTAACTCTAGATTCAAAAATATGAAGAATGATCATAATAGATACATTGATAATTCCTACCAAAGCCATAACATCTACGATATTGCCGATTGTTTGGTGAAATTTAATTATTAAAAGAATTTGTACAATTCCAATTAAAAATGAAATAATTGGAGTTAAATAAATGCGCTTGTTTAAGTGATAATAAGAAAAAAGTGTGGCTATAGTAAAACAAGCAATTGCAAAACAAAAAACAGGAATAAAAGGTAAAATAGCTAAAACTTTACTACCAAAAAGAATTGGTAGAGTAATGTGTCCCAAGAGTCCTATCAATATGAATGCTAAAATTGTTAAACTCCCAGTTAAAAGCAAAAAATCATAGAAAACTCTTTTTGAGTTTTTACCTTCACCTTCAGTTCTGCTTACATATGCGCCTAAAAACTGTGCGACTAATCCGCCTACCAAATAAATAGTTTTACCAATAGTTGATACTAAAGCATATTTACCTGCATTTATAGGAGATAAATAATGATTAGCAAGCATAACATCGAAACTTAAAAATGTTAAGGTAGAAAGACCCGATAGAGTAGAAATAAAAAAGAATTTATAAGGAAATTTACTATCATTTCCTAAATCGACTTTAGTTAATTTTTTATTTTTTCTTACTAAAAATTCACTAAGAAGAAAACCTAAGAAAAATGATATTGGAATACTACCGTATGTAAAATATGCTAAGTTATAATGAACTAAAATAATAGATAAAATGAATTTTATTATTGGTTCAAAAATATAAATAAGTGATAAAGAAATAAACCCAAATGTTCCAAATATAAATCCTCTATTTATAAAATATGCTGAGCCGCCAATCCAAACGAATGTAAAAAGTAAAATAGGTAAAATATTAGATAAGTTAAAAAAACTGGCCATAAAAGGAGAAAAAATAATCCAAATGCCTACAAAGATAATGGTGAAAATTTTAGCCTGTTTTTTAGCATGAGTAAAAAATGTACTCGCTGAATTTTTCCCGTATTTACCTTCTATAAATGCTCCTTTATATGAAACTGTCGAGAATAGTGCTCCAAATGGAATACTAGTAATATAATAAAAACTATTTATTAAACCGACTAATGCTAAATCTTGAAAACTTATAGTTCTCCCTAAATATGCGATATAAAAATAATTAACTATATTGGAAATTATTGTGGAAATTATCAAAATAAAACCTTGTCCAAAATATTTCTCTAAAATTTTAGACGTAAATTGCTTCCAAACTTTTTTAGGGAATGATATATTTTCTATAGCACTAGTTTCTACTACAGCACGGGCTACTAAATCATCATCTTTCTTTTTATTTTTATAAAAGCCATGAATGGTTTTTTCCCAATAATGAGGCTTGAATAGTAACTGATATAAAGCAATGCATCCAGCAATACTTATCATCAACCAATAAAAGGGAGTTAAAAAAATATATTTAATAAGACTCCATTGTTCACGCTTAGCTGCTCCAATCATAAAATAATATAAAAAGAGAAAATTACCAACTACTAAAGAAAAAGCTGCCATATAAAATACAAATGGAGGATATAAAGATTCAATAGTTGGTCCTACAATAGCATTTAAACTAAAGTAAGCAATCGTGGTTATCCAAAGGAACGGATTAATAAGAATAAAAGCTATTTTTCCTCCTACTACAAGCTGAAAAATTAAAGAATGCCAACCAGTTTCCTTAGCAAATCTAAGATTATTTCTGGTGTGGACCAAATAAGTTTGCATGTAACCCTTGATCCATCTAGATCTTTGTCTTAACCAATTTCCCCATTTACTATTGGCTTCTTCTAAAGTTACAGAATCAATTATAGCAGTCTTATAACCCTGCTTAAAAAGTCTTATTCCTAAATCAGCATCTTCCGTAACATTAAATGGATCCCAACCTTCTAGTTTTTTTAAATTTATGGTTTTAAAATGATTACTAGTTCCACCCAAAGGAATACTTGTATTGATTGATTGAAGTCCAGTTAAAGTGATATCAAACCATAAAGAATACTCAGCAGTAAAAAATCTAGTTAATAAATTCTGATGAGGATTATAATAATTAAGTTTAGCTTGTAAACAAAAAACCTTAGAATCGACTTTTTTAAATGCTAAATATGCTTTTTTTAGTTGCATAGAATCAGGGATATCTTCTGCATCATAAATAACTAAATATTCTCCTTTAGCATATGCTAGTCCATAGTTACACGCTTTTGGTTTAGTTTTAGGTTGAGAATTAGGTACTACTAACATTCTAACATAAGAAGGGAGAGGCATTTGTTTTACAGTATCAATAGAAGTTTGATCATCTTCCTCTAAAAGAAGCATAACATCAAGTTTATTTTTCGGATAATCCAGCTTATCAATAGATTCTAAAAACTGTGGTATGATATGAGCTTCTTTATAAAGTGGACAGAGTATAGAATAAATTGGTAGCTTGGATTCATTAATTTGGGCTAATTCTTCTTCGCTAGTAGTTATTTCCTGAGGTTGATGAAGACTTTTTATAATGAGGTAAAAATTAAAACAAACATCGATAAAATAAATAAAACTTAAAATACCAATAATTATTTGAAGTGTTAAAATCGGATTTAAAATAAGGCCGGTTAAAGTGGCTATTATTGCTATAAAAATAAAAATTTTCTGTTTAAAAATAAATGTTTGAAGTGCAGATTGAGAATAATGAAGAGTAGTATGAGTGACAAAAGTTCTTCCACTGTGCTTTATTCCTGCACCTAACATAGATTGTCTACTAGAAGGTCGTAAATGAGTCGGTGTAAGAGGTTTAAGTCTTACAGATAAAGCATTTAGTCCTATCTCCAAGCTCGCTTTAACTAAAGAAACCTTAGATTTCCCATTTTTTCTTTTTTCAAAAAATATATCATAATTTTGAATGACATATCCTAAATTTTTAGCTTTATGAAGCAACTCTAAGTCTAAAGTCCAGCTAGAACTTGGGTTAATATTAGCTTCATAAATTAACTCTTTTCTTAAAACTTTTAATCCTGCTTGTATATCATTTTCTAAACCAAATAAAACTTTTCCAAAAATAAAACGGAAGCTACGACTAATAAATTTTCTGATTTTTGAAGTATTAACTTTAACGCGATTTGCTACTACGATATCTGCTTCTCCCTTTTCAATTTTTTCTAACATTTTTGGAAGTGCTTCGGGTGGATATTGAAGATCAGCGTCAATCATAGCTACAATGTCATTTTGAGCTTTTTCAAAACCTTCTATTAAAGAAAATGATTTACCTTTTTTACCCTCTTTATCAAAAATTGATATATTATATTTCTTAGCAAGTGTTTTTAGTATTTTTTTAGTATCATCTGTAGAGTGGTCATCAATGAAGACAATTTCGTAAGTTATTTTTTCTTTAGACAGACTATCATGGACACGTTTTACCAAAGAAGCTATATTTTGCTCCTCGTTCCACACTGGAATAACAACAGATATTTTTCTCATATCATATAAGTTATCCAGAATACTTACGCGAAGAAAACGTAGGGCAGAGCAAAAATGAATTCAGGTATCTTCTTATTTACTGGAATACATATTATGAGATATATTTTAGCATAATGACGCTTGATTGCAATAAGCAATTAGCTTGCTGGAATTAAACAAAGTCAATATTTAGTCTATTGTAAAAAGCTTGCTATAAGTATAAAATACGCCTATGTATTTTTTTCGTATTAAACTATTTTACTCTATTGTAAAAATAAGAGTTTTTATTAATTCTTTTTTCCTAAAATCAGTGGGTAAAGATGTGGTTATTTTAGGTAATTTTAGATTCAAAAGAGGTGAAAATATTGATTTAGGATCAAATTTATACATTAACCACGATGTAGAATTAGACTCATATAACGGTCTAATTAAGATTGGAAATAATGTTTTAATTGGTCAGAATACGCTTATCACTACGGCCAATCATAATTTTTCCGACAAAAAAAAGGCTATTATAGATCAAGGTTTTGGCCCATTTAATAGGATAGTAATTGAAGATAATGTTTGGATTGGGGCAAATGTGCTTATACTTCCAGGGGTACACATTGGTAAAGGGGCCATAATAGCTGCAGGAGCAGTAGTTACTAAAGATGTTCCTTCAATGTGCATAGTTGGTGGAATTCCTGCTAAGAAAATAAAAATGCGATAAATTTATGAAATCAAGAAACTTCGGATTAGATCTTATTCGAGCCAGTGCCATAATATTGGTTTTAATTGATCATGTAGGTTATTTCTTCCCTGCTCTCGTGAATCTCAATCCATTAGAGGTTCTAGGTTTTTATGGTGTAGAGATTTTCTTTGTTTTAAGTGGATTTTTAATTGGTCAGATTGGACTTAGATCACTAGATAAAGATTTTTCTTGGGAAAAAGTTAAAAAATTTTATGCAAAAAGATGGTTAAGAACACTACCCTTATATTATGGAATTTTAATTTTATTTATAATCGGTAGTGAAATAGTTTATAAAAATAATAATTTTCATTTATGGCACTTTTTGTTTTTACAAAATTTCAATCTTAATGAAAGATTCTTTTTTAGTATAGCTTGGAGTTTATCTATAGAAGAATGGTTTTACTTTTTACTACCAGTATTTTTCTATATTTCATTTTTATTAAAAAACTCTACTAGAAAATTATTTCTTCAATTAATATTTGTCATATTTCTCATAATAATTTTGCGTTTTCTCTATATCTTAATATTTAATCCAGCGTTTGAAGTGGTTAGAGTTTTTATTCCTTTCCGTTTTGATTCACTACTTTTTGGTGTACTTTTAGCTTTTATAAAGTTAAATTTTAATAATTTTTATAAAGTATTACAAAAAGGGAAAGTGTTCTTGATATCCTTTGTGTTTTTATTATTAAGTGGAATCTATTATACGTATGTTTTTATGCAATCAGGATTAGATAAGTCTTTTTTTCTTCGAACTTTTGGTTTTAGTATAATCAGTTTTATTATAGCTCTTTTAATTCCTTTTATAGAAAATAGCCAAGCGATTGAAAATTTCTTTAAAAGATTTAAATATCTAGGAAAATTTATTACTTGGACTAGTTTGATTTCATATTCTTTATACTTAATTCATTTAGAAATTTTTACACTAATAATTGTAATTTTAGGTAAACATTTTTCAAATGTAGTTTTGATTCCTTTTGCCTTGATATCTACATTTTTGACTTCAACTATAACTTATTTATTTATAGAAAAACCTATACTTAAAGTTAGAGATAAATATTTTAAATAAAATTAACTTTCTAATTATTCATCTTTACACATAATTTTATATTTCTATTTTGGAAAATAACCAAGCGCCCATCGTTACCATTACTACGGTACAAATAGATAACACAGTTATATCAATTGGTAATCCAAATTGAGTTGTACCGGTTAATAAAAATCTTATAGCATCTACGCCGAAACTTAAAGGATCAAAGGACGCTATAATTTTTAAAACATATGGTGCATTATTAAGTGGAAAAAGAGAACCAGATAAGAAAAAAAGTGGCATAACTAAAAAATTCATTATAAGTTGAAAACCCTGTAAATCATCTAAAAGAGAAGCTATAGCTGTACCCAGACTTGTGAAAAATAATGCCATTAAAAACATAATAAAAATGATAAAAATAGATTCCCAATTTTTGGGTTTAAATCCTGCTAAAAATGACAAAAGAAAAACTATAATTCCTTGAAAAACAGCTACAGTTGCTCCTCCCAATGATCTTCCTAACATTATTTCGAGTCTAGATACAGGAGCAGCTAAAGTTTCTTTTAAAAATCCGAATTGCTTATCCCAAATTACGTCAATACCAGAAAAAAGTGAAGTAAAGAGTATGCTTTGTGCTACAACTCCCGGCACTAAAAATTCTATATAATTTCCATTGCCTGCTTTAGCAAAAATTGGACCTAATCCATACCCTAGTGCAAACAAGAATAATAGTGGTTGACCTAAAGCACCAATTATTCTGGATCTAGTTCTAAAATATCTAATAACTTGTCTAAGCCATAAAATATAAATTGCTTTCATAATAAATTATTGTCTATGACGCATAACCATTCTTAATTTGGCTATTTCATTTCCAGTTTCATCTTCTCTGATTTTTTTGCCAGTCATTTTTAAGAAAGCTTCTTCTAATGTTTTAGTTTTTGTTTGCTTTTCTAGCTCTTTTGAAGTTCCTTGAGCAATAATTTTTCCATGATCTATAATAGCGATTTTTTGAGCATTTTTTTCTGCTTCTTCTAAATAGTGTGTAGTAAAAAATATAGTCATATTATTCTCTTTATTAATAGCTTCAATATATTCCCACATACTATTTCTAGTTTGAGGATCCAATCCTGAAGTAGGTTCATCTAAAAATAGAACTGCTGGTGTGTGAAGTAAACCACGGGCTATTTCTAACCTTCTTCTCATTCCTCCTGAAAAGGTCTTTACTAACTCATTTCTTTTATCATATAAATCTACAAATTTTAAAAGTTCTTCTATTCGTACTTTTACCATTTCCTTTGGAACATTATATAAAGCAGCATGAATTCTCATATTTTCATTAGCAGTTAATTGGTCATCAATGCTAGGATCTTGGAAAACTATTCCAAAAGATTTTCTAACTTCATTTTTCTGATTTTGAGTATTAAAACCATTTACCAAAATTTCACCTTTAGTTGGACTAAGAAGAGTGGTTAACATCTTTATAGTAGTACTTTTTCCAGCTCCATTTGGACCTAGAAAGGCAAAAATTTCTCCTTTTTTTACTGAGAATGAAATATTATTTACCGCAGTAAATCCTTTAAATATTTTAGAAACATTTCTTACATCAATTGATAATTGATTCATAAAGAAATAGTAACATTTTACCCTTTTTAATTCCAGACGCTAGTATACTTTTACAATCTTCTTACACATTTTCTATAAAAGAATTACGACAATTTCTTACATTGTAATTGCTAAGTTAGTTGATATGTTTTTTAATAAACATAAAATAATAGTATGAAAATGAATAAAAAGTTAACAGTTTTAATCCCATGTCATAATGAAGAAGATGGAATAGGAAAGGTCATTGATAATCTTCCAAAATCAAAGCTTAAACAATTGGGATATTTAATAGAAATTATTGTAATAAATAATAATTCTACTGATGGTACTGAAGCTATTGCTAGAGAAAAAGGAGCTTATGTTATTAATGAAACTAAAAAGGGTAAAGGTAATGCTTTACGAACCGGATTTAGTTATTTAAGTCAGGATACTGATTTTATAGTCATGTTGGATGGTGATAATACTTATAAAGGGAGTGAAATCATTCGCATGATAGAACCTTTAGAAAGTGATTTTGCTGATGTAGTAATAGGATCTAGATTAGGGGGTAAATTAAAGGAGAATTCATTGTTTTTAAAAAATAGAATTGCTAATTGGGGATATACATTTTTAGTTAGACATTTTTATAACGCAAATACTACGGATGTATTAAGTGGATATTTTGCATGGAAAAAAAATGTAATTGATGAACTAAAACCATATCTAGAATCTGATGGATTTTCTATTGAAATGGAAATGATTACTAAAATGGTTCGTCTAGGTTATGAAATATGTTCTGTGCCTATAACTTATGACAAACGCGAAGGTGAGACTAAAGTGGAAGCTATAAGAGATGGTTTAATAATTTTAAATATGTTTTTTAAAAATATTTTCTGGAAACCACATAGATTACAAACGGACTATAGTAAAAAATCCGCTCCTTTTTTTATAAGTTCTGATCTTGACTATTGATATGCTGCAGCCCTTGTCTAATAAAATAAAAAAAATAGCAATAGTAAGTGATGCTATTTATCCATATAACAAGGGAGGTAAAGAAAAACGTATCTATGAAATTTCTACCCGACTGGCTAAAAGGGGTTACCAAGTAATTGTTTATACCATGAAATGGTGGGAAGGTGAGGCGACTAAGCGAGAAAATGGATTAATATTAAAGGCTATTAGTCCTTTATATCCACTATATTCAGGGGAAAGAAGATCTATAAAAGAAGCAATTTTTTTTGGATTAAACTGTTTCAAGCTAATTTCAGAAGATTTTGATATTTTAGATGCTGATCACATGCCTCACTTAGTGTTATTTCCTCTAAAAATTGTTTGCGTATTTAAAAGAAAAAAGTTTCTTGCATCATGGAATGAAGTGTGGGGAAAAGATTATTGGATTTCTTATATGGGTAAAATGGGAGTTTTAGGAGCATTTATAGAAAAAATTAGTTCTTATTTACCGGATAAAATCATCTCCATTTCTTCGCATACTACAAATTTATTTAAAATTTTATTGAATAAAAATGTAAAAGTTATTACTGTTCCATGTGGTATAAATTTTAATGAATTTCTAAATATTAAAAAGGATAAGGAATCTTCGGATTTAATTTTCGCAGGCAGACTTTTAAGTCATAAGAATGTAAATGTTTTAATTGATAGTGTAAAAATTTTAAAAAAAGAATTTCCTAATATTTTATGTTTAATTATTGGTGATGGACCTGAAAAAGCAGTATTAATTAAACAAATTGAATTAAACAATTTAAATAATAATATAAAAGTATATAGTTTTTTTGATGATCACAAGAAATTATTTCAATTAATTAAATCATCCAAAATTTTTGTTTTTCCATCTACTAGAGAAGGCTTTGGATTAGTAGTTTTGGAAGCTAATGCTTTAGGTATTCCTGTTATCACTACCAATGATCCATCAAATGCCGCTAAAGATTTAATTAGTAATGGAGTAAATGGATATAGCATTAACTTGAATCCAAAAATATTTGCAAAAAAAGCCACTTATTTATTAAAACATTCACTTAATAAAGAAAAAATAGTAGCAATTGCTAAAAAATATGATTGGAATTTAATAGTTAATCAAATTATTGATGCTTATAAATTATGAAAATATTAGTTACTATTCCATACTTTTATCCTAAAATTGGCGGCCTAGAAAATTATGCTTTAGCTATTTTAAGAGGGTTAAATGAACGATATAAGATTGATGTGGTAGTTATTACTTCTAACCATATAAACAACAAATATGAAGAAGATAATTTAGGTAGAATAAAAATTTATCGCTTACCAACTTGGTTTAAACTATCCAATACACCAATTAATATTTTATGGTTTTTTTACGTTCAAAAAATTATTAATAAAGAAAAGCCGGATCTAATTAATGGACACACTCCAGTACCATTTATGGCAGATTTAGGAGGATTTCTGGCTAAAGTAAATAAAATTCCTTTTGTTTTAACTTACCAAAATGATTTATTTAAAAATTCCAACTTAATAAATAATATTCTTAAATTTTATTACAAAACAGTTGGGAATTTTATCTTTAAAAATTCCAAAAAAATTATTTGCTCTTCTGCATATTATGCAAATAATTCACCATATCTTAAAAAATATTTAAACAAAATTTCTATTGTGCCGCCTGGTGTTTATAAAGACAGGTTTGAAAAAATAAGAAATATTAAATTTTCCATTTCTTCAGGTTATATATTATTTGTAGGGCAATTAGATAAAACTCATAGTCATAAAGGATTAGATTATTTGTTATCAGCCATTTGTATTTTAAAAAAAAGAAATACGATATTGAAATTAGTCATTGTTGGTAAAGGCAATAATAAAAATTATTTTGAGGGACTTGCTACTAAATTAAATATCAATAAAGACATTGTGTTTGCAGAAAACGTAACAGATAAAATGTTGCCTTTATACTACAAAAATGCTTCTTTGGTTGTCCTTCCTACCATAAATAATTCCGAAGGATTTGGGATTGTTTTAATAGAAGCTGGGATATCAAAGAAACCAGTAATAGCTACTAAAGTTGGTGGAATTCCGTTTGTGGTAGATAATAATAAAACTGGTATTTTAGTCCCTCCTAAAAACTCAGAAGCTTTAGCAACTGCCATTGAAAAACTTATAAAAAATTCTAAGTTAGCTAAAAAATTGGGAGAAGAAGGATACAAAAAAGTTATAGAAAATTTCACGTGGGATAAACAAGTTGAAAAAACTTATAAACTTATATCCACATTATTATGAAAATTTACACAGTTCTTACATATAGCAAGTAAAATTTTACAAAAGAATATGAATAAAAAGTTAATAATTACGGTATTAATAATTACCTTAGTTTTAGTTATTGCTAGTGCCTTACTTTTTTATTTTAGAGCAAATATTATTGATAATCTTAAAAAGTGGGAGTTAATTCCGGAGCCGGAGCCTTATACAGAAATTTATTTTGAAAATCATACTAAACTTCCTATTGTACTATCTAATAGTCCACAATCATTTAGTTTTACTATTCATAACGTCGAATATAAAAACATGAATTATAAATATGAAGTTTATATAAAAACTGGGAATAACATTCTAGTTTTGGATAAAAAAGTTAATAGCATTAAAACAAATATGTCTAAAACAATTAATGAAACATTTAAAATTTCTACTTCGTCTGCTACAGATTCTGAAGTAATAGTTAACTTAATCAATAAAAATGAACAAATTGATTTTTGGGTCCGTAAATCCTTATTGGAGTAATTAATATGATTATATATATATTTAACAATTATTTTTTAGACGAGTCTGGATTTAGTAAAAGATGTAAAAAGGAAATTGACATACTTTCTAAGATAGATGATATTCAACTCATTTGTAGAAAATCTAATATTGACAATCAAATCTATATAAATAAATATAGAGAAATTAAAATAAATTACTTTAATTTATCTACAAAACTTTTAGAAACACCAAGTGAATACAAAACAGTGTTTTATGAAATCTATAGAACTATAAGAATGTTTCAATCACTATCTATAGTTCTTCTTAAATCTATTTGGAAAAATAAGAAAAAAAATTTGAAGATTTACATAGTAAATTCTCCAATAACATTATCATTATTTTGTTTAATCTTTGCTAGAATTTTCGGAGTTAGTAAAACTATTATTGAATTCCATGATTTAGAACCCGAAATGGCTATTAATATTAAAAATTTAAATGAAAATAGTTTTGTACTTAAAGTAGAATACTTTTTAGAAAAATATTTGTGTTCAAATTTTTCTAAAATTATTGTTACTAATAAAATACAAGCCAAAATACTAGAGAACAGAACAAAAATAAAGGAAAATAAAATTTTTGTATTGCCTAATACTTTAAACAAATTAATAATCAAAAATTATTCTAAGAAATTACTATTACCAATAGGAATTAAAAAAAACGATTTCGTTATTGGATATATTTCTACTTTAACATTTGATTATACCTTTAAGGGTTTAATTGAATTTATTAAATATGCAACTGATTTTCTAAATAAAAATTTTGATATAAAAGTTGTTGTTATTGGTGGTGGTGACGGTTTATCTCGAGTTAAAAATATTATTAACAAATTACATTTAAATAAAAGTATTATCTTAACGGGTAAAATTAAACATGCAGAATATATAATGTCTAGATTAGATCTTTGTGTTATTCCTTGGGAAGAAAACGATTTTACTAAAACTATAGTACCTACAAAATTATTTGAATATCTGGCTTATAAAAAAACAGTCATAGTTCCAGACTTTAAATCATTTAAGGAAGTCATAATTAATAATTTGAATGGATTAACATATTCATCTGTAAATGACCTTATTAAAAAAATTCAGTATTTAAAATTTAATAAAACTCAAAGAGAAGTTCTAGCAGAGAATGGATATAAAGATTTTATTAATAAATTTAGTTTAGAGCATTATAAAAAAAATTATCTTAATTTTATAAACTTATGAAACTTTTTAAATATATAAAATATGAAATAATTTCTATTCTGCTTTTAATAGTTTTTAATTATTTTGCGCTTTTTCAAAATAATATCTTTAAGGAAATTTATAATACTTTATTCTTATTTATTATTCCTGGCTTTATTCTAATTAGAATTCTTAAACTTACATTAAAAAATATTTGGGAATACTTATTATGTATTGTAGGTTTAAGTACAAGCTTCATACTCTTTGGTGGATTAATAGAAAATTTTTTACTAAAAGCCTTTTACATTTCCAGGCCGCTTGAGCTTCAACCTCTATTATACTTTTTTGATGTTTTTTTATTTTTATTAATTTTTATAAGCATATTTATACCTAAGAAAGAAAATGAAAATAATTCTATAAAAAAGTTATATATTTTTGATTGGGCTTTAATATTTATATCCAGTTTATTCGTAGTATTAGCTGTATTTGGGTCAATATCTTTGAATAATGGAGGATCTAATTTATTCATAGTAATTTTACTAACTCTTATCCCGATAGTGTTTATTTTGATGGTTCTTTTAGAGAGGAGAATAAATGAAAATGCGTTTTGCTGGTTTATTTTAACTACATCTATATCTTTATTGCTTATGCTTTCTCTTCGTAGTTGGCATATCTCTGGATCAGATATCAATGAAGAATTTAGAATTTTTCAATTGACTAAGAATTCAGGTTTTTGGAATCCGCATTTCATTCATCCATATAATGCATGCTTAACTTTAACTATTCTGCCAACTATTATTTCTATTTTTACAAACGTTAATGATGAATATATTTATAAATTAATTATGCAAATAATATTTGCATTAACACCATTAAGTGTATATTTCCTTTACAGAAATTTTGCCAATAAAGTTCTTTCACTCCTTGCCGTTTTCTATATTATGGCGCAACCATTTTTTATACAGCCTATGACTTCTTTAATTAGACAAGAGGTAGCATTATTCTTTTTCTCACTTTGTTTATGGATAACATTTAATAGAACTCTAAATAGAATTACTGCATCTATTTTATTTATAATTTTTGGTGCTTCAATAGTAGTATCTCATTATTCAACTACTTATATAAGCATAGGTATTTTTACCTCTTCATTTATATTTATTGCAATTTTTAATATGATTCAAAATCATTCTTTATTTAAAAAACTTATTAGGAATATAAAATTATTAAAACTTAATATTAATTTAACTCACAGTATTGATGGTATAGCATTACTTACTCTTATTGCCTTTACTTACTTTTGGTTTTTCCAATTTACTCAGACTGGTGGAAATATAACAGGTCTTGTTACATCAAATCTTCATAGTTTTCAAAATATTTTTAAAGAAAAAAGAACTAGTGATGAAGTGAATAAAGCACTTTCATTTTCAGCTCAAAATAATTCTAACAGTCTTGAGAATATTAATTTATATGTTAAATTTGAAACGGAAAAATTCTCTAAGAGTAGCATTCCAGTATATAAAATTTCTTTAAATCAAGAGTATCTCTATCCAATAAAAATTGAAACAGTACCTTCTATTTTAAATCTGAATATTAGTAATAGCATTAATATATTTTTAAACGTCATAAAATTAATTACAAAAATTACTGTATTTTTAGGAGCTTTATATTTATTAATTAAATTTATACACAAGGATGCATTAGATAAAGAATACGTTATTTTAAATATAATAGGCTTATCATTAATAGTCTTAGTATTAATTCATCCTACATTGGGTCAGGCATATAATCTCTCTCGTGTATATCTACAAATATTAATTATTGCTGCTTTAGGTGGGATTATTTTCTTAACCGATTTGTTTTATAAAATTCCCAATGTAATTAAATATGCCTTAGCTAGTTTAATTATTTCAATTATGTTTATTTTCTTTTCAGGACTTAGTGCTGAACTTACAGGTGGAGTAGCGTATTTACAATTACATAACTATGGTGATGATTACGATAAATTCTACACACGTGATACAGAAGTGGCATCTGCTAAGTGGTTAGCTAAAAACTATGATAGAAATGAATTTATTTTTACTGATAATATTTCTAATTTAAGATTACAATCATTTGCTAATATCTCCAATGCTTTTCCAATTATAGTGCCAGGTGCTATGTATAAAAACTCTTATGTTTACACTCGTTTTGCTAATATTAAAAGACTCAGAACAGACGCAAGTATTCAAGGATTAGAACTAATATATTCATTCCCTTTAAATTTTTTAAATAATAAAAAAAATTTAATTTATAACAATGGAGAATCTAGAATTTACAAATGAAAATATTATTTATTGCAGACAATTTACCAGAATTAACATCGGGATCAAGAGTCAGGAATTTTTATCTATTAAATAGTTTAGTCCATGAAAATTTAATCGATGTAATTGGTTTCTTAAACCAAAATAGTGAACCATTAAATCTATTAGGATCTAAAAATATTAATTATGAGCTATTAAAAAGGGCAAGAATAAATTTGTTTGATAAAATTAGATTTTTAATTTCAGGGAAAATTCCTTATATTGAATTAAGAAAAAAAACTGTTTTACCAAAACAAATTATTGATAATTTTAATAAATACGATTTGATCCATTTAGCAGAGTTAAATTCATTTTTTGTAATTCAAAAATATTTACATGAGATTAAAGTTCCTATTGTACTTGATGCGCATAATATAGAGTACGTAAGACTAAAATCGGAATTTAAAAATAAATCATTTATTGCTAGGTTAATTGGCAAAACTTTATTGCAAAGTTTAAAAAAAGAGGAACTATATGCAATTAGAAATATTCAATACTTACTTACATGTTCAGACGTAGATAAAGATTATTTTCAAAAATTTATGTCTAATAAGAAAATTTTTGTTATTCCCAATGGGGTAAATTTAAAATATTTTCAAAATATTATTCCGAAGAAATCAAACAAGGGAATCATTTTATTTATGGGTTTACTTTCATATTTTCCAAACGAACAAGGTTTAAAATTTTACATCAAATATATTCATCCTCTAGTTAAAAAGGGAAATAACAATATGGAATTTCACATTATAGGTAGGAATGCTCCAAGCTGGTTAAGAGATAGTACAAAAAAAGATAAGAGTATAAAATTATTTGGATTTGTTAAAGATCAAAGACAATATATAGCCAATGCTGATGTTTGTGTAGCTCCAATTTTATCAGGATCTGGTACTAGGCTCAAAATTTTAGAATATATGGCTATGAAAAAAGCAGTGGTGGCTACATATCAAGCTGCAGAAGGTATTGAGGTCAGAAATCACCGAAATGTTCTCCTGGCTAAAGATTGTAAAGAATTTGCTGCTGAAATCACCAAAATATTGAATAATAAAGTGCTTGCAAATAATTTAGGAGAAAATGCTTACAAATTAATTGAAAAAAATTATCAATGGGAAAAAATTGGGCAAGAATTAAATAAAATATATTCTAAATTAATATGAAAATTTTAATGGTTAATGACTATAGATGCAAAATAGCAGGTACGGAAATATATCTTGATCATATTGTTAAAGCATTACAAAAAAGAAAGCATGAAGTGATCATTTTTGCTAGTAATATCACATTAGAGCAATATGTATCTTCAAATTATAATAAAAATTTAAAAAAATATTTAATTAGATTTTTTAATTTTAAATATTATTTAGAATTTAAAAAGTTAATTAAAGAATTTAAACCGGATATCATCCATATTCATAATATTTATAATGAAATTACTCCATCCATATTATTTAATCTCAAAGATATACCTATAGTTATGACGATCCATGACTCTAGAATTATATCTCCAGTATCTTTACAAACGGAACGTACCGGTAAATATTGTAAGAATAAAATTTGTGAAGGTTGTATTAATTGTGTTGGATTAAAGGGGAGTATATATGAATTCATGAAAAAAAAAATATATAGAAAATTATTTAAACGAATTGATCTGTTTATTTCACCTAGTAATTATTTAAGAACTATTTTAATAAATAAAAATTATAGTCCAGTTATGCGTCTTTATAATGGTATTTCTTTATTAAAATATTCTCCAATAAATGATAATAATAACCTTTTATATGCAGGGAGATTAACTCAAGAAAAAGGTATAGATGTTTTAATTAATGCAATCAATAAAATTAAATTTTTTATACCAAATATTCAATTAACTATTTTAGGGGATGGAAATTATAAAAAGGAAATAATTGAAAGAATTAAAAAGTTAAAGTTAAAAAAATATGTAAATTTTCTTGGTTTAATTAATAATAATTATCTTTATAAATATTATAGAAATACTACATTAGTAATAATTCCATCTATCGCTCCTGATAATTTACCCACTACAGGATTGGAAGCACTAAGTGTGGGAAGACCTGTAATAGGATCAGGTATAGGTGGTATTCCTGAAATTGTTAAGAATAATTTTACAGGGTTAATTATAGAACCTAATAATTCAGAATCTTTGGCTAAAGCAATTGAGAGATTGTTTAAAAATAAAAATAAATTAAACATTATGAGTAAAAATGCTAGAAAATATGCTGAAGATAATTTCGACATTAAAAATCACATTTTAGAACTTGAAAAAATCTATAGAAACATTATAAACAATAATAATTTTTATAAAAATAAAATATGATATCAATAATAATAATTGTAAAAAACGATAAGCGGATAAAATATACTCTGGAAAAATTAAAAAATGTTAAGAAACCGGAGAAAATAGAAGTGTTAGTAATAGATGCTTCGCACGGAGAGTTAAATGAAATTAAGAAACGATCACTTTGGACACATTGGATTGCATTTAAAAGCATGGCTAATAAAAAAACTACTATACCAGAGCAAAGAAATGTAGGAGTTAAAAATGCTAAAGGCAAAATTATTGTTTTTATAGACTCTGATTGTATTCCTGATAAAAATTGGCTTATTGAAGTGACAAAGCCAATTTTAAATAAAAAGGAAAATATAGTCGCTGGAAAAGTTCGTTTAGAAGATAAAAATTCTCTACATACTTTAGAAAAAGAGAAAACACTAAATAAAAAATACCTAGATGAATGTCCTACTATGAATGTTGCCATAAATAAAAAAGTATTTGATAAGGTAGGTTTTTATGATGAAACGTTCCAATATGGATCTGATGTGGATTTTTTTTGGAGAGCTAGACATAGTGGATTTAGAATTTATTACAATCCAAATGCTATTATTTATCACGATGTAGGAGATACTAAAAATGAATTAAGAAGAATGTATGTGTATGGAAAAGCTAGAGTTAAGTTATATAAAAAAAACAATTTTAGATTAAAATATTTTTGGGGAAATGAATTTTTAACAATTTTTTATCCGCTATATTTTATTTTTTTGCCTATAACATTTATTATCTATTTTTATCCACTCTTAATTTTAATTCCTATTATTAAATATTTTAATAAAAATCCCTTTAAAGTAATTCTTATGAAAACTTATTACGGATTAGGAGTATTAAGGGCACTTATTTTACCAGAATAAATACTATGAAAATTGCTTATCTAATAATGACACATAAAAATCCGATACAGCTAAATCGTTTAATAAATGTATTGAATTATAAAAATGCAGATTTTTATGTTCATATAGATAAAAAATCAAAAGTAAAATTTGATTTACCAAAACTTAGAAATATTAAAATTATAAAAAACAATATACCAGTTTTTTGGGGTGGTTTTAGTCAAGTAGAAGCAACGCTGAAATTGTTAGCTGAAGCTAAAAAGTATAATTATGATTTTTATATCTTACTAAGTGGATCGGATTATCCAATTAAGAGCAATAAATATATATTTGATTATTTATCAAAAAGTAAAGAGTATGAATTTATTAATATTTGTAAAATGCCAGAGCAAAATAAAACTTTTGATAGGATAGAATATTTTTACCTTGAAGGCTCCATTAATCTAGCAGTAAATCTTTTTTTTAAAATCATAAATCTTTTTCTTAGAAAATTAAATATTAAAAGAAAATATCCAGATAGATATAAGTATTTAACATTATATGGAGGTAGTACTTGGTGGATATTAAGTAATAATTGCATAAATTATATTTTGCAATTTGTAAAAGGGAATCCGGAATTTGTAAATTTTTATAAAAATACTTTATGTTCTGATGAGATGTTTTTTCAAACAATAGTTGGTAACTCTAAATTTAAAAGAAAAATTAAAAATGCAGTTACATATGCAGATTGGACTAGTAAAGAAAGACCATTACCTGCAAAAATTACTGAGAAACATATTCCAATTTTATCGCAAAAAACTATTGCTACTTCATATGGAAAATCTACCATTCTTTTTGCTAGAAAATTTTCTGATAATAGTGGTGATGTTGTTGATTTAATAAATAAAAAATTAAGAATATGAAAAAAATATTAGTCTATCCGAAATATAATAATCCCTATCAAAAATTATTATATCAACAATTTAACAACAATAAAAAAATAAAAATTAATTATCTGGTGGATGAAAAAACTAAATATGATAGATATTTATTAATGTTTGTTTTACCTTTTATGATTGTAAATAAGAGAATTAAAGGATTTAATATTTTTCATTTACATTGGGTTGCTTTCACTCCTAAAACTAATAATAAAATTATTAGAACTTTAGATTTATTTTACGTAATATTTATTTTACTTTTAATAAAAGTAATAAATTATAAATTAGTCTGGACTATTCATAATATTACACCTCATGATTGTTTAACTATAAATGATTTATTTATAACCAGATTTTTATATAAAATTGCTGATGTGAAAATTGTTCATTCAAAGAATACCATGGAGGAATTAAAGGAATTAAAAATTAATATTAAAAATGTAGTAATAATTCCTCATGGAAATTACATAGAATACTATGAAAATAAAATTAATAAAATTCAAGCGCGTAAGCGTTTACACTTAGATAAAAACGCGTTTGTTCTTTTATTTTTTGGCGAAATAAAATTTTATAAAGGAATAGATGAATTATTAAAGACATTTTTAGATTTAGCCGGAGATTATAAAAATAGCCAACTTTTAGTTGTTGGTAAAGTATATGAAGAGCAAATTGAAAAATTGTTAAAAAAATATAAATCAAAATTAAAAGATCATTTACAACTTTTTTTACAGTATATTCCAGATAGTGAAATTCAATATTATATGAACGCAGCAGATATAGTAGTTTATCCATTTAGAAAAATTACTACTAGTGGATCGGTATTACTAGCTTTATCATTTGGTAAACCAATTATCTACCCTTTGATAGGAAGTTTAAAGGAATTACCTGATAATATTGGTTTTTCTTATTCAATTGATAACGAAAACAATTTACATGACTGTTTAGAAAAAGCACTTAAGAATAAAAAATCACTGAATGAACTGGGGCATAACGCTTTAAGTTATGCTAAGAAATTAAGTTGGAATAATATAGCTAAGCAAACTCTGGAAGTTTATAATAATTTATGAAAAATAATTTAGAAAATAAATCAAACTTTTCTCATACATTAATTTCAAATGTAATTTATAATTATATTGGATTTTTTTATGTATCAATCAGTGGATTTTTATTATTTCCTTTTTCTTTACATATATTAGGACAAAAAGTTAATGGAGTACTTTTATTAATTAATTCTATTTTGAATTATTTTAGTATTTTAGATTTAGGTGTAGCTACCACTGTGATGAAAATGGTAGCAGAACATACTCATGATAAAAATAAAACAGAAATAACAAAAATAGTAGTTAACGCACTAATAGTATTTATTGTGATTGCCATAATAATGGTAATTTTTGGACTAGCTTTATTACCACTTTTTGGTAATGTTTTTAAGATCCCGAGAGAAATTTTATTTCAAGCAAAGATTTCCTATATTATTTATATAATTGCGGTAGGATCAATTTTTCCTACCGCTATTTTTCAAGCGCTTTTCTCTGGATACCAAAACTACAAAATAAACAATATTATTAGTATTGTCCAAACCACCATTTCTATTCTGGGTTCTATATTTGTATTAATAATGGGTTATGGGATTATTGGTTTATCATTAGTTACTTTAATTTCAAATACATTTGTACTAATTGCTAGAGTATATATTACTCTTTTTAGATATAAAATAAATATTTTTGCTTTTAACTTAATTAATCGTAAAATATTGCGTTCAATTTTTCTATTTAGTAGGTGGATTTTATTAATTACTGTAGCTTCGCGTCTTATATTTCAATCTGATGTGATAATTATTGGAATATTTGCCACAGCCGTCGCTATAACCCGCTATCAAATAGCTTTAAGTCCAAATGTATTTTTAAGAGCAATTGGTGATCAATTTAATAATGTTACTCTAACAGCTTCAGCTAATTTACATTCACAAAAGAATTTTTCCACTCTTCAGCGTTTACTTAAAGAATCTACACGAGTTACAGCTATAACTATGCTACCTTTTGTAATTGTTTTCTTTGTTTGGGGAAGAGATTACATAACTCTTTGGGTAGGTAAGTCTTATATTTCTTCCTACTACACTTTAATAGTTTTAACTATTGGGATATTTGCTGCGACTATAGAAGGAACTTCTGATCAAATTATTATCGCCTTAAATAAGCAACATATTTATGCTTTTGTTACAGCGCTTGAAGCGATATTTAATGTAATATTAAGTGTAATTTTACTTCCTAAAATAGGCATAATTGGTGTGGCTATAGGAACTACCTTGCCTGCATTAACTCTTTCTTTAGGATTTGCTTTATTTTATGCCTCACGTTTAATTCAAGCTGACTTATGGAGTGTATATGCACAAATTATAAGACCTGTTCTTATTGCCGTACCATTTGCTATTTTGGCTTATATATTTAATAAATTTGTAGCTATCCACAATTTTATAGAATTGTTTATATTTTCAGGAATTTTATATCTATTATATTTTACTGTAGCTTTACTAATAGAACCTAATGAAAGAAAAACTTATGTAAATTTGCTTAAAAATTTCGGGACCTCTGCTTATGAATTATTCTTTGGAATTATAAATCAAACAAATGATTAGTATAAAAATCCATAATATATACCTTTAATAATTGCGATCGGAATAGATAAATTACGATAACGAAGGCGCATATTTATTTCTTTGATTTTAAGAAAAAGGCATTTAAATATTAGATTAGTTCTAATATTACCTTTAAAATTAGTTTTAATAAAAAAAATAAGATTTCTTGCTTTTAAAAATTCTTTTAAAGTGTTAGCTTTTTCCTCGCCACCAGTAGCGGCAGATACTTTATGCCAAATTTTTGAAGAGGGAACAAAATAAGATAAATATCCAGCATGATTAACCCTTACATTTAAATCAATATCTTCTACGTAAGCAAAATATTTTTTATTAAATCCATCACCAATTTTTTTTAGAACACTTGTTTTTATAAGTAAACTACATCCAGTAATATAATCTACTTTTTGAGGAGAGTTATTATTTTTATTATCTTTTTCTCCTTGTCCAATATGAATAAAAGGACCTTTTGAATAATCTATTTTTCCCCCACCAAACCATATTACGTTAGGATTATTATAATAATATATTTTAGGACCAACGATTCCAATTTTTTTATTACTCTCTGTGACTTTAATTAATTCAGTAAGCCAATTTCTATCCACTATTACATCATTATTAAGAAATAAAATATAAGAAGGATTATATTTAAGTGCATATTTCATTCCTACGTTATTACCTTCAGCATAGCCTAGATTGGTTTTATTTTCGAGTATGTTAATATTTGGATATTTAGTTTGTAATACTTTACCTTCAGCATCTTTTGATCCATTATCTACAACTACAATTTTATAATTTTTATAATCTACTTTTAATACAGATTCTAAACATTCTATAGTTTCATTCAATCCATTCCAATTAAGAATAATAATAAAAACTAAAGGTTGTTTCATTTTAAAAATCATTATCGCTTTATATTATGTGAGAATTGTAAGAGGAGCTTAATAATTTGATTATTAAAATTTAATGTGCTCGGTTTGTTTGGTTATATTAAGGAATAGTGGTATTCTATTTAAATTATGAAGCTTTGGTATGAGGAAAATTTAAAGAAATTATTTTACATCTGGTTATTTTCCTCATTTATAATTTTTACCTTTTTAATTCCACCTTTTCAAAAGCCAGATGAAATAAATCATTTCTTAAGAGCTACTGCTTTAGCAAAAGGAGAAATTTTTTGTAAAAGGGATAATACAGGTAAGATGTACTTTTTAATTCCATTTAATTTTTATAATTTGCCCGATCAGATGTCAGCTAATATCTTGAGATATAAATATAATGAAAAATTCCCATTATATGAATTAATACAACAAAGAAATAAAGATAATCATAGTATTAAAGAAATTGGTATTTGTTTTCTTCCATTTACAGGTTATTTATCAAACGTAATTGGAATAAGTGTAGGTTTATTATTTAATAATCCACTTCTGGCATTTTATTTAGGTAGAATGTCCGCAGGTATAATTTTTATATTATCGATACTTTTTGCTCTAAAAATTATTCCGTCTGGTTATAAACTTCTGGTTTATCTTTATTCTTTTATACCAATGGTTATGTATCAAGCTACAGCTATAAGTTATGATACGCTTCAACTTTCTATTATGATAATTCTTTTTAGTGTGTGTTTAAAATATTTATTAAAAGAGGTTATAAGTAAAAAAGAGTTAGTACTATTTCTTATACTTTTGGCATTTTTTATTTTAGTAAAGTCTGGATACTATCCAATGCTTCTTTTATATTTCATTTTCCCTTATAAAAAAATAACTAATAAATTTAGATATTATTTTATTTTCACTTTACTACTAAGCGCAGTTGGGTTAATTTTTACTTTTTTATCAGCCCGAGTTACACTTTCTTCAACACCTAGTAATCATTTCATTAATCCTCTATTACAAGTGAATAGTCTAATTCATAATCCGAGTATTTTAATACATATATTTTTTAATTCTTTAAAGAGTTATGGTGATTTTTATTATCAGAGTTTTATTGGATATTTTGGTTGGTTAGATTTTAAACTTAATTATTTTATCTATGAAGCATATACGGTCCTTATAGCAGGAGTTATCTTTTTCTTAATTCAGACTAATAAAAGAAGTTTACTAAATAAATTTCAAATACTACTACTTTTTTTCATTATAATTTCCACAACTTTTATTATATTTGTTTCGCAATATTTGAGTTGGTCTCCAGTGGGATCACCAGTTATACATGGAGTTCAAGGAAGATATTTTTTAGTCATTTTACCATTATTTATTTTTGCTATCACGCAATTTGCCATAAATATTGGCAAAAGAAACTTTTATACCTTACTAGAAATTGGATTCATTGCATTTCTTTTTATAGATATTTTATTTAATATCTATAATAGATACTTTAATTATAATAATATTTACGCAAACGAAAATGCACTCATTAAACCATTTAAGATATTAAATTCTTCTTCAAAGAAACAAATAATTTCCTTAAAAACCAATTATAAATTCTATCTCCCTGTTTCTTCTAAAAAAACAATAGATGGATTTACTGTAATTTTAAGCACTAGTAAAAAAGGATTTTCAAATATCTACACATATGTAATAAGAGATGCAACATGTAAAAATACGTTAAGATATAGTGCATTTAATACCAATGAATTAAAGAATAATCAACAGATAAGTATTTATGAGGAGAAATTTAAAGCTCCTATTGAAGCCGGGAATAAAAAATTATGTATTTTTATAAATCCACTTTCTGATACTAAAACTACTGGATATATAAATATTTATTCGCTTAATGATAATATTTTATTCGAACCAATTTATAACAGGTAATATCACTCATGATTCCATGTTCTTCCGCATTTTTCGCAGTCCATTCTTCTCATACTCCAACGTGTGATATGACCGTAGCAGTATGGACAAATGCGAAAGAAATATAAAAGATTTTGCCAGAATTTTTTTAGCATAATTTTGCTTGCTTGGTTTAGTTAATATAATTGTATTATTATTTAATAGCAAATACTAGCAGATGAGAGGTAAGGAAATAAAAAGTTAAACTCGTTATAAGATTAAGTCCTATTATAATATAGATATTTTTCCAAACAGCATAAACAGTAGAGTACATTAAATTTAAAATTATAAAAAGAGCAGTATAAAAAATATTATTACTAAAATGAAATAAACCATAGAGAATACTAGTAAATATTACTCCTATAATAGGTTCTGTCATTTTAGTTACAGCATTTTGAATCAAAGCTTGGAAAAAAATAGATTCTGAAATAGCTATAAGCACTATTAAACCTAAGCTTCCTAACAGATCCAATTTCGAAACTGAAAAACTAGAAAATGGAATAAAATAATAAATTACATATCCTAATCCAATACCTAATAAAGCTGAATAACTATGTTTTAGATTGGTAAAATTAAAAATCTTTTTTTCATGGAAAATTTTAAGACTAAAAATGATACTTATTAAAAATAATATTAAATAAATAGCTAAGGTATTTGTATATTGGTCAGAAATATGAAAATACATGCTTACCAAATTTATAAAAATAAATGTTGGAAATATAGCTAAAATATCTTGCGCATAAATATCATAAAAATCATAAATTGATAAAATTAAGTAAATGATAATGCTAAAAGTAGAAACAAATATGCCAAAAATAGGTGAAATATTAAGCAAAAAGAAATTTAAAATTAAACTTATTAATAGGAATAATAAAACTAAAACATGAATCATAATTAAATAAAACTTTTAAGAACAATAAATAAGAAAATTGTTCCCAAAGTTAAAATATAAGGAACTAAAAGTATTCTACTTTGGTTTGTTTTAGGATTATGTCCCAACATTTCATACAAAATTAAAATGATAATAAAAAGTATAGTTATAGAATAGCCTGCTAGCATAGTTAAAGAAAAATTATAGAATAGATTAGCTAAAAGCATAGAGTAAAAATTCTCAATTCTAACTTAATAATATCTATTCTATAAAACTTTAGCAATATTTTAATTGCTTGTTTAGCTTGCTATACCAATTTATTTCAAATAGACTAAATTAGTATAATTTATGCCTGAAACATCTAATTCTAGAAATAAAATAAATATAATTGTACTAGCAATCCTATTTATTTTAATTATATTTATCTTATTAATTTTATTAGGATTTCTTAAAAAGAATCTTAATTCAATTGCTCCTAAGAAAGTGGTTAAAAAGAGCGAAAATGTATTAGGAACAGGCACAACCAAAAATTTGTTCTATGGCTCTAATATCGACATGAGCGAATTACTACCTACTTCTCCATATTATGTTAAAAATTCTCAAGGACAGGATTTAATTGATATAGCTCATCATTTAGGTATTAATATGCTTAGAATTTCTAGTGTTTTAAAAAGTTTTCCAGACCAAACTCCTGATGTAATTTATACTAAAGCTCAATGGGATATAGTTTTAAATAAAATGGCTAAATATGGTATGAAAGCAGAAATTTTAGCAGAAACGTATAGTACTAATAAAAATGTCTATAACAGCGAGATATCTGACGATTATATAACTCAGATGAAAGCATATATTATTGATTCTTATGTAGGTGATGATTCTGCAGTTTACGCTATAGATATGAAAAATGAACCAATTCTAGATGAGCATAATTTAGAAATGTTAAATGAAGAACGTAACATGATTAAAGCTAAATATCCTTGGATGAAAGTTACAGTAGGTGGTTGGAAAACAGATGCAGGAACTACAGACAGTCAAGGAAGAGAAGTGTATAACTGGAATCAACCGCAGGACGCTAAACTCCTCTCAGGAATGGTAGATTTTTACAGTCCTCATATTTATAATTTTGACAGAAAAGTTAGTGGCAAATTTCCTGATCCTACAGCATTAGTAACTAATTATTTAGATATAATGGAAAAAACTGATAATTCTAAAAATATATTAATTAATGAATTTGGTGTGTCTAATGGTGATAGTGTTAGCGATCAAAATTTACTAGGAAGTCATGAACTACAGGCTAACGCTTATTATGCCGTTTATAACGCGTTAAATAATTATAAAAATGTTACAGGAGCTATTAGTTATGTTCTTTATTCCAGAAATCAGTATCCAGAGAGTTTTGCTATTTTAAAAGATAACGGTGATTATATTTATCCGGCAGGATATGTAGTTCAACAACTTTCTACCGGTAATTCAGATGTTCCCTTAACATTACCCTTTACCAATGTTCCCGACGATACTATTCTTACAAGCAGTAATTTTCAAGCCAGCGAATCAGCTAAAGTAGGAGATATAGTAGCATTGGAATTACCACTAGATAAAACTAATAAATATTTGTTAAATATTACTCCATCTAATAATGTAAATATAATAGAAAATTTCGAATATCTGCCACAGTTTAGTAAGTTTTTCGCTGTCTTTAGTCCTAAGGTTAAAGGTGCTATCAATGTAGCAATAGATCAAGTTCCTCCATGTAATCAGGCAGAATGTTCCCAAGCCCCATACTATATATATACCACGACGCTAAATGTGCAATGAAGTGAAATTGTGACTTAATAGTTTATTGTTGCAGTACAGACATAAAAATAGTAATATAAGATTATTATGGCAGAAGGAGAACCATCACGATTACAATATTTAAGAAATCGCATTTTAAGCTCTAGAGAGGCATTTGAACGATTTGGTTCCGATACAGGTCAAGTCATCTCAAGAGGATTGACTCATTCTATTGGAACAGAACAAACTTATGAAAATATTCTGCCTAGATTTCAAGGGAAAACAATTGTAGAAGTTCTAGCAGATAAAACAGAAACAGCGCAACAAAAGGCTAATCAATTAGGAGTGCCACCTGAAAGAGTGAAATATCTTGATATTGGGTATGGTAATGGATTCGCTTTATTAGAAGCCTCTGAAAATGAATTAATTATTCCTATTGGTTATGGAAATTCACACCTAACAGAGGTGGAGTACAAAGATCTTGATGGGACTGTCCATCCCCCTACACAAAGTGAATTAAATGTTAGAAGAGTTCAATTAATAGAAGGAAATGTTTTAGATATTGGACACAATATTACAGGTAATAGTATAGATGTTATTTCAATGGAACAGGTTATGCACTATACAGATTTACCTTATTGGGAGATTATAAAAAGAATTTATCGTTTACTAAAACCAGGAGGCGTCGCTTTTATAGATAATACTTATTTTTCGAATAGAGAGGAATTAAGTAGTTTTCTTACCGCACAAGGATATTCATTTGAAATTGGTTTTGATAATATATCATTTCAAAAAACAAAACCTACACTTGACGTTCCTATAAGAACTAAAACAGGAGAAACAGGAGAATTCCAAACTGTAGAAATTCTTAGAGAATAAATTAATAGAAATAAACTAAAAGAAAAATAAAATTAGACTCATTCATAAAAAGAATTAGACGGAAATGGTGTTCCTAATATGACTTTGTATCCAGATTCTTCCCTAACATTTCTAGTAGTCCGGGATCTTCATGCAACAGGACTAGGAAAAGTCGGGCAAGTGGCACGTAAATGCAATATGTATGTTTATTCGCCTAAACGATCTTATGATGCAGAATTTCCATTTTATGTTCATTTTACTTCCGAGAAATTTAGTACTAAAAAAACACAAGCTGAGCTAGCACTAAGAAGGGAAGAATCTTCAGAAACTTGGCATCAAGTTATGGCCGATGGTCTCCGTAGAGCACATCATGCCGGTATGACAGAGCTTAAAAGAAGAAAATAATATGTCTGAAAAACTTAGAATTAATCCTAACTGGCAAGAGGTAGAACATAGATTTATTGATCCGCAGAGTCCAATACGTACTCAGTTTGCAGAGGAATTTGCTTTATTAAAAAACCGCCGTAGAAATTCTGAAATCTGGAATATCTCAGCCAAAAATATTCTACATGAAAGAGATGATTTGGTACAAATTACTATAGGGGAATTATTACAAAATCCACAAACATTTCATCAATACCTTGAAGGAGAAACTAGAAGAAAACGAACACGAGCAGAAGATAGACAAGATGTAGCAGATTGGCTTAAATCTCAGGCGATTTCACCTCATCAAGCTCTTCTGGTTGAAGTAACCAATTCTCCTTCACGAATTCTTCCAGTTGATGCTGAAGAAGAATTAATGCTAGTAATAGATCAAATAATTGATCGTATATTACCTGGAGACAAGTCATTTCGTGAATTTTATGGGTTAGAAAGTGGAATAGAAGAATTAGTATCTGAAATAGTAAAGAAGCATAATATACCAGAATCTACTCTACGATATAGATTATCTAGCGCTAAGGTTCAACTTGGACAAGATGTAGAAGTTTTAGAATATAAATTACTAAGTCAAACTAGTTTTGGAGGTGAACATGGTGGTGTTTTTGTAAAAGACTTTAAATCTTATATTCCTTTCAAAAATCTCCAACAAGCTTTACATGATCACCTTGAAGAAAAAAAACGAGAACTTGCTAAAGGAAAAGCATCGGATCAAGATATAATTGATGTGGAACAGACCATAATTATCATAAATGAGTTGAACATTGCTTCAATACCACAATTACTTCAATTAGAACCTCATATACTAAACTTACCTATGCAGAAAACTATTCGTGAATTTCTCACTTACTTATATGGAACATCTTCAAAAAGAGAAGAGTTATTAACAACTATAACAGGTGTTAAACAGCTTGAAGGAATTGCCGATCCTGTAATAGGACAAAGAATGACACAATCTGAGCACATAATCTCAGATGAGGAATCCCTTAGAGTACTAGGTATACATGATCAATTACAAAAACGCTTAGAGCGTTCACGTATAACGAATATCGGAGAATTGTTAAAGTTATCACAAAAAGATATACTTTATATACGTGGTATTGGACCAAATGGAGTAGAAGAAGTTGTTAAAGCATTAGCTCGTTTTGGACTGACTCTTAAAGAAGAAGAGAAATAAAAGAATAATTTAAATTTATTAGTTCACTCTTACTTCCCTTATCCACGAAACGAATAAAAGGTTAGAAGGAAATTTACTAAATGGATCTATATCTGTTCTGCCGAATTCTGTACGAGTTTGCTTTAAGGTATCCAAGATTTCTCCTGCCATATAATTATTATTTTGCAGTGAAAATATAACTGTGTTTCCTAAGAGAGAAAGAGGAGTGACAGTCGCAGAATTACTAGCATAAAAAAGTCCTTGATCTTGATTATTTTTTAAATCTGCTAAAGCCAAACTTTTTCCATCTGAATGTAAAAAACGATTAGGATTATCTGGATCAAAAATTATAGATGCAGCTGCTGTAGCTACAGTGGGTTTAAGAGAAATCTGTATTAAATTGGAATTATCAGGCAAAATACTAAAAAGATTGGTATCATTTTCTATATAAAATTGATTGGAACTCTGATTATAAAATGCATTTCTAATAATTCCTAATCCGCTATTGGCAAATAATTTAGCTACAGTATTGTTTTGTGCATTAATCTGAAAAACCATTTGAGCAGAACTGGTGCTATATTCAGTCCAGGTTCTAACACGGGACATGGGAATCATTTTATTAGTTCTTTTATCTAATTGAGTCCAATGATCTGTGACCTGTTCAGGTATTTGTTTAGTTATTTGATAAGCAGTAGTATAATAAAAATAATTAGAATCTGAAGACCAGCCCAGTATTTTATTTAAACTAGAATAAGAATTAGTAGTTTTAATTAGATGTTGGTTTTTAGTATCTGAATTAGAAAAAATAAGTAAGCCATTGGAATCTTCAGGATTTTCTATTGAAATAAATTTACCACCATCTGGTGAAATGTAATCACCATAACTTTTTAATAATTTTCTATCTGTAATATTTAATCCAAAATCACTTATACCATCGACATAAATATTTTTATTTTGGATAAGATTAGCATTTATAATTTCTTCTGCAGAATTAGTAGCATATAAAGCAGTATCTTTTTGAGTTTTTACATTGAACACATGAATACTATTTTTATTTGAATCATCAGAAATATATATAAATTGATCTGAAGGTAAAATCTTTACTTGTAATTTAGTTGGTTTGGTAATCACATTAAGTGGCTTCTTGATAAAAAAACTTAAAAGTACTAAACTACCAACGCCTATTAAAAATATTATAAGTGTGTCGAGATATCTACGCTTGGTTACAGTATATTTCATAACAACCAATTATAAAGTAGGTATGTAGGAATAATGTAATAAAATTATGATTGAAAAATTACCAGATTCTTCACAAAAAGCTTTGTTAAGTGAAGAAGAATTAATAACCAAACTTACTCAACTTACTGAAGGTAGAAGATATATAATGACTTATTATACAGATTATTCACCAACTAATCTGGTACGTTTTTTAGTTGGACTCTATTTACATACCCTTGAAGTAAGACCATTACCAATTTTGGGAAATATTATTGCTCCAAATGGTCAAACACAACTAAACTATGAACTAATGTTAGGTACTGAAGAACAATTACATAGTGCTATAGAGTTAGCTAAAAAGGGAGAATTCGTGGGGATAAAAAGTTTGTTATTCCAAGAGAGTGAATTTTTAAAAAAATATGATCTTCCTACAAGTCAAATACTTGCTAATATTGAAAAAAAAGTTCCACAACAGGGTGACCCTATTAATTTAGAATAACATGTTTTCCTGATGCTACTGCTTTTCGAAATTCCGCTTCCATCTCTAATCCTTTTTTCGAATTTACTACTAAAACTCTATTTTTCCTCCTTATTTTATCTAGTTCATCTAAAGTTTTTATTGGTTCTGCTCTATTAATTTGATTTAAAATATCTTTTTCAACTCCATAATTTTTAGTATTTGGGTCAGTTATTAATTTATATTTTTTACTTTGTCTTTTTCTGGTTTCCCAAAGAGCAGCACCTGTCCACGTTTGAAACATAATCCTACCATTCGTGCTCACTACATCTACATCATCTTCATTTTCTCCATCAGCGTGTTTGGTAGCGAAATAACCTACAGTTCCATCCATTAGAACATCGAAAAATTCCGGAAAAACTCCAGAAATATTAATTCCATTTATTAATCTAGTATTCAGTTCATAACCTAAACCATGAAAACCTTGGCGATCTAAACCTCGTCTTATTATATTAGTTAAAACTGGCCAGGATTTAAGTGGACCATGATAGCCAGAATAACCACCTGGTTCATTTAAATATTTTGTAGATACGCATCTAATCCCTACATCAGTTAAAAACTGAGCATCAAAACATTTCTCCACCATGGGTTTCAAATATTTAATTTTTTCATCTTCATCCATCTCATCAAAAAATGTAGTATCTAAAAGTTCTAAGGCATTAGAAGTAATAGTTTCGACTTTTATAAGATTGCCCCATCTATTACGAGCAATAGCTACAACAGGATATTCATGAGATTTTTTATTCCAGAAGTGTCTGATCGTATTTTCATGTAATTTTTTAGCAGTTTTTTCCCAGGTTTTAGTTAATCCAAGATAGCTTTTATCATCTTTTAAGAGTTTGATAGAATTTCTAAGAGCATCATAAGCTAAACCCTGAAGTTCTATAGTAGCAACAGGTTTTTTAAAATCCGGAATTTCTCCTTTATCATTATATATAGAGCCTAATGAATCTCGAAGATGTTGATTATCAATGCCACTAGGATTAATTTTTTTGTACTCTAAAAGTTTAATTCTGGAATTATTTATTTTATTATTAATCCATGTATTAGCGTCGATTAAACTTTCACGAATCGTAATAGTATGTTCCACTTTCCAGTTAGTTATAGGATTTACAGATTTTCGAGCAATAGTTTCATCTAAAATGTCATTTCCAAATTTCCCACAATAATTTATTAATAAATTTACGAATCTAGCTGTCTGATCTGCTCCCATATATGAAACTACTCTTTCATCATTTCCTCCCCAAGCCTCTTTAAGGTGCTTAAAACTATTTTTAGAAGCTTCTGTTTTGGCATTTTTCCAAAGTCTAGTTTCATGAGGGATTTTTCCAAATTCTTCTTCTGTTAATTTATTATCAAACATTCCTTGGTTTTCTGCTAAAAATTTAATAGTGTCATGAGCGACATTTTTAACGAATTCTTTATCATGATCATCTTTTAAATCAGGTAGGGTATCTAGTAAAAATTGAGCAGTTAATAAACTATCTCTGCCGAAAATAGCTCCTTGGAATTCTGCGTCTCCATCACTGGCATAGGTCGATCCGCTTTCGTCAATAACACCATTTATTAAACCTTTAGGATCAGAGAGTATAATATTTTTTGAGTTATTAAAAGTATAGGGGTTATTAGTATTTATTTCAGCTGTCGCTAACATAAAATTGGTTAATATATAAAATCTATCGAAGCAAGTATTCTTACACTTGACAGCAATTGGACATTATTTGGACAAAGATTTTTTGTCATTCATTATAGTAGAAGAATGTGAATAATTATTTCCTTGCAAATCCGTAGAAAAATGTTTTGATTGGTCCCTCTGGTTGTTCAACAGTGTTAAAGTCGATCATCTCCATTCCTGCTTCTTTAACGGCCTGCTGAAAGAGTTCCTCTCTTAATTGAAGGCTATCAGGAGTGTATCTACCTAATGCTTGTGCTGATGAGTCAATTTGTCTTTCAAGAAAATTAACAAAAAGTATAGACCCATTAGGTTTAAGAAGTTGTGCTGATCGTTTAATTACCTCTATAAACTCGCTATTTGTTGTTACTTCTCCAATACTTCCAAATTCTGTAATTAGATCATACTGAGTACTTGCTATTGATTCAGGAAATGGTTTTCTAAAGTCTCCTACGACTACTGTTCCTCTTTTTGTTTTTAATTTATGTAAATCATTAACAGTAAATGTTTCATGAAGATAGTCATGTGCTAAGCGATATCCTTCTGGTACGGTATTCAAATTTATCACTCTGTCTGCTTCATCTAGAAATTCTTGATATAAGTCTAATCCATCTAATTGCTCTAGAGAAGGTAAAAACGATGCCCAGAAATATAGTCCTGTTCCATATCCTAAGTCTAAAACAACCTTAGCATCTGGAAAATTTCTTTTTATATACTCGGGTATAATTTTCATTTCAAAGAATTTATCCAGTAGATTTGCTTCTAAAAATCTTCTGCCAAATCCGTTAACATAATCTTCTATTGCTCTTGTATTCATAGTCTTCTCAATCATTAAATGATTATATCATTAGGACTGGATTTATAGGTAATAAAATTTTATCTAACAGGTACAACTTGAAGAATCTCACTGTTTCTAAAAAGAATAGTTCTATTAGTTGTATATGTTAACCCTTTATTAGGATTATTTTCAAAACCAAGATAAATAACTTCTATCCCTCTTTTTCTTATTTCAGATATTGCTGGTTGTAAATCTGAATCAGAACTGCACAAAATAGCAAGATCAATAGATTTGTCACAGCTAAGTGCTACTAAATCTACTGCAAGTCTAACATCAACACCTTTTTCTTTAAAAATAGTTTTTGATTTTCCATCTACTTTAACCACTTGTGGTCTAACATTTCCCGCAAGAATAAAATTAAAACCTTGTCTTTCTAAATTAGTTTTAAGTATTCTTTGTTTTAAAATAAGCTCTTTTGATTTTGCTGGAGATTCCTTATGAAATTGGAGTTTTGCAGCATAGTAATTGCTTTTTTCAATAGTAATATCTGGAAGAGCGAGTTCTATTAATTTCTTGAGATTAATATTTTCAACATTTATTTTGTGTTTAACTACACCTTGTTTCACTAATGAGTCTTCAATTTTATAGATAAAATTCTCACCATCAATAAATAATTGAGCTCTCATACATAATAGCTCATTATTACATAAAAAACCTCGTCGAGCAAATGCATAGACGAGGCGTTTATACATGTATAATAGTACATAATATACCTCCAGTCAAGATCAAGACCTATAATTATAAAATCCAATATCTTGCAATTAATCTTATAGTGATATAAATTAAATAAACTGCCATGTCTAAAGCTTTTGTTTTCGTAGATACTGAAACTACTGGTTTATCACTTCGAACAGATAGAATTATAGAACTCGGAATGATCAGAATGGAAGAGAATCAAATAGTGGATTCATTTCAAACTTTATTAAATCCTGAAGGTTATTTACCTAAAGAAATAACTTCGATTACTGGTATTGAATCCTCTATGCTCGAAAATGCTCCTACTTTTCGAAGTGTTGCGGATAGAGTAGTGGATTTATTAAATGATGCTGTTTTCGTAGCTCATAATAGTGCCTTTGATTATTCATTTCTAAAAAAAGAATTAAAAGAAATAGGAGTACCGTATATTTCTGATCAACTTTGTACCGTTAAACTTTCCAGAAAATTATTTCCCCAAGCACGAAATCACAGTTTAGATCACATTATAAGTAGATTTAATTTTAAGATTAAAAATCGTCACCGGGCATATGACGATGCGATGATTTTAGTTAAGTTCTTTAAGCAAATTGAAAAAGAATTTGATCGTGAAAGGATAGAAGAAGCTATAAAATCCGTTTTAAAAACTAAATCATTGCCTGTAAATTTAGATCAGAAAGTAGTTAAGAATCTGCCAGAATCTCCGGGAGTTTATATTTTCTATGCTACTGATGGATATCCACTCTATGTAGGGAAAAGTATAAATATTAAAGATCGAGTTCTATCGCATTTTTATAACTCTCGTGAAAATAGTGTGGAATTCAAAATAGCCCAACAAGTAACGCATATCGAATCACGTTCTACTACGGGAGAATTAGGCGCATTACTTTTAGAATCGCGTCTTATTAAAGAGTTAAAACCATTATATAATCGTAAATCCAGGCTCACCAGTTCCTTTGTAGTTTTGACAGAAAATAGAAATAAAGATGGTTATTTAACTGCAGATTTTCAGATGGTTAGTGAACTAAAGCCTAATTCTTTAAATAAAATTCTAGGGATTTTTAAATCACAAAAAGCTACGAAAGATTACTTAAGTGAATTAGCTAAAAAAAATAATCTTTGCGAAAAACTCTTAGGTATTTCTAAATCCAAATATGAATGTTTTAGTTATCAACTAGGAGTGTGTAAAGGTGCTTGTGTAAAGAAAGAAAAGATGGCAATTTATAATGCGCGATTTAATTTAGCTTTTATCAGTACTAAGCTTAAAATCTGGCCGTTTAATGGTAGAGTAGTAATAAAAGAGGAAAATGAATTTGAAGATACACAATTTCATCTTTTTGATAAATGGTGTTATTTAGGTAGTTTTCATTCTGAAGATGAAATTTTAGAAAATTTAGATGTAGTAACTTACACTTTTGATCGAGACATCTATCAAGTATTAAAGAATTTTATAGGGAAAAGTAGTTTAAATATTAAAGTAATAGAGTATAAATATAATTAAGACTCTTCTTCCTCAGGTTGAGGCATTAGCACGTCTGATAAAAATCTTCTATAAATTATTCCCGCTTGTTTTCTAATTTGATTCTTTTCAGCCTCTGTAGTAGCTAAAGAACTCACTGTAGTTTCTACAAGCGCACTAAATAAATTGGAATCTCTAAGTAAACTAGGGAGCCAAGTAGTTTGAGTATGGGGTGAATCATAGAAAACTTTAGCTGCTAAAGTAAGAGTTTTCTGTTCTCTAAGTAGTTTTTGTTCTTGTTGAGGTATAGAAAGATTCTCATCCGTTACTTCGGGGTCAGTTAAAATTTCTAACGCAGTCTGAGCAGCTTGTCTACTATTAGAATCTTTAGTATCTACAGCGATTTTAAAATCAAGTAAAGCTAAATTTGTTATACAAGCTGCTGCTATTTCATATGGAATTATTAATCCTTCAGAAGCTCTCCTATGAATAAAAGAATTTAAAAAATTAGCCATTGTTAGATTCCCTTTACCTGAAAGTCTTTGTAGGGCTAAATCAAGAAAATCATTGTTAACTACTTGAATGCGGTTTTCTTTATCTTGTGGATTTGCATTCTGAATAAGGGTAAGTTCGTTAGTAATTGAATTCCTTTGTCTTTCTGATAACATAGATATAATTTAGCAAATATCTTTTACATTCACAAGCTAAAGAAGCATTTCATTATTGTAGTTTTCTTGCCGCTGCTACAAATTTCTCTAATCGATCCCAAGACGATTCATCTTTTGTTTTAAAGGATTCAAAAAGTACAGGAATATAATTTTTAAGAGCGATATTATTAAAGTCCACGAGATAATTATTATAATAATAGGGTTTATTTTTTATAGTGGAGTATAGTTGAGAACCAGTGGCTATAATATAAAGTGGCATAATATTTGCGAACACTGGTTTCCATACTGAGCTTAATATAGCAGCGTAACGCTCTTGCTTATTAGGTTCGTTATCATTTTGATATTGATTCATAAATTCAGTTAGGATGGTATTCCATTCATCATAAAGTGGTTCTATCCCTCCTTGACGTTGAGAAATATTACCAAACGTAATATCTTCTAAATTCTTTAACACATTAATAACCCTAGTTCTTAATACATCTTTATTAGATAAATCCTGGGTACTTAGTCTATCAGATAGTTCAGCTGCTATTCCTAAAGCACTGATAACTGCTTGAGAATACTGTACTTCACTTTTATTTTTAATAGTGATAAGTCTAGTTACTACATTTTCTAAATAATTAAGTGGACCTTCATTATTAAGAGGATCATCAATTATTTTTTTATCACTTTCTAAAATATTTCTACCTTTTTGTAGTAAAAGCATACTTAATATAGTTTGACATTCTTGAAAAAAACTATTATTGCGATTTTTAGGATTATCTAATTCTGGTTGTAATAGTGCTATTGCAGTGTCATTATCGTATGCAGCGATTCTGTTTACCTGTAAACGAATAAGATGGAGATTTCCTTCTAAAGATTTAAAAATTTCATCCTTATTTTTCCCGGCTGCCAAATTAATAGTAATCATATTATTAATAATGTCATCACTTAACGGTCTAGTTGGTAAACCTAGGAGTTCACTAAATTCTTTATTTAAGTTTTCTAAAGCATTTAATTGGGATTCAGCTTCCTGTTGTACTGGTAGAATAGTTTCTCCAGAAAGTCCGAAAGTACGTAAAATTCCAGCTAACTTCATGCAATCTTCTATTCTATAAACCATCGCATCACTTTCTGTTTGATTTGTTCCTAGCTCTCTTACATCCATTAAAGCAGTAAGATTACTAACTATTTCTTGTGCGGGTGTAAGGGGAGTTGATTTGTTTTCTTGTTCTGGCATTTAAATATTATAAGATAATTTATTTAAATTATCAAGCTTGTTCTGCCAGAGCTTGGGCTACTTTTTTTTCAAAATTCTCGCGAGAAGAGATAGGCTTATCCCAGGTTTTTATACTAGAAAAAAGACTCTCAACATAGCTGTTTACGATTTGAGTATTCATAGCTGGAATAGGATTATTATAAGGATAAGGTTCAGCTTCTAGCATTTCATAAAAATAAACAGA
>PJMG01000023.1 GCA_003173895.1 Candidatus Levyibacteriota bacterium | reverse complement strand
AGTTTGATCAGCAGACATAGTAGCCACATTTACATTTTCAGGAGTCCCTCCATAAAAGTGTGCACTATCTGATGCTAAAAATATTGAACCATTATTATAAACCGAAACACTTCCTGAACCAGACCCTGCATCTGCTGAAAGTGGAGTAGAGGGTGAGGGGCGAGATGTAGTAACTGTGTCTGAAGTAGAAGTTAAAGTAGCAGCATTAGCCTTAAAATTAACAGTTGTAAGAAAAATAACAACTGTTAATAAATAAATGAAAACCCTTAGGCAGGATTTTAGTGTCATAAATCCATTGTGCAGTAAAAATAATCTTTTTGTCAATAAGAAAACTGAGCAAATGCTTGGTTGGATTTAGATTTATTTTTAATACTTAATTATTTATCATCCTGAACCGATTCGACCTGAGGGCTCACGGCCTCGAAGGCTTGTTTCAGGATCTTCTTAAAATCCGTCGGGGTCCTGTTGCGACTTTCCCTCCCAAAAGTGCTCGCAATGGGTCTAATGCTGATGCATTAAATGCTGCGCGCTTTTGAGATCCTCTTCGAGTCTGAGCCTTAGGGCTTGTCCCTCAGAGTCGAAGACCTTCCAGTCGCACCACCCCTATATTCTGTTTAATTACTAATTCTTTCTCAGTTTTTCTCTCACCGCTAGGAAAGTTACTGTTCCTAAACCACAAAAGATAATGATTCCGAATATTGCTTGCCAAGGTAGAGCCAGGAAATAAATATTTTTTTCAAAAAGTGGTCCGTTAGGCGTTAGCAAAAGTGAAAGTCTAATTCTATAAAATCCAAAAAGAGCTTTTTGATTCCAAATAGCAGAGTTTAAAGAGCCTGATTTATCATCTGGTAGATAACGTTTACTGTTTCCGAGTACATTAACAGAGAGTAAATTTACTTTTCCGATTATTTGATTAAACATATCATAAATTACCAAATTACCTTTGGGATTTATAAAAAATGAATTTGTGTTATTAACTAACACCTTTATAGGTATTGGTCCATGACCTACTATTAAAGGAGCTGAAAATTTTTCTAAATAACCTGTAGGATTTTTATAAGGACCTACAGATAATAAAACATTCATGCCTACAGCTCCTTGTAGAAGCGATGATGTATTTTGATTTCTTAAGCTATCTTTAGATACAAAGATTATAGTAAAATAATAGTCAAAAGGTGGTTCATCTTTAGGAAGTCCGACATGAATGAATAATTTCTTCTGTTGTTTTGGCGCTAAAGTAAGTTGAGTGATAACCTTATTCTGGTCGTCAATAAGTTCGATTTTTCGATCTATATCATTATCGGGTCCTGAAATTTCTTGGTTCCATAATATATTTATGCTTCCATTATTAGAATTTGAGGGTAAGAAGGGATGAATTTGTATGCTCAAATTTTGTGTCTGATCTGAAAAGTTTTGAACAGCAAATGGGGTTCGTACACTAATAGGAGGTATAGCATTTATTTGAATAATAGGAGGGTAGACGCCAATATCAAAGGTCTCTGCATGTGCTTGGTCATTAAATAAAAAATAAAATATAGTAATGATAAAAATTGATAATATTAATTTCTTCATAATTCTAAATTTTAATAAGTCGGTGTTGCCACATAAATAATTTGATTTGAATAATCCCCAGGCGCTTGAGATGCTGAGACATTTACTTTATAAGTTATTTGCACTTGTTTGTTAGTACCTACATTAGAGCTTAACATAATTGCTTGAGGAGTTTGATTACTTCCTAAATTAGCAAAGTGTTTATAAAAAGTTGAATCTGAGAAGTCAGTGGAGCAGTCAGTCCCCGATACATTATCACACCTATAACCAAAACCATAAGTGAGATTACTGGTCCATGCAGCTGCAGTGGTTTCGCTACAAGTTCCACTATCACAGGTAGTATCCGGAATAAATGCTCCAGAAGATGGAATTAAAAGTGCATGATTTTCTGCTCCTGTAACTTGGTAACCATAAGCAGAACCGTTAGAAATTGTTAAAGTTTGTGTCCTCAGAACAGGACTGGTGGCATTTAGAACACCAAAATCTACGAAATCTGATGAGATTTTAAATCTGAAGCTAATAATACTCGAAACGTATTGAAAGCCTGATCTAACTTTATAATTGGTTCCTGAAAAAAGTCCAGGAGCTAACTGTCCACCCGTATCATTTAAAGTATAATTGCCGTTAGATTTTTCTCCTGAAAAGCTATTTAAATTTCCCATTTGAAGGATATATGCGGAGTTTGACATGTTAAGCGCCAGCGAAGATTGATTAGCGTAAAATAGAAATCCCACAAGAAAAATCAGAAATGAAAATAGGAATAATTTTTTCATAAGACCTTTTACCATCTAGATCTGCAATTTGCCGGAAAGAAATCTCTCTTAGCTCGCAGAATATACTTTTAAACAAGCGTTCGCTAACTCTTCTTTGTTTTTAAAATTTATACATCTCTCACTCATGAAATTCGCTAATCTTAAATGCATAATTATTTATTATTTTTCAAACAGCGAATTTCAAAGTTGTTTAAAAGTACATTCCTGTTCGCTTTTTAAAACGAAATAATTCATTATTCTTGATTTTTTTCACTCCTAAGATCATCTGCTTCTTCTAATATTTCATCTAATTTATCAACTTCTTCTGGCTTTAGATCTTTGTCTTTTTCTAAAACCTCTTTTATATCTTTAGTAATAGTTTCTCCAGTATCGGCTTCTCGTTCTTTATTTTCTTCTAATTTTTCTTCTACATATTCTTTCTCTTTTAAATCCTCACCAAAGAAAAATGCCAATGGAGCAATCAATAAAATAGAACCAATTCTGATAAAGCTTTCTATAGAGCCATTTATTAGGGCTATTGGCAGAAAATAGAGTAGAGCGCTAACTGTAAAAATGATTACTGAAAATGGCTCGAAGATAAAAGTTATTCCAAAGCCTAAGAAATAAATTAAGAAAAAAAGTGGAGAGTAAATATTACCTGTTATAGAAATTAAAAGAAGTATGGCAATAATTAATACTACGATATCGATTCCATTACCAAAAAGCTGCATTTGAGGATTGACCTTTTTGCGGATAAAAGCTGTAATAAGATAAATAATAATGAGTCCAGCTAAAATTTGAATAGTGTAATCAGCAGCTCCAGTCTGCGAAACTAAAAAAGCTGCTCCTACAGCAATAATGATAAGTAAAAAATGCCAAACAACTTTCATATTATATAGTATCTAGTATTTGGTATGGACTATCAAGTAGAAATAATTTAATTCTAAATCTCTTCATGATATACTTGACACATGCAAAAACAAGTTAAAAGTGAGAGAAAATTAAAAATAGATCGTTATGATCCTCAAGCTATTGAATCAAAATGGAGAAAAGTTTGGAAAGAAAATAACTTATATAAATTTGATAAAGACAAAGTAGAAAATGAAATTGAATCTAAAAAGAAAGAAAAATTTTATACTTTAGTCGAGCTGCCATATCCTTCAGGTGATCTTCACATAGGTCATTGGTTTTCATTTGTCGCTCCTGATATATTATCCCGTTTTAAAAAAATGAATGGTTTTGACGTTTTTTTCCCAATGGGGTTTGATGCTTTTGGTCTTCCAGCTGAAAATGCAGCTATAAAGCGAGGTATTCATCCGCAGGATTGGACTATAAAAAATATAGAAACCATGACCAACCAGTTTCAAACCATGGGGACTATGATTGATTGGAGTAGAGTTACCATTACCTGTCTTCCAGAATATTATAAATGGAATCAATGGATTTTCTTAAAAATGTATGAGAAAGGTTTAGCATTTAGATCTAAAATGCTTTCGAATTGGTGTCCTGTCGATCAAACAGTTCTGGCTAATGAACATGTGGAAAATGGTCGATGTTGGCGATGTGGATCAGAAGTCGTTCAAAAAGAAGTAGAACAGTGGTTTTTAAAGATTACAGATTACGCAGAAAAACTATTATGGAAAGATGATAATAAGCTTGATTGGCCGAATTCTGTAAAAACAGCTCAAAATGAATGGATTGGTAAAAAAGAAGGTGTAAAAATCAAGCATAAAGTGGTGGACATGGATTTAGAGTTTGAATCATTTTCTGCTTATCCTTCATGGAGTTGGGCTGATTCATACATAGTTATTGCTCCAGAACATCCAATAGTTGAAAAATTAGTTAAAGGGACAAGTGAAGAAAAGGAAGTTATGGCTTTTGTGAAAGAAATGAGTGAGCAGACAGAATTGGAAAGAAAAGAAACCACAGAAAAAAGAGGCGTTTTCACAGGAAGATTTGCCAAAGATCCATTTGGTCGTCCTGATATGCCTATTTGGCTAGCTAATTTTGCCTTAATTAATTTTGGAACTGGAATTATCCGCTGCTCTGGTCATGATGAGAGAGATATTGAATTCGCCAATAAATATCATATTCCAACTCGTGAAGTAGTGGAAAAAAGAAAATCAGGCACTCCTGCTACTCCTCATGATGGTAAAGGAGGAATTCTCCATGACTCAGGACCATTTACAGGACGTGAAGTAAATGAGGTTAGAGAAGAAGTTATAGATTGGATTGAAAAAAAAGGAATTGGGAAACGTTTTATAAATTATCATCTACATGATTGGTCTATAAGCCGTCAGCGTTATTGGGGAACACCAGTTCCTATGATTCATTGTAAAAAATGTGGAATTGTACCTGTTCCCGAAGATCAATTACCTGTAACTTTACCTTATGAAGTAGATTTTACGCCCAAAGGGAAAGCACCTTTGGCTAGCAATGAAGAATGGTTATCAGTAACATGTCCTAAGTGCCATGGAAAAGCTACTCGCGACCCAGAAACATTAGATACATTTTTTGATTCATCTTGGTATTACTATAGATATTTAGACCCAAAAAATGAAAAAGAGGCTTTTAGTAAAAAAGATGTAGATGATTTAATGCCAGTTAATATCTATTTTGGTGGAGGTGAACACACAGTAGGTCATACCCTCTACGCTAGATTTTTCACAAAGTTTTTTCACGATTTAGGATTGGTACCATTTCATGAATTTGCTATAAAACGAATTCAGCATGGTGTAGTACTAGGTCCAGATGGAAATCGCATGAGTAAATCTAAGGGCAATGTTATAAATCCTGATGATGTGGTTAAAGAATTTGGTACTGATGCCACGCGGTTATACCTTTCTTTTATGATGCCATATAATTCTACAGGTCCTTGGGATACTTCTGCGATGTATGGTGTGTATAGATTTTTAAAAAGAGTGTGGGAATTACAAGAAAGGGTAAAGGGTGAAGGGTTTAGTCCAAAGAATAGAGAAGAAAAAGATGCAAAAGAACTTTACCCTTTCTCCTTAACTCTTAACCCTAACGACCTTTACGAGATGCACTCCACTATTAAAAAGGTTACAGAAGATATAGAAAAGATTAGTAATAATACAGCAGTGGCAGCACTTATGAAGTGGTTAAACTATTTAGAAGCTAAAGAGATTGTTAGTATTGAAGAATATAAAAATTTAATACTACTTTTAGCTCCATTTGCACCATATATGACTGAGGAACTGTGTCAAAGTGTCATCCTGAACCGATTGGGCTCCTCGAGTCTGAGTGACCTCGGAATCGAAGACCTGAGGGCTCACAGCCTCGAAGGCTTGTTTCAGGATCTCAATAGGATTCCCGATCAAGTCGGGAATGACAACTTTATAAGTATTCATCAGCAGTTATGGCCGGAGTTTGATACTAAATATTTAGTAAAAGATGAAGTAGAAATAGTGGTTCAAGTTAATGGGAAACTACGAGGAAATATAACAGTTAAAAGTGAACAGTTAAAAGTGAACAGTAAAGTGGAGGAGATTGCTAAGAAAGATGAAAAAGTAAGTAAGTGGTTGGAAGGAAAAGAAATTAAGAAAGTTATTTATGTGCCAGGGAAGATATTAAACTTCGTGGTTTAATAATCGTTATATAGGGTGATTACCACTTGTATGTCTGTTTGAATCTCTAGTTCCTTCCCCAGAAAAACCTCGTCTTCCACTTCTAGTAAGAATATGGCTAATTGGAAATCCAAAGCTTCTTTCTATACCATTTATTATTGGCATAGCATTTTCTGACCATTGAATTAATAAATCTAATTGTGTCTCAGTTACATCGCTGGAGTTTAGTATTCTTACTGCATCACTAAAAGTCTTTCTTATAAATCTTCCATTATCATCCAGTTGTCCTTTAGGAATTTTACGTCCACCATTATATTCTTGAGAATATTTGGAGATAATTGTGCTTAAAATCTGTTCTACTTTAGGCATTTCCTCTTCTGTAGATTCAGGGTAAAAATATTGGATTAATAAATTTAAAACATTTTCAAATGTTAATTTTTCTTTGTTTTCCTCTCGAGGTGTAAAACCAGATGATTCAGGTGCTGACATAAATTAAAAATATAATTTGATTTCTCCTTGCAATTTAAAATAGGTTGGTGATAAATTAATTTTGTGACCCCTGAAATTTTAGAAAAAACCAAAAACTTCTTTAAGAAAATTCCTAAGGATTACTACATTCCTATTGCAATTGCGTTATTAGGCATAACAATTTTTGTATATGGTTTGATACAGTTTTGGTATTCCACTGTTGCCCGTGAAAATAATTTACAGCCTCAAGTTTTCACAGAAAGTGAAAAAACAGAAGAGGTCACTCCTTATGAAAAAAAGATTTTTATCGATGTAGAAGGAGCAGTGCTAAATCCCGGTGTTTTTCAAATTGCTTACAACGGTAGAGTTAAGGATGCCATAATTGCATCTGGTGGTTTAACATCTAATGCCGATAATGATTGGGTAGCTAAAAATTTAAATTTAGCAGCCAAGTTAACAGATGGAGCTAAAATTTACATACCTAAAATTGGAGAACTAAACGTTGGTGATAGTATAGGGCAAACTACAAATGCTAATTCTTCTACTTTAGGTATTGAAACCTCAAATTCTGGCCTAATTAACATTAATTCGGCTACTGCTGACCAATTAGATAGCTTGCCTGGAATCGGCCCTGTAACAGCACAAAAAATCATAAATGGCAGGCCTTACAGCGATATTAGTGAATTAAGTAGTAAAAAGGTGGTTTCAAGTAAGGTTTATGGAGAGATTAAGGATAAGATAAGCCTTTATTAATAGTCTCTTGTCATTCTGAGCGAAGCGAAGAATCTCATCCTTAGTTTATCCCGTATTTTTTTATTTAAAGCTCATTGATTGTACTTTGTAAACAGACATTCGGAAGTTCGATTAAAAACGAAAATAGTTATTCAAACCTCACTCGTGAAAGTTTGTTACCAAAGTTTGAAAAAACATAAAATTCTTAAACAGCAAACTTTCAATGCTGTTTAAAAGTACAAATCAATTCACTTTTCATAGATATCTTATGAAAAAGACAATTTTATTTATCACTTCAATAATTCTATTGCTAGTTTTTAGATTTATTTTGTTTTATTTATATTCACCTAAATTGGAAAATGGGGAGAAAGTAGAGTATTTAGCCACGATTTTTGCTTTAAATCAACAGTATGGCAGTCAAGTTTTTATATCAAAATATAGCAATGCATTTTCATATATGCCAATAAAAGTTTTTTTACCTGTTAATCAAAACTTTTCTGAGGCTGAGAGAATAAATATAGTTGGCACTATTAAAGTTAAATTGATAAACAATAAAAATATTTATCAAATTGATAAGCCAAAGATTAAAAAAATCTCTGATCCACTATTTATTTTTACTTGGGCTGAAGATATTCAAAGTAGATTAGCCGATATTTTCTATAATAATTTAAACTCAAAAGACGCAGGTTTATTATTAGGAATTGTTTTTGGAACTAAAGCTAATTTTGATAAGAATTTCTTAACAGACTTATCTAATACCGGTGTCTTACATGTTATAGCAGCATCGGGAATGAATGTAACAATGGTAGGAAGTTTTTTAATTTTTTTATCAATCAGATATTTTAAACGCCAGACAGGGATTTTCATAAGTATTTTAGGGGTAATATTCTATGCTTTTATTGCAGGATTTCAACCCTCTATAGATAGAGCTTTAATTATGATTATATTTTCATATGGTGGTCAAATTTTAGGCCGTCAATATAGTCCAATCTATGGTTTGATGTTAGCTGGGTTTTTAATGCTTTTTTATGACCCTATGCTAATTAGCAGTGTGAGTTTTCAACTTTCCTTTGCTTCTACACTTGGTATTTTAATGTTTAGACCACTTTTTCCTAGTAATAATTTTATGGATGATTTTAATACTACATTTAGCGCTCAAATAATGTCATTGCCAATAATTGTTTTTACTTTTGGAAATTACGGAGTTTTATCTTTGCTCGTAAATTTTTTAGTTCTTTGGACTGTGCCACTTCTTATGATTTTAGGCGGCTTTGCAGCTATTTTAGGCTTAATTATTTCTCAGATATCTATTCCATTTTTATACTTATCTCAACCACTCTTATGGTATTTTGAGAAAGTAGTGGAATTTTTTGGCAGTCTAAACTGGAATCTGACAATAAAAAATGATAACTTATTTTTAATAGTGGGATATTATATTTTAGTTTTTGGAATATGGATAATGCTAACAAAGAAATATTCAAAGACAATTATAGAAGGGAATTTATAATTCTAAATTTTCATTTACTCAATTGGAGGTAAGATTTGGAAAATATTCGCAATTAACATAACAAACTGCTCAAGTGAGAGAATAGGTTCCATTACAGTGGCATTTTGATTTATAAATTTATTAATATTTGAGTTATAAGCTAGATTTTGGTAATAGTGTCCGCCAGTTTTATCAGAGTTCTTATAATGTGATCTAACTAAAGAAGTAAATGTGTCCCCAATTTCAATAATTAATTCTTTTTTATTGATGAGTTTTCGTCCAGCTGGAATCTCTGTAGGAATTTGCATTTTTAAATATTGATATAAAATACTATTTTCCAAACCTAATCTTGATAATATATCAAATGCATTTTCTGTAGTAGCATCACTATCTCCTAAAGTTAAATTTATTTTATTTATTTCACCATTGTTATTAAAAGAAAATGATAACTCTGATGAGTTAAAACTTACATTTATATTACTGAGTTCATACTTATAATTAAATTCAAATGCAAACTGTGTACTAGTACCGTTGGCTAAAACTCTAGGTTTTTCTAAATGTTTTTTGTCATATGAGGGTGGAACTATCTTCTTTGAGAAGAAAGGACCTTGTTCTATACCAAAATTTTTTAATCCTAAGTCTGATAAGCGTTTAGAATAATCTTGTATAACTAATCCTATTAGCGCTTTAGCCTGAGCTGCATTTTCCAGATGCTCTAAATCGACAGTATTATTGGTTACACTTAAAGCAGTAAACACATCGTTCATTTCTACTGGAGTTAAAGTTACAGTTGGTACTAAAGCAGTTTCTACAGGTGAATTGGTAATTAATTTATCATTTTCAACATTCCTTCTGGTATATAAGCAGGCTGGTAAATTTTCAGATGCTCCACATTTTCCATCTGCAGTTAAGAATCCACATCCATTTACTTTTATAGGATCTCCTTGTCCATCTAAAACTGTTACTACTGGAATAGGATTATCTAATAAAGGAGGCCTTTCACCAGGTTGACTGGTTGCTCCAGCACAAGAAGTAGGAATTAAATGTAATTCATTATTTTCAGGCATGAACTGGATTATAGGATAGGATTATTTAAGTGTCAAGTAATTTGGAATTTAATCTTCTATTTCATTAGCTTCTCAATGTGGTCGCCGGTACGTTTACTACCAATAACTATAATGTAGGTACCTAAAATGAAAAAAGCTCCTTTTGTTATTAATAAACACATATTTACATAAGAAGGCAGTAGGTTTAAATATCCGCTGCTGATTAAATATTGAGAACATGAATCTATTAAAATAGCTATAGCTATAAAGAAGATTCCCCACGAATTAGTTTTAAAACCACTAGCTAAAACTCCTGAACCAAATTTCCTAGTTAAATTAGCCATCACTATACTTGCTGCAATAGCTGCAAAAGCTGCTATAAATTCTCCGCCTTGTAAAAGTATAGTTACTAAATGTGTTGTATCAATCATGCTGGTTTCTTCAATGCAGAATTTATAATATCCTGCGCTTGCTGGTCTATTTGAGCGGGATGATCCGAAGGAGTAGGAGTAGCTACTGTTTGAACAGTAGGTAATTCAGTGTTAATAATAGGTTTAACAGCTTCATTTATTGCTGGAGTAGTTGTTACAGGGGTAACGGGAGTTGCATTAGGTTTAACTGTATTATCTATTTTTGATTGAGTTAATTTATTAACTCCATCTTGAATTTCATAGGTTAAAAGTGGCTCCATAGTTTTTTTTACTATTTCACCTGATAAAGAAACAAATTGATTAATTAAATCCTGAATTATTTTCTGAGGGTCGCCTGTGACTTCTAAAACTACGCCGTTATCATCTACTTGAATTCCACTGACACTTCTAACTTTAGCGACTACTATTTGTGGACCTAAGATTAAAATCTGTTTCTTAATAACTTCTGTTAATAAGTTTTTATAATCTTGCTGCATAATTCTAAGCTACAGGAGTAAAAAGGGCTTGTCAATAAGAAGTAATTAGTGATTATTTTTGGACACTATTTAAATGCTTGTTATGAAACTATTTAGTCTTAATATCTCTTGTGTTTATAGTAAAAGTTTAGTAAGATATTTTAAAGTATGACATGTATAGTATTAAATTCTAGAAGAGCAGCTTCCTAATCGGAGGTTGTCTTTTTTATATTTTATTCAACCTCCATAAAAGGAGGTTTTTTTATGCTAAAATATATTAAATATATGAAAAACGAGATTATATCAATTTTACAAAAAATCGTTAAAAAATTAACAAAAGAAGATGTCAAAATATCACTTAGTATTCCAAAAGATATCAATCATGGCGACTATACCACGAATATTGCTCTTATTTTATCTAAACAATTGGGTCAAACACCTACTATAATTGCTAATACTATTGCAGCTAGTTTAGATCCTGAACTTTTTGCTTCTAAAAATCTAGATAAAAAGGATCTAATTTCTGTAGAAGTAGTAAAGCCGGGTTTTATAAACTTTTATCTACCTGAAAGTGAACTTTTAAAAAATGCCCAAGAATTTATTTCCAATCCTGAAAAAGCAGGTAATACAGAAAAATTTAAAAATAAAAAAATTTCAGTAGAATATACAGACCCAAATCCCTTTAAAGAATTTCATATAGGTCATGTTTATACCAATACTGTAGGAGAATCAGTCTCAAGAATTTTTGAGGCGAATGGGGCTATTGTTTGGCGGGCAGACTATTTCGGCGATGTGGGAATGCATGTGGCAAAAGCATTGTATGGCCTAATGAAAAAATTTAAAGAAGATAATTTAAATATTGATCAATTATCTAAAAAAAATTTAAAAGAAAGAATAAATTATTTAGGGCAATCTTATACATTAGGTTCAACTCTTTTTGAAGAAGATAGTTTGGTAAAAGAAGAAGTAAAAAAAATAAATAAATTAGTATTTATAGCTGCACAGGAAATGTGGATCAAGGAAAAAAATCTAATTCCTACAGTTGATTATATAAAAAATGAAAAAATAGACCAGAGTGAGATGGAAAATATTTATAAATTATATACATTTGGTAGAAAGTGGAGTTTGGAATATTTTGATAGTATTTATGATCGTCTAGGGATGAAATTTAATGGATATTATCCAGAAAGTTTAGCAGCAGAGCGAGGTTATAAGTTAGTGATGGATCATTTAAAAGATGGAATTTTTACTAAAAACGATGGAGCAATTATATTTGAAGGTGAGAAATTTGGACTTCATACTCGTGTTTTTATAAATTCGCTTGGTCTTCCAACCTATGAAGCTAAAGAATTAGGTCTAGCCGGTTGGAAATATGAAGATTTTAAATATGATAAATCATATATAGTTACAGGTAGCGAAATAACTGAATATTTTAAAGTTTTGATTAAAGCATTATCTCTTATTAGTCCTGATTTAGCTTCTAAAACTAATCATATTCCACATGGAATGGTTCGCTTGCCTGAAGGTAAAATGAGTAGTCGAACCGGTAAGATAATCTTAGGTGAGCAGTTACTGGATCAAGCAGTTCAGAAAGCTATAAATTTAAGTAAACATTCTGTTGATAAATTTGAAGAGGAACAAGTTGTTATGACTGTATCTTCTAAAAAAAGTTTAGGTGCATTAAATCATGGAATGCTTTTTAATGAGTTAAATAAAACTTCAGAATTAGTTGGAATTGGGGCAGTTAAATATGCATTTTTAAAATCTGGTATTGGAAAGGATATTGAGTTTGATTTAGAAAAATCTTTATCTTTAAATGGTAACTCAGGTCCTTATTTACAATACACTTATGTCAGGACGCAGAGCATACTGGAAAAATCTAGAGTTCAGAATTCAGAATTCAGAATTGATAAGAATATATCCGGCACAAATCAGAATGACAATAGGGAAGAATTACTTCTTCTTAGAAAACTCTATCAATTTTCTGAAATAGTGGAAAATGCGGGTGAGACTCTATCTCCAAATGTGATTTGTGAATATTTATTTGAATTAGCACAGGAGTTTAATCTTTTTTATCAGAAAAAAAGGATAATTAATGCTGAAAGTGGAGAATTAAAAAATTTAAGGTTACTTTTAACTTCCACAGTTGGGGTAGTTGTAAAGCGTGGACTTAATCTTTTAGGCATTGAAGCACCCAAAAAGATGTGATAAAATGTCTCTAAATAACTCAAAGTGAAACATCTTTGAATTAGCGGGTCCTGCCAAGTGTTTCCCTCCCAAAATTGCTCGCAATGGGTCTAATGCTGATGCATTAAATGCTGCGCGCTTTTAGGAACCCTTCCACACTTGTCACCCGCTTTTAATATTTAAAGTTTATGATTCATAAAAAACATGTTTTAGATAACGGATTAAGAGTTCTTATTTCCCCAATGCCTTCTTTTGAGAGTGTAACAGTCATGGTTATGGTAGGTGCAGGTTCCAGATATGAAAATAAAAATAATAATGGTATTTCTCACTTTTTAGAGCATATGGCTTTTAAAGGAACTACTAAACGTCCAACTGCTATGGATATCGCAGGGCAAATAGATGGAATTGGCGGAGAATTTAATGCTTTTACTGGTAAGGAGACTACAGGTTATTTCATAAAATCAGCTTCTACTAATGTGGATGTTTGTATGGATATTTTATCTGACATGTTAAATAATTCTAAATTTGATAGCGCAGAGATAGAAAAGGAAAAAGGAGTAATTATTGAAGAAATAAATCTTTATGAGGATATACCAAGCAGAAAAATAGGGGATATTTATGAAGAACTTTTATATGGTGATACGCCTATGGG
>PJMG01000003.1 GCA_003173895.1 Candidatus Levyibacteriota bacterium | reverse complement strand
GTTTTACCAGGAGCTTCTCCTAAAAAAACTATTTTAGCATCGGGGTTTCCCTCTCCTGCTACAGCTTTACCAATTTTATCTTTTTTACATATTTTACAATTTTCTATTTCGATTGAAATTTTATTTAATAAATTTTCTTTATTCTCCATTTAATAATTATATTTAACACACTAAAAAATGCAATTTTATATTTATAAATAATCAATTTACTACTTTATTTTTAATTATCTAAAATTAAAATAGTTACTTACTGTATCTATAAAATGAAAATTATTATTAACTAGTAAGTGCATACCATAATAGAAAAGTAAAATACTTAAGAGTAATAATATTCCTGTTTCTAGTAATATTTTCTCCCAGCTACTACGAGCATAGTAATTAGCATTTATTCGAGAATAATCTACTATCATACTTTAACCTCCTTTCAATTTTTGATTTAAACATAGGAAGATAAAATTTGTATAAAAAGGTGGTAATAAAAAGATTATAAGTGTTTTTCTATTATATTTAACAATTCGTCTATATCAAAAGGTTTAGAAATAAAATCATCAGCTCCTGAAGCTTTCCACATATTTTTAGCCTGAGGATGTGCTGAATTTAGAATAACAGGAATATTTTTAGTCAATTGATCTGCTTTTAATTTAGTTATTAATTGAGTACCATCTTTACCTGACAAAAGCATATCTAAAAGGATTATATCAGGCAGAGGATTTTTATTTAGGTGCTCCACATATTCACCATTATCTATAGCTAAAACTGAATAACCAGCATCTTCTAAAAGAAGTTGCACAGCTTCTAATATATCACGATTATCATCGACCAGTAATATTTTAGTGTTTAATTTATTATTCATAAATATTAGTAGGAATTGGGATAGTAAAATAAAAAGTAGACCCTTTATTCTTTTCACTTTCTACCCAAATCTTCCCATCATGCCTTTGAATTATTTGATTAGAAATAAAAAGTCCCATTCCTAATCCCGGATAAGTAGCATCATTATGAACTCTGAAAAATTGTTCAAAAATACTTTTTTGGTATTCCTTATCTATTCCTGCCCCAAAATCTGTTACACTTACCCTGGCAAAACCATCTTTATTTTCAGATTTTAAAATAATGTCACTACCTTTAGGTGAATATTTTACAGCATTGGTTAAAAGGTTTGTTATAACCTGCCCTATTCTGTCACGATCACCTAATACAGCATCCTTTAAATCAGCTTTAACTACTATTTTATGAGTAGTTGTTAAAGCTTGTATATCTTCTGATATTTCTTTAACTAAATCATTTAAATTAAATATTTTTTTATGCAACTCTAGTTTACCTGCCTGAATCTTAGTAAGATCTAGTAAATCACTAATTAAATCTGTAAGCTTATCTACTTGGTTATCCATTTTATCCAAGTATTTCAGCTGTTCACTTTCATTTTTAACTTTAGCTTTTTGTTTTAAGAACTGTGTAAGAATTTTTAGAGTGGTAACAGGTGTTTTAAGTTCATGACTGGCTATACTAATGAACTCATCTTTTCTCTTTTCAATTTCTTTTTGTTTAGAGATATCTAAAACAAAACCTACACAGGTATTATTTTTAGCATCAATCCGACTTACTGCAATCAAAACAGGAATTTTATTACCGCTTTTAGTTATATACTCTTTTTCATATATATCTGATTTACCTTTAGTCTTTAGATCATGTACTGCTTTTTCGCTTAAATATTCATAATTAGCTGCTGTTAATTGATCTCTTTGAACTATTCCTGTTTTTAAATCTTCCCGCGTATATCCAATTAAATTAAGCAATGCGTCATTTGCTTCTAAAAATGTACCATTAAAATCTGAGATAAAAGCACCTACTATATTAGAATCAAAAAGTTTTTTAAATTTTATTTCACTATCTCTTAAATCCTGCTCAGAAGATTTTTTCTCTATGGCTGTGGCTAAAATATTAGCTATTGCTTGTATAAAATAGAGATCATCATGCGTAAAGTTCCTTCTTTTTATAGAATCTATTCCCAATATTCCATAAGGTCCACGTTTACCAGGAATTACTACATTTAAACTACTAACTATTCCATGACTAATTAAAATTTCCAGTGGATAAAATCTCTTTTCTTTTTTTAAATCTCTTATAATTACTGGCTCTATAGAATTTAAGGCAAAAGCCGGCTGTGAGTTTGGACTTATAGATATAATACTATGACCTACCAATCCTGGTTGCCATCCCATCCCTGCTTTTAGCAGTAGAGATTTTTTACCTGGTAAAAGTTCTAAAATTTTACAGTATTTAATACCTAATGTCTCTGAGATAAGACTAAGGGTTTTATTAAAGAGTAAAGTTAAATTATTAGTAGCTAAAGCATATTGTCCAAGTTGTGCTATTACTGCTTGCTCTTGAACCCGTGATCTTAAGGATCTGTTATTTTTCAATCTAGCTTCGAGTATTAAACCTGCAAATACCCCTTCTATGATAAATGCTATCAGCTGAGATGCATAAGTATTTAGAATATTAAAAGGTAGATAACTCGGCATGAAAAGATAAAACATGCCTAACGCGCATAAAAAGGTGGTAAGTATAGCCGGCCCTAATCCTCCTATAATTCCACTAATTAGCACTGAAGTAAAAAGGAAAATAACCAGAATACTTTGCCCTAAATAAGTTTTAAAATAAAAAATAAAATAAGTACTAGCAATACTAAGTAAAATTGCGAGGAGATATTGGAGACTAATTGTAACTATAGATTCCAATCTAGATTCGTTATTGTATTTTTTGGCAGAATGTTCAAAGAATCTGGTAAAAATTAAATGTCTCTTTTTTCCTTCTCTATTTTCTTTCTTTTTATTTAAATTGAATAAGTTCATTTTAAGGTTATTTGTATTATACAATTATCTAAATAATAGTCTACCAAAACCTATTAATATAATTCCCCCAATCATTGAGATAATTAAACTTAAAATATTAAAAGAAGTAATTAATGTACCTGTAAATAAAATGAGAATTAATCCCCCAACTAGAGCCCCTGCTATTCCTAAAGTAATATCAGTGAATAAACCTACAGGATAAATTTTTATAAAGTTAAAAAATAACCAACCTGTTATGACTCCTAAAATTATCCATAATAAAAATACCATTTATTCATTTCACCTCCAAAATTTATTTAATTATTGTAAATTAACTCTTATATAAAGCTATTAATAGAAATGTAAGGAAAGAGTAAGAGGAAATGGGTAAAAACAAGAATTATAAATTTAGTAAATCGATCGCCACGCTTCGCTCGCGACATCGTATTAAATACTTAATCTAATTACATCATCCATTCAGAATTAATCCTTAATTACATATCCGAAGCCTCTAACAGATTGAATAAGTTTTTTCTTAAAACCATAATCTATTTTTTTTCTTAAATACCCAATATACACATCCACTACTCTCGTATCCACATCATAAGAATACTCCCACACTCTATTTAAAATCATTTCACGACTTAGAACTCTACCTTTATTACTCAGTAAATATTGTAAAAGTTTAAATTCATGAGGACTAAGGTTTATTTTTTTATCATCTCGAGTTACTTCTACAGTTTGAGTATTTAGTGTTAGATCATCAGCTACTAAAAGTACCTCTTTATCACTTCTGAGTCTGGCTTTTATACGTGCTAAAAGTATATCAGCGACAAAAGGTTTAGTAATATAATCATCCGCTCCTAAATTTAGACCATTTACTATGTCCGAAGTCGTATCTTTACCTGTTAGAATAATAATAGGGATATGGGGATTTTTCTTCCTAATTTCCCGACAGACAGCTTCTCCCGTTATTTTAGGTAAACCCAAATCCAAAACAACTAAATCAAAAGGAGACTTTTTTATTAATTCTAAAGCTTTAATTCCATCACCTGCCGCCATTACAGAATATGAGTTTTCTTCCAAAAGTTCCTTTATATACTCTTGAATTCCTAAATCATCTTCTATAACTAAAATCTTATTCATAATTTGTCAGTTGATCTTACCAGTAAATTAGTATTTATTCAAGCAGTTTAAAGCAAGCACATGGAAAGTGGATAAGAAAGTATTAAGAGAAATGTAAGAAAAACTAAGAGGTTATTGGTATTTCGAAATAAAATGTACTCCCTTTACCATATGTACTTTCTACCCCAATCTTTCCCCCATGTGCTTCGATAATTTTCTTAGAAAGATAAAGTCCTAAACCTAAACCTTCCTTTCTGGAATTATTACTATTTGATTGATAAAATAAATTAAATATTTTATTTTGATCACTTTTTTTAATTCCTATTCCATAATCTGTAACACTAACTTTAACTAGATCTCCAACTTTTTTTAATAAAATATTAATTTTCTTACTATTGGGATCATACTTTATAGCATTATTTATGAAATTTACGATTACCTCAGAAATTCTACTTCTATCAGCTAATATTTCTTTACCAATTACACCTCTTAAAACAATTTTTTTATTAATGGTAGTTATTTGTAAATCAGAAATAATATCTTTAAATAAATTATCCATATTTAATTTTTCTTTATTTAATTTAAACGTACCTGCTTGTATCCTACTTAAATCAAGTAAATCTAAGATAAAAGATGTAAGTTTATTAACTTGATTATCCAACCTTACCAAATAATTTAAATTATTAACATCTTTCACTCTTTTCTGTAAAAGCTGACCGTATGCTTTAATACTAGTTAAAAGAGATTTTAATTCATGGCTAGTCATCGCCATGAAAACATCGCGCTGCTGATCCTCTTTTTTCTCTTCTGTTATATCATGGAAAACATTAATTACTAATTCTAACTTACCATTTTTTTTAATTGGTGTGGATTTAATAATGGCCCAATTTTCAGTCTTTTTTTTAGTATATGTAAAACCTACTAAATCTTCTGCATAATTTTTACCTTTTAAAATTTGTCTACCTGGGAAATTTTCTAGGTTATATGCATTACCTATTATATCTTTACCATCAAATTTTTTAACTATTTCCTGTGTCGATGTTTTTAGAAATTCCTCTACTGTAGTAAATCCGCTTATTTTAGCAGCAACTTTATTAGCAAAAATAATTCTCCCAGTTTTATCCTGAATTGTAATTCCATCTGCCATGGTTTCTAGTATTTTTTTAAAATCTATATTTTTAGGATTTATATCTTTCATGAGTTAGTTATCGCTGATATTATACACCATGAGAATGAAGAATAAGCATTTTATATAATTTATCTTTTCAATTTTTATTTAACAATAAAAGCGCGCGGATGTGTATTTTAAACAGCGTCGTTGCGAACCAGTTGTTAAATATGTTAATCTTTAAAATTTTTAGCCAAAGGCTAATCGTCTTTCAGGCGAATCATCGATTTAAAATTTATGATTGAAAATTAAAAATTAATGCCGAAGCTATCTAATTTCCTCTTTAAACTGTCCACACCTTTAAATAAAATTCCCTTTATACCTAGTTTTTCCGCGCCTTCTATATTTTCTTCCCTATCATCTATGAATATTGTTTCCTGAGCCTTTACATCTAATTGCTTAAGCGTATATTTATAAATATTACTCTCAGGTTTCACCATTCCTACTTCGCATGAGAAAACAAAAACATCAAAATCCTTATAATCCTGCGCTCTGATAAAAGAAGCGATGGGTTTTTCAGTGTTAGAAAGCATGGCAGTTTTATAACCCATTTTCTTAACTTTTGTTACTAATTTAAATACATCTTTTCTTTCTGAAAAAGTTTTTACAAAACCCTCTAGCCAAATATCTACATAATCCTCTGGTAAATTTATATTTAATTCATCTGCTACTCTTTCCCAAAGTTCCGCCTCAGAAATTATACCTTTTTGTAAATTTATGGCATTTTTCTTAGCAGTTTTTTCTAAAAGAGATCTTTCAATTCCTAATTTTTCGGCATAATAACCATACATGCGTGGCTCTGGATCATCAATAAGAACATTCCCTAAATCAAAAATTATAGCTTTAATCATATTAGATTTTATTTCTTAGTAAATATTTGACATAATCTGCGAATGGACCAACTATTTTAAAGAACTGCTCTATTCTTTTAGAATCAAAACCTTTATTACCTATTTCTAGTTGAGTTTGTTCATCGGGATGTCTATAAGGAATTTCTACACTAGAAACTCTATATTTATTTGCTAATAGAGCTGCCACTGGAGCAAATAATGCATTAAACCATCTATCATAAGCTTGCAGAATTCCAAAATTCACGTCTTCTTCTAAATTAGGATTTAAAGTTGTTAACTCATCATATAACCAATTACCAGTTTTAGTAGTAGTGAGTTTTTTGGACATTAAATCTATAATTTCTCTTTTATTTATAAAGACTCTTGTACCATTATATAAGTCTAAATTAATATCAGGACTTAATAAGTTATTTTCTTTTAATGCTTTATTCATATCTAAATTTCCTAAAGCTTCAAAATGAGCTTGAACAGGAGGATAATTGCAAAGTTCGATCAGTTGGTTTTCACTATTTGGATTTGGACAGCGAGATGGAATTACCATTTCAGCTTTACCTTCTTGAAGTGGTTCTACCAATTTATCTAAATCCTCCACAGTCCACGGCTTTTCCACCTCAGTTTTTATAATATATCTAGCTCCTCCTAAGTCTGAAGCTTTCTCAAAACCTTGTCTGTTTGCTCCACTAAGACTTAAATTTTCTTCGCTAAATACTTTTACACCCATATCTTCTAGTCTAAAAATAAACTCTTTAGAGCTTTTAGTGTCTATAATTACTATTTGAAATCCCGCTTCTCTAAATTTTTTAAGTTGATCTAAAGCAATTTCACCTCTAACGCTATCAGAATTATTTCCTTCTAATGAAAACTTTCTATATTGGGTCGTACCTACGAAAACTACTTCTCTACGTTTTAGGAACTCGGCTGACTCACTTTTAAATTTATGATTTTCTACTAATGTAATAAGTGTGTCTTTAGTAGTATTTATAGTTAATGAATCAATATTTTTTAAAAACTGACTTGCTTGACTGGTTAAATATTTAAGATGATCAATATCGTCAATATTTATTTCTCTATTCTCTCCTAAATTTATATTAAAAAATCTACCATTTACTGGGATAAATAAATGTAATCCATCTTCTTGAGAAGATAATGTTAAAAGATCCAATCCTTCTGCTTTATTAATTACTTCAATAGCTTTATTTTTTTTCTTATTACTTAAATCTTCTAAAGCTGAATAAATAAGCATACCTGCCATTTGCTCAAAAGATTGAGAGCTCTGGCGTTTTTCAATGATTTTTCTCATATCGGAACCACTTATATGATTTAATAAACTTCGTGAAAGATTAAAAGCTTCACCGACCACATGATCTATATTTTTACTAGTCAATTGAGTTTCAATTTCTGGCATAATTTGATTATATCAATTTCTTTTAATCTAATTTAGCTTTCTGGTATAATTCCCTTATGCAAATAATCCAAGCGCCAAATGAAGTTTTATCCAAACAAGCTGAAGGGATTAAAAAAATCGATAAAAAAATCTTAAATTTTATTAATGAAATGAAATTTACTCTTGAACATACTTTTGACCCAGAAGGAGTAGGTTTGGCCGCTCCACAAGTAAATAAATCCTTGCAGATTTTTGTCGTTAAGGAGAGTAAAAAAGCTCCCTTTCAAATTTTTATAAATCCTATATTAGAACCATTAAAAGAAACTCTTTCTAAAACCCAAGCAAACTTAAATACTACTTCCGAATCTACGTCCCCTAAAAAAAAGAAAGAAACTCAACTGGAAGGCTGCTTATCTCTTAAAGATATTTGGGGAGAGGTTAAAAGAGCTCCCAAAGTTAAACTTACTTGGTTGAATGAAAAAGGTGAAAAACATGAAGATATATTTGGAGGCTTTTTCGCTACTATTTTACAACACGAATATGACCATCTTCAGGGCGTTTTATTTCCAAAAAGAGTCTTAGAGCAAAAAGGTAAATTATATAAATTAAAAAGAGGGAAAGATGGAAAAGAAGTTTTCGAGGAAATAAAAATTTAATTAAATTAGAATCAAATAAGGGGTGACAGTTGTAGGAGGTCATTCGACTCTGAGGGATGAACCCTCAGGCTCAGATCCTTCGACCGTGAGCTCAGGACGAATCGGCTCGAAGAGGCTCCCGCCAGCGCGCAAGTGAATAATCATGAACGAGCACTGCTGGGAAGGAAACAATTGGCAGGACCCCGTGAAAATTAATTATGAATATTATTTTTTTTGGCTCTGGGAAGTATGTTATCCCTATCATAGAAGTTCTTAAACAAAACTTTGATCTTAAACTCGTGGTTACTACTGAAAAAGAAACTTCAGATCCAGTAGTTAAATATTCTAAAGCAAATAATATAGAATATATCTCTACTAATAAACTCGATCAAACTCTAAGCTCTAAGCTCTTAACCTTAAACTGTCCTATTGCCGTTCTCGCATCATTTGGCCTGATAATTCCTCAAAGTTTTTTAGATTTATTTCCTAAAGGCATTATTAATATCCACCCTTCTCTACTTCCTAAATATCGCGGCACTACTCCCGTCCAAACAGCTATTTTAAACGGAGACCACAAAACTGGAGTTTCTGTTATGCTATTAGATCGTGACATGGATCATGGACCTATTTTAGGGCAAAAAGAAGAACCCATTTTAGACACAGATACCTCGGACACTTTATATACTCGATTATTTACTATTGGCTCACAGATGCTTATTAATATAATTTCCACATATTTAACTGATGAGTTAATTCCTGAACCACAAAATCATACAGACGCTACTTATACAAAACCTTTAAATAGAGAAAGCGGGTATATTAATTTAGACGCTAAATTTTCGAGTAAATTGCAAATTGCTAGCATGGTAAGAGCTTATTTCCCCTGGCCTGGAGTCTGGACAACTCATAGAATTAAAAATCAAGAATTAAGAATTAAGTTTTTACCCAATGAAAAAATTCAAATCGAAGGGAAAAAACCTGTGAGTATTAAAGATTTTATTAATGGATATAGTTGGGGAAAAGATTTAGTGGAAAATCTACAACTCTCTTAACTTCTTGGTGTTGATTATACAACTACCTTATCTTATAATAGCGCCATGGCATTACGAGAAGGAGAAAATTTTTTACCTTATGGCATTATTAATGTAGAAAAGACAGATTATGCTATTAATTTAACTGAAGAAACTTTCCCTTGGTTAAATTCCAACGATTTACAATCTCCTAGCTATTTGCAACTTGCTACTTTTAGCAATGGAAAACAAGCTTATATTGGTAGTGCAGTAAGAGGCAAACTCATAAATTTAGCAGAAAAAGCTAATCAAAGTTCAGGAAGGCAAGATTTAAATAGAATTTTCTATAAGGGTATCTTACATTTTTTAGAAAATAATAATAAAGGTTTTGATACTCTACAGTATCCTAACAGTGATCAAAGTATTTATTATATAAAACACGATGCACTTAGAATATACTTTATCAGAATGCAAGATATTAAATTTGGAGATAAAAATCTACCAGTTTTAGTTAAAATAGGTATCTGCCAAAAAAATGATCAATTTAACTTATTATCAAGCATATCAACTACTAATATTAGGGGTAGATAAAACAACTCTAATTAAGAAGCTTTAGTGGGAGATTCTTTAGCGGCTTTTTTAACCATCCTTAAACACTTTGTGCAAAGTTTAACTTTTTTAGAAACACTACCAACTTTAATTCTAGCTACATGGAGATTTGGTCTAAAAACTCTATTAGTTCTATTTTTAGCATGAGAAACATTATGTCCCCACATAGATCCTTTGTTACAATTTATACATCGCATTGCCATAGTAGAGTAATTATACTAGAATGAGAATGGATTTACAACACTTCGGAGATTTATTATGAATATTTTAACCATCATTTTAGGTCTTATTATTTTAGTTTTTTCAGCCATTTTACATGAAGTCGCTCATGGCTGGGTAGCTGATAAATTAGGTGATCCAACAGCTAGATTGGCAGGACGCTTAACTTTAAACCCATTAAAGCATATTGACCCAGTTTTTAGTATTTTAGTGCCATTACTGCTTATAATTTCAGGTTCACCAGTAATATTTGGAGGAGCAAAACCTGTGCCTATTGATGAATTTAACCTAAAAGAAGGTAGAAAAGATATAGCACTGGTGGCTTTAGCTGGACCTTTAACTAATGTTTTACTAGCCATTATCGCTTCAATAATAATGCACATTCTCCCACTATTCGGATCTGCTTCTAACCAATTTCTAGGTATAATTTTAGGCTTTTCATATTATTTATTTTTAACTATTGCTCAGTACAATATTTTATTAGCCATCTTTAACTTATTACCAATTCCACCTTTAGATGGATCTAAAGTTTTCTCTCTGATTTTACCTGATCGAGAAGCTAGAGCTTATTTATCTATTGGCGCTATAGGACCTATGCTTATTCTTTTTCTTTTACTCTTCCCTATTGGGGGCTTTTCACTTCAAAACTTAATTTTTACTATTTTTAACTTCACTAGGAACCTACTTGGAGTATAACTAGACTTATAAATCAATCCAAAGTATAATTAGCCTATGAAAAATGTCGTTATTCTGGGTGGAGGATTTGCTGGCATTAGGGTCGGATTAGAATTAATAAAAGCTAATTTAAAAGATACAGAAATTACCTTAGTGGATAAAGATAATTTTCAAACTTTTCATCCTTCGCTTTATGAAGTCGCAACTTCTGAGGAACCTATGAAAAACGTAGCCATTCCCTATTCAGAGATATTTGGAAATAAAATAAATTTGATACAAGCAAATGTAGAAAAAATTGATTCAACCAAACAAATAGTACAAATAAAGTTAAATTTAGAACCTCAAGCAGAAATGGGAATTAAGTATGATTATCTCATTATCGCTTTAGGTAGTGAACCTTCTTTTATGAATATAGAAGGATTGGAAAAATATAGTATGCCACTTAAAACATTAGAAGATGCTGTAAAAATTCGTGATCAAATCAAGTCTACGTGCTGCGAAGAAGGAAAATGTAATAAAAAAACTAAAGTTATAATAGGCGGTGGAAGTTTCTCTGGAACTGAATTAGCAGGAGAACTTTTAATGTACAAAGATAAATTAGCCACTCAGAATCATTTAGATCCAAATTGTCTGGATATTTCTATACTTCAACGCTCAAATCATTTATTAAGTGAACTGGATCCTAAGGTTTCTGAAGTGGCGGAGAAAAGAGTTTCTGGTCCAAATGTCCATTATCTTTTTGGCGGGCATATTAAAAAAGTAACTAAAGATAAAGTTTTTACGGATACAGGAAATGCTTTTGATTACGACATTCTTATTTGGACAGGAGGTGTCGCAGCCAATCATATAGCTTCAGTGTCAAATTTACCCGTTAATAATCATGGTCAGATTATAGTAAATGATTATTTACAGGTAGAAGATCTGAGTAATATTTTTGCTGCTGGCGATATCGCAGCTTTCATTGATAAAATGACACAAAAATCTCCTCCAGGAGTGGCGGAAGTAGCTGAAGACATGGGAAAAATCGTAGGAGAAAATATTATTAATTTAGTTTTAAATAAGCCTCTTAAGAAATATAAAATAATTCATTTAGGTTATATCGTGCCTTTGAAAGGAAGATTTGCTGTGGCACAAATTTTAGATAAAATTCAAATTAGTGGATTTTTAGCTTGGGTCATGCAGCAATTAGTAGTTTTTTGGTATTTTTTAAATATTCTGCCAATTTATAAAGCTTTTAAAAAATGGAATAAGTTTGAAATAGAATTAAAACAGTAGATTACCAGTTCTCTCTTATGTGCTGCATGCCGAAGTGAATATCATCTAAATCAATTTTCTTTCTAGGATTAAAAATATTATCAGGATCAAATATTTTTTTTGTTTCTATAAATAATTTATAAATCTTTTCACCATACATTTGTTTTAAATATGGAGTGCGAATCAAACCATCATTATGTTCAGCAGTAATAGTCCCATGATATTTTATAATTACTTCGTAAACTTGCTTGGCTATTTCTGGAATTAAAGTTCTGACTTTAGGATTAGTAATATCTACCAACGGAATAATATGAAAATTTCCATCACCTACATGTCCAGCTACTGTAAAAATAAATTCTTTATGTTTACTTAATATGCTGGTAACTTGTGGTAAAACCTCTGCTATATCTTTAGGATTTATAGCAAAATCATCTATAAAAGGCGCTGTGTGTTTATTGCGAATTTTATTACGAAGTAAATTAAAACTTTCACGACGAACAAGCCAATATTTTTTCTCCTGATCATCCACAGAAACTCTAGTTACAGGATGTAGTGGTTTTAACTTCTCGCGCAAGGTAGCGATTTTCTGTTTTAATTCATCTGGATCATCACCTGTAAAATCAACCTGGAGAATAAGTTTTGGCAACTTCCCTACCATCATTTCCATAAAAGCTGGAAAGAATGCTAAGCCTGCTTCTATCATTCCACTTATTCCTAATTGATGAATAAATTCTGGAAAATAACGAAGAGCTAATTTTAGAGTATTATCATCATAACTCTCAAAACTCTCAGGTTTTAGTGGTAAAACTGCATCGATAATTTGACCTAGATGTGACATATCATGGAGAAAAATCACTTCCATTTCTCGATGTTTATGAACTGGAACTAATTCTAACTCAGCTTCAGTTACTAAACCCAAAGTTCCTTGTGCTCCGACAATAAGCTTATTCAGATTAAAAACACCTTTTTCTTTATCCCAAACATTCCATAAATAATATCCTGCAGAATTTTTAGAAACTTTCGGTTTAGCTTTCTGTAGTTCATCATCATTTTTAGAGATCAACTCAAATAACTGTTTATAAATATCACCCAGTAAAGTTTTTTCTTTCATTTTTTCCTTTAACTTTTTTTCTGAAAGAGATTCAATCGTATATTCCTTCCCATCGCGCAGAACTATTTTAATTTTTTTTACATAATTCTCAGTTTTCCCATATCTTAGAGATTTTTCACCACCTGAGTTATTATTTACTATTCCACCAATGGCACAAATCTCACGACTAGCTGGATATGAGGGAAAAATTAGATTTTTCTTCAATGTTTCTTTTTCAAAATCACGATAAAACATTCCTGGCTGAGCAGAAGCTGAATCTCCATCCCAACCTAAAAATTTATTCATATATTTTCCAAAGGCCACAGTAATTCCTGTATTTATAGATCCTCCTCCCATGTCAGTTCCTGCCGAACGACCAGTTAAAAATAATTCTGGATATTTCTTTTTATTTTTAGAGACAAAAGAAACAATGGCTTCTACATCTCGGTTATCTTTAGGGAAAACTACAGCTTGAGGTTTTAATTCGAAAATAGAAGCATCGTGGGAAAAAGTATTTATAGTTTCTGCTGAAGTATCTACATCACCTTTAATTAATTCCTTAAGTTCTTGTAATAAATTATTATTCATAATTTTCCAAGGGGTGACGGTTGTTGGAAGGGTTCTCGATGGTGCGCAGCATTTTAATTCATCAGAATTAACCCCATTGCGAGCACCTTCGGGAGGGAAACAACCGGCAGGACCCCGAAATCAAAATATTACCCCTATTTTCTCCCAATAATTTTTTTCACTGCTTCTTTAATATCTGGAACATCCATGTGATATTTAGCCAATAATTCTTTTGGTTTACCAGATTCTGCGAAAGTATCTTGAAGCGCTACCATCTCCATAGGTAAAGGCGTACTTTTAGATAAATATTCCGCAATCACTCCCCCTAATCCTCCCATAACTTGGTGATCCTCCACTGTCACCACAGCTCTAGAAATTTTGGTGAATTCCAGCAAACCTTCAGTGTCAAATGGCTTTATGGTAGGAGCATTTACCACCAAAGTTTGAATTCCCTCAGTTTCTAATTCTTTCGCAGCTAAAAGTGCATAATAAAGCATGTAACCCATAGCAAAAATAGTAACTTGAGGTTCGCCAGCTGGCGAATCAGGAATCCAAAAATTCGCCATTTTCCCGAATTCAAATGGCGTTTCATCGGTAGTCATAACAGCAGATTTGTCACGACTAAATCTTAAATAGAATGGCCCTTCAGTATCACCGGCAATTATCGTGGCTTTTTTAGCTTCGATACTATCGCAAGGAACTATGATATTTAGTCCCGGCCAAGAACGAACTGAGGCAATATCCTCTGTGGCTTGATGAGTACATCCATCAGGTCCAGTCATGACTCCTGAATGATGTCCTGCTATTTTTACATTCGCTTTATTATAAATAATGGTAGTTCTGATCGTTTCCCAATTTTTCCCTGGGCTAAATGTAGCATAAGATGAGATAAAAGGAATTTTACCAGAAACTGCTAGACCAGCTGCTACTGCTGCCATATCCTGCTCTGCTACCCCTACATCAAAAAATCTATCAGGATATTTTTTTTCAAATTTATCCGCTTTAGTAGATTCTGAAAGATCCGCAGTTAATCCGACGATATTAGGATTTTTATCTCCTAATTCTAATAATCCCTCACCAAACCCCGCCCTCGTAGGATTTATTTCCACATCAGTGTCAAAAATTTTAGGATTTAATTTATATTTAGGATTTAACATATATTAATTTTTAATTAAAACATCAAGTATTTAAAGAGTTAGTTTTTTCAATTTTAAGACATTTGAAATTTTCTCTTAATATTAAGTTATAAAATCAGTAACAAACTTTGGTGAGAAAATTCCATTAGCGATCTTGGAGCGAGCGTGTCGAAAAATTGTGAAAAGCTAACTCTCAAGCATTACTCATTAATTAGATATGCCTCCTTCCCTTTTTAAACTTTCTTCAATTTTTCCTAATTCTTCTAACGCTACCTTAGCTTGTTCACCTTTTTTAGGTGCACCTGGTACATCCTGCAAATCAGGTGGAATTCCGTGCCAAATATAATTATTTTCCATATAACTTACACCTTTACCAGGAATAGTATCAGCAATAATAACAGTAGGACTATTTTTAACCTGTTTAGCATTTTCTACTGTTTCTATAAAAAGTTGAATGTCATTGCCTGGAATTTCAAAAACCTCGAAATTAAATGCTTTATATTTATCGCTAAATGGATCTAATGGCATAACTTTTTCTGTATCACCATCTATTTGAATTCTATTTCGATCTATTACTACAGTTAAATTATCTAATTTATATTTCGCTGCCATCATCATCGCTTCCCAAGTATTTCCTTCCTGATGTTCACCATCTGAAGTTAAAACATAAACATGATAATCTTTCTTATCCATTTTTCCAGCTAAGGCCATACCAATCCCTTGAGATAATCCTTCACCTAGGGGTCCAGAAGTAGTTTCTAATCCTGGGAGCGTTCCTCGATGAGGATGACCCTGAAGTCTAGAATTAATTTTTCGCAGAGTATCTAATTCTTCTAACGGGAAATATCCAGCAAGCGCCAATGTCGCATATTGGACTGGACAAATATGTCCATTGGATAAAACTAGTCGATCACGATCCGGCATAAGTGGATTTTTAGGATCATGATTCAAAATATGAAAATACATCGCAGTAAAAATATCAGTCATTCCGAGCGGCCCCCCACTGTGACCACTACCTGCTTTAACTAACATATTTATAATTAACTCTCTAATTCTATTAGCTTTTAATTTTAAGTCTAAAACTTTTTCCGGTGTTAAAGTATCCATAATAATTTTAAATAACAAATTTTAAATTTTTAGATAAATTAAGCGAGTTGAAAAGTACTTTCAATGAGCTTAGTTACCTTTTATTACCATCATTATGTCCGACACATTTGATTCTAATTTCCCTGTATCAATTCCATCCCCTATGAGTTTAAAAAACTCATAACTATTATCATCGTCTAAATATTTTTGAAAATCAAGCGAAGCTTTTTTAGCTTTTTCCATCGTTTCTTCATCACCTATAGCTCCCGCATATCCATAAAAATCCCATCCATCAGTTCCAAAAGAACAAATTAAAGTTTTAGAATCCAGAAATGGAAAACTAGCTAAAACTAAAGTTTGATTTCTTCCACCAGTTCCTTTTCCTTTTACATCCACTGTAGTTTCTCCTGCCGCGAGTAGAATTTCATTATCTTTACATTCTTCAATTAATTTTTTACCAACAACTTTCGCATCTCCTGTAAATTTATAACTTAAAATTTTAGCTCTTAATCTTTCACTCTTAATCTTTTCCATCATTGCATTTAAAGCTGTAAGATTGCTGACAATTAAAATATTATCAACTCTTTCAAAATATTCCTTAGCTTTTGGTAAATCAATTAAATCCTCTTCATTTATTAAAGTAATATTATATTTTTTAAGAATTTCAATGGCGTCATTTTTATTATATGGATCAATAGTAGTCGGGCCGGAAGCAATAGTAGAGAAATCATTTCCAGGCACATCTGAAAATATAAGTGAAACAATTTTGGCTGGATCTAAAAGTTTAGCTAATCCTCCACCTTTAACTAATGATAAATGTTTACGAACTATATTTAATTCCTTAATATCAGCACCTGAGCGTAACATTTCTCGACCCAATTCATCGAGTTTTTCCAGAGGTAAAACAGGACTTTCAAACATCGCCGATCCTCCTCCACAAATCACTACTAAAACCAAATCATTTTCCCCCAATTCTGATAAACTCTTAATTACATTTTTCGTATAATCGATATTAGTTTGCGAAGGTAATGGATGTGTTCCCTTAATATATTCAATACTCTCAAATTTTTCATCAACTAAATCTATATCCCAACCTTTGGTTAATTTATTACCAAGCAAGTTTTCTAAATATTTACAAACGCCTGACGATCCCTTTCCAAAACCCACGATGTAAATATGTTCAAAATCAGATAAATTATATTTTTTATTATCAATTTCTATAGTATTATTTTCTAATTTTATTTTATTTTTTAAAACTTTCCGTGGTTGAATTGATTCCAGTGCAGTTTCAATCAAATCTAAAGCCAATTTTCTTTGAGGGGATGTATTAAGTGAGGAGTAATTTTTAATTAACATCAGAAATAGTATAACAGAAAAATTTTCAATTTTTAAATTACAATTTTTTAAAAAAACAGGAGCGAGCAGATATGTATTTTAAACAGCATTGAAAGTTTACTGTTTAATATTCTTAAATTTCTTTTTGACTTTGGTAGTAAACTTTCACGAGCGAGAATGACAATTTAATATTAATTTAAGATTCATGTTTCCGAGCGGCTTTTAAAATACATTCTGCGAGCTTATGCATATTAAAACCAAGCTCTAATATCCCAACTTTCTAACTACTTCCACTGACTCTTTAATTGGCTTAAAATCATAACCTAAACTAATAACACTAGGATAATAAATTTCAAAAGTAATTATTCCTTTATAATTATTTTTATCTAAATAATTAAAAAAACCTTTAGAATCAAATTTTCCTTTATTAAGGGGTAAATGCTCTATTTTACCCTCAAAACTACTTAAATGAATATTACCTATTTTAGAAAATATTTCTTTAAATTCCTTATTCTCATGAGGTTTATAATTATCAAAATGAGTGCTGTCAAAAGTAATTAAAAATCCATATTCTTGGGCCTTTTTATAAATTTCACCTAAATCACCTACATCTTTCGTAAAAGTATAAAAATTATTTAAAAATTCAAATGCGCCACCAAAACGTGAAGGCATATTTTCTAAAAAAAGTTTAATACCATATTTTTTTTGCCAGAGTGATAATTTCTTAAAATATTTTTCCGTAGCATTAGAATTTAAACTTCTAAAAACTAATGGATGAATAGTAATTCCCTTTACATTTATTTTTTTAGCTAAGCGGAACATCCCTTCATCTAAATACAATCCTCCACCAGACCACATTGATTGATGAAATGTATTAATTTCTAAATTATATTTTTTAGAAAGATTCAATAAATAATTTTCACTCCAACGAGATTTTATTCCTAAAACAATTTCTAATCCATCTACTCCAGTTTCTTTTAACCCCTTAAATAAATATTCTAAATTCCCAAATAATGGAGCAAAATCAGTAATAGAAACATTTAGTTTAAACTTTTTCATATTTAATATTTTTAGCCCATTCATCATATTCTTTATGTAAAACTGCTGTTATTTCTTCTTTACTTTCATATCTATAATTATTTCCGTTAGAAAAATATTTATAATAAACTGTAGCTTTAAAAGATGGTAATCTTCTCCTAAGTCTGGAAGGGATTCCAATCCTTAATGTATCAAAAGTACTAGTACCATCTATATGAGCAAAAATTATATTAACGTTTTTACCTTTTCTATTCACGGATTTAATCAAGGTACCTACACCAGAAAACCAATCTTTTCCTATTCCTCCTGTAGGAAATATAACTACTATTCCGCCTTCTTCTAAAATTTTAACACCTTCTACAGCAGATTTACCATTTTCTAATTCTCTATTACTATCTTTTATATTACTTGGAAAAACTATTTCTGCTATTCCACCTGGAGAAATATAATTATGATTTTTTAAACTAATAGAAAGTAAATTTTTTCTTAGGGTTTCTGATTTAAGATTTAATATAGTTTTAAAAGATTCGTTAATAAAAAGGCCAACACGTTGTGTGGTTTTTTTTAGAAAATTAAATATTACAGGAGGAAAACTAGCATGATTGGCTACTATAATAGTGGGGCCTGAAAACATTAATTTTTCTGTTTCAGGATCCACAATAGTTCTAACTTGTCCTCCTAATGCTTCAGTAAGTTTAGAAAATAACTCTGGCAAATTATTACTCTCATCTAAATTACCAATATTTTCATGCAGAAAATTTGAGGTTACTGCTCTAAATAATTCTCTTACCATCCAACCATTTTAACAGATGTCTATTTTTTGTCAAAATTTAATGAGGAAGAATTAATACAAAACCATTTCCCAGTTTTAGTAGAACTATCATCAAATACATGTCCTAAATGTGAATCACAATTAGCGCATCTTACTTCAATTCTATGCATTCCAAAACGATAATCATCTTTAAATGTTACTGCGCCTTTTAAAGAAGCATTAAAAGCTGGCCACCCACACCCACTATCATATTTAGTATCTGAAGAAAAAAGTGCTGCATTACAAGCAGCGCAGTGATACATACCATCTTCAAAATTATTATAAAATTTTCCTGTGAATGGATACTCTGTCCCTTCTTCCCGAAGAGTATAATACTGTTCAGGAGTTAATTTTTCCTTCCAATAATTATCTGTTTTATTCTTCAAATCATCTGCCATAACATATTTAGTATACAGCATTTTGTATGGAGTATAAATAAGAATGAATCATAAAAATAATTTATTGAGTAGTTTTTTAACTTTAGTGAAAGTGAATTGAATAGTACTCTTTAAAGAGCATTGGAAGTTTGCTGTTTAATATTTTATGTTTCAATGTTAAACTAATAGCAAACTTTCACGAGTGAGAGATGAAATATAATTTTAATTATAAACAAAGTTAGCGAACGCCTGTTTAAAAAGTACTTTCAATGAGCTTTATTAAGAATAAATAAGAGAAGTATAAAAATTACGAAAAGCTAACTTTAAAGGATTTGTATTAAATATCCTAGTTCTAAACTTATCCATTCCTAAAACCATTTTAGTTTTTAATGGAATTTTATGCTCTTTTTTATAATTTCTGCACTTTACAGGACAGTACATAGACTCCTCACCTTTTAGACATTTAATACAAGCTATAAAGTGTCTGTGACAATAACCATCTTTACAATTTATAAAATTTTCAGAAGGCGCACCACATTTAAAACATTTACCTACAATTTCACGTTTTGGATCATCCATATTAAATCCCATCACTAATCTATTATCAAAAACATATAAAGAACCTAGAAAATCTTCATTAGGATATTTTTCCATATAAGTTACTATTCCACCGTAAAGTTGGTACACATCTTTAAAATTATTTGCCACTAAAAATCCAGAGGCTTTTTCACATCTCACCCCTCCAGTACAAACAGTCACTATGGTTTTATTTTTTAGATCTTTTAATTTTTCTAAAGTTTTAGGTAAATCCCGAAAGCTTTTCATCCCGGAAAGAATAGAATTTTTAAAAAATCCTACGTTTTGTTCATAATCATTTCGCATATCTACTATATAAAATTCCTTATTTGAATGGATCAAGTCATGTAACTGCTCTGCAGTAATATATTTACCAGTCATTTTACTAGGATTTATATCACTCTTACCTAAGTCCGCAGAAACAATTTCCTCCCTTACTTTTATAGAAAGCTTTGGAAAAGCGCTGCCAGTTCCTTCACTTTTTTTAAAATGGGTATCTTTAAAACGAGGATCTTTTAAGAGTTCTTCTATATATTTTTCAATATTTCCATTCTTACCTTCAAATGTAGCATTATAGCCCTCTTTAGCCACTATAGATCGACCTTTAAGACCAAGTTTAGTAGCTATAATTCTTTGCTCTTGAGCAAATCTTTCAGGATCTTCAATATCTGTATATTTATAAAATAAAATGATGGTGTATGAGCTATTTTTCATAAAGCATTAATTATGTATAATATTCTCATCCTATTTAGAATTCGTATATAATTAACTCTTTGTAATTTTAATATTGTAAATCTTAATAGGATAATTATAGATTTTACCAAATATGCCGAAAGAAGAAAAATTAATTATAGAAGATTTAGTTAAAGGTAAAGGAAAAGAAGCTAAAAGCGGCGATACAGTCGTAGTTCATTACACTGGTTGGCTGGCAGAAAATAATAAAAAATTTGATTCTAACCATGATAGGAAAGAACCTTTTGAGACTAAAATCGGCGTAGGGTATGTAATTCGTGGCTGGGATGAGGGAATTCCAGGCATGAAAGTAGGAGGAAAAAGAAAACTTACTATTCCCTATCAAATGGCTTATGGTAAATATGGAACTGGACCTATCCCAGGTTTTGCTACACTTATCTTTGAAGTAGAACTACTAAAGGTAAAATGACTAAATCTCAAGAATATTTCCAAGACATGATGGAAAATCATAAAGAAATTTTTAATAAATTTCAGACTATTCATGATAAATATTTATCCGATCCTAAGAAATTCCAGGCAGAATTTAATGAAAAAGGTGAAGAAATAATGACTATTATCCGTCGTTATGAAACCTTACTCTGCGGTAAAGCAGAAAGCAGTCGTTTTGGTAAATTCTCTTCTAAAACCGCTGAAACATTTTGGAAATATATAAAAGCTAAATTTCCTCAAATAGAAGCTGTAGGATTAATTCAATAACTATTTATTCCAATTCTTCCAGCATATCAATGATTAAAAATCTATTTCTTCCAAAACTATCTTTTTCAATTTCACCTACTAAACTCTTAGGAATTTTAAAAGATCTTAAATTATGAGTATCATCTATTTCTAAAATAGCTTTACCATTTTTATTCAATCGCTGATCAATTTGTGATAAAAAACGATTAATTATTTTCACGCCGTTTAGGCCTCCATCTAAGGCTAAATAGGGTTCATAATTTTTAACACTGGGGTCAAGTTTTTTTATTCTTTTATGGGGAATATAAGGAAGATTGGTAGTTATTAAATCAAATTTTTCCAATGAGGAAAAGTTTTCAAATAAGTCACTTTTAATTAGTTTAAAATATTCTCTATCATTTTTATCAACTAATTTCTCTATATTTTTTTTAGCAACTTTTAGAGCATCCTCTGAGATATCAGATAATATAATATTTGGTTTTATTCTAAGTTTGGATAATTCTAAAAAAATAGTTATACCAATTACTCCACTCCCACATCCAACATCTGATATATTTTTTAATCCACCAATTGACTGATTAGTTATTATCTTTATTAATTCTTCTGTTTCAATTCTTGGAATAAGAACATTTTTATTTACTATAAATTCACGTCCTAAGAATGCTGCTAGACCTACAATATATTCAACAGGTTCATCAGTATTAATTTTTTCGTAATTTACTTCATGTTTAGTTAAAAAATTCTTTTCGTATGGAGAAAAAATGCGTTTAGACATAAAAAAATCGTTAATCAGAAGTTTGATTGGAGAAATAATAAATTTTCCCTCTACTTGCCGGTTGAAAAAGAGTTAAAAATAAATTTGGATTATTAACGTCTTTTCTACTAAAAGTATTAATAGGATTAATGTCATAATTGCCACTAGTAGTATCTAGCACTCTAGCAGGAAGTAATATATCTATAGGCATTTTACCATGAACATTTTTAGTAAATGCTGCTACATTATCTCTTAATCTCACCTCATAATCTAGAAGATTTGTGCGTCCAGAAAGAATAGCAACTATTTTAAAATCACATAAAGATATGGCTTTAGAAATAATATCGTTATTTTTAGTGGGCTTACCAACTAAAGGATTCTGTAAATGTTCAATTTCAATTAGTGCTTTTTCTATTATATCTCTTTGTTCATTTGTTAATAATCTTATTCTTTGAGTACTTTGATCAACTGTATAAGGAATTAATCCATTATTTTTCCATTTATAATATACATTAGGTACACCATGTGATTGGAGTCTTTCAGCAATGTCTTTACTTTCCGCTAGGAGCGCTTCTGAATTTTCTGTAGTATCTGAGAACTGGGATAAATCTTCTGCCTCTCTCATCAACTCTAGATATAACAAAGTTTTTTTAGGAAAGCAAGAAGTGTTTTTGGATCGAGGATTATTTTTTTAAAATCAAATTAAAAGTTTTTTGCGAAATTAAACTAGTTATAAAAACAAAAATCGTAAATAAAAACCAATTACTATTCTTTACAAACCAACTGGCTGTAAAATATAAAATCGTATAGTGAATAAAATAAATTGAATAAGAATTCAAACTTAAAAAATTTAAAAACTTTCTAAGTCCGCCAGCTGGCGGATTAAATATTCCAATTTTAGATAATAAATAAAACCCTAAAACTCCTAATAGTCCAAATGAAATATGATAAAGATTAGGTGGATATTTATTACTAATTTGATCTAAATTTAAATAATTTTGCTGAAGATAAATAAATGAAAATAAAAATGAAAAGACAAAAAATAATATTGAAAAAAGATAAAAATACTTATTACTCAATTTACTTTTTTCTCTCAAAGAGTAATCAGTAAATAAAACCGTATAAAAAACTATAAAACTCCATGGTAACCAAAAAATAAAACGATAATTAAAATTTAAATTATGAATAAATAAGAAATAAATAAGAGAAAGAAACGAAAGAAAAAATCCTAAATAAAATATTTTTTTATAATTTTCAAAGAGATATTTTATAAGAGGAAACATAAGAGCAAAAATAAGAAAAAGTAAAACTAACCAACTTATATCTACCCCACCCACTAAAAATGTAGAAAAAATTATGTATTTTGTGTTAAGCAGTTTATTGTGAGTTAATAAAAGTAATGATATAAAAACTAACAGAAAAATATAATACGGAATAATTAAACGTTTTAAGCGTTTTAATAAATACTGCCAATATAGTTTAAAATCAATTTTTTTCTCATTCCAAAAATTATTTTTACTATTTATAAAGTAGACAAAACTCGAGCAAAAGATAAATCCTGCTACTGACCATTCAGAGAAATTCCATAAAAATTTCATAAACGAATCAGTCAGAAAATAAACTGAAGTATGAACCAAAATCATGAAGAAAATAGCTAAACCACGAAGATCATCAATTTCTGTAAATCTATTTTTCATTCTAGAACTCTCCAACCAAACTTATTTCAGTTTCCATATCTAATCCAAGCTCCTTTTTAACTTTTTCCTTAACTAAATTTATTAAAGATAAAACTTCAGAAGCCTTCGCATTTCCTGCGTTAATAATAAAATTAGCATGTTTTTCTGATATTTGAGCACCACCTATTTTATGTCCTTTTAATCCGACTTGTTGAATAAAACGTCCAGCGCCGCCTTCCCTGCCCGCAACGCTCTCGCTTGCGAGGCGGGCAGGAATTTTCTTAAAGATTGATCCCGCTGAACAATTCACGGCATTTTCTGGATGTTTTTCAGCTCTCCATTTTAAATTAGCATTAATAGTAGATTTAATAACTTCACGAGATTCTGGTTTTAATTTTAAAGTAGCAGATAAAACGATATCATGAGTGTCGTGTAAAATACTGTAATCATAAGCAAATTTAAAATAATCTTTATTTACCGTCCTCGTCATTGCGAGCGAACTTTGTTCGAGTGGCAATCCTTTTGAGATTGCTTCGTCACTTTCTGTTCCTCGCAAAGACGTAACATTTGGAATTATGATAGCTGTTTCTAAAATATCTCCGATAAAAACAGTTTCCGATCGATCAGCGGATAAAAAGTGTAAATTCTGCCAAATTGCTCCACCTAAAGTAGATGGAATTCCAGCAAAATGCTCCAAACCTGAAAGTCCTTTTTCTGTGGTTATTGTAATTAACTCAGCAATAGTAATTCCCGAATCCGCAGTAAGTAATGACACTTCCTGTGAACTTTTAACTGTGACCTGTGAACTCTCATTTTTGATCACCAATCCTCTAAATCCTTTATCCCCCACTAAAATATTTGCCCCGCTTCCTAAAATAAAAAATAAAATATTCTTTTCTTCCGCCCATTTAATTCCATCCATTAATTCCTGCGTATTTTTAGCTATTAAAAAATAATCCGCAGGACCACCAATATGAAAAGTCGTGTATGGAGCTAAAATTATATTTTCTTTAATATCCATAGATTATATTGTAGCTTTTTAGAGATTAATTATGAAGCGGTAATAAAAAGCGAGCATTTAAATTTTTTCTGTTTCATTCGAGCTAACAGCGTAAAAGGACGAGATCCTTCGACTTCGCTCAGGATGACAGACAAAGCCTTGGAATAAATTAAGATTAGCGAGCGTGAAACCAAGATAAAAATTTATATGCGAGCGATTAAGTAAAAACCTACTCATTTGGTGCGGTAGCGAGCGTGATTTTTATATCCTGACTTTGACCATTTCGCCAAATAGTAACAGTAATAATATCTCCTACTTTTTTCTTAGAAATAAGACTTGCTAAATCTTCTTTCGGATCACTTAACTTGGTTCCATTAATATTAGTAATTATGTCACCCATCTGAATTCCAGCTTGATCGGCAGGAGAACCACTAACTACGTTTTCTACATAAGCACCAGCAGGCACATTATTTAAAAGTGCTAAGTTAGTATCAATCATTTTATATTCTACTCCTGCATATGGCCTGTTAAACTGTCCCGTAGCATTAAAATTATTAATACTTTGTTTTATTACATTAATAGGCAACGCAAAACCAATATTCTGTCCACTTTGAGCTACAGCAGTATTAACACCAATTACATTTCCATTACTATCTACGAGCGGTCCACCACTATTTCCAGGATTTATAGGAGCTGATGTTTGGATTACATTATCTAGCTGTTCTGCAATACCTGCGAATTGATCACTCGCCTGGATTCCTCGTCCAAGACCTGAAATCACACCTGTGGTAACAGTATTTCTAAACTCTCCCAGCGCTGTCCCGATGGCTACTACGAATTGACCTACTTGAAGATGAGAACTATCACCCATAGAAACAGGCACTAACTTATTACCAGAATTTTGTTTTGTATCAATTTTTAAGATAGCTACATCATTTAGGGGATCCCGATAGATTTTAGAGACATCATATTTTTTATCATTAGCCGTTATAATTTGATAGCTTACACCCACATCTGAAACTACATGTTTATTCGTAACTATTAAACCATCACTACTAACTATAAAACCAGATCCTATACTTACAGGTGCATTATTGCGATTAGATTGATCATTAGGAATTTGAATAGAAAATGGCCCTACGTTAATAGAATTTTGATCGCTGCTCTGGTTATTAGAATTTTCTACTACAGTAACTGTCGATGGACCTACTTTTTTTACATCATTAATAGTAACTGATTCTTCGCTTTCCACTTTTATTACTGTTTGAGTATGAACTCCTGGCAAATTATTATTTACTAAATGATTAAAGGAAGGTGAGTATCTATAAATTACTGCTCCGATAAATAGTATTACAATTAGGATAATTATAACTTTAATTACATTTCTCATAATATTTTATGTTGTTTGGCAGGAGTTTAAGATGATATTTTATTTATTTATTAAAATTTCTATTGCTTTTTCTAGCTGCGCATCATGGGAGGGATTTTTAGTATCATAATTCACTACCACATCTGGTGTCAAACCTACTTTATTAACCCAAGTACCATTTGGCGTTAACCATTTAGCTACAGTTACATGTAAGCCTGTTCCATCACCTAAATCTAAAGCTTCTTGAACTGTCCCCTTACCAAAAGATTTTAATCCGACTAATTCTGCTCTCTTATTATCACGCAGTGCTCCAGAAACTATTTCAGAAGCGCTAGCTGATCCACCATCTATTAAAACTATAAGCGGAATGTTTAATAGTTGTCCATCTCGATCTACATTTAAAGTTTGTTGATTAACTCCATCATCTTCTGTAACTACAGGAGTCCCTTTAGGTAAAAATTCTCCAGCTATAAATGTAGCATCTGTTAAATATCCACCTGGATTATCACGTAGATCTAAAATAACACCTTTTACATTTCCATCTTTATCTATTTGAGCTTTTAATTTAGCTACTAATTTAGTCCAATCCTGATTAGTATCGTTACCAAACTGTGAAAGTCTGATGTAAGCTATTTCTTGAGTCTTATTTTGCTTCAAAGTTGGATCTGTAATTCCACTAACATCACTAACTTTTTTCACCCATCCATCTACGCTACTGACTTTAATATCATCGCGAACTATAGTTATGTCTGTTTCGCTTTTAGAATCTGGATGTACTACAGTTAAAGTTACTTTCGTACCTTTAGGTCCTCTTATAATCCCAACTACATCATTTATATTCATACCTGCTATGGACTTTCCATTAACTTTATCTATCTGATCCCCTGCTTTTATACCTGCTTTTTCAGCTGGACTACCATTCAGAGGCGCTAAAACAATTATTTTTCCATCTTTAGTACTTAATTCAGCTCCAATACCTTGGAATTTCCCTGCTAATTGCTGTTGGAAACTGGTATTTTGAACTGGAGGTAAATAAAGTGTAAAAGGATCACCTAACGATGCCACCATGCCATTAATAGCACCATTCATCATTTTATTAGGATCTAAAACCTTTTTATCGTAATAAAGTTGAGTTAACTTTTCCCAGACCGTATAAAATCTAGTCATGTCCACATTACCTAAATCCGCAGGTGGCTGTTCATTAGTAAATGTAAAATGTGGAACGTAATTAGCTTGATAAACTCTTACTTTAAAAGTTCCGAATATATAACCAAAAACAAATGCGATAGCCAGTCCTAAAAAAATTTGAAGTTTATTAAATTTCATAAATACTAATTGTCATGCTGAACTAGTTTCAGCATCTTTTCAAGATTAAAGAAGATCCTGAAATAAATTCAGGATGACATATTATAATTTTAGATTATTACTATCTTTTTGTCACTACGAATTTTCTAATACAATTTAACCTTTCTTTGCTGAATTTTTTCTGATAACTAATTAGTCTTTAGAGGTGAATGAGAGCATGGCGAGATGTCGAGCATGTTTAACTTGTTTTTCAAATTCTCTTTGATGACGTGCACAAAGTCCACTTCTAGATCTACCAACTATTTTACCTCTTTCAGTTAAAAACTTACTTAAAGTAGATAAATCCTTAAAAGTTGGTTCTTTCTTTTCTTTACAGAAAAAACAATCCTTTTTAGGTCCGATTTTTCTTTTTGGTCTTGATTCTTTTTTCTTAGCCATAGTTTTAATTAAAAAGGTATATCATCCGGTGCCACATCATCTGTTAAATTCTGTGGGACATCTTCTTCTGGATGTTTTTGAACTTCTTCTTTAGGTTCCCCGGCCGCCTCGCTTTGCTTGGCTAGCGGGCTGGCTTCTTTTTTAGTTTGAGCTGGTTTTTGAGTAGGAGTATATGATCCTCCACCAAAATCTGCTCCTTCTTTTTTACCTGAAAGAACCATCATGTCATCAATTATTATCTCAGTGGTAGATTTCTGTGCTCCATCTTGGCCTGTCCAGCTTCTAGTAGTCAATCTACCATGCACATAAACCTTAGCACCTTTACTTAATAATTGACTACAAAGTTCAGCTAACTTATTCCAAGCTACCACTCTGTGATATTCAACTTCTTCTTTTTTTTCTCCGCTATCTGTCGTCCAACTTCTATTAGTCGCTATTCCCAAAGTTACTACTGCCGTACCATTCGGTGTATATCTCAATTCCGGATCTCTAGTTAAATTTCCAATTAGTTGAACGCTATTTAAACTTCGTGCCATAAAACTTCTTTATTTTTGTCTTATCATTAAATGTCTAAGTACATTATCCATGTTAATGATCTTTTTTTCGACTCCAGCATCAATTTTATCAGTTTCGAAGATAAAATCATAGTAAAATCCTAAACTTTGTCCTTTAATTTTATATTTTAAAGCTTTACTTCCCCAATCATTCTCTTCTAAGAATTTTACATCACCTAACATTTTTTTAATTGTTTCTATTAAAGCTTTTCTGTCTTTTTCTGAAATAGAGTTTAAAACTAGAACTAATTCATATTTACGCATAGGTGTATTTTATCATAGGGAAATATTCAAAACAACGGGTAAGAAAACACTTCTGGTTTTTTATAAAAAAATTATTTATAGTCAATTTAGATGATAGAACAAGCAGAAGCATATATTGGAGAACTTTCTGAAATTAAAGATTATCATCTTACTGATGCAGGATTTAGGCGTGAACTTAAATTAACTGAAAAAACACCAGAAACTACTATTATTACTTCTTATTTTTTAGATGGTCCAAAACTTCAGGGTTCTAGACGGACTATATTAAATCAACCACAATATCCAATAATATCCTTTGTTCATGATGATCCTATTTTTTTCCCAGATGGAACTACTTATGATCTAAATGATACTGATCCAAGGCATACTATCTTAACCATTCATGAACCAGAAGATTAAATAATTTTTAGTATTTCTGAAAAGGAGTTAAAAAGATAATCTGGTTTTTCCTCTGCCAATTTTTCTTTAGAATGATAACCTGTGGATAGTGCTACTGAAATAACATTAGCTTCTTTAGCTGCTTTTATATCAAAAATAGTATCACCTATGTAAACTACTTCTGAGGAAAGAATATTTTTTGTTTCATAATATTCTTTAATCGCTTTAGCCTTATTTTTAGTACTTCCCAGTACTGTTTTAAAATAATTTTCTATACCGTACTCTGACATTTCCCGCTCTAGAGCTCCCAAAGGATGGCTACTAATTATCATCATGGTATTTACTTTATCTTTTAATTTTTCTAAAGTTTCTATTATGTCTACATGAATAATAGGTTTTAACCCTTCTTCTCGTAGTGCATGTAAAGAATTTTCATATCCAGCGTATAAAATTTTATGATCACCTTCTATACCATTATCATTTAAAAAATCACTGAAAGTAAGCTTAGAGCGCCTTAACCATTCATCACAATCGAATGTCTCTTTACCGTAGCTTTTAAGAAGTCTCATGTTAGATTCATAAACAGGTTTTCTATCATCACTAATTGTTCCACTCCAATCAAAAATTAAAGTTTTAATATTCATAAGATTTATTGATTAATGTTTGCGCGAGGTTTTTTCTCTTTTAGGGCCTGGGAGAGCCAATAGAATAACTATAATTGCAAATAAAGCTAAGAAAATCATGAATAGTAAAAAAGTTATGTCAAATGCCATATTTGTTCTTTACCTCTTTTAGCCAACCATACACTTAAGAACCAACAAAAAAGTACGCCTACTATACATGATAGTAAAATATAAATATTAACTTTGTCAATTCCAGATAGTACAGGCGTAAAAACTCCTGCACCAAAAACTATTTGCCCTGCATTATCAAAAATATTTGATAATCTTTCAAATTGCTCTGTTGTTAAAACTGGTTTATTAAAAATAAGCATATTTTATGCCCCAATCTTAAACTCAATAACGTCCCCATCAGAAACTATATAATCTTTTCCTTCTAATCTGGCTTTCCCAGCCTCGCGACTTCCCTTCCATCCATTATTTTTAACAAATTCATCATATGAAACTACTTCTGCTTTAATAAATTTCTTAATAAAATCTGTATGAATTTCACCTGCCGCATACTGAGCTGTAGTACCACGTTCTATAGTCCAAGCTTTAACTTCTTTCTCACCACAGGTTAAGAAACTAATTAAACCTAAAGTCGAGTATGCTTTTCGAATAAGTCTTTCAAGTCCTGATGTTTCAAATCCGAGGTCTGCTAAATAAGCTTTTTGTTCATCTTCAGTTAATTCTGAAAGTTCTGATTCGATTTTAGCGCAAATTACTACTATTTTATTTCTATCAATTTCCAGTAAATCAGCGTATTTTTTAATTAGTATTTCATCATTCATAGGCGAATATTCATCCTCATTTACATTTAAAACTATCATTTCTTCCTTAGCAGTTAATAAAAATAAATTTTTTACTAACTCCGCTTCTTCGTCAGTAAAATTCATATTTCTCACTGGAATTCCATTATTAAGATCTGCCTTTATACGATTTAACAATTTTAGTTGCTCTGGATTTTTAATTCTTACTTCCTGATTCTGAATAGATTGAAGATCAGCTAAAATCAATTCTGTTTGAATGGTAGCGAAATCATTTTCTGGATCCTGACTTCCTTCGCGAATAATATTTTCATCAGTAAATGCACGCACCACATGACAAATTACACTGACTTCTCTAATGTGTGATAAAAATTTATTTCCTAAACCTGCTCCTTGACTAGCGCCTTTCACTAACCCTGCGATATCTACGAATTCCACCATCGCGTTTTTAATAGGAGGTAACACTTTGTCATCCTGAGCGAATCCGCCAGCTGGCGGAGGAGTCGAAGGATCTCGTCCTGCGACAATATTGGCCAACGCCAATAATCTCTCATCCGGCACTGGCACTATTCCGACATTGGGTTCTATCGTCGCAAATGGATAATTCGCAGCTAAAGCCTGCTGTTTTTTTAATAAAGCATTAAATAAAGTACTTTTCCCAACGTTGGGAAGTCCTACAATACCACATGAAACAGATGACATACGGAAAGATTATATCAATTTAAGACTCCTGATACAAAAAAATTTGTGGCAAATTAGTGGATAAAAAAGCGGACAGCCATAAGGCCTAAAAATACTCCTAAAATTCCTACGATGGATGCGAATTCAGAAGGAGCAGGAATTGGTAATTTTAATAATGAAAACACTACTCCAGCTATAAATCCTGTAGTAAGAGATTTAATTAGAAGTATAAAATCAATATGCATATGTTTAGCCACTTTCTTTTTGCTCACTAATATGAGTTTTACAGTTCAGAAATAAGATGTCAAGAAGAATATAAAAAAATGTCCTAAAGAAGCTCCCCTGAGAACTCCCTTAGGACTTCTTAATAATAGTATTTTTAAAAAATTATGCAAGAGGGAAAATAAGAATTATAGAATTTCCATTAACAAAAAACCCCCTTGTGGAGGTCATTTGTTAGTACATTTTGAAATGTACTTTTATTATAAAATAAAAAACTCCTTTAGTCAAGATTATAGGATAAACGATCGTAGAGAGAGCAGGATTCGAACCTGCGATGGCTTCACTTCAAAATGTACTACATTCTTCGCTCTGCTATTTAGGTTTGGAGCCTAATACCTTTCGACCTCTTATGGCGCCATCCCTCTATGTTATTACTCATTGACTTCAGTAACCATTGAATCTATTAAAGTATGTATTTTTTTTAATTCATCTTTTGTCATTTCGCCAGGAAGAATCAATCTTGCTCTTCCATATTTAAAATCTCTCTCTACAACCTGTGCGCCAAACGGTTTAGGATCATTAATAATATTTCTTTTATTTTCTATATCCTCATTTTTATGAGGTACTATTGTTTTATCTTCTATACTAGTTTCAATTATGGATTCATCGTTTTCTATTGTTTCCAAAGCTACAGTTTTGGAAACAATTGTAGTTTTTCCAGATAAAACTTGAGTTAAATTATTATCTAAAATATTTTCTTTAAAAATAGCCCAACACGCTTCTGCATCTTGTTTAGTTAAATCGCTATTTCTAATTAACCAATCTTGAGCTATATCATCAGAGGGTAATGCTTTATCTTTCCAATATTCAATAAATTTACTAAATATTTCATTCTTAAAAAGAATATCTAGGGATAAGTTTAATTTAGTTTTATTTGAAGTAGTTGTTACAAGCGATTTACCTAACTCTGTAAGAGTTAAACGTTCTGCTCCATAACTACCAATAGTTAATCCATACATTCCAGATGTTGTAATCAACATTCTACTAGGACCACTTTGTGGAGATTTTTTTAGATAATCAAATATTTTAAGTCTTCTAACTGGTTCTCCTTGCCCCAAATCATAAATTGTTTTAGGGATTTCAAAAGTCTTTTTAAGAGATAATCGGGGAAATATTCCTTTTTTTCTTTTTATATTTTTTTCTGGATTAGTTGTTAAGTTATTAACTTCTTCTGTCATACTTATATAATTCTTTTATATTCTCCATAATAGACTATAAGAATATATTATGTCAAGGGTCAAAAATAAAATACCGTTTAAGCTTGAGATAAGCTAAGATTAATTATTTGCATTTATTTTCTTAATGTTTACTTTTTAAATCCTAAGCTGCGTTGAAGTCTTGACTATCATCTTCATTTAACTTTCACTCCTTAAATTGCGAATTTTATAATTGTAAAATCAAATACGATAATTATAAAATATCCCTATGTGGCTATATCTTTCTATATTTAAAGCTCTGGATTCTGCTATCACCACTTCTCTTACCAAACATCTGACTAAAAATGTTCACCTAGTAGTACTTAGTCTTATACAAACAGTTTTTTCTTTGCCTTTTATATTTTTAATAATTTTAATATTTTTTGGTGGCATACCAAAAGTAAATTCATTATTTTTTATCCTTTTACTCAGTTCAGGACTTTTGGATACCGTAGCAGTTATTTCATCCACATGGGCTTTGAAGCACGCACCAATTTCTGTTTTATCACCTCTTTCTGCATTTACGCCTGTATTTGCAACTTTATTTGGATTTTTATTTTTACATGAAGTACCCACAGTTTTAAAATTATTAGGTGTTTTAACTATCGTTTTTGGAGCATACTGTTTATATATTTCTCATATAAAAAATGGTTTTCTTACGCCTATTAAAAAATTATTAACTAATAAAGGAGTGGATTTATTCTTTATTACCATGGTTATTTATGGCATTACACCAATTTTCCAAAAAAAAGCAATTTTCCAAACTCAACCTACTGTACCATTATTTGCTTCTTTAATTGATTGGATTTTTGTTTCTATATTTCTTTCATTTTTTATGACAAAACGAATTAAACAGACCCACTTAGCTTTAAAATCATATTCCTGGCTATTTATTTTATTTGGATTATTAAATGCACTGGGCCAATTTTTTGCCTATTCAGCTTTCGCCACTACTCACATAGGCTACGCCACTGCTTTATTTAGTTTATCCTCATTATTTTCTGTCATTTTGGGAGGAATTTTCTTTAAGGAAACAGAATTAAAAGATAAAGCATTTGGAGCATGTATAATGATTTTAGGAACTTTACTTATAGCATTGTGATTTCACGACAACTTTGAATTATTAGTTATTTAGGTAAGATAATTTTTGAAATCCAGCGGAGGATTTGGCCTACTATAAAAGCACCAGTTAAAATTCCTATCGTCCATATAGCTACTCCATTATATCCACCTATATTAGGATTAAGAAATGGATATGGATACCAGTTTACGAATAATCCGCGAGTAAGTGTATAAATTACAAAGATTGATGGAAAAATGAGCCAGGTAAAAACTACTTTCCATGAATAATTAGGTCTAGGTGGAAAAATTATCCATCCGATAACTACTGCTATGGGCATAAAACCATGTAGAACTAGAGTAATCCACTCTACATCTGTGGTTAGTTGTTTACCTCCATGCAGAATAGTCCAGTACACTATCCCTGTAATACACATGTACAATACTGCCGGTCCATAAACTTTATGGAAAAGATGAGATTTTTTATTTTTTTTATCTGGTGTAATTCCTATATAAATAAAAACAGCTGTAATAAGTATATTACTAAGAACTGTAAAATAACTAAAGTACTCGATAATTACATTTAATGAAAGTAAAAAGGCTACTAGTAGAGCTATAAAATTAATAAGGCCAAAAATGAGAAAATATTTCCTCATAAAATTACTATTTCATAACCTAAAATTCTATGCAAGCAGAAACAATTACTTTTCTTTATTTCTCAACAATACATGATATTCCACTTTTTCTCCCGCTAAATATTTTACAATTTTTTCAATATTTTTCTTCCTTGTTTCTTCTGTTTTTAAATTATTTAAATATCTATTAATCTCTTTTCTGCGAGAAGGCGCATAATTTTCAAATGTTTCTTTAGCTTTTTTATTTTTCTCAAGTGTCGCTTTAAACTGCGGATGCATGAAAACTTCGCGTGAATTTTTATCTATGGCAATCACGAAGTCTGCTGTGCCACCTACTTTTACTCTTGTAGCTTTTATCATAATGCCATTTACATACAGCCGCCAGGCACCCTGATATTTCACTAAAGTTTGGATAAATGGTTTCCCATTAATAGTACCTTTGACTGGGATTGGTCCGCGATCTTTACCAAAAGATATAAATAGTGCTGATAATATTTTTTCAGGAAGAAAGACAAAAGGATTTACACCGATAATTTTAATTTCTGAGGAAAATTTTAAAGATTTCACTTAGAAAATTATAGCAGAAACTTATTTTTTCTCTGCGTCGGCTGTAGCGATGGTTTTCTTAACGTCTGAGAGTTCACTAGAATCTGCTGCACCATTAGGATTATAATAAGTGAATAAAAGTGCTACATCAGGTTTTACTATATAAGTCATATTATAAAAATCTTTATCTTTTTTAAATTCTAACTCATAGTAACTTACACCGTTTTTTACTGATTTTTTAACTCCGTTTACTGGTTCACCTAAATCAATAGATTTAATATGATCATTGATATCAAATGGTTTATCCAAAGTAAATTCATCTGCATACATCACACCAGTTCCATTAACTCTAGTAAAGGTAAGAGGTGGATTTGGATCTTTCTTTAAATCATCAGCACTATAAGTATATTCTGACCAACCTGGCTGAAGTGTAAAAGTAACATCATAATTATCGAAATAATAAGTTTTATCTAAATCAGTAAAAGTTCTAGTAAAATAGAATCTTTTCAAGTCCATCCAATAAATATTACTTACAGCATGGTCAGTAATGGTAATAGAATAGGAACAATTAAGAGTAAATTTATCAGGACAAGAATATTGATAAGTAGTAGCATTACCAATAGTGGAGATACTCTTAGGTTTACCTAAAACTTTTACTACATATGCTTCATCACTATCTTGTTTAATTTTTGAGAGCTTTTCATTATAGAATTTAGATTCAGCAGGACTCATATGCTTTACAGCATCTTGATAGCCTGTACGTAATCCTGGAAGAAAAACAATATAAACTACCAAAATCGTAAACCAATATATAAAGAAGCTCTGGACAATAAAGATAGTAATTCCTGTCCAAGCTAAACCACTCCCTTTTACTTTACCTTTTTTAATTTTAAATAAAGATATAACACCTGTAATAAAAGCTGGAATCGTAGTTAATGGACCAAAGATTAAACCTGAAAGTCCTAAAACTAAACTAGCTATAGATAAACCAGAGGTTTTTAGGTCTTTATTCTCAGGCATTTTTTCTTTCTTAAAAACATTTTTATATGCTAAAGCAAATAGCACATAAAATATGGGTAAACAAAGCAGGGTACATGGAATACCTATAGCAATAGATAAACTAACAGGAACTTGATTATATACCTGCGTGGTATATTTTCCTAAAAGTATATTTGAGGCAAATCTCCACGGAGTGAAAGAATATATAATTTGGATTGATATATAGGCCATAATCAACCAAAAATAAATTCTCCAATACAATTGACTTACAATCTTTTTATTGTATGCAAAAGCAAATAAGGCAATAGCTATCGTAACACTTAAAATTCTATCTATATAATCTCCAATGCTAAGTGAATGAAAATTAAAAATAGAAGTAACTATATCTAATCCTTCAAAAATAGAATAAACCCAAAAATATATTTTCCAACCTGTATTATTCATTAGGTGTAAGAATAGCAACAACCAAGCAAAAAGTCAATTTGGACTTTTATTTCTTGCTCTTTAAGCTATTAACGAATTCTTCATTATTAATGTACCAGTAAAAAGGAGCGGCGAATGTAGCTAGCAAAAAGAAAAAAATTAAATCTTCTATTGGTATACCTAAAAGAAAAATATGAGATAAATTATTTAAAACCCAAGTTTGTTTTACGAATTCCGGCGTTAAGTAAAACAGTAAATCATAAAGAGGAATCGCGCCGATAACTATTATTACTGCTGTGATAAGTGACATTTTTATTAAATCTGGCCTCAGATACCAAAGTATTAAAGTACTTACGGCATACATAATGACTGTGGCGTAAAAAGAAGTGAATCTAAAAATCTGGACAAATAAAATCATGATAAAAATTTGCAGCCAGATTAATAAAATTCCTTTTAAAGTGTTAGTTTTTTTACTGATTGGCTTTAAGTGTTTTTTAGGATAAAGCAGCGGATAAATAGCCATTATGATCCCACCTGCACCCAATGCTGTTAAAAAATCTTCTACCCCTACCCTGGTATAAGTTATAGTTTCTGGGTGCCACCAGTCTCTCGTCCACCAAAAATATTCAAAAAATAAAGCATAAAGTCCTAAAAAAACGCTTACTTTTAGCATAGATTTTCTTAAATCTGGTTTTAGGAAAAATATAATTAACCAAATAATAAAAGAAATAAGTGATCCTAAGAAATAAATGTAGCGAAGAGGAACTAGCATTGATTTAGTCTAACAGAAGACGTTAAATAATTCCAAATTAAGTATAATCTCCAGAAGAAATGTATCCAGCAAGTGTTTTTTCTAAACTAAAAGGGACATTAGTTTTAGTAATACCTTTAGCACGAACTCTAAATATATAGTTACCTGGGTGCTCTGGATAATTAGTGTCATTGTAGCTTACTTTAAAATGCCCTGGATGGGTTTTTTGAAATGGGAAAGTTGCTTTAGCACCATCTGGACGGGTTACATGAGCCGTCACTGTAGCGTTTTCTATAGGAGAATCAAATTGTTTAAGACTTGCAGAAAGTTGTATAGTGGTACCTGGATTATCGCTGTCTTTAAAGAGTGATACATTAAATTCAATGTCTATGGCAATATTAAGAATTGGATTATTTTCTATAATAGTATTTTCATCTGCTTTAGTTACTGATGGCATAATTTAAGATTAAATTATTTAAAGAAGTTTTTACAATAAATTTTATGTAAGAATTTGAATAGAATTTGGTAAATTTTAGAATGCGGTTTCTTTATGAATACCTGGTTTTAACACTTGGAAAGAAATAAAAAAACAAACAGCTATTAAAATACTTCCTACTAAAAACGGTAATGTGATAGTAATGGTAGCTACTATTCCACCTAAGATAGGACCCACTATCATTCCTATACTTTGGTATGAAGCATTTAAACCCATGATCGAACCTTGAGATTTAGCATCTGCTTCCTGAGATAGGATGGTGGGTAAAAGTGTTTGAACTATACTATTAAATACACCCATGATAATAGATGCTGCTGTGAAAAATACTAAATTTCTAGATAAAAACATAAGAAATAATGAAAAAGCAGTAAATATAATTCCTACGGAAAATGCCTTTTTAAGTCCTAATTTTTTAGACACGCGATGAACTATAAAATTCTGCGCTACTAGCCCTACGATACCAAAAATAGTAAATAACACAGCATTTGAAGATAGACTAAGATGTAGAACTTTTAGCGTAAATGGTTGAAATCCGTAAATAATACCACAGGCAAATGCCAGGAAAAATATTAAAGAAATTATAAATGTAGCACCTACATTGGGATCAAAAAGTGTCTTAGCTAATAATGGGAAATCAAAGAGTTTACCTTTTTGAACTTCACCCATATGTTTATTTGTTTCAGGTAAATAAATTGCTGTTAAAATAACAGCGATAAGTGTAATTATTCCAGCTATTATAAAAGGTATGGAATTTCCAAGTCCTACAGTAAAAGCAGAAATAGCAGGACCAAAAACAAATCCAAAGCTAAAAGCAGAACCAATTAGACCAAAAGCACGAGCTCGATCTTCAGGTTTAGTGGAATCAGAAATTACAGCAAAGGCGACTGGGATATTTCCTGCCGTTAAACCATCTAAACATCTAGCAATAAATAAAAATGCTGCATTAGGTGCAAATGCCATGATAAAAAATGAAAGGGCAGTTCCTATAATAGAAATTAAAAGCATGGGACGTCTCCCATACTTATCTGATAAACGTCCAATAATAGGAGTGGAGATAAATTGACAAATAGAAAAACTGGCGAATAAAAGTCCATTCTGAAAATCAGAAAGACCAAACTTTCGAGAATATGCATAAAGAATAGGAATTACTATTCCATACCCCAGCATGTTTACTAAAGCGATTAGTGCAATTATGAATAAATTTCTATTTTTTATCATGAAATATAATTATATTTTACAAATTAAAAAAATACAATCTAACTGTCATCTCGAACTTAAGTGAGAGATCTCTTAGAGATTTCTCCTCATTTTTTCGTCGAAATGACAAAAGCTATTCAAGCAAATCCTAAAAATCAATTATATTCCAGCCGATGAAGAAGCCACAGCTTGCGTAGGAGTAGAAGTATTACTGGGAGTTGGCGTGGGTGTTGGACCGTTATTAGTTCCAGAATAAGTAAAATTACGGGTTAATGTTTCACTGCTGTTAGAAACTGTACTTTGAACACGTAGTTGGAATTGGACAGAACCTGAGGGTAAATTATATAAACATGGCTCATCACTATTATACGCTGACCAAGAACCATTATTTATTCTATATGACCAAACCACAGAACAATAATTATTATTGGAATAATCAATATTTATACAAAGTGGATTATCAGAAACATTCTGACCTTCAGTAGGATATGTAATCGATATAGGACCTATGCTTTTAGTACAAGTTTGAGCATCAGGTGTAGGCTGAGTATTATTTACTGGTTGTGTTATTACGATTACCTTAGAGTTAGGTGAGCTGGTAGGTCCGCCAACTGGCGGAGGAGTAACAGTTTTATTTTTATCTAAATTAGTAAAGTTGATTAAAATAGCAGTCAAAAGAACAGGAATGGTTAAAAGCCCAGCAATATAGTCTAAATGCATTTTACTAAGCTTCATTCTTTTTAATTTTTTAAACCAACTTTTAATTTTATCCATAGATAAGTCCTCCCAAATTTATTGTATACCACTCTACTTTGATTTTACAAATTTTGGCATATACTTCCGTAGCAATCAAAGTATCATTAAAGTTTATCCCTAAAACTTTTTTAACAAATCAAAGATTCGTTAGGTATTATATTTTATATTTGATTGCGAAGGAGTATATACCAAAGTATTTTTTATGACAAAGATGTTATATTATCAGTCTATTCTGAATAAATTATGAATGAAGGTAAAATTTTACTTAATTTGTGTTATGGAGACGATTACTGCACCTAAAGCTTTCCCACTTTGATCTTTCATAGGGAGCACTACTTGAGTTATACCTTTAGGATAATCGCCACTTATTTCTTCAAAACTTCTGATATTTCCATCTGCTATAGTTTGACCAACTTCATTACCTTTATCTTCCATGAATTTGGATCCTACATTTTTAGAGACAGTATCAGCTAATATCATTTTATTAGTATCAACTACTACCATATCTCTCTTTACACCATTACTGATGGAAGAGATATAACTTTCTAATGTAGTTGACTCTTTATAAAGAGGATTTTGAGATGTAGGTACTGTAGTAATAGTATCTGCTATCATCCAAGCTTCTTCGCGAGCTGTATAATTAGGCGCTTCAAAGATAACTTGTTGAGCTACTGGTGCATAGTTAAACCATCTAAATTCAGATTTTACATATTTTAACCAACTTAGAACTAGTGCAATTGAAAGAATAATGACTGTCCATGTAAGGATAGTTTTAGTTCTATCATTATTAACAGAAGATTTAGTTGGCATAAATTTATTAAGATCTATTTTAATTTACTTGTCAATAGTTATTTAATCTCTACTGTTGCAGTAAAATTAACTACTAACTGTGAACATAACATCCCAGGTTGACAAGCTGGTCTGCCATAACCTTGAATAGTTGCTGTTCCTGGTTTTAAAGCTACATATTGGTTATCTGAAATTTTATCCACTATATCATCAGGACCTGTATCTACACTCCAGGTAAAATTACTTGGTAAATTTAGTTTTATACTATCACCTACATTAGCGTTAAAAGTTTTCCCACTATCAGTTAAACGGATGTCTATAATTTTCGCACTTCTAGCTCTCATGCAAAATTCTACAGGGATATTTCTAAAATCAATATTTTTCTGATAAAGCTGTCCTAATTTAAAACCTAAAATTGGAAGAATAATGAGTAAAATTAAAGTTAAGGCGCGGGTAAAAGGAGTTACCGAAGTAAAAAACTTTTTAAGTACTCTTGTCATTCTGAGCGAAGCCGAAGAATCTCGTCTTTGGCTTTTTACCTTTTTCTTTGACATAAATTTATCATGACACTAAAAAGAAAAGTTTGTCAATATTTATATAGTTATTTTATATATTTAAGGAGAGTATGCTTTTTCAATTTTGAGACATTTGAAATTTTCTCTTAATATTAAATTATAAAATCTATAACAAACCTTGGTGAGAAAATTCCATTAGCGAGTTTGAATATTATCTATCTCCACAAACAAAGTACGCGAGCGTGTCGAAAAATTGCGAAAAGTATACTCTAGGTAAATAATTGAATTAAACTTTCTTTAGTATCCTAAACTTGAATATTGAGAAAAACTGTTTTGAAAACTTTTAATAAAACTTATAGTCCACCAAATAGTTAAAAATGTAGAAAGAATAGTTAAAATTAAGGTTATATATGCAATATTTTTTTTATTTACTTCTGAAGATCTAAAATATTTAAAAAACCAAATTAATCCTAAAGGAGGTAGTAAAAGAGAAACAGCATAAATATAAAACTGGCGACTCAAAGTTATTTTTTCATTTAACTTATACCCACAAAATTGACAGAAATTACTATTTTTTAGTATTTCATTTTTACAATTTGGACAAGGCATCGTTAAGCCAGCAATTGTTGAATCCATAAAGTTAGTATAGCTGTCATTCTGAACGAAGTGAAGAATCTAGAACGAGATCCTTTGTTCCCGCTCGCCATCGCTAAACTCAGGCATTAGCGGGCGAGACACTCAGGCCATGCTCTTGAAATCCAAACTCATAGAGATGACATTATTTTTTCTTTATTACTGTATCTGATTTAGTATCTATTACTTCATATCCTCTATTTTCAATCTCTTTTCTTATTTCATCCGCTTTTTTAAACTCTTTATTTTTTCTAAATTCCTCTCTTTTTATTTTTAACTGTTCAATTTCCTTTGGTATTTCTTGCTTTTCGCTTTCCCCTTGACCCTTTACCCTTCCAAACAATTTTAGTCCTAAAACTTCATCCATGATTTTTAATGTAGAGAGTTTTTCCGAAGGATCAATATTGGATTTTATTAATTCCCAAATAATAGCGATTGCTTTGGCAGTATTTAAGTCATCATAAAGTGCTCCTTCAAAAGAAGATAAAAATTCTTTATTAATAGAACCAACATGCCCTTTTAAATTATAAACTTCCATCAATAATCTATCATATGCTTTTTGTGCTGCTTCCAAACTTTCCCAAGTAAAATTCATTTCCGATCGATAATGTCCAGTTAGAAATAAATAACGAAGAACCATTGGCTTAAATCCTTTTTCCATTACATCTTGTACTGTGAAAATATTACCTAAACTTTTACTCATTTTTTCATCATTTACCATCAGGAAATTATGGTGTACCCAATATCGAACAAATTCTTTACCCGTTGCAGCTTCGCTTTGAGCGATTTCATTAGTATGATGAACATTAATATGATCTATACCACCTGTGTGAATATCGATGGTATAGTTACCATCGACCCTGAGCGGAGTCGAAGGGTCAAAATTAGTTAGCGCCTTTAAGCTCATTGCGCTACATTCTATATGCCAACCAGGAAAACCTAAACCCCATGGACTCTCCCATTCCATTTGCCTTTTAGTAATTTCCGTCTTTGTGAGTGAATACGAAGTAATCTCTTTCTTATACTCTTCAAAACTCACTCCTTTTGGATAACTAAACTTCCAAAGTGCAAAATCTGCCACATTTTTTTTACCTGCGACGAATTCTACTCTCGCGCCTTTTTTTAATTCTTCTGGATTTTGATGAGATAGATCAAAATAATGTGGAAATTTAGAAGTATCAAAATAGACTCCATCTTCTATGGTATAAGTATAGCCTTTTTTCTCTAAAATTTTTATCAGATTCATTTGTTCTTTAATAAAATCAGTTGCGTGCATTAAAATATCAGGACGATTATTTCCAACTGCATCCATACTATCCCAAAATTGTGCTTCAAATTTTTTAGCTACATCCCAAACTGACAGTCCATATTTTCGTGCACCTTTTTCCATTTTATCCATCCCTGTATCCTGATCTGAAGTTAAATGTCCCACATCAGTAACATTCATGGCGTGTTTTAAGTTATAACCTGCATGTTTTAAAACACGAATTAAAATATCATCCCCAATATATTTTTTGGCATGACCTATATGCGCATTATCATAAACAGTCATTCCACAAGCATAAAGATTAACTACTTTATCTTTTAATGGTTTAAATTCCTCCACAGTTCTGGATTTAGTGTTATAAATTTTTAATTTCATAAAAATGAGGGGTGGTGCGACAGGACCCCGATATATTTTATATCAAACTACGCTCTACTTCCCGAGTTTGATTCATTACTCTGTCTCTTTGGTTTTAACCATTTCATAAAATTAAATCCACCTTTTTTAACTCTAGGCTGACCTAACATCCCTTGTTTTGCTTTTCCAGTGGGTAATTCTAGACTTTGCGCTTCCTCTGCTTTTATCTCTTTCTCTTCTTGTCTTTTCTGTTCTTCTTCTTGTAATTTCTGCTGCTCTTCCTGCTGTTTTTGTCTTTCATCTGTTTTTCCTACATCTAATATTCCTTTCCCATACATTTGATTAAATAATTCTTTCCTGACTTCTTCTAAATTCTGCTCTGTTTTTTTTTGCTCTTGAGAAAAATCAGGCATTTGAGCAGCTGGTTTAGGTGCTGGCTTTTTAGGACCAAATCCAAATGGATTTTTCTCACCACCAAAACCGCCACCGAATAAATCACCTAGTCCTCCTAATTTATTATTACCTAAACCTCCTGCACCCAAAGGCTTAGGAGTAACAGGTTTTTTAGGACCGAATAATTGGCCGCCTAAGCCGGAGGTAGGTTTTGCTGGTTGATTTGTTCCCAACTGATTCTTTACATCTTTACTAAAATCCACTAAATCTATTCCCCCACTATTTGCTGGTCTACTGGCTTGTGGGTTATTTCCTGTTATTTGGTTACCAATTTGTTTTGCCGCGCCTTGACCTTGCTGTTTTATAGCTTGACCAATCTCGCTCGGCATTCCACCTATTCCATCTGGCATAGTAGTACTTAGTATACTGTATTTTGTATAGAGTATAAAGCTAAAAATTAAGTATGAATTCTCTAAATAACGTATGGTAGCTTATTTTTAAATGCATTAGTTCTTACTCTAAGTAAAACTTTATTAATTAATTCTTCATTAAAACCTTTCTCAATAATTTTATTTATTTCCACTTTTTGATCAAAATATAAATTTAGTATCAAATCCCCCTCTTTATATAAAAACCCGAATTCTTCTTCATCAGTTTGATTCTCCCAAAGACCCGCTGTAGGTTTATTATCTATAATTTTTTGGGGTAAATTTAGAAAACGCCCCATTTCCCAAACTTGGGTTTTATATAAATTAACAATTGGCTCTAGATCTGAAGCAGCATCTCCAAACCTAGTAAAATACCCTAGCAGATGCTCAGATTTATTTTCAGTTCCACACACTAAAGCATTTAAACTTTTAGCTTTATCAAAAAGATAAATCATCCTAACTCTAGCCATGATATTACCTTTTCTAATAGTTGCCATAACTAGTGTATATGAAGTGTCTTTTTCTAGTGTATTCCACATTTCATCTACAGATTTTTTTATATTAATTAATTGTCTATTCTCCTTAGGTATTTTAAGAAAATCTAAAATTAATTCGCCATCTTGAATACTATTTTTACTCATATCGCCATAAGGTAATAAAATAGGAAAAATATTTTTAGAACCTACAGCTAAAGTAGCTAGTTTAGCAGAAACAGCAGAATCTATTCCCCCAGAGATAGCAATAACTAATCTCTCAAACCCAGCGGCTTTAACTGTATCTTTAATCCAGGAAATAATTTCAGATGAAGTTTTCTTATAATCTAATTCCATTTATTTATATAATCTTTTCTTTATTATATATTTCTCTACACCTTCAGATACTAAATTTTTTATAGACAAATTTAATTTTAGTCTTTCTCTAATCTCTGTAGCACTATCCTCAAGTGGAATATAATTCGGATCTTGAATTATCTCACAATTTTCTGGAACGTTATGTATAGAGAAATTACCTCTCTCAACTATCCAAAATTTTACTTCTTTTTTTAATTCCTCCCAATGAGTCCATTTGGTGAAATTTTCTAATTGATCAGATCCACAAATGAAAAAAAATTGATCTTTAGAAAATTGTTTATGTAGATGTCTCATAACAGTAATTGTTTCAGTCATTCCTCCTAAACGTATAGCTAAATCCGAAACCTTAATTTTTTTTTCTCCTAATTCATTAATCGCCAATTCTACCATTTTTATTCTATCTTCAGCACTTGCCACAATAGGTCGCCATTGATGAATATTCTCCACTAACATCCAAATCTGATCTGGATGTTTTTGTTTAAAAATTTCTTTAGCTACAGCTAAATGTCCATTATGAATAGGATCAAATCTTCCACCAAAAATTCCAATAGTCATGGAGAATATTTTAACAGATTTAAATAATTTAGGCTGCTTTTCCTAACCAACTTAGTAATTGCCATTTATTTTCTCTGCGAGAAGCATCAGGTTCATAGTTATAAACTACTAGATCACAATTATCTGGACTACCATTGGCATTTATAAACTCTACAATTCCATCAACATTTTTATTAATAAGAGCTTGTAAGGAAGCAATCATCGAACCTTTATGGGTAATTATTATAGATACTGCTCCCTCTTCTTTTAAGAATTCTTCTAAATCAGCAGCTGAATCTTTTTCTCTTACAGCTACATCTGTTAAATTTTCACCATATATTTCATTACCTAAGAGATTTAATTCTTTAGTTAAATCATCAATTATATTTCTCTCTGCCTCAGATAACTCTTCAGCTACAATAGGTTTTTTTTCAAACCTAAATCTTAGATTACCATTTATGCTTCTAAAATAGTCATCATGACGTTGAACCAAAAAATTATGATTTTTTGCTAGATGAGGTTCACCTAAACCTAATGATTGTTCTCTCCATCTGCTATCAAGTTCATATGTACGAACTGCATGATCTGGTTTATTCTTACGTTTATTATTAAGAATATTTACTACTATATCGGCTGTTTGTTCAGCGCGCGGGGATTTAGAAGAATAAATTCTAATAAGTTTTGAAGGCGTATCTTTAAAGAGGTCAGCTAAATATTCTCCTAGTTCTGTAGCTTGTTTTATACCTAGTTCTGTTAAATAATTTTGAGAAGCATCATAATCTACTCCTCGGCTACTCATCTCTCTATGAGATTTATCTACGTTATGCATAGATTCTCCATGACGCGCTAGAATTAACTGCCCTAATTTTCTTTTCTCTTCTGCCATATGGTGTTCAATATAAAACTCAATTTTTAAGTCAGTAATTTAGGTTAACATATAAAGAAATAAACAAGCAATTAGATTTTTTTAATTAGAGGCAAAATTCTATTAGAATCTAAATTCACAGTTAAATAGTATTATTTAGCACAAATTTTTCTATCACTTCTGCTAAACCATCATCTTCTACTCTGGGAGCTATGTAATCTGCATTTTTCTTTAATTCATCTGTAGCATTTCCCATAGCAACTTTCAAACCCACTGCTTCGAAAAGTGGTAGATCATTATTACTATCACCCACACCAATAATCTCTTCTTTTTTAACACCTAAAAATTCTTCTAATTTATTAATTGCATGCTTTTTACTGGCATTTAGACTGGTAACATGTAAACCTACACTATCTTTATCATAACCGAGTGCAGCATGAATATTAACTTCAGCTACACTTTTAATTTTATTAATTATTTCACTACTTTCTGAGATTGGTAACCAACCTACATAAATAACAGATTCATCAGTGATTATTTGTGGCCTTGGACCTTCTGGGAAAGTTTCATATTGGCTGGCGAGTACTACATCATATGGAAATTTATCCACTACTTCTAAAACTTTCTTTACAGTCTCTGCTGGCATACTTTCTTTCCATAAAATTTCTTTGGTTTTAGGGTCTATTATTTGAGTACCAGCAGTGGTAACACAAGGGTTTTCTAAATTAAGCGCATCAATTACCCAAAAAGCAGTGGAATCAGGTCGTCCTGTAGCTGCGGAAACCTTAATAAGTTTCTCAGCTTTTTTCACTGCTTCTTTAACTCTCTCAGATGGCATAGCATCCTGAGCATTTAAAATAGCAGTTCCGTCTAAATCAAAAATAATAGCTTTGTATTTCATATTTCACTTCTTCCTTCCATTGCATTTTTAAGAGTCATATCGTCTGCATATTCTATATCAGCCCCAATTGGCAGTCCGCGTCCAATTCTCGTAATTTTTAGCTCAGGATTTATTGCTTTCAACTGTTTAGCTATATACATAGCAGTAGCCTCACCTTCCATCGTGGGATTTGTCGCCAGAATTATTTCTTTTACCCTTACCCCTTCACCCTTTACCCTTTGGAACAATTGTTCCAAATATATTTCATCTGGTCCAATATTATTTAGAGGATCTATTTTACCGTGAAGAACGTGGTAAAGACCTTTATATGTTCCACCTTTTTCCAGTGCTAAAACATCTACAGGATCTTCTACCACACAAATAATATTTTGATCCCTGCTAGAATCTGAACAAATACTGCACGGATCTGTTTCATCAATCATCATGCAGTTAGAACAGAAGAGAGTTTTAGTCTTTAGGTTTTTTAAACTTTCTGCAAAACTATCTAACTGAGTCTGTGGGACATGCAGGAGATAAAAAGTAAGTCTTTGAGCACTTTTATGTCCCATACCAGGAAGCTTTTCAAAAGAATTAATTAAATTTTCAATTGCTTTTGGTGTTTTCATAAAAGTACTCTCGTCGTTGTTGCGAGTCCTGATTTATTCAGGACGAAGCAATCTAGGTAAATAATAGTTAAATACTACTTTATATTTGAAAAATAAACAATCTTAGTCTTAAAAAGAAAAGAATATTACTTTATAATCTCATCATATAAATCCTTTTTATTAGATTATCTGTAGAACCTGTATCTAAAACCTTATTTGTTATGTTAGTTAGAATATAAGTATATCCTTGCTTTTTATACATATCACGGATTGCCGTGCTTTGCTCGCAAAGACGTTAATGTTTTTTTATTGTTTTAGCAATTAATGGTGCTATCGATAAAATTTCTAATTTAGAAAATCTTTTTTCTTTTGGGATAAAAACACTATCTGTTACATAAACTTTTTCTACTGGAGCATTTTCTAAGATATCTGGTGCTTCTTCAGAGAAAATAGCGTGCGTAGCAAAAACATAAATTTTTTCAATTCCATTTTTAACTAAATTATTCGCAGCTAGTGCCATAGTACTTCCAGAAGAAATCATATCATCCACGATAAAAGCTATTTTTTTGTTTTCCAAACTTCCCTCTGCTACTTGGTCTCCTGTTACTTTACCAGTACTTAAATTCCTGTTCTTTTTCAAAGCGGCGTAAGGCAATTTAGTTAATTCTGAAAGCTTCATAATTCTGGCTATTCCACCCATATCAGGAGAAACTAAAACACTGGATTTTCCGACAGAACCCCTAAAAATTTCTTTTATTTTATTTGCAAAAAGTGGCATTGCTGATAAGTGAGTAACCGGCACTGAAAAAAGATATGGGATTTTTACAGAATGCATATCTATACTGATAAGTCGATCAATTTTTAAACTCTCTAAAATCCTTATAATTACCTCTAACGACACTGCCTCACCATCTCTAAAAACATGATCCTGTCTTTGATAGCCAAAATATGGAACCACTGCCGTCACAAACTCTGCTTCATTTCGCTTCAATGCATCCAGAAGAAAGAAAAGCTCCATGTAATTTTGGTCTACAGGAGTATTTGCACTTTGAACCACTATAACTTTATGACCAGTTATCTGATCTGTAATTCTGATTCTTTGCTCACCATCGGGAAAAACAAATTTATCTACAGGAGAAAGTTTTAACTTAAGATTTTTACTTATCTTTTCTGCTAGAGGGATATTAGAATTTCCAGAAAAAATCTTCATTACTAAACTTAAATATACCACCTATTCTTGAAAAATGCTAAATCTTTTTTTATAGTAAATATATGGGCCAAGAAAATCCTATCCATGAGATTGATGCTTATATATTAGTTAGCCCAACAACTAATGACCCAGAAGGAAATACAATATTAGATGGATTACATCAGTTAGGATTTAATGAGGTCTCCAAAGTTAGATTTGGTCATGTAGTGACATTTGATGTAAATGCAAGTACTACCGAAGAAGCCATTAGTACCGTAGAGCGTGTTTTTGATCCGGCCGGAGATATTCCCATTAATTCTCAAATTTATAGTCCTAATGTACATCAAGTAACTCTAGAAGCAAAATCTAATCCAGATGTAACTCAAACTCTTACAGAAACTACAACTTCTACTAAAAGAAGATCTAAGAAAAAAGCTGAGTAATTATTATATTGACACTTATTAAAAATGCAGTTTGTCTTTTCAATTTTTGGTGAATTGGAATTTTCTCTAAAGAGGCATTCAAAGGTTAGATTACTATTGGTGAGAAAATTCCACTAGCGAAGTCCGAATACTTTCTTAAAATTTCAATCACTTCCCTGAGCGACACCAAAAATTGTGAAAGCATACTGCTCTTAAGAGCTAATAATAAGGATCCTTCACTGTTCAGGATGACAAATTTTTATCTTCCTAGCAATCCTCCTAAACCTCCACCCATTTGTGAAAGTTCTTTAGCTGCTGTCTCTTGAGATTTTTTAATAGCTTCATTAATGGCTTCTTTAATATCATCATCAGATTTACCATTAGATCTTATTTCTAAAATCTTTTGATCACCTGAAATTCTAACTTGTACACCTTTTTTATCTACAGTTAGAACTATAGTTTGAAGTTGTTTTTGAATGGCCATAGCTTGATCTCGCATTGCTTTAAGATCACCTAAGCCTTTTAATGGATTAAACATAAAATATCACCTACCTTCGCTATAATTTAGAATCTAGAGTTCAGAATTAAGAATTATGGATCTTTATAAATAAATATTCCTATTTACATTCTGAATTATAAATTCAGAATTCTAAATTCTTATTATTCCAAGCTTACCAGAACTTTAAGATTTTTTCCAGTTATTTCTTTTAAAGCTTTTGCAATAGCGCTTAAATTTTTGGCTTCTTCTAATTTTTGTTTATGAAATTTATACTTGGTTTTTAAAACTATTTGATCTGCTTGAATTTCATAACTCTTAAAACTTCTTAAAACTCCAGCCAGAGAAAAATTATCAGCTTTTACTTTATAAATTAAATTGTCCAATAAATCTTTCTGATCATGTAGATTACCCTGTTGGATTTTTCCCTCAGTATTAATTTTTTTATCCTTTAATTCTGATCCGCCAGCTGGCGGATGGATTCTGAATTCAACAATCTTTTTAGTCATCGCCATTTTCTCTAAATCTTCTATCGTTTTTCTAGAATTACTATTATTATTTTTTATGTTTCCTACTTCCTGATTCCTACTTCCTAATTCATCATTATTTTTTATTAAAAAATAATGAACTGCTCCCATTTCAATTGGTAAGAATGGATAAATAGCATTTTTAATTTTTAGTGCAGCATCTGAAAATATTTCCAGCATTAAATAAATATCTTCTAAATTCTCATCAATTTTATTTTTCATCTCAAAACCATTTTTAGCCATTAAAGAATCTTGTAAAATCTGAAGTAAATTTGAAGCGAAATATTTAGCATCGCTGCCTTTTTCTTCTAAATTTTTTAAAATTTCTAAACTCTTTTTTAAATCTTTTTTTATTAGAGCTTCTAAAAACTCTATAGAACTTTGTTCAATGCCACTAGTTCCTAAGATTTTTCTGACATCCTCTATGTCAATTTTTTTATCTGAAGCAAATGTAGAAACTTCTTCTAAATATTTAGCTCCATCTCTAAATCCACCTTCTGAATATTTAGCAATTTCTTCTAGGGCTCCATCTGTAATATTAATTTTTTCACCTTCTACAATTCTTTTAAGTGAATGTATTACTTCACTTTGTGTAGCTTTTTTAAAATTAACTATAAAACAGCGAGATAAAATCGTTTCAGGAACTTTTTCCAGTTCTGTAGTCGCGAAAATAAACATGACATATTCAGGTGGTTCTTCTACTATTTTTAAAAGTGCGTTAAAAGCTTCTGTAGTTAACATGTGCACTTCATCGATAATATAAATTTTCTTAGAAGCAGAGGACGGAAAAACTCTAATTTTCTCTTTTAAATCACGAATTTCTTCAATACCCCGATTAGATGCTCCATCAATCTCCAAAACATCTATATTAGAACCATTAGTGATAGAAATACACTGTTCACATTTATTACAAGGTTCTATATTTTTACCGCGATTAGTACAATTAACTACCTTTGCTACTATCCTAGCTGTAGAAGTCTTACCAAGCCCTTTTGGTCCTGCGAATAAAAGAGCATGCGGTATTTCTTTTTTAGAAAGTATCGCAAATAAACTTTCTTGAAGAGATTTACTATCTAAATCTTCTATTTTTTGTGGACGATATTTTCTATAAAAAACCATAATAAGAATTTAGAATTCAAAATTCATAATTCAGAATTCTTAATTCTGAACTCTAGATTCTAAATTCTACTCGTGGTGAAGTCCTAGTAAGTGCATTAAACCATGTTCGACTAACATATCAATTCTATCATCCACTAATTCTTCAAATTCAACAGCTTCTTTAATAAGATAGGGATAAGAAATTACTATATCCCCTAGTCTTAAAATATCAGGTGGCATGACAGTCATTTCTCCCTCAGCAAATGAAAAAGATAAAATATTACGAGTTTTATCTTCATTCTTATATTTGCGAGATAGCTCTCGCATTTTACGATCACCTACGAAAGCTATAGAAACTTCTACATTTCCTGTTAAATTTTGAGTTTTTAAAACTCTCTCAACAGTTGCTTTAATTCGCTTTCTGTTAATTTTATACCTACTTTCAACAAAAATTAAAGTTTTTACTTTGTTGTTCATGAAGTTTTCATTAATTTAGCCATTAATGCTCGAGCTTGCTGTTTATCTTTTTTACGCTGCTTACGAGCTAGGGATGGTTTTAAATGAAATTTACGTCTTTTTGCTTCCATTAAAATACCATCCAGCATAACTTTTCTGGTAAATTTACGAATTAAACTTTCATCAGATTCTCCTGGATTTTTTTTAACTTTAACCATATAAAAACACCCCCTCTCAATATCCGTCAGCTGGCGGATCAAATTTCAAATGAAATTAGAAGTATAAATATTATAGCACAAAATTTTGAGTAAATTAGGCGGGAATTTTATCTCCTTCTAGGATACTGGGAGTAGCGTCATCTCCATTTAACCAATTATCAGCTTCTTTAAATACTTCAAGTCTTGACTTAAGTATATATAACTTATTAATCTCATTATCAAAAATTCCCTCAAATCTCGGAATTAGCTCGTCTGCTAAATTTTCTACTTGATTCACCACATTAGAAATAATATCACCCCAATTATTATCTATTAGAATATGCCAGCCTCCCTGATCATTTACAGAAATAATACCATTATTTTGTAGTACAAAATGCTTATCTGTATTTAGATCTTTACCTCTAAGAATAACTTCTATATTACTGCTTCTGTCTGACATTAAAAATCTAGCTTTTTTGGTAGAAAGATCAGATGGTCGGCTAAATTTGAAATCAAAATAACTTAGACCATTTTCACTGTCAAAAGAGCCAATCTCAATATTAGACTGATCTCTCCAGCTTTGTTGCTCTTTTCTCCATTTTTGTCTTTCTCTAAAATCAGCCATGGAATAAGGTTTAAATTCACTCATAAATACAGTGTCTTAATTGTTATAGGACATTATGAAGGTAATGTTACAACATTTTAAGGAGAATGTCAAAATGTAGACACCTAAAGAAACAATTGTCTCTTTTACATGTCTGCAGCTTTACCCCAAGGTCCTGTGAGGTGAAAATGAAGATGATCTATAGCCTGCGCCCCTCCACCATTAACTACTATTCTAAAACCATTATTTTTTAATTTATGTTCCTTTACTAAATCTTGAATCTTATTCTTTATTTTAGCCATTAATTTATCATCTTCTAGCTGCATAAAATCTACATAATGTTTTTTAGGAATAATTAAAAGATGTTTTTCTTTAATAGGATGAATATCGGGAAAAACCATAATCTCCTCATCTTCATAAATAAAGTCTTTACTTATTTGATGCGTAGCTATTTTACAAAAAATACAATCTTCCATTAAATCTCCTTTACTACTTCAATAATTTCTTTCAAATTTAACTTTGTTGCTTTCATTTTAGGATTTTTAGCACTACCATTCAAGAGCATTTTTTTAGAAACATGTAAAAACCACGAAGCTGCTGGATCTTTTTCTTTTAATCTCTCATAAACTGGAGTCAAATCAATACCAGTTTTTTTCAATTCTGAACTCTGAACTCTAGACTCTAAATTCTTTTCAGGTATTGCCTTCACTCGTGCATAACCTTTTCTAGGATCTTTTCTTATCACTATTACAAATCCCATTTTTTGCCCTAACTTTACTACTTCATCATTTAATGACTCAATTCCCATCGCCTTTCCAAATCTAGTTTCAAACTCAATTCCTTTTTCTTTAATTTCATTTTCAGCCCATATTTTCTGCTCAAATCTATGAGATACAGCATTTAATAATGTAAAACCAAACTCTAAACATTTATTATCGTCATTTGGGAATTCCATTTTAAAACCTTCGATAAGTCCATAAAGAGCAAATTCATATATATCTGATGCAGCGTCTGGGAAATATACTTCCTGAAAATGATCTAGTAGAATTACATACTTAACAATTTTGTTAATTGATTCAATTTTTACAGCATCCATATCTTTAAATTCTGGATTTTTAGCTTTAACATAAAACCAGCAGAGACTAGTAGCACAAGTGTTCATATCTGAAGTTTGATGATGATCTAATGGTCCCATTCCTGTATCAACATGGATAATCTCTTTATTTTCAACAATCTCAATAGTATTTTCTTCAGAAGCAGGGGTGGTGCGACTGGAAGGGCTCCAAGAGCGCGCAGCATTTAATGCATCAGCATTAGACCCATTGCGAGCACTTTTGGGAGGGAAAGTCGCGACAGGACCCCTTACTATTTGTAATTCCAACCTTTCTCCCGCATTTACAAACTCCACATTAGCATTTCCCCATCCTGGTAAAAATTTTTTTAAAATCCAAACACTCGTTATAGCATCCCAATCAGGATTTTTATGTGTAACAATAATTTTTTGCATAAAGCCATTATAACATCAAAATAAGAATGTGGAGTCAAGTAAACATGAGGGGTGGTGCGGGTGGAAAGTCATTCGACTCTGAGGGATGAACCCTCTGGCTCAGACTCGAAGAGGTTCAAAAATGTGCAGTCCGTTGATCCTGATCACAGGACAAACATTTTGGAAGGGAAACCTGCGACAGGACCCCGATGGAAATAAATATTAGCTAAAAATTTATTTTCATTTGACATTTATAATTTATAACTCTACCATTATTTTATGGACCTAAATTCTGCTAAACCCAATGGTCAACAACTCGATCCTAAACTGCGTGAAGCGTACAACAGAATAATGGGAGTAGGAAGCGATACAGGAACAAATTTAAATACTAATCCTGTTACTTCAACGCCTACACCTACCTTAAATACTCCTCCGCCTGTTACACCTACTCCACTAACTAACCCTTTTGCTACTAATCAAATTGCTAGTGTAGATAAACCTTTAAATCCACCTACTAATCCTCTAGTACCACCATCTACGCCTAATCTAACTTCACCAGCAACCAATCCATTAACTAACTCTGTAAATCCTGTTTCTTTTACCTTACCAACAAATAATCAACCTTTACCCAATACTCCTATTTCTGAACCAGAAGTTAAGGCTCCAAATACTAATTCTAAACCAGCTGAGTTAAAAGAAGATAAAAAGAACCCTGAAATTCATGGATTCGTCGCTAAGAGGAGTGGACAAAAAATTAGTCCAGTTATTATAGTTATTGCAGTAACCATATTTCTTATTGCTTATACATTATTTTGGCTAAAACTCTTCAATGTAAACATTCCTCTATAGATTTAATTTTTAGCTTTTATTTTTTCCATATACTCCTTGCCGTGTCCTACTTCAGTATTAATACGAATATTTTCTTTACATAAAGGACAATCTTCAGGCTCGTAAGCATCAGCTTTAAATACAGAAAGTGCATGAAAAGGTACTCCCATTAATTCACTATTAACCTCTTTAGGATTTCTATTTAATAAAACAAATACACCAACCACTTTACCTTTTGCCTCTTTAACTTGATCAACTACTTTTTTAACAGATGCTCCAGTAGTAGTTAAATCTTCTACCACTAAAACTCGTTTATTTTTTACTAGTTGATCATATCCACGCTTAAACATTTGCGGCCTGTCATAAACTTCTTTATCATCATAACTTTTTTCCGTAAAAACACTAAGTATTTCTTTTTTAGTCAATTTAGAGAGGTAGTAAGCTACCCATTGAGATAAAATAATTCCTCCAATAGAAGGCCCTACCACTACTTCTATATTCCAATCTTTTACCTGACGAGCTATTAATTCACAAACTTTAGAAGTGAGTAAAGTATAAGGATAAAGCTTATCTTTTCGGATATAAACACTGCCATGCTTACCAGAGGTATAAACAAAATGACTATTAACGATAATCGCTCCAGTTTTCTCCAGAATTTTTAGAGTTTTTTCAGAATAGTTCATATTAATTAAATTAAGCGAATTGAAAAGTACTTTTAAACAGCATTGAAAGTTTGCTGTTTTATTACTTTATTATTCTTTTCAACTTTGGTAGCAAACTTTCACGAGTGAGGTTTGAATAATTATTTTTCTATTTAATCAAACTTCCCCGAACGTCTGTTTACAAAGTACTTTCAATGAGCTTAAAATTTAAAAATAAAATCTTATCTATATAAATTTATTTCCCTTTTCAATTTCTCAGCTTCGATTTTAGGATTTTCTGAAAAAATTATTCCCCTAGAACTATTAATAATCAATCCCTTTTTATGACTATTTAAACCAAATTTTAATATTTCTTCTAAAGTACCTCCCTGACTCCCAATGCCAGGAACTAAAAAAGTCATATCACCTGCTATTTTTCTAACCTCTGCAAGTTCATTAGGATAAGTAGCACCCACTACTAGTAAACAATTATTATTTTTGTTCCACACATTTACTACTTGCCTAGCCACTTTTTTATATAATTCTTCATCACTTATTAATTCATTTTGGAACTCGGCAGAACCG
>PJMG01000011.1 GCA_003173895.1 Candidatus Levyibacteriota bacterium | reverse complement strand
CCTTTCCACCTAATAAGTGAGACCTAAGCTGAAGTCCATAACAAATATCCAGACTTGGGATATTTAATTTAAAAATTTGGGGATCAATGGTTGGTGCGTCCTTTTCATAAACTGATGATGGACCACCACTTAAAATAATTCCCTTAGGATTTCTTTTAGCAATTTCTGAAAGTACACTTTCTGGAAGGATAAGTCTAGAGTTTACGCCTAGATCACGAAGTCGACGAGAAATTAAATGTGCAGTTTGTCCTCCAAAATCAATGATTAAAATAATATCTGCTCCGCCAGCTGGCGGATTTATAGCGTCCATAATTAAGTATACACGGAAAAATGCCAAATTACAAATCTCAAATTCTAAACAAATCCAGATTAATTGACTAATTAATTATTTTGAATAGCGGAGGTTATTTGAAGTTGTTTTATTACACCTTCTTGAATATAAGTAACTTTAGGTGGAATTTGTACAGCAAATTTATGAGTATTCATAGGAGCTTCGAAAATTTTAAATTTTATAATTTTATTAGGTGAAATTATAATACTGGTATTTTCAATCATTTTATTAGAGGGTAATTGCAATCCACTTAAAAGTGAATGAGAAAAAACTTTAATATCCTTATCTACTTTTCTTAAAAATAGTTGAGTTAACTGCCCATTTTGCTCAAATATAATTCCAATTTCTTCAATTTTAACAGGCTCTGTTTTCTCTAAGATAGAAACCAAATCCCAACCTATTTGTTCATCAAAAATCGGCACTTCAGCTTGTAAACGGTGAGAATCTCTTCCAATTAGACTGTCTCCTACTCTTCTTAAGAAAGAAACAGGAACCTTCTGAAAAAGTATGGTATGAATTTGCCTATCTCCAATCGGGAAAGTAACATTTCTAATCTCAGAGTCAATCATAGGTTATTTTTTGTCATTTTGAATTGTGGAGGTTAATTGAATCCATTGTAATTTACCTTGCATAGTATAAGCCCAATCAGCATCTGATAATAATAAAACGCTATTATGTGCACCCATAGAAACAGGCTGTCTTAAAAGATTAAGCTTTATATGACCATTAGGAAGATATCGGAAATCAGTTAATATGTCACTAGAAATAGAAGGAACCTCTAAAATAGATTTATTGTAGGCTTTAAGTTCTCCATCCTCTGTAGGTCTAATAAAATATTCATATAATTCACCATTATCATCACTAATCATAAGTCCAATCTCTGCTATTTTAACGGGTGCTTTTTCTAAAGCTCTCACCAAATTGAAATTGGGATGGAATAGAGGATCTATTTCCGCTTGAAGTCGATATGGTTTTCTACCAACTATTCCTTCTATAAATCTTCGTGGCCCAGAAGCAGGAATTTGATTAAATTTTATACTTTCATTTTCTGACAGAAGTACTTCTTGCGTTCCTAACATATTAGAAATTATATATATTTTTTGCTCATTGTCAATTCTCACTGTTTCCTTTATACTATATATAGTATATCTCCTAACCTTCCTGAATTACGGAACGGTAAGAGTAACCAGGAGGGTCTAATATAAAATATTTAAATTCCAATCAAAAAGATCAAGAACTTCTTAATTTGAGTTTTACTATTCACAACCTTATTTTGAGAGGAGGTGAATTTTAATGCAATTTCAAGATCAAACTTTAACCTGTGCTGATTGCGGTCAACCATTCGTGTGGACAGCATCAGAACAAGAATTCTATAACAAAAAAGGCTTTACAAATAGTCCTAAAAGATGTCCAAATTGTCGCGCTAAGAAAAAAGCAGAATTTGGAAATAATAGAGGCGGTTTCAACAGTGGCAGAATGAATAATGGCCCTCGTGAAATGTTTACTATTACATGTTCTAATTGTGGCAAACAAGATCAAGTTCCTTTTAAACCAAAAGGTGACAGACCAGTTCTTTGTCGCGATTGTTTCATGAAATCAAAAGGAAGATAAACCTTTTATTAACCCTCACCTGCGTCCTCTCCCATTGGAAGAGGGTTAGGGTGAGGGATTTTTTTTATACTTGATACAAAATATAAAATACTCTATACTTAGTTATGGACGCTCAAATTACTAAACACTTCGATTTCCCTGATTTTCCTCTAGCTGATTTACACGCACATATCTCATCTTCCACTCACCCATCCGTTTATTGGCAGATAGCTCATGATCAAGGGATTAAATTGCCTAAAAAAGATTATTTTGAATTTGTAAATTATATTAGTCTTTCTTCTCATAAAAAAATGACCTTAGAAGAATATTTAAGGAAAATCATGCATCCTCTTTTGGATAAATTAGGATCTGGTACTTATGCATTAGAACGCTCAATGTATGAAATTTTCATTGGTGCTTATAGGAATAATATTTCTCTCCTTGAAATTAGAAATAATCCTATGCGACATAATAATAATGGAGAACAAGATTTAGATTTAATTATAATGAGTCAACTTCGTGGGATGGAAAGAGCTATTTTAGAATATCCTAATCTTTCAGCGGGAATTATTTTCTGCTTAGCTCGTGAATTTGATGTTGAGAAAAATTCTATTATCGTAGAAAAAGCCATTAAATATCATAAAAGAGGAATTGTAGGGATTGATATAGCAGGTGTAAATAATAAAAATTTTAAAATTAAAGATTATAAAACAATCTTTAAAAGAGCTAAAAAAGCAGGACTTAAAATAACTGTTCATTCAGGAGAGTTAATTACAGATAACGATATGTGGGAAGCTTTAGAATTTATAACTCCCCAAAGAATTGGACATGGTATTAGAGCTGCATATGATAAAGCTTTAATGAAAGAACTAGCTAAAAGAAAAGTAGTTTTAGAAATCTGTCCTATGAGTAATATAGCCACTAGAGCTGTCAAAAATATCGATGAAATGAAATGGATTTTAAGAACATTCATAGAAAATGAAGTCCTTTTTACTATTAATACTGATTGGCCTGAAATGATTCAAAATGGACATTTGTGGAGAGTTTATAAAATGTTATTAGATGAAAAAATTATGACAGAAACTCAGCTAAAAAAATGTAACCAAACCGCTTTTAATTCTACATTTATACCAAGAAAAGGATTGGAAGCATATTTATAAAGCAGTACTCCTAAGTATATTTTCAAAAGGAATTGTAATTATATTCTGAATATTTTTTTCTAAAATATCAAATTCATCCATAAATTTTTCTTGTTCTGAGAATGTAACGGTAAAATACCTAGCCTTTACTGGTAGCATTTGTGATTGCCAATTTTTTATCATATATTTAATAATTAAATTCCATTTATTTTTTATATCTATAGATGTTTCGGCCTTCTTTGCTAAATTTGATAGCGCCTCTAGAAATAAATTCATGTTTCTCTCATTTACATCTTCTGGAAAAGAAGGTAAGAAATAAGAATTGTATAAATTACAATAACTATCTAATTTATCTTCATCCAGATTTATTAAAAAATCTGTTAATCTTTCTGCGCTCTCTATATTGGGAACTCTATAGCGTTCCACATTATGGAAATTGCATTGAGAATATGGCCTATCTTCATTAGAAGAAAAATTGTTTTGTAATACTTCATATAGTTCTTGCCTAAACTCAGCACTTGGCTCTAAAGAAGGATTAAATAATAAACCTGTATCTATATCACTTTCTGGATCGTTAAATTTCCCTAAAAGCTTTCTAGCTAGAATACCACCAGAAGCTGCACTTCCTCCTAAAATTAAAGCGCCATTAATACTATTTAATTTACTTTTAACTGCTTGTGAAGTATTTTCCATTAAAATTTCTATTTTAGGATCAATCAATAAAGTCCTTAAATATTTAAATTGATCTTTAGCTTCAATCAATGTAGTAGGACTATCACCTTCAATTAAGAGGAAGAATGTTCTTAAAGCTTGAAGTCTAGTTACTGACTCTTCTGTAGGAGTTTCAATTTGCTTATTTAGAGTATATTGAGCTAAGTGTTGAAATTGACTAGATATTTCAGATATGTTAGGCATTGAATATATCTTACTAAAAATTATAGGATATATCAATAGTTTTCTCCAGCGTTGGTGATGAGAACATCATGAGGATGGGACTCGGTTAGAGAAGCTTGGGTAATTTGAATAAATTTTGCTTTTTGCCAGAGTTCTTCCATATTTCTAGATCCCACATAAAACATGCCTGACTTTATACCTCCTATAGATTGATCGACTAAATCTTTTACTTTACCCTTAACAGGAACCAATCCTTCTACTCCTTCTGCCACTAAAACCCGGTCTTTATATGATTTTCCATGAAATTCATCTTCAGATTTGATCTTCACGCCTTTTTTCATAGCACCAATAGAACCCATACCTCGATATTCTTTAAATTTATAAACTTCTTCAGTAGCAATTTTTTCTAGATTCGGAGAAACAGTCAAAGCTTTGGAACCAAATTTAGCTTTAGCAGGTAAAGATTTATTTTTACCAAAAATACTTTGGAACCTATGAGGAACTTGCGTCTTTCTTAGTTCTACAATTTTACCCGGAGCCTCTTCTGCTGCTGCGAAAAAGCTTCCCATCATCACCGTGGATGCTCCCACTGCTAAAGCTTTTACCATATCACCTGAATATTTAATCCCTCCGTCTGCTATTACAGGAACTTTAGCTTTTTTAGCTACTGATAAAACATCCATTAAAGCAGTAATTTGTGGTACTCCCATTCCTGAAATTATTCGCGTAGTACAAATAGCTCCAGGCCCCATTCCTACTCTCAATCCATCAGCACCAGCATCAATAAGAGCTTTAGCTCCATCAGCTGTAGCTATACTTCCTGCTATAACATCTATTTTCGGATAATTCTTTTTGATAAATTTAGTTGTTTCAATTACATTTTTAGCAAAACCATGAGCACTATCTACTAAAATAGCATTTACACCTGCTTTAACTAAAGCCTTAACTCTTTCTTCAAAACCGGAACTAGCTCCTACAGCTGCTCCTACTAAAATCTTCTGAGCGCGAACTTTTCTAACTTCTTTAACTTGATGATCAATAGTTAGATTACGATGTATAAAACCAAATCCGCCTAATTTTCCTAATTCTATTGCTAACTTTGATTCTGTAACAGTATCCATAGGAGCAGAAATTAGAGGATTTTTTATCTCAATATTACGAGACAAACGCGTAGTTAAATCTATATTTGAGCGTGAAAAATCAGAAAAACCAGGAAGAAGTAAAATGTCGTCAAAGGTTAAACCTAGAGGGAAAATATTTTTAGTCTCCATGATTAAGTTTACTACGCAGTAAGCTTATCGTCAAGAACTGATTCATTATAATTTTCACCTTCTTCTAAAATTAGAGATACTCCTCTTCTCACATATGCTTCAATTCCATCGATTGACACATCACTTTTTAAATAATTTAAAACTTGATCAAATGTAGCTTTCTCTGAAACACCTAGCCCCATTTTCCCCACAAATGAAACCAAGTAATATATTAAAAGGCTATCGCTAATAAAATCTACACTATCTAAAAAGGTCTTAGGTAGAATATCTGTTAAAACTAAAATAAATTTACCTACTTTTAAACCTGCAGGGATACCAAATTTTAATAATCCCTCAAATGTTGATTTGATAATTTCAGATTTACTGGCTAATTGATAAGCTACTATTCTAAGTTCTCGTTCTGCATTAGCATTTTCTATAAACTGATCTATTTGAGAATTAATTTTAGACTTAAGTCTCTCTTCAAAACCTATGCCAAAACCTCTATTGATAACTTCATTTAATATTTTTTCTACATCACTTGGAATTCTTTTTCTTCCTCTTCTGCTATCCATAAATTTCGCAGTTAAAAGTCCTTCTGCAAGATATATAGAAGTTCTTGAGTAACCATCTCTAGGTAACTTTGGTGATACAGGATTTTCTGCAGTTAAAAAATTCATTACCTGCTCTTCGAAATTCTTAGCCATTCTTATTTTATCAATTGTTTTTTCAATTTCTAAAATTCTTTTAGATCCCAGATCATGGAATAAATGTTTTCTTTCATTTGAACTTAAACTAAGAAGAAAATTGGCTTTGGCTTTAAAAATAATTCTTCTCATGTCACGCTCGGTACTAAATGGTTTATCTCTTTCTCTATATTTAATCCTTAATTCATGTTGCTCATAAAATTCAGGGAATATTTTCCCCCATCTGTTAGAATCTTGTTTACTGATAACGCCTTTCATTTTTCCAGCAGCTACTAATATTTTTAATAATGCTGCTGCATGCCCGGAGACTATTTCCAAAACATCATTACCTGATCCAACTATATCCAAAATTCTACTTAAAGCTGAACCAGCAGATTCAATATTACTTATAACATCTGGAGTTATATCAACTACTTCTCCAATTCCTTTTTCCCGTATAGTGTCTGCGGCAGAAAATTCATGATCAGAGGTTTCTCGTCTACGATGACCTACTGCGCTTGAATAATGAGGAGATTGTTCCAAAATTTCTTTTGGTGGTACTACGGCTAAAGCTCGTGTAAAAGCTTTTTTAAAAGCTTTTGTTTCAGAGTTTGAAGGCATAATCAGAATAGTCGCTTCTAATCGTCTTCCAAAAGCATTTAATATGAAGTGCTAACTTTTGTCAATGATCAAATGCATGTTTGGATTATAACAATTGGCCAAACGAAGAAAGCAATTGCAAGCAAAGAAAATTAAAATTCTGATAAAATAAATTTATGCGAAATAAAGTTACATTTATTAAGATCTCTTCTAATTTATTTCAAAATTTAGGAGCTGGTTGGTTAGGCTTAGTACTTTTGGGTCCAACCTTTAGTAATGTTAAAGATATTCATACCATACTTGTATTGACCTTAGATCTTGTCTTTGGTATCGTATTCTTAATAACAGCATTTTTTATAGAAAGGCAAATATATGACATCTAATCAGTTTTTAACCTTAAACACTAATCTGCAAATTTCCAGTGCTCTTTTATTAATAGCAATCTTTCTAGGATATATTGCCTGGAAGTTATCTCAAAATCATAAATCTACGAGCGTTAAAAGGAAGAAATAATTCACCCCACATACTTTAACTTTGTCTATAAACTTTTACTATCATTTCAGTTGGCATATCATAATCTTCAGCATTTTTAATAATTGGATGTTCTAGGATAACTTTCCAATTGTCATAGTCATAACCCTGTACTGGATTAGCAGAATTTAAAAGTGTAGATCTGGAATGAGGTAAAACTTTTTTACCAGTCTGGGGATTTTTAGTTTCTCTTTGAATTACCATAACAAAATTAGACAGGATATGTATTCCCTCCCTAGTTTTCTTTAAATAATGTCCTTGTTTAAATTTACCAGTTTGTTTTAATCTCTCCAGTTCTTCTTCTAATACCCAATTATCTGGATTATCTAAACCTAAATACTTTTCTAAACCATTTTTTCTATTTGGCATACTATTTTCTCCGCCTGTTAAATCAATCAGCTCAGTTCTCGTTATCACACCAAATTCTTCAGAAAGCGGATAAGCTATTTGAGAAAGTTTTAAAGGACTATTCGCGCTTAATAGATTATTTAATAAATCAAAGTTTTTTAACTTTATTAAATTTGCTATATCTTTTAAAGAATATCTATCTCCTATATCATTTAAAAGCGTAAGTCTATTACCTGATAAGGCAGCAAATTCTAAAAGCTCCATCCCGCTTAAGTAGTTATTGTTATCGATCTCCATTAATCTAAATAGATCTAACTTACCAGATGAGAATTTAACAGGAAGACCTGATCTATTTAAAAAATGCATAACTGTTCTCCATCCATTATTTCCACGACGAGTAGCCTTTGGAATCTTAGCTCTTATTTCTTCATCCAAGGGCTCTCCAGCAATGGCGGGTATAGCTAACATACTGCGAGGAGAAAGTAGAATTTGTTTTCCCCCTGTCATAGAGAATTCTAGAAGGATTTTTCCATCATCTACTGCTACGCTGAATTCTTCATTGGGTTTTATAATTCTTTCGCCTTTATCTGCTTCTGGAAGTAATGTAGCACTAAAATCAACTGGATTAATTCTAATTCCTATCTTAGAATTTTCTAACCTATTAGGGAAATTAAGAGCAAACTCTAAAATGAGCTTTCTGTCAGGAGAATCTATGGCCGATGTAAGTTCAATATCAACCGACACTAGCAATTAATATACAAAATAATATGAGACCTTTGCAATGGAGAAAATTACTAAAGTCTAAAGTGTATTATGAAAACCTTTACTTACAATATATGTAGCAGTTTCTGTGGCTAATTCTATAGATTTTTTAATTGTTATTCCTTTACCCAAATTAGCTAAAAAAGTGCCTGCAAAAACATCTCCTGCACCTGTTGAATTTACAGCTTCAATTCTTTTTGCTTCATATTTAAATTGTTCAATTCCATCTTTCATATAAATTGCCCCATCTTTATCGAGTTTTATTATTGCATCTTTACTTTTTAGAATTGTATCTTTTAATTCATTAAATTCTCTCCTATTTGCAAAAATAATATCGCATCTTGCAAAATTATTAGCAACAATTTCTTTCATCTTTTCATCTTTTAAGAAAGCTATATCTGTATCTATGGAAATTATTGCTTTTGGTGAATTTTTCCTAATAAATGCTATAAAGGGTGTTTGTTTCTCTGGAGGCATAGTGGCTATATGAACATATTTAATTTTTTTAAGCCATTTTTTAGGTATGTCCTCTGGTACTAAATCTAGTGAAATTCCTAAGTCTAAAATCAAATCTCTATCTGTAGGATCATCTGCTTTATTGTAAACGACTGTTGCTTCACCTGATTTTTTAGATTTAATAATTTTAACTCCATCTTTTAAGACTTTTGGAAAAAGTAGACCTTGATCAAAATCTTTTCCAATCCGAGTTACAAGACCAATAGGCTTTAGCATTTTAGAAGCAGCAATTGATGCAAAATATGCACCTCCCCCTGGTAAAATTGTTTTTTTACCAGTGGGACTTATATTACAATCAATAATTGTATATCCAATAAATACTAATTCAGGATAATCCATTTTTAATAAATTATTTCCTTTATTTGATTATTGTAGTTAATTACTTGATCACGAGCTTTCTGTGCAAAATCTTCTTTATCGGAAGCAAAAATAATACTTCTAGATGCATTAACTATAAAATTTTTCCTTTCTTTAAAAAGAGATAAAGTTTTTATATCTCCACCCTGCGCTCCAAGTCCGGCAAGCATGAAGAATTGATTTCCATCGGAAAGTTTATAAATATTACTAAGTACCTTTGGATATGTAAGAGGAGCTTCAATTAAAATATTTCCTGTTTTATTCCAAGTTTTACAAACTAGATTAGTCACATATTCATATAGATGAATTTCATTCTCTAGCTTTACATCTTGAACCTCATAAGCTGATGGATTTGAGTCATGACATAGAACAAAAACAGCTTTCCCTTTATATATAGTATAGGGTTCGATAGTATCCCAACCAAACCAAGGAGTTGCTGTAAACCCATCGAAATTAAATTCTTCAAATAATTCTTTAGCAGTTAACTGTGCACTTCTTTTCATTTCACTTCTTTTACAATCTGCTAGGGTTTTTATTTGAGGAAAGTTTGATTTAATATACTCATTAGTTCTTTGTAATGCTTTTAATCCTTCAATCCCATATCCAGCATAAAAAACTACATTTGATTTATAAGCCACAGAAAGATCATGAGTTTTATCAATAATTGCTTTATTAAATGAAAAAATTGTATCTTCAACCGTAGAATTATTTTTTAAGATTTGAGGTATTCTTTCATAATCAGAATCAAGACCAACACAGATATGAGAATTTTTCTTTTTAATTTCAGAAGTAATAGTTTCAATAAAAATTCTATTAATCATTTTTCTATGATAGAGTTAAACGTGTTGAATTTCAACTTCCTTTTCTATTTGAGATAAAGTAGAAAGCATATTATCCCAACTTGAATATAAAGATCCATGATTAGCTTCTTGAGTTAGAGTTCCAGTAAGTGTAACACATTTTATACGAGGATCATTCAGTTCGTTGATAGCTTTTGAAAGACTTAAACTATCATCAATTATTACTATAGTTACACCAGTAGTAGCATCTGCCAGCTTTTTTAGTTCTGTAATTTTCCATTGAGCAGTATGTTTTAAATCAACACTATTAGGTTTACCTATGGTTGGTATTCTTTGCCCTAAAGATTCGTCTAAACCTTCTTCTACTGCATCAGCCAAATCCTCTGGCGTTGCTGTCAAACAAAGTGCGGGTAAATAACCTTTTTCTTTTGCTTGTTCAAGAATTTGAGGAACATCATTCTGTACTAATTCAATTTGTCTATTAAATCTTCTAGATGCTCTATTAATATCAATTAAATTAGAATATTCTGGAATATCTCTAAATGCTAGATCCGTATTACCTAACCTTACTACTTCTTCATCTGTAGGTAATTCTTCTAGCTTATACCCATAAAAACTAATTAGAGCTTGTCTTATAACTGCTGCATGTTTTAGAGCAGTCCATACTATGGTATCATCTCTATCTAAAACAATAGCTAATTTTAAATCTCCCTCTGATTTTGCATTATTAATTCTATCTATTGCCTCCTGTCGAGAACCTATATTATGTTTAGATTCATTCTCTGTGCCTAAACTGATATCTGTATGTCCTCCTTTTTCTACTTTTGCTCTAAAATTAGGACCTTGATAATATCCTGGATTAGATTGATCAATTATACTTTGCTTATCTGCTTGTAAACCCATTTCATGAAATGGCTCTAATTTTTCTCCATTATTAGTAAGTAAATTAATAGATTTAATATTAAATCCTTCTTTAAGAAGTATCGCTGGTATCCAATGCCATTCAACTCTAGCATCTCTGGGATATCCTTGAGCCTCAACAGCAGAATATGTATCAGGAATACTTTCCCCATTTAAATGAGCAGAATTTTGCATATGAATTTGCCCTGCATGTGCCTTTATACCATTTCCTCTTCCTTCTTGACCCAAAGCAACAATTTCTATACCTCCATAATTTTGTATTACTCCTTTTCTAACATCTAATTGGCCTTTACAATCACATCCTAGTTCATTACTTCCTCCGGATGACCTATGTCCACCATGTGTCATTGCAGTTAAGCAGAGGGAATCAATTCCTATATTAACTGCCATATTTTCATTTTGATTTTGATTATTTAATAATAGTTCATAACCCATTTCTTTTATCATTACGGGTAATTCTAGAGGAGAACCATCTTTAAATGCTTCTGTAGGTAAAAAGAATATTCTAGAAGGCCAAATAAACCCACTACCTTCTTCAAAACCCTCTTCTATATGCAGAGTACCTCTTAATAAGTATCCATTACTTCCTAACTCCACATTCCAACCAGCTTCACCTGCTGATGTATCAATTGTTTCTTTTATAATATCAGGATTAATACCTAAACTTCTAGCTCTTTCTTGAACTGTAAGAGGAACTTTATTTTTGACTTCTTGATTAAAGAAACCCGTAGATTTACTATATTTTCTCTCTTGGTTAAGAGTATTAAGTGCTAAACCTGGTACCGCGAATGAATCTGGTCTTATTATATCTTCAATCATATTTCTTAAAAAAAAACAGCCATTTAAGCTGTTTTAAAAATCCATGAATCTTTGATCTTAACCTGATCAAAAAAAACGAGGCCACCGCCTCGATTAATTTGAGAATTTTTATATTTAATATTTTGTTGACAAATCATTTTTTTCATAAATTTGTTACAAAAAACCAGAAGTTGTGGCTATTTAAACACAGGCTTCTGGAAATTTATTATGGATTATTTGCATACTTTTGTCAATACCACTGTTACTTATTTGATACTAAATTCTTACTCAATTATTACAAATAGCCTCTATTCTTAAACTTGATTATAGCAAAGCATATACTTTTGTCAATATGGTTGTCTTTTTAAGAACAGCTATTAAAAAGAGGCAGATATATTTTACTTGCTATTATTAAGTTAAGTAATTATAATTATTTGGGTTAAATATTGTATAAATATTTTATCCCTTAATTTTTTAATATTTATGGATAATAATCTTCAAAAATATTTGGAAAATTTAGGCCTCTCAGATATTGAGGCTAAATTATATCTTACTCTTTTGGAAAAAGGTCCTAAAAATGTTCAGGAATTAGCCTATGAGTTAGGAGTTAATCGTACTACTTCATATGTCTATTTAAATCATCTATTTGAAAAAGGACTTATCAGTCGCGTTACTAAAGGAAATAAAAGTCTCATGGTACCTACCGATATTGAATCTAATCTAAAGAAACTCCTGGAAAAAAGAATTGAAACTACTAAAGAAATTCAAGCAGATTTTAATACTATGATTAAAACAATTACTGCTCCACGCCAACCAAGCGCTGAAGATATAGATGATTTTGAAATTAAGCACTATAAAGGTAAAAATGGAATTAGGAAAATATATGAAGAGGCACTTGCAGGCAAAGAATTTAGATCTTACGTAAATTTAAGCTTAGTTACTCGATATTCACCTGATAATACAGATTTATTTTTAAAAGCAATTAATAAAAATCCAGATCTTATAGTTATGGAAATATTAGATAGCACGGAAAGCACAGCTAACCAAGCATCTATTTTTGTAGAAGGATTAAAAGATAAAGAAAGATATCAATATAGATTTTTACCAAAAGGTATGCATATTACTGCTGCAGATACTCTTATTTATGAAGGAAAAGTAAGTATTATTAATCTTGGTGAAAAACCAACTGGTGTAGTTTTAAAAGATATTAACTACTATCAAAATTCTAAGGATTTATTTGATCTCATCTGGAATACACTACCAGCTCCCCAAAAATAACAAATATATAAAATTTTATATTTGTGCTCTATCTTTAACTAATTCCATAAATTTATTTTGAAGATTTATATCGTTTTCAAAAGATCCATAAAAATCACAAGTGGTCATTATAGATACTTTTTTTTCAATTCCTCTGGCTACATTACATAGATGTCTTGCTTCAATTAAGACTGCTACTCCTTTAGCTTCTGCATGCGTCATAAGAGCTTGGGCTACTTGGAAGCTTAAATTTTCTTGATCTTGGAGTCTTTTAGAATAAATATCTACTACTCTGGCTAACTTACTTATACCTAAATATTTTGTTTCAGATGGTATATATGCTACATGTGCAAAGCCAAAAAAAGGTAATAAATGGTGCTCACAAACAGAAAGGAAATCAATATTTTTAAGTATAATTATACCTTTATACTTTGACTTATTCTCAAAAGAACGGATTTCGTCTTCAAATTTTCTATCATAACCACTTAATAGATATTTAAAACTCTTTTCAAATCTCTCAGGAGTAAGTTTTAATCCTTGCCTATCCAGATCTTCACCCATTGCTTTTAAGAAGTGCTTAATGGAACTTTGAAAATCTATATGTTTTATAGAAATGTTAAAACTATTTTTGGACGATTTATTATCCATACCTTTTTAATAAATTCTATCTTTAAAGAACAAATCTTCCCTAGATATGTATTTAGAGAAGATATAAGTCAAGTGAATTATACTATATCTATGTTTAATTTACTACATTATTTTTAAAAATGCTACTACCAGTCCAGTTGTATACTAAATTTCCCATATAGTCAATATATTGTATCATTGACAAATGTAATTTTTAAGATATAATAAGGTAATAAAATAGTTAGATTATCTAATAAATTTATGCCTAAAAGTAACTCAAAATTGGTCGAAGAAATCTTTACACTCTCTCGTTTATTTAAAGAAAGCCTGTCATTTGATAAAGAAGCATTCCATCTATCTATGCTTCAACTGCAATGTTTAATTTGTGTTAAGCACGCCAAAAAAGTCCAAATGAGAGATATTGCTCGTAAATTTAACATAGAATTACCTTCTGCAACCAGCATGATCGATAATTTAGTTAAGGAAAATCTGGTCTTAAGATCTAATGACCCTGAAGATAGACGAGCAGTTTTAATTAGTCTAAGTGCTAAAGGTAAGAAGCTTTTAGTAGATGCACTACGTGAAAGGGAAAGAAAAATGGAAAAAATGCTTTCATTTTTAAGTGAAAAGGATAAAAAAGATTTACTTAGGATTACGAAGAAGATAAATGGACAGTTGGGGAAAGAATAACTTATGAAGAAAAATAAAAATTTTATATTAGTATTAATAGCTATTTTTATACTAACCTATGCTCTACTTTGGGCAGGATTTAACATCTATCATAAAGCAAGTAAACCACAAATTTCTACCTCAAATGAAAGTGTTAAAACCATTGGCTCACAAATTATAGCCAACGGTGAAGTTAGATCAGTCAACGAAGCTACTTTAAATTTCCAAATGGGCGGAAAATTAGTTTATTTACCTTATAAAGCAGGTGATCAAGTTTATTCAGGCGCTACTATCGCTCAATTAGATACTTACGATTTACAAAGACAACTCCAAATGGCCTTAAATAACTATAAAATTCAAAGAGATACCTTTGATCAAACTCAAGCCAATTCTCAAAATAGTATATTACAAGGTCAGCAAAATACTGCACTTCAAGAAGCAGGAACTCCTCAACAAGCAAATGTAGTTAATGATATTATTTCTCGAATTCTTGATCAAAATCAGATGCAACTTAATAATTCTGTTATAAATGTCGAGATAACCAATTATGCATTACAACTTTCTACTCTTACTTCACCTATTAATGGTATTTTAGTACGCGAAGATGTAAATACACCTAATATTAATATCACACCAACTACTTCATTTATGGTCGTAGATCCTAGCGAATATGTTTTTAAAGCAAATGTCGATGCAGATGAAATAAACTATGTAAAACTAGGAAATTCTGCAACTATAACTTTAAATGGATTAAATAAATCATTTACAGGAACTGTACAAACAATTTATCCAAATAGAATTACGACGTCTACAGGCGATCAAGTCTACCAAATAGATATCTATTCACCATCTCTTTTATCTTTTAAGCCAAAATTCCAACAGCAAGGATCAGTTAGTATTTCAACTAGTCAAACAAATAAAACAGATTTAGTTCCATCATATTTAGTAACAGCAAATAACTATTTATGGATTATGCAGAATAATCAATCTAAACTAACTCAGTTAAATACTGGAAAAACCAATAATAATTTAACTGAAATTTTAGGCGGCATACCAAGTAATTCTAAATTAATAAGCAGTCCTGAAGATTTAATTAAACAAAAGTACTTAATACAGTAAAGATTGAAATAGGAATAAATATTATGAAAAAGAAATTAACAATTTTTAAGAACTCTAAATTTATCAAAGGGATTTTAATAGTTGCAGTTATTTTATTATCTGTCGGAACATTTTTATATGTCGAGAAAACTAATAATAGAGTTTCTATAGATAATTCACTTATTAACGCACCAATTACCAGCATTTCGCCTATAAATCCTTCAGTTTTAAATTCAATAAATGTTTATGAAGGAGAAAAAATAAACGCTGGCAGTCCTATTGCTGTAGCAGGCGGCCAAACACTTTATAGTAAAACAGATGGAATAATAGTTATGGCGAATAAACAAATAGGATCAATAGTCTCAGCTACTAATCCAGTAGTTCAAATGGTAGATACTACTGATTTTAGAGTTGCAGGAACCATAGATGAAAATAAAGGATTAGATCAAATCAAAATCGGCCAACCTGCTAGTTTCACAGTAGATGCTTATCCTGGAAAAACTTTTTATGGATTAGTAGATGAAATTGACCCAACAGCTAAAACTACTCAACTCTCATTTTCTATTTCATCAGAACGTCCTACTCAACAGTTTATAGTTTATGTAAAATTTGATGCTGCCAAATATCCTCAGCTTCTTAACGGAATGTCAGCAAAGTTAACGATATACACAAAGTGAATTTCTGAGTCCTAATAACTAATAAAATAGATTTATGAACATGTAAAGCGAGTAACAACGTGCTTTTAAATAGCTTTGAAATTCGCTATGTAACCAAGTATAGAATAAAACAAATTAATTATTAGCGAATTTCACGAGTGAGAGATTTTTTAGATTTTAAAATAGAAACTAATGTTAGCGAACGTCTGTTTTAAAAATATATTCTGCGAGTTATTAAATAGATTCCTACCTTCTCGTCTCGCAGCGAAACAGGCGCTGGAATGACAAAGAATTATGCAAAGAAAACAAAATAAAATTAAAAACAATCTGCAAAAACAAACAGAAAAGGTAGTAGAAAAAATTGATGAACAACCTAAAAAAGGCTTCAGATCAGAACAGTGGATAGTTCTGGCTACTGTTATGATAGGATCATTTTTAGGAAGACTTGATGGAACTATTGTAAATCTCGCTCTACCCCATATCATTTCAGACTTTGGAATTACAGTCTCTGAAGCTAGTTGGATTTCTACCGCTTACATTATCGCAAATGCTATTTTCGTGCCTATTTTTGGTAAGTTAGGGGATTTAATCGGTCGAAAACCACTGTATATTTTCGGCATAGTGGGCTTTACAATCTCTTCAATGCTCGCCGGACTTTCATTCAATCTACCTTCAATGATTATTTTTAGAGTTTTACAAGCCATTACTGTTTCCATAGATTATCCTCTAGCTTTATCCATAATCGCTTTTACTTTTACCGATAAAAGACAAAGAACTACAGCGATGGGACTTTGGTCTGCAGTTTTCGCAGTTTCTCAAGTTTTCGGACCACTTTTAGGTGGACCTTTAGTCGATAATTTTTCCTGGCGGTCAGTTTTTTATATCAATGTTCCACTGGGTGCGATAGGAACTTTCATGGCACTCAGATTTATTACAGAGCCAGTCGAAAAAATAAAAGGACTTAAAAATTTTGACATTTTAGGTGCAATCTTACTCGGAGTTTCTTTAGGAACGATGGTTTTAGTTTTAGATCAGGGGCAAACTTGGGGTTGGGGATCAGGAAAAAGTATAATTTCATATATTATCAGCGCTGTATCTTTAGTAGTATTTATTTTTGTAGAAAATAAAGCTATAGAACCAGTCGTTGATTTAAAATTCTTTAAAATACCTACTTTTACAGCTTCTATTATCACTTCATTTATTTCTTTTATGGGGCTTTTCGGTGGAATTTTCTTAATCCCACTTTTTGTACAGAATATTTTGGGATACTCAGTTACTAAATCAGGTTATATTTTTATTCCTATGTCTTTTGCTCTTATGTTTATGGCTCAACTGGGAGCTCGTCTCTCGCATGTAATTCAACCTAGATTTTTAACAGCTAGTGGAATGTTCGTCGCTGCGATGATGTTATTTTTATTCGCGGGCATAGATGTAAAATGGGGATTTTGGGATATAGCCGTTCGCCTTCTTATTCTAGCAGCTGGACTGGGAGTTTCATTTGCACCACTTACTAATGCTGCTACCTCTACAGTACCACTTGAGGAAGTTGGTGTAGCTTCATCAATTCTGGCTTTAGCTCGTAATTTAGCAGGTGCTTATGGAATAGCTATTTTCGCTACGATTTTATCTAATACTACTTCCTCTCATTTAGTAGAAATTCTACAACACTCTACGATTAATAATAACAATCCTTCAACATTATCAACTGTAATCCCATTAATGATTTCTCAAGCTAATATCTTAGCTTACAGAAGTGTTTTTTATTGGGCTGGCATATTTTTACTTTTAGCAGCAGTTTCTGCTATGTTTGTTAAAGAGAAAAAGTCAGACTTCGCCCACGGTCATGCCCCTCGAGTAGAAGTAGAGATGTAAAAAAATTGCTACCTTGCTGGTTTTGCAAATACTAATAGTCTATCCAGTGTAGTTCCTGGTGGCCAGCAGGTTTGCATAATTAAAAGCGGCGCTGTTTTCTGAGCATTATTCAGAAAGTCTACATCACTACTTGGAACGATTTTAGAGTCATAAACAGTATAGTTATATCTTTGTCCTTTAAAGAAAATAATTATTTGATCGCCTGGTTCTAAATCTTTTAATAAATAAAAGATAGCATTATAACGTCCTGTATCCCAAAAAGTATCTGTAGAATGAGCAAAAAGGAAAACTGTTCCATTCATACCAGGAAAGACAGAACCTTTAGCATGGGCAATTCCCTGTTTCAAAGCTGCTACATATTCTGTTTCATTACTAGGATCGACATTAGGAATTATTTTTGCTGACGCACCAATTTTTGGGACTATAACAGAAAAAAATGGATCTGGTGCAGTTAAAATGCGCTCATTGGGAAAAGTCTGAATATTAGAAAATCCATTAGTATTAGATACTACATATTTTACACCAGTTAAATTATCATATTGAAATCTAGCTTCTTGAAAAAGTGCTGGACCAAAAGTAGCTGCAGCAGCGTATATTCCCAAGAGAACTAAAAAAGTCCCAATAGTATGTAAAATTATGTATCTTCCTGCTTCAGGAGTAAATAATTTCTTCCAAAACTTCCTCACAAGTTAATTCTAACTTTAAAATTGTCTCTTGTCTAATTATCCTTAATTTTGCTATAATTACTTTACCTAAGACAGAAGGCATAAAGATAAGTCCTTCCGAGGATACAAATTGTTCTGAATTCTACAGAGCAATTATAATTACTCGCTTAGGCGAGTTTTTTTATGAATAATCAATCAACTAAAACAAGCGCAAATAAAGAGAAAAAAATAGCTATAGTGGCTGAAATTAAAGAAAAATTAGGTCGCTCTAAAGCTATGGTTTTTGCTAATTACGGTGGACTTACTCATAAGCAGCTAGAAGATATGAAAAAAGAAATTAAAAAGCTCGATGCTACTTTCGTAGTGGCTAAAAATAATTTATTCAAACTCGCTTTCACTGAAACTGGTACTGCAGCAAATGAAAAACAAATGACTGATGAACAACTCCAAGGTCAAACGGGAGCTATGTTTCTCTACTCTGATGTAGTTTCTCCTCTTAAAATACTTTCTAAAATGATAAAGGAAATAGAAAAACCTGAAATTAAATTTGGAATTTTAGATGGAAAAGTTATTTCTAAAGCAGACGTATTAAAACTAGCTACTCTTCCAAATCGTGAAACTCTTATCTCTCAAATGTTAGGTATGATGCAATCTCCTACTGTCAGATTAGTTAAAGCATTAAACTGGAATATAGTTAAATTAGCAATGACTTTAAATGCAGTAGCAAAGACAAAATCATAAAAGGAGGTGAAATTAAATGGCAAAATTAACTAAAGATGAAATTTTACAAGCAGTTGAAGAAATGTCAGTTCTCGAACTTAACGAATTAGTTAAGGCTTTAGAGGAAAAGTTTGGTGTTTCAGCAGCTATGATGGCAGCACCAGCAGCAGCAGCTTCTACGGGAGGTGCAGCTGAAGAACCTAAAGAAGAACAAACTACCTTCAACGTAGTGCTAGCAAATGCAGGAGCTCAAAAAATCGCAGTTATTAAAGTAATTCGCGAATTAGTCCCAACACTCGGACTTACAGAGGCTAAAGCATTAGCTGATAGTGCACCAAAAGAAGTTTTAACTGGAGTAAATAAAGCAACAGCTGAAGAAGCAAAAACTAAACTTACAGCAGCTGGAGCTACAGTAGAACTCAAGTAATTTTCTGTCATCCTGAACTAGTTCAGGATCTTAAAAAATCCCGGATAAGTTCGGGATGACAAAATAAAAATCCTTCGCAAATTAAAAGCGGAGGATTTTTTAATGTCATCCTGAACCTCAGTGAAGGATCTTTACTCTTAAAGTTCGCAGAATATGTTTTTAAATAGGCGTTCGCTAACTATTGAATTGAAAGCAAATTTTAATTCTTCTCTCACTCATGAAATTCGCTAATAATTAATTTGTTTTATTCTATATTTGGTTACACAGCGAATTTCAAAGCTATTTAAAAATACATATCTGCTGGCTTTATCCCTCTGACAATTTAACAATGAATCAATGTAACAATATTTTTTTATCCAACCCCAAGCAAGCTAAATAAAACATCCTATAAAATGACCTCTTGACAGGTGTCTAAAATAGGACTATAAAAAGCATATAATAATTTATGGCGCAGGAATCAGAAGTCACAAGACCATCTTTATCACCATTACTTATTGAAGCAGGTTTAGCAATAGGAATACCTTTAATGGTAAAAAATATTCTTGCCCCTCATCTTGCTGAAACAAGTTTTAAAGATGAAGATCCTAGAATGTTTGTTGAAATAAAAGATTTAGCAAAAGATTTTAATACCTTCGTTGCTGATATAGATGAACATCATGAAGTTTTTACTCAGAATTCTGAGAATTTTAATAATCATGCACAAACATTAACCCAAGGTTTAGAACTTCCAGTTAATTTTATACTTAGACTTAATACTATACTTGATGAAAATCCACAGTTAATTCAAGATATTGGTAGAAGAGGTATTATGATGGCTAATGATAGATTACTTCGTGATCCTGAGATACTTGAATTTGATGTAAATGAAGGACACGAAAATGCGGCTAAGGTTGCCTCTAGTATAGCTCAAGCATTTATTCCAGGAGGACATTCCGTAGCTGACTTACCTGAACAGATTAAACAACATAGAATTAGTTTAACAGTTAATTATACTGCCAAAACACTTGGAATAGAATCTAGTCCAAGAATGCCTGATGCAGAGATTGAAACAATAAGAGAGACTGCTCTAAAAGGTATTAGTAGAAGAGGATTAAGACATGAAATGTTTGTAGATCGTAAAAAAAGAGAACAGTTAAATAAAGTTATTTTGTCATTAGCTATATCTAAATATGCAAAAATGCATGCTCCTCAAGAAAATCAAACTGGAATTTCTCAAGATCAAAGAAATATATTAGGAATGTCTTTCTTAAGAGGTCATATCGACCAAAGAAAAGCAGCTATAGCTGCTGCTAACACTACTACTTCTAGCCAAGTTGCTTAATTATTTCAATTTATATCTTCTTCATTTATCTATTTTTTTTATTAATTTTTATATATTTTACTATAGGCTTACTATAGGCTTACTTTTTAAGCTACTCTTTTTGTGGATAAGTCGTGGAAAGAAATTATTAGAGGACTAGAACAGAATTAGGCACTACGCAAAAACGAGCAGAAATGTATTTTTTAACTGCATTGAAAGTTTGCTTTCTAATATTCTTAGTTTTTCTTTTGGAGTGGTAGCAAACTTTCACGAGTAAGAGATGGATACAAATTTAGATTTACAAATCAGTGTTAGCGAACGCCTGTTCAAAAATACATTCAGCAAGCTTAATAAATAGAGATTCTTCACTTTGTTCAGAATGACAGAGAGCCCAAGATGATATAAATAAAAATGAAGTTTATGCGGATTTTTGCTGTACACCTATTAACCAAAGTACTGCTTCTTTTTTATAACGTCTATCTCCTCGAGAATTTATTCTGATAGCTGGAAGTTTTCCTCTTTTACCCCATCTTTTTATAGTAAGAACGGAAACACGTAATAGTTCTGCTACTTCTTTTACAGTTAAAAGATCTGGTAAGTTCTGTATTGATATCTTTTGATTATTATCAGGCATAAGAGTATGTTTTTATGGTTGTTTCCATCAACAAAAATACCAAAGTATATCAACTATGTCAAGAAGCAAATTAACTTAAGAGAATTTTTAATTCTTGTATTTATAGTAGTTTAAAATTTTATACCCCTACTACATAATTAGCCTTACTATCCGGAGCAATTTGATCCGTGGAGAGTTCCCAGTTTTCTTTAATAAATTCTAACGTTTCTTCAGGATTTTGAGTATTAACGAAAATATTTGTAGCTAATTCGAATCCTCCAATTTTTTTCTGACGAGGAATAATACGAAGGTAAAAAGTATCAAGAGGTGAAATATAGAAATTATAGGAAAAATCTTCACCGTGTCGCATATCTAATAGTTTTATTATTTTCCTTAGGATAATAGCTAAATCCTTTAAGTCTGGATCATTTAAATCTCCAAATGTGCCACTAAAATCTTTTGGTATTATCCAAGTTTCATCAGGCCATTGAGATGCCTGAGGGCACTGGATTACGAAGGATGACTGAGGAATTTGAAAGACACTTTCATTTTTTGTTCCAACAATTTTCATGACATCCAAATTAACTTCAAGGGGAGTCACGGCAATTTGACTATGTGGATGAGCTACGCTCGCTCCTGCATCTAAACCAAAATTATTAAAAATAGTTACATTACCAGATTTTTTATGTAAATTAAATCTTTCTCTGAAAACTTTAAAAATCTTCCCAATTTGTTCTTCCGGTTGCTCATCAAAATTTTTATGATGATCACTAGAATGAACTACTATTTCATGAATGGGTGCAAAAGGAAATTTATTTTTTAAAACTAAAATATCATCATATTTTTGTAATATCTGATCTTCAGGCGGATTTTCAAAAGGACATTCTAAGTTTTTTTTCTCTATTTCATCAGGCCTTTTGGCACGTCTGGGAGCTAAAATAACCCAAGTCTTATCATTTTTTAAAAATTTAAAATCAGACATCATTATAATATTACTATATTTCTATAAAAGCACCAAATTCTAAAAAATGAACTACAATAAAAATTTAGAATCGTTTCTTACACTTTCTTGATATAAATTAATTATACTAATTGACAATCCCCTATTTTAAATCTACCCTTTAAATATCTTATGAAAATTGGAGTTATTGGTACTATTTGGTTGGATATTCCTCCTAAAGGCTATGGAGGGACAGAAGAAGTAATTTATAATTTAGTAAACGGTTTAGTGGATAAAGGTCATGAAGTCAGTCTTTTCGGATCTGCCAAAACTAAAACTAATGCCAAATTAATTCCTACAGTAAATGTTCCCTTGCGTGATAAAAATGTCCCATGGGAAAATGTCACTTATACTCTTTATCATTTAACCCAAGCATTAGATCGAGAAGGTGAATTTGATGTTATACACATGCATCTTAATAAAGCACAGGATTATATAGCTTTACCTTTAGCTATATCTTCTAAAACTCCGATCATTTTTACTATACATTTTAGAATTCCCTCTTTGATATATAAACCTGATCGTTTTGCCGCTCTCCAAAAATATCGCTTTATGCCATTTGTTTCTATTTCTGATTCTCAAAGAAAAGGTAATGATCTATCTTATATAAAAACCGTATATAACGGAATTAATTTAGCTAATTATCCTTTTAACTCTACCCCTGGAGATTATTTCGTATGGCTAGGAAAAATTAAACATGATAAAGGTACTAAGGAAGCTATTTTAGCTGCTAAACAAGCAGGTGTTAAACTTTATGTTTTAGGTGCTATAGATAGAGGTGTCCCAGCAGATTTAAATTATTTTGAGAATGAAGTTAAACCTTTAATAGATAATAAGCAAATTATTTTTAAAGAAAATGTAACACTCCCTGAGAAAGCTGAGCTTTTAGGTAAAGCTAAAGCTATGCTCAATCCTATTAATTGGGAAGAACCTTTTGGCTTAGTTATGGCTGAAGCCCAAGCTACAGGTACTCCAGTCATAGCATTTAAGAGAGGTGCTGCTAGTGAACTAATTATAGAGGATAAAACAGGATTTCTAGTTTATGATATTCCAGAAATGGTTCTAAAAATGAAAGAAGTAAAAAATCTTAATCGTGCTGATTGCCGTAAAAATGTAGAAGATCGTTTTAGTATCAATGCTATGGTTAAGGGTTATGAAGAGGCATATTTAGAAATTATGAGAACATGGGATAATTATATTTATAACCAAAAACAAAGTAATAAAGCTAATAAAGAAATTGCTGAAGTAAATATATAATAACCTATAGCAATATCTCTAAATATTTAGTAATATATCAAAATTATGATTACATTTGATGATTTAAAAAATTTTTTAGCAACTCGTGACTATAAAATCATTATAGCAGCTGATGCAGAACCAATAGTTCATAGTAAAGCTAAAAATCAGGTTATAACTAAAATTTCAGCCGGTGGGGCAGCTGTAGCTCTAGAACCTATAGCTAAAGCGTCTCAAGCTCTTTTTATTTGTCGCGGACGAACTGAAGAAGACCGAGCTGTTTTAGATCCAAACTCAAAAATTGGGATTAATGTACCAAATGGTTCTTATGAAATAAAAAGATTATTTTTTACTCATGAGCAACTATATGATTATTATTTAGGATTTTCTAATCAAACTATGTGGCCTCTTTGTCATGTAGCCTTTGAAAGTCCTGTATTTTCTTCTAAATGGTTTAATGGCTATTCACAAGTAAATGAAATGTATGCAAATGCTATAAAGGAAGAAATAACAGGCAAAACTCTCATTTGGCTTAATGATTATCAACTCTCTTTAGTGCCTACATATTTAGGTAAAATGAAAGATGCTGTTATTAGTATGTTTTGGCATATTCCCTGGCCTACTTGGGAAACATTTCGTATCTTACCTCAGAAAAAAGAGATTCTAAAAAGCTTACTAAATTGTGATTTTATAGCTTTTCACAGAGGTTATCACGTCAGAAATTTCCTACGCTGCGTAGAGCGTGAATTGGAAGCCAGAATAGATTTGGAAACTAATAAAGTTCACTTTAGTAATCACATTACTACTGTGAAAAATTTACCTCTAGGCGTAGATGTAGATGTAATAAAAGGATTACTTGAGCCTCAAGAACAGGAAGATTTATTACCTGAAACTACTTCACCTGCTAAAAATATGCAAACAGGTAAAGAAGCGTTCATTGATTTTCTTTTTAAGGAACAGAAAGTAATTATAGGTGTAGATAGACTCGACTATACTAAAGGATTGATTTTAAGATTGGAAGCTTTAGATTTATTCTTTTCAGAGTATCCCCAATACATAGGAAAAGTTAATTATGTAGGAATTTTAGCGCCATCTCGAGAACAAATCCCAGCTTATATGATGCTGGAGAAAAAAATTCTATCTGTGGCTAAAACTATTAATGAAAAATATGCTAAAGATAATTGGCAACCAATTAATGTCATAGCAGGCACATTTACCAGGCGCGAAATTATGGAACTTTATAAAAAATCAGCTATCTGCTTGGTAACTCCTCGTGATGATGGGATGAATTTAGTTTCTAAAGAGTTTGTTATAGCTGCATCTCAAGCTTCAGATCCTGGAATGTTAGTTCTTTCTCAATTCGCTGGCTCTGCTATAGACTTAACTCAGGCTCTAATCGTTAACCCATATGATTTGCATGAAGTAGCAAATGCTATAAAAAAAGGCTTAGAAATGTCTAAAAAAGAAAAAATGGAGAGGAATAAATTTATGACCACTATTTTAGAAGATAGAAATATTTATCAATGGGGCGAGCAGTTCATCCGCGAAGCCGAAATGGCAGGCAGAGAAAATAGAAAAGTGACATTATGATGTAATATCACAATGTCATCCTGAGCGAATCCGCCAGCTGGCGGAGGAGTCGAAGGATCTCATTACTAACCTAGCTTTTTAACTTCTCTTTTATTACTAGTCCAACAAATTCAATCAATGCTAACTGCCTCTTCCATCTCCAAGGCTGACGAATTAGACGGTATAGCCAGCCTAAACCTATTTTATCAATTATTTTTGGCGGACGAAGGCTCGGATTTACTATTTGATCAAATGCTCCTCCTACTCCCATCATAATTCTAACCGGTAATTTTCCCAAATTTTCAGCCATGAAAAATTCTTGCTTAGAAGCACCAAATGCTACGAAGAGAACGTCTATAGTAGTATTTTGTTTTCCATTATTAATACTTGATACTTTTGACTCTTCAATCTCATTTTTGTCAATCGACTCTGCTGTAAAAATAACTTTCAAATTAGGATACTTCTCCCTTAAGCACTCGGCACACCTTTCTGCTACGCCAGGACCCCCACCCAAAAACCCCACTGTTATAGGCCAATCATTGCTTACTCTACATATGCTTTCCATCATGTCTAAACCAGTTACCCTTTCTTTTATCTTTTTTCCGAAAAAATAAGATGCTATTTTTAGACCTACTCCATCAGGAAGAGAAATTTGTGCTTGATTTAATACTTGTCTAAAATCCGACTCTTTATTTGCTCGAACTACTATTTCGGGATTTGGAGTAACGATATACATCTTATTACTACTTTTTTGCAAAAAAGTAGTAATATATTCTAGGATATTTTCTTTATAATCATTTGTTACCCCCACTCCAAACAAGTCAGTTTTCACCAAAGGCTTTAAATTATTAGAGGATTTGTTTTTATTTTTAATAATAGTTGATTTAGACTGTTTCTGAATATTTTTTTTACTCATACACAATATCCTTTAAATTAAGTATATTTTAACACTTTATCTACTATAAATCCGCTTAAACTTAAGTTTATTTAAAATAAAAATATAGGACTATCCATAGCTTTATTTTTGTGAAAATTTATTAAAAATTAGCTTATGAACAACAGACAAAAACTTATTATAAGACATATTTAGCTTTAAGGGGTGGTGCGGGTGGAAAGGTTCAAAAATGTGCAGTCCGTTTAATCTTCAGATTAAAGGACAAACATTTTGCAAGGGAAACCCGCGACAGAACCCCGACCTTCTACTATTTCTTCGCTATACTTCTCTTATATAAATCAATATTTTCCAACGCTACTCCAGTTCCACGCGCTACACATAAAAGAGCATCATCAGCTACATGACATGGAACTCCAGTCAAATGAGTCATTAGTTTATCTAAATTATAAAGCTGAGAAGTTCCACCAGCCATAACTATTCCTTTATCTATAATATCAGAGGCTAATTCAGGTGGGGTTTCTTCTAAAACTTTTTTAACACCATTAACCATTTCCATTAAAGTAGGCAGGATAGCTTCATTAACTTGAATTTCATTCAATTCAATACTTCTAGGTAAACCATTAATACTGTCTCTACCTTTAACTTCCATTTTTCGAGGCTCAGAAGTTTTTTTCATATCTGCCACATAAGCATTTCCTATTTGAATCTTTATTTCTTCTGCTGTTCGCTCACCTATAAGAAGATTAAATTTACGTTTTACAAAATTAGCTATAGAATCATCTATTTTATTTCCTGCGACGCGAACTGAATTATGAACTACTATTCCACCGAGTGAAATTACAGCGATTTCAGTCGAGCCTCCACCAATATCTACGACCATATGGCCGCCTGGTTGAGCAATAGGAATTTTAGCACCGATAGCAGCGGCTAAAGGTTCATCTATTAGATAAGCAGATTTGGCACCCGCAGATAAAGTAGCATCAATAACAGCTCTGCGTTCCACCTGTGTCACGCCTGAGGGAATACAAACCATAACTTCAGGTTTAAAAAAGCGAGAGCGACCACAGGCTTTATCTATAAAATAAGAAAGCATGGCTTCTGTTATCGTGTAATCAGCTATCACACCATCTTTTAGCGGTCGCATTGCCACAATATTTCCTGGAGTTCGACCTAGCATTTCTTTAGCTTCTCGACCAACTGCCACTACTCGATTCTCCTCCGCAGTCACAGCCACCACAGTGGGCTCATTAATCACAATCCCTTCTCCTGCGAGATAAACTAAAGTATTAGCAGTTCCTAAATCAATTCCAATTCGTTTAAATAACATAAGATATAAAAATTTAAAATGTTAATCAGAAATATATCAATATATATTCCTTTTGTATCAATTCCTCTAAAATTCAGGAATAGATTGATTATATACTCATGTTATTTATATTTGCAATTTATCTTGCAAGAGTTTTAAGAGAGGAATATAATTAATGATAATTACAAATTTCTAAATGAATAAGAGATCGCAGCAATGTATTTTTAAACAGCATTGAAAGTTTGCTGTTTAATTATTTAAACATTAATTTAAGTCTATAGTAGCAAACTTTCACGAGCGAGATAAGAAGAAAAATATTAAATTTAGACACAGTTCTCGAGCGCCTGTTTAAAAACACATTCTGCGAGCTTTAACTTTAAAAGTTTAAATTTATGAAAAAGCAGATTTTAGTATCAATTTTAATTTTCCTCTTCTTAATTTTAGGAACAGCTGCAGTAATAATTTATGGCAAAGGTTATGGCATTAGCTTTCAAAATGGTAGACCAGAACTTTCAGGCACGGGACTTTTAGTAGCTACTAGTTCACCTGACGGAGCAGAAGTTTTAATAGACGGACATTTAACTACCGCTACCAATAATACTATAGATTTATTACCAGGAAATTATAAAGTAGAAATTTTTAAAGATGGTTACTTTCCATGGAGCAAAAACATAATTATCAAAAAAGAAGTCGTTAATAAAGCCACCGCTCTTCTCTTACCTACTGCACCCCAACTTCAAAGCTTAACAGATTTGGGGGCTAATAATCCTATCATGGATCCATCCCTTACCAGAATTGCTTATACAGTTTCCAGCCAATCAGCACAGAAAAATGGTATTTATGTTTTTAACATGAATTCCTCCAGTCTTATTCCACTTTCTGGTTCTGAAACCCAAATCGTAGATGATAATAGTGGAGATACCTTTTCAAACTCTCAAATTTCTTGGTCACCTGATGGTACACAGCTTTTAGCTACAGTCTCTTCTAGTCTTAAAACTACTACTTATTTACTACAAGCCAACGGATTTAATAGTAATCCTCAAGACGTAACAGAAACTTTAGCAAATGTAGAAAATACCTGGAATACTCAAGCTTTAGAAAAAGCTAACAGTCAAATAAATGGCCTTAAATCAAAACTTAAAAATATAGTTAAAAATAACTTTAATATTTTAAGTTGGTCACCAGATCAAACCAAAATTCTGTATATTGCATCTCAGTCAGCTACTATTCCACAGATTATAACTCCACCTTTAATAGGAGTTGATTCAACGTCAGAAAATCGTAATATAGAAATGGGTAAAATATATATTTATGATCTAAAGGAAGATCGAAATTATCCTATTCAATATTCTATTCCCAGCGAAGATTTAAATAATAATACAAGCGATAATCCATCACCCACTACTAATTCACCTATTCCTTACAATCTTCAAACTACAGCTAAACCTCTTCCTATTCATTGGCTAAATGATAGTGCTCATTTGGTTTTAATGGAAAATAGAAAGATCGAAATAGAAGAATATGATGGAGCTAATAAAACTACTGTTTATGCTGGTCCATTCGTAGATAGCTTTGTTTATCCCTGGCCAGATGGGAGTAAAATCGTAATGCTTACTAATTTAGGTAATGATCAAATTACTCCAAATCTCTACACGATAAGCTTAAAGTAAAAGCGCTCTCGAGCAGAATCGAACTGCTATTGGACCCTTAGGACGGGTCAGTTCTATCCATTAAACTACAAGAGCTAAATATGTAAACTCTCTACAACTATATTATTTATAGCTTTAATTTTTTTTAGGAAATCTCCGCCTTTTGTTACTCTAACTCTACACATACCATAAGCTAGTTTACCTTTCTTTTTGCCAGAAAGAATATTAACATTTATAAATCTTTCTTTAGGTATACCAACTATATTCGACCAAAAATCCAAGCATTTATTCTTATCTAAATCCTCATAGATTCGTATACTTATTTTTAATTGATCTTTGTCTATACTATACACATCCCTTAAAAAACTTATATACGTTCTAATTAGATTAGGATCGGTGTTTGATAAACCAAAATCTTTTTTACTACCTTCTGCCCAATAAAGAGCAGCTAAAAAAAGCATTTTTTCTTTATTAGAGAGTTCTCTTATTAATTTACTAGCTTCTTTATATGCTTCTTTTTCTTTCTTCTCTTTTCTTTTTATACTAGTTATTTGTTTTGATTTCCAAAGAGAAATATATTCAGGTAAAATTGAAATATTTTTAGAATAAGAAGCGACTGTAGTCTTTGAAATAAAAAGTTTTTTACTTATTTCGTTTATACTATGTCCACATTCCCGTAAATTTTTAATCTCCTTAATAATTTCTTTTGTTATTTTCATAATTATTATTCTAATTAAATGTAGAAGCAATTGTCAACTAGGACAATTTTGGGTAAACAAATTTCATATTGTAGTAAACTTATAATTAAAATAAAATTATATAATCGGAGACTAGTTCATCGGTAGAACGCTCGGTTCGGGACCGAGAGGCACGCGGTTCAATTCCGCGGTCTCCGACTCGATAGAGGATCTGACGCAGAGCCACTGGGTTCAATTCCCAGCACCCCGACTTATTCTAGTCTCCTCTTCTCTATATGAATAGCAATATCTAGAATTCTTTTAAATAAAATAATAATGATCTATCTTGTAAGAACTAAATTTTGTAGTATAATAACCCAATGTCACAACCTGAAATAAACGTAGATATTATACAGTTACTCCAAGAGGACCAAGAAGAACAGATTGATTTTGCCCATAAAATAAGAACATTTAGAGAATCACATAAGATAAGTGGTCGACTAAATTCTTTTATTACACAATTACATGAACAAGTCATAGGAGGTACTCAAAGTTTGGCTGCATACCAAGGATTAGCACCTGAGTTGGAAAAAATAAAACCCGATAAACCTTCTACTGAAGAGATATTGCTTGAATTGCAAGACAATGATTCCTGGAATGAGGCTTTGTGCGCTCTTTTACTAGGTGGTCAGGCAATTGATGCAAATTTTGAAAAACTGTTTCATACATTAGATTATCTGGAAAATCCCAGAAACAGACTTGAACTCAGTAGACAAATTAGCCGCATACGAGATGGAAGAATAGTACCAGAACCGGCAGTAGATGATTTGGATTCATTTCTACATGATGCCCGTGAAATTTATTTTCAAAGACTTGCCACAGCGCTTGAAGTATTGGAGCCTCTGGGATCTAAATATTCTAATCTCAATCTTTCTGAAATTGCCGAAATGGATGATGGACAAGCAGAAACTACCCTAACACATGACCAAGTAGCTAAAATTGATGCTATGTTACAACCTGCTTGCGAGATGGAAGATATAGAAAGTCTTTCTGGAGTCACTGCGTTATTTCTATACGCTATAGACTTACAAAAACAAAAAAACATACAACAACAAATAGCTAACCAAGCTGCTAAAAGAGCACTTCCTCAACAGCAAAGTCACAAAATAGTAGAAGGGACTAAACCATTAGAAAAAGCAGGACGGGTGATTGGTAAATATATTGATATTTATGGAAAATACTATGGCATTTTATATGCAAGTTCAAAAGGCATAACAGAAGATAATGAAATAGTTAATAAAGTAAATCCAACTCTTGCAGAAAATCAATTGTTCCAATTTGTAGTTGCAAATTTTTATACTCTCATCCCTACTCTTTTACCATCTTTTGTAGAACAAAGTTTAGAACAAGGACTATTCCCAAAACTTACGCAAAATATAGCGGACAGACTAATTGAAAATACTAAAAATACATTCGATTGGGAATATACTCCAGACTCAAAAGCTCAAGAATGGAGAAAGTTAGCAGAACAATCACAAAATTCTGGGAGTGATATTGATATTGCAGAAGATTTAGCAAAACAAAAAGAACTATCTGAAGATGATAATCAAAGAATAAAACTTGTTTTTCCCGCTAAATGGACTTTCCAGGGAGTATTTGCAGATATTCAAAAATCCTTGGCAAAGGGTACTCATAGAAGAGTATTTTCCGGTAATAACGCAATTGTCTTCGAATTTGATAATTATACACCGGCTGTTCTGAATGCAATGATTACAGGAGGGCAAGATAAAAGACTTGTCCTACAAATAGGTGCTAAAGGAACAATGATTGGTATACCTGAAGACTACAAAGGAGACAGGGAAAAACTGAGAAAAATTATTTTGAATGAACTGGTAGGTTACCTTTTAGATAAAGGTATTGTTAAGCAAAAACAAGCGCCACAAAAAGCAGTACCTGCACGAAGAATCACTCCTATAGAACCTACTACACCACCAGTAAAAACACAACAGGAACCAGTTGTAACGCCTATTGGGGAGCCTATGATAGCAAAACCATTGAAAAGAAAAACAGAAAGACGTTTGGGGTTGAAAGAACCCGAAGCACCAGCCCCGACTATTGAAGAAGTAACTGTACCTACTCAAAACGATTTTGGCATTGTGATTACAGCAAAAGCCAGAAAAAATATACCTGCAGATGATGGAGAAGATAGTATCAGGCTTAGACAAAAACTAGGCACAGTGCTGAATATTATACAAAATGACTATAGAGAAAAAGGACTTTCAAAAAAAACAAAAGCACTTTTTCATCATGCAACCATAGAATATCGCTCTGCATATGTAGGATTGGGAAAACGTCTTATTTTCCGTATTGATACAGATCCTCAAACTGGTCAGAAAATAATCCAGGTAACCAATTTTGGTCCTCGTAAGGATGATGAAATTTATGAAGAGATACAAAGAGAACTAAAAGGTGGCAAAAAATAATAATTGGCTCCCAACTTTCTTCATTGAAATTTCAGTAAACTTTTGAGACAATCTAAAAATGCTAGACAACCACCTCACGAAAGCTGAATTAAAAGAACAGAGAAAAATGGAAAGACAGGAATTTGAACAAAATATTAAGAATCAAGAATCAAGAGATAACTTTAAGAAGTTAATATTCTGGTTTATAGGAGCTGTGTTATTAATTGGAGTTGTAGTCTTAATTGCTATTTTTGCCGGAGGAGGTTCTTCTTCAAATCCTACAACAAATCAAACTAACAATATTAAATTTGAAAAATTAGATTCAAATGATTTAGAATTTGGTCCTAAAAATTCTAAAGTTACCTTAGTCGAATATGCAGATTTCCAATGTCCTGCTTGTGGCGCATATTATCCTATGATAAAACAGCTTTTATCTGACTTTAATGGTCAAATGCTTTATGTTTATCGCTTTATGCCACTTACTACAATACATCAGAATGCCTTAATTTCTGCTAAAGCAAGCTATGCTGCATATAAAAGTGGTAAATTTTTAGAAATGGAAGATTTACTTTTTACTAACCAAAAAGATTGGGCGGAAGTTAATGATCCTACCTCAATTTTTATCAGCTATGCAGAAAGTCTAGGTATTGATAAAAATAAATTCTCAGCTGATATGAACGCTAATTCCACAGGCCAATTTATTTTAGCCCAGCAGCAAAGATGGATAAATGATGGGGTCAACTCTACTCCAACCTTCGCGATAAATGGAAAAATTATAAATAATCCCACTTCTTACGAGGAATTTAAAAAGGATATACAAAACGCAATGCGTTAATTTAGAATTAAGATTTTAGAATTTTAAATATTCTTATGTCTAAAAAATTACTCTTAACCCTATCTTCTTTGCTCTTAGCTATTTTTGGTTTTTTTATTGCTACTTATTTAACTATTTTGCACTATAGAAATGTTTTACCTCCTTGCAGTATAGCTCATGGATGTGAAATGGTTTTAACGAGTAAATTCTCAATGCTTGGACCAATTCCAATTGCTTTAATCGGCGCAGGATATTATTTAGTACTTATTATTTTACTTGGAATAAAATTACAAAAAAATGTGGACTCAACCGTCGTTGAGAGGAATGAAATGACGAAGCAATCTCATAAAACTCCTACTTCTTATCTCTTAATTCATAATTTTATTCTGATATTAACCGCTTTAGCTTTTTTAATTTCAATTTTTTTAGTAGGTATTCAAGCTTTTATTCTCCACGCTTTTTGTCAATGGTGTTTAACTACTGAGGGAATAAACTTAGGAATATTTATTTTAATAATTATGCAGCTATTTGTTGAGTAACAACTTCTCTTCTAGATGCTCTAGGAAATTCATTTCTAAAACTCCTTTCAAGTTTTTTAAATCTCTTAGTTTCTAATCCGTTGGTTCTATTAAATAATAAATACCTTTGATTAATCCTATCTATACTTTCAACATTTAATATTCCTTTTAAGATATTATTGTATTCTGATTCTATAGCTGCTGTATCTTCATCAGAATGACCATTATTAGTGTAATCAGTAATCAAAGCTACTGTTATCCTTTGTAAAGCTTTTATTTGCTGTCTAATTTTTTGATCATGTAAGATTCTTTTTTGAGGTCTATCTTTAAGAAGAGCATCTTCTATCTGTGCTTGTTCAAATTTTAAAATTTGTTCACCTAAATATTTTTTTAATTTAGGGTTAGTTGTAATACCAGCTACTACTGCATTTATTCTATCTTGAAGATATGTATCTCTTTGAGTTTTATTAAAAATATCATAATTTTGAGAAGCTACTGGATCCTGATTCATAGGAATATGCGTTTCAACTTTACTAAATAATTTTCTTGCTTCAATATCTTGGGTTGCCTTTGCTAGATTAGCTCTCAATATATTTTGTTTATTATCTTTTATAACTTTTATTCTTTCTTTTCTTAATTCTAAAGAGCCTATTCTCCCATCATTCACCATTTTAGTAGCGCGAATCATTTCAGCAGTTGGTTGATCTGCTGTAGTATACATAGCGGCATTAAGAGCAATTTCTGCTCTTAAAAGATTTCCATAGGTTCTACGAGATCTACGAGGATGTAAAGATAAATCTTGTGCTGTTTTTAAATATTCATCTTGAGCTTTTTCTCTTTCCAATTCAGTAGGCTTATAACCGTGGTCTAAAATTAAATCAGTTAATTTTTCTATTTCTGAGATTTTCCTTTTAGTTGGCTTATCATTAGAATGTAACTTAAGTAAAACTTTTTCTACTCCTGCTGATACTTTTTGTTTATCTATTTCTGCTGGCATGGTTGTATATTATAAGACATCTTAGACTTTGTCAATACTTCTGCTTGCTTTACTTTATTTATTCAATAAATAAAAAATATTTTTACTCGTAGTTAAATACATATAGTATTCCCCATAAAATATGTTCTGGGTCAGCAGCATCTACTTCTAATATTTGTTTTCTATTTTCTTCAGATTCTAAAGTTTTTTTTAAGATACGAGTACAAGTATCTATTAACTCTACTCCAGTTTCCCAAGTTAATCCATCTGCGTTCATATATTTATAAATTAAGTTTTCAGCATCAGTTAAACCATTTTTTCTATAAAGATGATAAAGCATAAGAACTTTAGCAGGATTTTTAAAAGCCCCGGGAGATTCTATATACATCAATCTAAAATGCTCTAGAAAGTATTCAGGATAAGAAAAAATTAGTTTTTCGAAATCTGCTTTAGTTTTATCATCGCTTCTTTCGACTTTATGTGCTTGGTTTATTACCCAAATATTTATTTTACTTATGATTTCTGACTTATCACCTGTTTGTAAATCTAATTTCTCCCCCATTAAATTTTCTAATCCTGATAAAAAGTCATTTGTTGCTTTAAAATCTGATTTATCGAGTAAATAAGCTATTTCTAACATTAATCTATAATCTGTAAGAGACCGCTCAGTACCCAGATTGATATTCTTTTGTCTTTCTCGCATTGCTAACACTAGCGATGATTCTGCTTTAGTTAAATTACCTAGTTTAGCATAACCACGAGCGAGTTCTGTATACGCTTCTGCGGACTTTGAATTATTAGTAGCTATAATTATATCTTCTAATTTCTGCATAACTTCTCCAGCATCTTCATTACGATCTAAATATTGATATAAAAATGCCAATCTATAATTATGTCGTACATTTTCTATCAATCTTTCATTTTTATCTTTATCATACAAATCATAGAATCCTATTTTTTCTTTATGATTCGCAGTTATACCTGCCGCTTGAGTTATAAGTAAAACCTTATAGTCAGGATCGATTTTTCCTGAAGTCATAGCTGCTTCTGCTATATCTAAAGCTAGATTTAGCCAAGGTCTTTCTTCAATTACCTCACAAATTTCCACAGCTTTATCTATATTATTTCTCAACAGATAAACCTGAGCTGCTTCATATAGAGTTTTATCTACGTTTTTTGCGATTTCAGGCCAATGGTCTTTTTTTATTCCGATTTTATGACGATCTTTAATTTCCCTATCTAGTCTAAAAGGTGAAAGTATACCTCTATATGCTTCTAATAAGATTTCATTACCATAAACATTATGATAAAGGAATTCAGCCACAGGCTCAGTAGTAATTTCTTGCCTAGCATAGTCTTGAAAATGATTAATTAAATCTTTTCTTAATGAATATAAACCTTTTACTTTTTGAATTAAAGGATTTTCAAATCCTTGTTCCCTATATTCCTCTTGAGGCATATTTTATTTCATTTCTTCGTCTGAGTAGATAAGAGGCAGGTCGAGTTTTTCCCAAGGGAAAATCTCATTTTCTTTAAAAATTAAACTTTCTTCTTTTTTAGCAGCTGCTTCATCTTCAGATGCATGAACTAAATTATATTGCTGACTCATTGCAAAATCTCCTCTGATAGTTCCAGGTGCAGCTGTACGACCCAGAGTAGGACCGAGCATCAGGCGAATAGTTTTAGCAGCATCTATTCCTTCCCAAAGCATGGCTACTACTGGATACTGCATCATATATTCTTTTAGGCTTCTAAAAAATGGTTTATCTTTATGATGTGCATACCACTCATCTAAAATAGAATCTGTTAAAGAAATCATTTTAAGACCAACTAAATGAAGTCCTTTTTGCTCAAATCGCTTTACAACTTCACCTATGATTCCTCTTTGAATCCCATCTGGTTTAATTAAAACAACTGCTCTATCCATAATTTATAAATATTATTTTAGTAAATCTTCAAATCTTTGTCTATCACTAAAGTTACCAATCACTGCTAGATTAAGTGTCTCTTTCTTTAAATATTTTTTAGCCACTGCATTTACCTCATCTACAGTTACTTTATTAATTAAATTCAATATTTCTTCAGGATCATAAATCTTAGCTTCTAAAAGCTCTTGAGAAGCATAGTATGATGCTACTGACTTACTATCTTCTAAATCTAAAACTAAATGACCTTTTAAGAACTCTTTAGCTTTCTTAACTTCTTCTTCAGTTATAGGTTTAATACCACCAGCTATTTTTTCATATTCCTCTTTAATGACTTTTATAGCATCATCAATTCTTTTAGGATCAATTCCTGCTGTAGCGACGAGCGTTCCGCAATCAGTATATTGATCCAGTGAGCATCTAACATAATATGCTAAACCTCTTCTTTCCCGAACTTCATGGAATAGACGACTCGACATACCTCCACCTAAAATAGAAGCTAAAATTTCTAAAGGATATTGATCAGGATGATCCAGTGGAATAGCCCGAACACCTAATGCTAGGTGAGCTTGTTCTGTAGTTTTAGTTTTTAAGACTAAATTAGGTTTAGTTTGTTCATCTAGCACTTTTTCAGCTTTAATAACTCCAAAATTTTTCATTTCACCAAAATATTTTTTAGCTAACTCTAGTGCTTTTTCTTCAGTTATTCCACCTGCTATCACTACAGTCATATTATCTGAAGAATAAAGACTTTTTAGATAATTTATAAAATCATCCCGCTTAGTTCCCATAATTACTTCTTTTCTACCTGCGATGTCCCAACCCATAGGCGTATCA
>PJMG01000025.1 GCA_003173895.1 Candidatus Levyibacteriota bacterium | reverse complement strand
TTTTTTGTTTTGTAGGTTGGGGAATATTACTAGTATGGGCTCCTAGAACTTGAGTCTCATCGTAAAATATCATTTGTGTATTGGCAGAAGATGTACTGATACCTAAAACATTATTAGCACCTAAACTAGTCCCATTTTGAGAATTATTTTTAGGTAAACTAGTTACTATTAAATATGAAGCATTTCCGAAACTGCTTAAAAGGTTATCTCCGTGACCATTATTAGCTAAAACCTGTGATGATGGAAGGAAATTAACAGTTGCTACACCCGTTTTAAGCCCGCGTAAATAAATAGTAGCAAAAGTTCCTTGGTTCCCAGAAAACCCAGGATTAGGAAGACCGCCTGCAAAACTGGAAAAACCTGTACTATTATCAATTTGTTTCTGAATGAAAATATTAGCAAAGCTATCTTTCGTAGAAATATCTACAACTTCCAGTTTTTTAGGATCATAAGAAAAATCTACTTTAACTGTATTAATAGATTCTTTGATGCCAGTAATCTTTACTTGCATTGGGAAAATTTCTCCTATTTGATATTCTTCTTGGGTTGGTATAGAAAAAGCTACTGTTGTTTTAGAAGGTGTAGGAAAACCTAAGTGAAAAAGAAGTTGACTTTCTCCAAAAACTATTCCAATAGAGATTAAAGAAAATACTAAAAGAATCCCACCATTAAAAATGGCAGAAAAAAATGTTTTAGGATTAGTTCCATCTGATTTTTTAACTATTTCATGACAAACAGGACAAGTTTCTCCATCTTTTTTTGAACGGCAAAAAACGCAGACAGTTTGTTTAGGAGAAATCATCCACCAGATGGGGTAGGCAAATGCTAAAAATACACCAAATATAGTCAATAAGTGAATAAGTACCCAGGAGAAAATGATTAAAATGGTAAAAATTAAAACTGGATATAGTAGTTGAAATATTATATTCATGGTTGTACGTAATAAAGCATAACTGATAAATCCACTAAGTCACAAACACCATCGTTATTAATATCACATTTTTTAGCTGTTTGTGTTCCTAAAACTTGACCATTTTCTACATGTGTAGACGATAAAAAATTCTGCCACTGATTTACCCACCTTTTAACGCTAATATAAAGTTGTCCTTTTTCAATCATACCATTTTTATCAGCCCCAAAGTTAAATAATGCTTGAGGAAATGAATTTACAGAAGGAATTATGGAATTTAATAAATTATTTTGAGTAGGTGTAATAGAAACTGTGGGGAATAGGGGAGTTTCAGTAGGAGTAGATACATTTTCTGAAGTAGAATTTGGCATAGTTGTAGGAGAATTAGTGGGAATTAGAGTGGGTATTAAAGTAGGGGTCGGCGTAGCTACTATACAGTTAGATGTATTAAAACTGCAACTTATATCACAAGATAATGTTCCTGAAGCGTATCCTAAGCTTTCACAAGTTTTTCCATTTAGGTTATTCCCTTCACAGTCTTCACCATTTTCTATAATTCCATTTCCACAAACACTAATTTTCACTGTAGCGTTTACATTAGTACTATTAGCACTATATACAATTCTTGAAATGATACAAGTTAAAATGAGTATAATGCTGAAAAAGTAGAAGATTTTTTGAATTTGGAATTTCATTCATCTTTATTTTGTTTCTCAATTGATTTGAATTTTCTAATAGGAAACTTTTTCTCAACTTTATCTATTCTTTCTTCTGTTTGTGGTTTTTTAAGTCCTATCTGAATATTAAAGAACTTTCGTATAAAAATAATTGCGACAATAATTACTAGTAAAATCAAAACTCTTTGAGGCCATGGAGCATATATTTGCCAGAAGCTACTAATTTTATAATATATACCATAAAAAATATTAGCCGGAACGATAGTAAAATATAATTTTGCTGCGGCTGCTATACCAATGGTTGTCTGTCCGGCTTTATCTTTTTGGATAGGATGAGCTTCTAAAAATCCAAAATAATCCCCGGGTTTTACAGAAACTGGTAAATTTAATTTAATATTTACTATTTGAACTTTACCTGGATCTAAGTGAAATCTTTGAGGTGAAAATATAAACCAGCTGTTATCAGGTTTTAGTTGAGGTTGCTTTTCAAAATAAGTTATTGCTACTTCATAATCTGAAGAGACATCGCCCGTATTTAAAACCGTAAGCGGTGGAAGATTATAAATAATTCCAGGTTTTAATTTTTCATTAATTATTATTTTCCCTGTAGCTACACCTACTCCGATTCTAGCTAAAACGACTACTGGAAATAAGAAAAAGGAGAGAAGTAGTACTATTAAAAAAAATCTTTTCACAATAATCAATATATGGTACTAGATTAAAGCCAACTTAGCAATATAATTCTAGTGGGCTACTGCTTGTACTGTTACATCAACTGACTGCTGTGTAAAAACAGAAGAGGATGTAGGAGTAGTAATATATAAGTCAAATGTTTGAGTTCCATTTCCGGCTACGTTACTAGCAAGAGCTTGATAACTAGTAGTTAGTTTCGTGTAATTGGTTGGAGCAGATGCACAAGAAGCAGTACAAAACTGTTGGACGTAAGTGTCAGTTCCAACAGTCGCTCCCAACGTCCAGTTAGCACTATTTTGTCCTCTAACATTTAAGTCTTCAGCTACATTACCATTATTAGTAGCAGTTTGAGTATCGCTACCATTAGTTCCTGCAGAAGTGTTGGTTGCTAAAGTTCCATATGCTATCGAGCCATCAGTTACTGAAACTGAAACATTTTGAACAGTAACTGTAGCTGCAACTGTAGCAGTCCCTGCAGCTAAGGTAAGTGGAGTTATCAATACAAAGTTAATGCTAAAAAATATAATTAAAAATAAGATTAATGAAGTGAATTTTTTATTAGTAAAAATTGCTTGCATAATATTATAAAAACAAATTTTTAAATTTCTGTCAATAGCGAAACAACCTGAAAACTTCTTTGCTATAATAAAATTAATATAGCAAGCAATATGTATAATTTATATTTAAAAAAAATAGCAAATTTTTTATTTATCTTTTTATTTTTCTTAACTTCTTATCTATTTTCTACTTCTAAAAGTTTGGCATTTACTTGCACCTCTAACGTTACAACTGGAAACTTTAATGTAGCAGGAACCTGGACTAACTGTAATAATACTACACCTCAAACTACAGATACTATAACCATTAATAATGGTAATACAGTAACTTTTGTAGCCACAACTACTATAGCTGGAATTACTGTTAATAGTGGAGGCGTTTTAGATGCAAATACTAGAGCAATTACTGATTCGGGCAACTTTACTGATAGTGGAAGCGTAACTGGCACTACCGCCACATTGGCGCTTAGTGGATCAGGAGCTACTATTGATGGCACTGGAACTTATTCTCCAACTGGCACTATTACCATAACAAATAATAAAACAATTAATTCTACTGCAAATTTAAGTCTCCCTGGAGCGCTTACTATTTCTTCGGGAACTACTACCAATAATGGAACTATTACTGTGGCTGGAAATTTAACAGGATCAGGTGGATGGACTCAAGGAACCAATTCTACGTTAAATGCCAAAGGTGGTACTACTAATGCTATGGCAGTAACCACCGTAGATTTCACTACTAATACACCAAACACTGTTAATTATGCGCTTAATGGAAGTCAAACTGCTAAAGTAGCTAGTTATTATAATCTAACTATTAGTGGCGGGGGAACTAAAACATTAACCAGTATAACTACCATTAATGGGACTTTTACTGCCACTGCTGGCACAGCAACTGTTCCTTTTTCCACAGTTAGTGGAAATTTTATTAATAATGGCGCTACTAGTACGTTGGCGACAAATGGACTTACAGTATCAGGTAACCTTACAGTAAGTTCAGGTACTTTAACCACAGGAGCTGTGGCGTTAACTGTAAATGGGACAACAGAAATTTCTGGAGGAACATTTTCACTTACAAATAATACTGGGGCTAAAACGATGACCGGATTAGTTACTGTAGATGGAGGAACTTTAAGTGGAGCTAGTACAAATATAATTTTTTTAGGAGGAATAACCCAAACTAGTGGTTCTGTTAACATAACAGGAACAGCAACTTTTAATACTAATAACCAAGCTTTAGCAGGAACTCAAACTATAACAACTATAACTATCGGTACAGGAGTTACTCTGACTAATAATGGAACAATTACCGACAATGGGACTACGCTTACTTTAACTGGAAACTGGACACAAGGTAGTGGATCTTCATTAGAATTTTCTGGAAATATTACTTTTAGTGGAGCAGGTGTACTAGATGCGTCTACCAATTCTAATACTGTTATTTATGATCGTGGAGGAACACAAACCTGTAAAACCATTCAATATTATAATCTCCAATTTGGAGGAACTAGCGCTAAAACTTGTACACCCACTTCACCCATGCTAGGAAATATTACTGTAGGTGGTACGGCAACCTGGACATTAACTACAGCATTAACGACTAATGGTAATTTAACCATTTCAGGTGGAACCTTAACGACTGGCGCTGTAGCTTTTACCATTACTGGAACAACTACTATTAGTAGCGGAACTTTATCACTAACTAACAGTACTGGTACTAAACTTCTTACAGGTAATGTTACTTTAAATGGTGGAACTTTAAGTGGAGCCAGCACTGCTATTCAGATTTCCAATGGTATCACTAATAATAGTGGTACTGTTTCAATTACCGGAACTGTTACTTTTAATACTAACAATCAAGCGATTTCCGGAACACAATCTATCGCGACAATTATCAACGGTTCAGCAATAACTGTAACAAACAATGGTTCCATTACTTCCAGCGGGACTTCATTTACCTTAACTGGTAACTGGACACAAGGAAGTGGGTCAACACTTACATTTTCAGGAGCTGTGGTTTTTAGCGGATCAGGAACTTTAGATGCATCAACCAATTCTAATACTATTACTTACAGTGGATCAAACCAAACATGCAAAACTATTCAATACTATAATCTCCAATTTAGCGGTAGTGGTACTAAAACTTGTGGCCCAACTTCACCTATATTAGGTGATGTTACAATGGGAGGAACAGGAACTTGGACATTAGGAAGTACTTTAACTATTAATGGAAATCTTACTGTTTCAGGCGGAACGTTAATAACCGGAGCTTTTTCATTTACGTTAAATGGAAATACCAATATTAGTAGTGGAACTCTTAATCTAGCTAATAGTACTGGTACTAAACTTTTAGTTGGAATGGTAACGTTAAGTGGCGGCTCATTGACAGGAGTGAGTAGTCAAATTCAATTACAATCAGGTATTACTAATAATGGTGGTACTGTTTCGATTACAGGAACAACTACATTGACGACTGCTGGCATAACTTTCAGTGGATCAAATCCAATTGCTATAACTACTTTGACAGTTAATAGCCCGGCAACTGTGACTAATAACGGTACTGTAACTATTGCAGGAACATTTAGTGGTAGTGGTTCATGGACTCAGGGAAATGGATCCATACTTAATGTTGGCGGATCAAATAGTAATGCAATTGCTATTATCACTTTTGACGCGTCTACTAATAACAATACTGTAGACTTTAACAGTACCACTGCTACGCAAACAGTTAATGGGATCACTTATAATAATTTAACTATTGATAAGTTAGGTCAAACTGCTAACTTAGGTGGAAATATTCATTTATTAGGAGGCTTGAATATAGCCAATGGTACTCTTAATACTACAGCAGCGAACCATTATAATATTGAGATTCAAGGAGATTGGTCTAACGCTGATACTTTTACGCCTAACACCAGCACAGTTACTTTTGATGGATCAGGAAATCAAACGATTAATAATCCAAATAATTGGTATGGTCTAACTATTACTGGAGGAGATAGAACTGTTTTCTTTCAAAGTTCCGTAGTTCAAACTATATTAGCCAATGGTTCACTAACTTTACATGGAACTTCAGGACATTTATTAACACTCGCTCCCTTAACTACTTCCACTAATTGGCAATTAAATGTGAATAATACTGGAGTTACTCAGTCTGTTTCTTATATTTCTGTTTCCTATTCTGATGCCAGTGGAGGACACGCTATTAATGCATCTGATGGAACTAATGTAGACAATGGTAATAATACTAATTGGACTATAATTATTTCTATTTCACTTGATGATACCTCAGCCATAAATTTAGGCGCAGTAGGTTTAGGAAATACCCAAGACACAACGGCGACAGGTACTAATGATGTTAGAGTAGTTACAGTAAATAACGGCCCTGTAGCTTTAAATATAAAAAGTACTAATTTTATTGATGGCTCAGATATTTGGTCATTAGGAAGTAGTAGTGGAACAAATTCGGTAAAATGGGAATTTTCTGAAGATGGAAATTCGTGGTCTACATTTACTTCAGCTGATCCTACTAGCTTTTTATTGGATTCCAATGTAGCTCAAGGAAGCACAAGAAATCTTTTTTTCAGAATGACTATGCCTACTGCAGCTACTCAATTAACAGCTCACAGTTCTACTGTAACTATTATGGCCACCGCACCATAATATAGAAAACTCGAAATCTTGACTTAAGAGTCATTAATTTCTATAATTTGACTCTTTTTTTACTTCAAGATACAATATCTCTTAAATAATACTATTATTTATGTCTTTGACAAAACACTCTATAAAAAAGACTATTAAACCTTTGACTGAAATTCCCCAGAAGGACAATATAGATGAAAATTATTTTTTTAGAATGATGTCACCTCAAGCAACAAAATTAACTACACAGTACGATCGTGAAGAGCAAAATAATTTAGCTAAATTATTTAAAACTCTTCCTAATTTAAAATCCATTAATTTTATTGTAGTAGGCGCAGGGCCACTTTGGTCTATTGAATTAGCTTTTTCTAGAGTAAAAAATTATATAGCCATAGAACCGTTAAGTAATTTATTTATACAAAAACAATTTTCTTTTTTGATAAAACAGTTTCCACATATTCAAATTATTAATAAAAAATTTCAAGATGTAAGTAAAGAAAAATTACCTCAAGGAAAATCTATATACGCATTTATTTTTAATATTATTTCCTACATGGAAAATCCCATAGTTTATATAAATAAACTTATTAGAAAAGGTGATATATTATATATTTCTACTTGGAATAATACTAAGGAAGCTAAAGAAATACGAAGAAAATATTTTGATTATTTAAATAGTTTTGAAAAAAACGTTATTATAGATCCAGAAAAGACCATAGGTTTATGTAATTTAGATATTTTCCCTTTTAATGAATTAAAATATTATAAAAATCATAAAAGGATTAAAGGGGAAATAACAGATATACTAATTATATATACATAATATGAGATATTTACTTCATGATGTATTTACTGAATCTGCGAAAAGATTCTCTAAAAATATAGCGATTTTTGTAGAGGGAGGCCAAAAAATAAGCTATGAAGAGCTAAATTTACTTTCAAATAAGTTCGCAAATATTATTAAGGAACGTAAAGGAAATATTAGAGAAAAACCTTATGTTGGTATACTTTCTACAGTAAATATTAATAGTATTGGAGGTATTCTGGGCACTCTAAAAATAGGATGCACTTATGTACCACTTGATGAATATTCACCAAGCGAGAGATTATTACATATTATAAATAGCACTAAATTAGATACTATCTTAGTTGATCCAATTTTTTATGAAAATCATAAAGAAGTTTTTAAAGCTAAATCAATAGAAACAGTTATCTTTATTCAAGAAACTAATCAAATAAAAAATAGTACCCTTTCATTTAAATCTGTTCTTAAATCTTCAAATGCTGAACCTGAAATTTTAAATCAGGTTTCTGATGATTTAGCTTATATTCTACATAGCTCTGGCTCTACAGGAATTCCAAAAGGAATTATGCTTACTCATAGAAATGCTCGCACATTTATAGATTGGATGCAGAAAGAATTTAAACTTACAGAAAATGATGTGGTTATGTCTAGAGCCCCTTTTAAATTTGATTTATCTGTTTTTGATATTTTTAATACATTTAATGCCGGCGCGAAACTTGTTTGTTATGATTGGAGAAAAAAGAGAGAAGAAGAGCAAAAACATAAAGATTATGTATCTTTAATGGAAAAACAAAAGGCAACAATTATATATACAACTCCATCTACATTTATCATTTTTATGAATCGTGGAGAATTATCAAAAGCAAAACTTTACTTGAGAGAAATTATGTACGCAGGAGAACCATTTCCTACACCTCAGTTAAGAAAATTACAGGAAATATTATCTAAAACTCGAATAGCAAATATATATGGACCTACAGAAACAAATATTATTACTTATTGGTGGATTGATAAACTTCCAAAAGATGATTCCCCTATCCCTTTAGGATATGAAGTAGATGATACAGAAATATTAGTAGTATCTGATGATAAAAAAAGAATTTGTAATCCTAACGAAATGGGCGAATTATGGTGTAGAGGTGGAACAGTTACATTAGGATATTTAGGTATGGCTGAAAAAACAAATGAATGTTTAGTCTTGAGTCCTTTTCATAAATATCCAGTTAAATTTTGGAGAACGGGTGATTATGGATACAGAGATGAAAAAGGAGTTTTATATTATAAAGGTAGAAAGGACCATATGGTAAAGGTAAAAGGATTTAGAATAGAATTAGGAGAAATAGAATCTGCTTTAGCGAAAAACGAATTATTAGATGAATTTTGTGTTGTTGCAGTACCTGATGAAAAATATGGTAATAGATTATACTGTTACTATTCTTTACTAAAGAATAAAGAATTGACGAGTGAAAAAATTATTGCATTCTTAAAAACTAAAATTCCTGAATATATGATCCCTTATAGATTTATTAAAAAAGATATTCTGCCTAAAACTTCATCAGGGAAAGTAGACCGTGTCTTATTGGCAGAAGAGTCTAAAAATCTAATTATTAAGAAATGAGAAAACCTTATACTGTTTCCTATATAGGAATAGATATTCCAACTTTTTTTTTACTTCTAAATTCTAAAGACTTTTCTCTAAAATCAGTAAATTTGAATAGAGATTTTCTAATTGCAAAAACGTATAACCCAGTAAACTTTATTTTTAAACTGCTTTATTTTTTACGATATAAAAATAAATATAGATTTCTTGAGAGAATTACTTTACTTTTTTGGAAGTTACTCTATTTTTTTTCAGACCCATTATACAAGCAGTATACACAGTATCTTATAGCTATAAGTGAAAGAAAATTACCACTTATAAATTTAGATAATGAATTAAATTCAGTAAAGTATATAAAAAAGAAAAACATAGATCTTATTATTGTAAATAATTGGTGGATACTTCCAGAAAGCATAATTAATACTCCAAAATATGGAAGTATTAATGTGCACCCGTCCAAATTGCCTCAATATGCAGGCTCTTTACCTACTCTATGGTCTTTAAAGAATAGAGATAAAGAATCTGCAGTCTCATACATTGTTTTAAACAATACAATTGATGGTGGAGATATCATTGCTCAGCATACATTTAATATTTCCCCAAATGATGATGCAATTTCGCTAGAACAACATATTGAAAAAATTCTTATTAGGACCCTTCTTAAAGATGTTACTAATTATTTAGAGAGTAAAATTAAAGTAAAGAAACAGAATATGTCATTAGCTTCAAAAACAGGTAAATATTATAATTATATGAAAGTAAATTGGGAAGAAGAAAAAGCAGAAGATATTGTAAATAAAATTAATCTTTATCCTTATTTATGGCCATTAGATAAGTGTTTTACTTCTTTTGATAAACAAAAAATATTTTTAAATAATGCAGTATTATCAACTAAAAATTCTTTTCTCAAACCAGGGGAGTTCTTGATACAGGGGATACAAGTATTCATTGGAGGTAAAAATAAGATGCTTACTATGAAATTGTTTAAAGATTTTAGTATAATCTCTAGTATTAAACTCTACCTTGCTAGAAAGGGAGAATTTACCACATAAGTATGGATGCAATTACAAAAATCATAAATACAAATCTTCAAGAAAATAGAAGAGCTCTTATTAGGGATATGTTTAAAACAATGAAGCAATATAATGTTATTGCTCAAGAAATTAAAGGGAGAAAAATTCGAGTTTCTGAAAATCATTGGGTTATAGATTTTGCTTCTTGTAATTATTTAGGGCTAGATTTAGATCCAGAAATGGATATTGATGTACATGAAAATATTGAAAAATGGGGTGTTCATCCAAGTTGGTGTAGATTAGTAGCTAGTCCAAAATTATATGAAGAGGTCGAAAAAAAACTTGCTAGTCTTATTGGCACAGAAACTACACTTATTCTTCCTACTGTTACTTTGATTTCAATCGGCGTAATTCCTGCACTTATAGGGAAATCAGGAGTGATGTTTTTAGATAAATCTGGTCATGAAACCATGTATGAGGCAGCTAAAATAGCCCGGGACAGCGGTGGAATACTTACTTCTTTTGAACAAGATGATTTTGAGGCGCTAGAGAAACTTCTTATTGAGCATAAAGAAAATCCGCGTAAAATAATTATGGTTGATGGTGTATATAGTATGACAGGTGATTATGTTAATTTACCTAAGTTAGTAGAATTAGCTAAAAAATATGAAGCAATTATTTATATTGATGATGCGCATGGTTTTGGTGTAGTAGGAGAAAATCCAGATCATAAGATGCCTTTAGGATATAAAGGAAATGGTATTGTTAAATACTATGATATAGATTACAAAAATATTTTATATGTAGGTGGTTGTTCTAAAGCATACTCTTCTTTAGCTGCTTTCATTGGTTGTAGTAATGAAATGAAGACGTTTTTGGAAGCTTTTGCAACTCCGTATGATCTCTCAGGTCCTTGTCCTACTGCTTCTTTAGCAACCTTATTAAAAGGTTTAGAAATAAATGAAAAAAAAGGTGAATTAATGAGAAAACAGCTTTGGGATATAACTAAAAAAGGTATAGAGGGCCTTAGAAATTTGGGATTTACTGTATTTAATAAAACAGGCTTTCCAATTGTTTCAGTTCACATTGGTAATACAGAAGATCTTATTACTACAGCTAACATGCTATTTGATGAAGGAATACTAGTGACAGTTGCTCCTTTTCCAATGGTTAAGAAAGGAGATGAATGTCATAGACTCACATTTACTTCAGCAAATACTGAAGAAGAAGTAGATAATTTATTAAAAGCTTTTAAAAAAGTTAAAGAATATTTAGATAAAAAATCTTAATTAGTTCTTTATCTAGCATTTACTTTGAAAACCAATATTAAAATAACTAATGTAGGTTATTTTAACTTTGATCCTATATCTGGATAATTAGGGGGAATTGGACCTCTTATAATAACTCCATTTTGCATCATGTTTTTTATTAAATCATTACGATTACTTTTCCCATCAGAAAATTGCACCGAGATATCTGTCATAAATCTATATTTATCTTGGTCATTATAAGAAAATTGTTTATTTAATACTTCATTAAAACCGCCTGTTATAGCTTGTTCTTCAACTGTTTCAATAAGTTCTGCGTCATTATGAAAACTATAGTCTTTACCAGAAATATCGGGATTACGGACTAAAACTAAATCTATTAAAGCAGCGGATTGAAATGAAGGGCCATTAATTTCCGGCATTTTATTTGGATCACAAAATTGTCCTGCTAAAATAACAGTTTCTATACCTTCTGGTAATTTTAAATTTTTTACAAATTCTTTAAGTTCAGTAAGTATATTTATACAGGCTTGCCTTTCTGACTCATTATTTGTATAACGCAGATCATTTCTATATCTTTCAATAAGCGAATCAATATCAGGTCGAGCTAATCTACTTTCTGTCTCTTCTTGTTCTAACTCCTCACTTACACCATCCATTCTTTAAGATTAAATATTTAATCTTTTTTTGTCAATAATTTTAATAAAGCCTCTCTGGAAATGGTTTATTAAAAGGTACTTGTATGAATCTTGAAGAAAATTTTAATTTACTGGAAAACCAAGCCAAATTTCGTGTTTTCCTTTTTTTTCTGTAGAATTAGCAATTTGCTGGTGCTTTTTATCTATAACTTGATTAATCTCTTCTCTAAGTGCTACATCTGTTAAATTTTCAGAATATCTATTTCTAAGAGCAGTTAATAAATATAATTCTACATGTGATAAATTACCTGTTTTATCTGTTCTACTTAATGCATCTAAATGATCTGAATGTTGATTTCCGTACCATCTTTGATCATGAAAAATAATATCTCTAAATCCTGCTCCTTTTAATATCTTTTTTACTATCATTCTACCAATCCTACCATTACCATCTGTAAAAGGATGAATTTTTTCAAATACATAATAAGCCCATGCTGCTGTATGGACTATATCCTCAACATGTTTTAGTGGAGAAGAAGGCAACGCTGCTAGTTTTTGATCTAATTCATCAGTATATCGGTACATCGTGGTTCTAAGCATTTCAGGATGTATGGTAGTATTTTCACTTCCTAATAAATAAGCATTTGTGGTCCTTAATACTTCTGATAATAGAACTGTATTAGCTGAAGGCATATTAAATAGTGCTGCATAAAGTTGAGGAATAATATCTAAACTTTTTAATTCTCTATCCATTATCCATTTATTAACAATTTTCTGTGTACGTTGAGTAGTTGCTAAATCTAAACCTAATTCAGGATTTCTTTCATTTATATTAGCCATAATTATTTATTCTCCTTAGGTGAAAAATTAAAATAATTTAAGACTATTTGTAATTGATTAGGATCTAAACCTAATTGGGTTAAATTATCTGCAATTTGCTGTTGTTGGAGTGGATCAGAAGTAACTTGCCTTCTTAAATCAGCCTCTAGTAACTTACTGGAAAGATCACTTATATAATCCTTAGCTTCTGAAGGTAAAGAAGGAACTGTTTGAAAAAATTCTTGCTGACGTTTTCTAGTTAATTCACTTGGTTCAGGTAGTGGATCATGTTCAAAATCTTTCATAGACAAATTTTAGTCTAAATTAATCAATTTATCAATAATTACAATGCAATTGTCGGTCAACAGTAGTCTAGTTATTTCAGTAGAATCTTTTTTTTTCTCTTAAATATGCTATGCTATATAATGTATTGCTTGTATGAAATATATTGTCTTCACTTTTGATGGATCAGGTACTCCGGTTGCTCAACATTTACAAATGGAAGGTCAGGATGTCGTACTGGCACAAGTGCAGAGTATGAGCAGCTTAGCAGTTTCTGGTGATGATATATACACGGAAGGACGAAAAGATAAGGAAGGCCGTCTGGCAGTATTTGAAGGTATGGTTAAGAAAAAATCTGCAGAAGAACTTATTAAAGAGATGAAAACTTATAAAAATCCTCAAGACTATTTCGTGTTTTTTGATACCAACGGATTATATGCATTTTCAGAGCAAATTAAAGATTTAGGATTCCATGGTAATTTCCCGACTCATGAAGATTACTCATATGAAATGGATAGAGATAAAGCTAAGGAATTTGTAAAAAAATATTATAATAAATTAAACATTGCTAGAAAGAAAGAATTCACTAAAGTTGCAGAAGCCAAAAAATTTTTAGCGAATACAGATGAAGTCTGGGTTTTAAAAGCTAATACTGATGCATTAACTGCCTTTGTTCCTAGTACTGATGATCCCGTTCTAGCCTCTCGTGCGCTAATTGAGGTATTAGATAAAGACGCAGATGCATATGAATCAGAAGGATTTATCTTAGAGGTACTCATTCCTTCTGTTATGGAACTTACTCCTGAAAAAATATATTACGATGGTGAATTAATCGCTTGTACATTAGACATTGAGAATAAGCCTATTGGTAGTGGTAATATTTCTGTTCAAACAGGCTGCGCTGCTGATCTGGTTTTTCCTATTGATGTTAATGAAAGAATCAATCAGATTGCTTTTCCTCCTATTGTCGATGAATTGGCTAAAAAACATAAAGGGCTATTTTACTGGGATGCATCAATTTTAATTAATAAACGTGATGGAAAAATGTATTTTGGTGAGTTTTGTCCGAATCGACCTGGATATAATGCCATCTTTACTGAATTTGCCCAGTGCGGTAGTGTCCATGAATATTTTGAAAATATAGTTCAGAAAAAAAATCCGTTTACATTAGGAACAGTCGCATCTTCGATTAAGATTTTTAATCTCCACCGAGACAGTGATACTCAAGAAATTTTAGGGGGATTAACGGTTGATTTCGCACCTGAAGTTGAAAAGGATATTTGGTTATGGGACGCTAAGAAAAAAGGTAAAAAACTGGTTAATACTGGGTATGGCGATATTATTGCTGTTATTACGGGATCCGGATCATCTGTGGAAGAAGCTGTTAATAGAATGTATAAAAGTTTAGATAAATTTTCATTTCTCGATGCGTATTATCGCCCAAAAGCAGATTATTTATCCCTGGGTTATTCGACATCAATCCTTAATCGTTTAAATTATGGAATGGAACGTGGACTTTATCAGATACCATTTAATGTCAAGGTAGGAGATATTATCTAGACTTACCTTAATTTCCATTTTTTAGCAATTTTTGGAGGACTAATCTTTTTACTCTTTTTTACTTTTACTTCCGTTCTATATATAGTTTTGTCATAGCTTTTCCAGTCCATTCCCATATTTTTAATAAAATGGCGTTCTATATTATTAGCCATGCGATGATATTTACAATATAGTTTATATTCTTTTTTATATTTTTTCGCAGCTTTTTCATCAGTATCAAAAGCATCAATCATCGCGACCGGAATACCTGCTGATTTAATCAATGTATATTCTATAAATTCATGTAACATAATCGCGTTATTTATAATTGGGTTATTCATATCGTAAGCAATTATAGTAGAATTAAAATAATCTCCCACGTCATCATAACGCATTGATTTACTTACTTTAAATTTAAGCTTAGAATAATTAATTAATTTTTTTAAATCTTTCTTTTTCATAAATTTTAATTATATTTTAAGAGTTATACTAAATACAATTATCAAGATCCTGCATTTGGTGTAATATCCTATATTATAGCAGCGCCAGGAATTTTTCACCATAGGGAAATGGGGTAGAACAATGAGCCTAATTTCGACTTTAGACTACTATATCAATCTATCTTCAATCTACAACAACCTCTGTATCTATTCTATAGGCTCAAGCCCACCCATATAAGGAGGGTAGTAAGTGGTACAAAGTTTTATCCTCTTTGATCTCCTTTAAAGATCCAGTGGACACCATACTTGTCAAAAAATTGGCCATAAGTTCCAAATGGCATATTATGTAGATCCTGGAACCTATCGGTTTGGGCTCCTTCTTTAAGTTTGTCAAAAACCGTTTTCAACTCATTGTACCCGCCGCCTATAACAAATATCGCATATGTATCACCTTGTTTTGGCTCATATTGAGGTGCTGCCATCCAATCAGTAGCTGAGATTTCTATAGCGCCACTTTTCAGATGCGCATTGATAAGTCTTTCCCATTTTTCCTTTGGAAACATATCTTTCATAGGAGTATCACCTAACTTTGTAAGATTTAAATCACCGCCAAGGCACTGATGATAAAAGGTCATTGCTTCAGCACAATTCCCATCAAATAGAAGAAATGGTTCACAACGTAACATATTATTTCACCTCCTTTTTATTCTGCAGGATATCCGGGGAACCAATCTTGTTTAATATGATCTTCTTGTATTCCCATTTTCTTCAACGTTTCACCTAAAGCATCTACCATTGGCTCAGGTCCAGATACATAAAAAATTGGAGTTGTTATATCTGGTACAAATTCTCTAATTTTTCCTTCATCAATATGTTCTGGAGAAAAAATGTAGTGGATTTTAAAATTTGGGTTATTAGCAGCAATTGTTTCTAATTCTTCTTTATATACAATATTTTGATCATGATTGGAATATAAAAGAGTCACATTAATTGGCTTTTTATCATGGTCTAATTGCTTAATTATAGATCTGAATGGAGTAACTCCAATTCCACCAGCGATAAAAACATGTTCTTTTTCTGGATCATTCAGAGTAAAATCTCCTTCCATTACTGATATCTCAATTTCATCTCCTTCTTTTAGATCAAAAAGAGCATTCTTAAATGTGCTGGACTTCTCAGATGCATGTCGAGTAGTCACCATAACATGATTTTCAAATGGAGCAGCTGATACAGTAAACCAGCGATCTGAACCTCTATCATCTGTAGGTCTATGATGAAGTACATAATGTAAAAATTGTCCTGGTTGCCATGTTAATGATTCTGATGGGGAGAAAATAAAAGAAGTTACATCTGGAGTTTCTGGTTTTTTCTCAGTAAGTTTTAACTTCATAAAAATATTATAGCACTTTATTTAACATATTCTAATTGAAAATTAGAATATAAGAGAGTAATATAAAATTATGAATGATAAATTACTGGAACAAATTAAAAAATTGCTTACCAATCATACTTCCACATTAAGAGAAGAAATAAAGGAAACTACTGATACTTTAAGAAAAGAAATTAAAGAAGTTAGACTTGAATTAAAAAATGAAATTAAAGGAGAAAACGATATATTAAGAAAGGAAATTAAAGATTCAAGCGGTATATTAAAAAAGGAAATAGAAGAATCAAATAATACATTAAGGCAAGAAATTGAAGGAGCAAGTAATATATTAAGAAAAGAATTGCAAGAATCAAACAGCACATTAAGACAAGAAATCAAAGAATCAAGCGATATATTAAGAAATGAGATTAAAGAAGCTGAAGTGAGAATAAAAACTGAATTAAAGAGTGACATATTAAAAACTCAAGAAGATACTATAGAGGCTTTAAGTGATCTTATAAATGCACAATCTGAAGAATATGAAAAAAGATTTGAGAGGATAGAAACACATCTTCATACTTCCCATATTTAATAACCAAATTTTCATTGAACTACGTAAAACCGTTTCACGCTATTTTTTAAACTTTTCTTTTGAAAATCCTGCTATCTAATTTAGATTTATGATAAAATACATTTGATGCGGTCGCCGAGTTGTCAGGTGTCTGTCCGCAAGACAGAAGACACAGGTTCAGCGCCTGTCCGCATCTCATTTTTATGACACCACCAGAATATATTCTTTCAACCTTAGAAGCATTAAAAAAACCTATTCAAATGGAGAATATTGGTAATACTCCTCTGGAGGATGCAATTTATGGAAAAGTTATGTCTAAAAAATTCCGTAAACTGAAAGCTGGAGATGATGCAGTTAGACTTACTAAATAAGCGATCAAACTTCTAGTTAAAGATAACAAGCCGATTAGAATTTTTGAAATGTTTGGGGGTAATAAATTATGGAGATTTGAAGAGGCACCTGAAATTGATTGGGCCGAACTTTTTAGTTTCACCTATTTTGCTCAATGGGCCAGACTTATCGCAAGTGTTTATAAACCTGGTGTTATTTTTGAATATTTTTCTCAGGATATTTCTGTGGAAAGACTAAATAATGTCCCACGAAGTGAAACAGATAAGTATAGTGAAACATTTCGTTCTATGCTTAAATTTGTTAAACCATATTTACCAGAGAATATAAAATTTATTTATACTCGTCATTATGATTTATTTAAAAATCCAGATGATTATTATAAAGAGATCGAAGAAGCAAAACAACAACTTCTCAAGGAGAATAATGGCAAATTTCCAGAAATGACAGAGAGTATGAAAGCAGCAACTGAATTAAATGTGAAACTAAAACCTGAACAAGATAAAGATCCACAATGGAAAGAAAAGGTGGAATGGGAACATCAAGCCATATTTATTACTCCAACTTTAAAAAAAGTTTCTGATGATCCAGAAAAGATTTGGACATGTCCCACGTATTATTCTGATTCTGTAGTAACTGGAAGTACTAAAAGGTCATATGCTAAGTTTTGGGCAGGAGTTGGTGCGTTACAAAGAGAAGGGGAGAGCTTTGCAGAATTAGTTTTAACACCCAGACAATTAGAATCAGTAAAGTTTGATTGGGAAGAAATTAATATAAAAGGGGTCGAGGGGAAGAATTTTAAAAGAGTACGAGTCTTAAAATAAGTTTTATAAAATAATTTTGCTTATTTAACTTTTAGTGGTTCTAGGGGCTCGTAGGTTGCAATTATTACACCACTAGTAGTAATTTTACTGTTTACAATTTTAAACCGTTCTGGTTGTGTACCATCACTAAATAATTTTTTGCCAGTACCAATAGTTAAGGGATATATCCAGAGATGCATACGATCTATTAAATTATTGCTTAAAAGTGTTTGAATCAGATTGCTGCTACCCCATACACATAAGTCAGGACCATCTGTTTCTTTAAGTTTTTTTATTTCAGCCACTACATCATCTGATATAAGAATAGAATTATCCCAGGACAGATCAATAGGTTTATGTGAAACCACATATTTTTTAGCGATATCGAAAGCTTTTCCGAAAATTGGTATATCTGTATGCTTTGGCCAAAAACCGGCAAAAATATCATATGTAACTCTACCTAAAAGTAGATCATAAGGGACGGACATGAATTTATTCATGATATCATCCGCTACTTTATCTTTTTCTTCCCAGGCAAATTGCCAACCTCCATATTTAAATCCATTTGATGTATCTTCTTCTGGTCCACCTGGAGCTTGCATAACCCCATCAAGAGTAATGAATGTAGTAGTAATTATTTTTCTCATCTAAAAAAATTGTATCATACTATTAATTTAATATATACCATGGTTTATCTCCGTAACCTTAAATGTAATACTTATTCTAAGATAAGTAGAATTTTATTCTGTTATTCCAGGCTTTTTAATTCTGTTGGACTATGAAGAAACTTTTTATGCTAATTTTACTAAATAAAATTTTTTCTAAGTTGAAGCTTTCGTTAAGATATGCTATATTTCCTCCATGTTTAATCTAATTAAACCTACAATTAAAACTAAATGAGTAAAATAGAACAAACACAGCGATATGTAGAACGTTTTCAGCATGGAGGAATCTCTAAGGCAGGGGATGTTTATATTGAACATATATCTGATTTAACAAGCTCAGAACAAAATATTATACGAGCAATAGTTAAAAATATTACTAATAACCCTTTTTCACAAGATAATAGAGACGCCTTAGCAATAACACTTACAACAGCAGTAGATAGGCTAATAGGAGATCAACCAATAAATGAGGAAGAAAATATCTTCCGATTTCTTGCTTCACAAAAAGATAATAAATTGACTAGACGTGGTATGTCATTGAACCGTGATACCTCACTTGCTTCTTTTGATGAATCAAAACAACAATATATAGCAAAAGTTACGCAGGATGCTCTTCTTATAGAAACTCATGATATTCTTAGTCATCCAGAGGATCGAAGATCTTCATGGGTTGCTACTGTTATTCAAACTACAAAGTTGACTCATGATATTGAACAGCGATTCCAAAAATTCAAAATGGATCATGATATAATCTCTCCTCAGGATAAACAGCTTGACGATATTATTCAACTCTCTAGTAATGCAAAAGACTATTTTTATAATTATGAAAAGGCAAGATCGAAAAGTGCGTTAGCATTTGGAATATTCAATACGATACTTTCTATGGGAGATGGGGCACTTTTTATACAGGGGTTTTTAGATAAACAACTGTTTGGAAT
>PJMG01000012.1 GCA_003173895.1 Candidatus Levyibacteriota bacterium | reverse complement strand
ATAGAGATCCCTCTCTTTCTTTTAAGGTAGAAGGGTTAGATAGAACTAGTAGGAACCGACGACTATTTACTAAAGTCGAGCAGCAAGCAGGTATAGAGCTTATAGAAAGCCATCCAGAAATTGCTTTAACAATTTTAAGTTATCAAAGTGTAATTCTAGATTATTTAGAAGAACTTGGTAAAGAATTCAAGCGAATTGCTTTAACAGGTACATATGTTACTAGGAAGAACATATCGGATTATAAAAGATTTCTTAATCAATGGGATACAAATAACTTTACAATGGAATTAATTCCTGCAATAGGCCTTTTCTATACTTTGTCAAAACAAAAAAATCCAGAATTATCAGACGAGCAACTATTAACTCAAAATATTTTTCAAAACGCTGTCGAGTTTATTATAAACAATGGAGTATTTAGAAATTTTGTCACAGTCCCTGCAAATGTAGCTACAGATGGTAAAGAAAGAGTAAACCATTTCTTATGTCCTGCTGCAGGTACTATTCGAGAACAATTACTTGATGGATCTTTATTATATAGAATATATACAATTACAAAAAAACAACTTAAAAAGGCAGAGCTAATTGATCAAGCAAAAACAATTCAGCAAAAAGCTAAATATAGGTTGGATGAACCAAAACAATTGGCTAAATGGGAAGAAGAAAGAGCAAGAGAAGAAGCATTACCCACGGTTGAAATAGTTACAGAAAATAAAACACTACCTGAAATAATAGGTGAGGCAATATCTAAGGCTTTAGAAAAAAATAAACCAGCTACGTTTTCTTTTGAGGGGAAAGATTACTTAATTTCAGATAAAAACTTAGCTGAGAAACTCTCTTTTGAGCAAACAAAACAACCAGGAGATACCGTTATAGAATTAAGGGCAGGAGATTACTTATATAACGCAATAGCTTCAGCTATTACTGAAGCTTTAGTAACTAATAATACTGTATATTTCTCATTTAATGATATAGATTATCGTGTTAATCCTGATAAAATAAATTCTTTATTTATTGAATAAAAATTCTATTATATGACATCAGTAATGTCTAATCGTAATGATCCTAAATTTGTTGAATATTATCAACTTTTGGCAGATATTATTGGTATTTTTTGGCAATTTCATAAAGAAAGAGTTAATTCTGAGAATATTGAATTTGCATATCAATATGATACAGACGCTAGAGGCGAACAACCTCCCTATATTCCATTTAATTCAGCCAGAAAAATTGCTTCGTATCATAAAGCACGGAATTATAATACTCATCGTGTAGTAGAGGATTTTGGAGAAGATATAGGTCATACTCTGAATGCTTCTTGGGAGCAATTTTTAGAGCTTAATAATATGCCTTATATAGATCATTTACTTAAGGGTGTACCAGTGGTTGAATCAGCTCGTCGTTTTGCTGATTCCTACGTTCATACTCTTATGAAAAGAGCTGAAGTATTGGGAAAAGAACTCTCTAAAGTTGGGCTACGAGATGGCTATAGTATTGAAGGTATTGTTCATGCTGGAGTTGTCACTGGTTCTGAAGTAACTACTCATTTAAGGGGATTATTTGGAGAGGAATTTAGACCAATCATAGCATTAATTATTTCCAAAGTGCGCTTAGATAATATTATTGAGACAAGAAGAGCGGTTGGAATTACTAGAGATATGGGTGGAGGACATGAAGGAACACCAAACTATAATTTACTTGATAATTCTACTATAGGACTTAATCGTGAAAAATTAAAAATGCTTGGATTAGGAGATACACTTGGTTGTCCAGCAGGTATGAAAGTAAGTAAGCAAACAAGAGATTTTTTATTACAGCGTAGTGTAGATGTATCTGAAACTACTATGTTAGAAGAATTTGCACTTATGACTGTAGATAAATTTGATCATTATTTAGGCGATTGGTTTAGAGGATTGATTCCAATACAACGTCAAACACTTATTGAACCAGAAACACTACGAGTACTTGAAGGTATTGCTAGAAGAGATGCTTTAGAAGCAAATGAGATTAGTCAATGTCCATATAGTCCAGGAAAAGAGCAAAAAGGATAAAAGTTATTATGCAGCTTGATTAACTATAATATTTTGCAATTCATTTAGTATAAAGTATGCTTCTGACCTCGAATCATAACCTACGATCCTACTAGGATATATTTTAATAATTAAAGAATTATTCCTATTATCCTTAAAAATTAAATGAGTAGGGACGAAGTTTTTAAAATCATGTGAGTATGATGCAGAACCAATAATTCTAGCCTTAGTGCCAATTTTTTTTGTGCCTGCTTCTGTATATGCTTGATGAAAAATATCAATTTCTCCTTCATTATTTAATTTTAAAAAATAACCTTCCCCACGTTTCATCTCTAAACAAATTGCTGCATAAGTGCCATTTCGTAGTCGTGATAAATTTACATGGTCTAATAGAATATAACTAGGAGTAGTATCTAAATCATCATTTCTTGGCTGTAACTCTCTCATAAAGCCTATATTAAAGGATATTAACACAGCTTTATACAAAACGCAAAAACTAATTGCTTCAGGCTTAGTCTTTTGTTATAATTAGATCTACGTTTAAAGATGGCACACCAAGGATCTATTGAATTGGTGGGTGTGGTAACAGAAGCCTTGCCCAGCACGATGTTTCGTGTTAAATTACCGGACGAATCTGTAATTTTATGTACCTTATCTGGAAAGATGAGGATACATTTTGTTAAAATTCTACCGGGAGATCGAGTGAGAGTTGAAGTAACGCCATATGATAAAACTAGAGGTAGAATAACATATAGGTTATAATTGGGGGAATTATTATGAAAGTACAATCAAGTGTAAAACCAAGATGTGCAAAATGTAAAATAATTAAGCGCAAAGGCGTAGTACGTATCGTGTGTGAAATACCTAAGCATAAACAAAGACAAGGATAATCTATGAGAATCGTTGGAGTAAATATACCAGATGAAAAAAGAATAGATATAGCTCTAAGTTATATCTATGGAATTGGACGCAGTAATGCTAAAGTTGTTTTAACTAAAGCTCAAATAGATTTTTCTAAAAGAACTAAAGATTTAAGTGAAGAAGAGCAAAAAAAAATAATCGATATTCTAGCTACATATAAACTAGAAGGAGATTTAAGAGCTGAAGTTAATGGAAATATAAAACGTTTAAGAGATATAGGTTCATACAGAGGAAATAGACATGCTAGAAGCTTACCTACTCGCGGACAGCGCACCCGTAGTAATGCTAGGACTAAGAGGGGTAAAAGAGTTACAATTGGTGCTATTAAGAAAGAAGTAGCAGCTAAGATGGAAACAGCTCAAAAAGCTAAAGCCTAAATGAAATAAAAATATGGCAGAAGAAAAAAAATTAAAAAATAAAAGTGTAAAAAAGAAAACCCTAGTTAATATTTCTCAAAAAGGGAAATTATATATTACATCTACATTTAATAATACAATAGTAACTGTTACTAATGAAAAAGGTGAAACAGTCACTTGGAGTTCATCTGGACATAAAGGTTTTAAAGGCGCTCGTAAATCTACTCCTTATGCAGGGGGCTTAGCAGTAGAAGATGCAGCTAAGAGAGCATTTGAAAAAGGTATAAAACAAGTAGATATATATGTTAAAGGTCCTGGTACAGGTCGAGATCAGGGTCTTCGCGCAGTTAAAACAGCAGGACTTTCTATTTTATCGATTTCTGATATTACGCCTATACCCCATAACGGGCCAAGGGCTAAAAAGAAAAGGAGAGTTTAATTATGGCTAGATATACAGGACCAAAACATAAATTAGCTAGACGTGAAGGAGTTAATATTTTAGATAAAAATTCTAAAACTTTACAAAGAAGACTAACTTTGATTCCTGGCGTTCATGCTAAAGCTAGACGCAAAAAACTTTCAGAATTTGGCCTACAACTTAGAGCTAAACAAAAAGCTAAAAATGTCTATGGAATTCTAGAAAGACAATTTAAAAACTTAATGACCAGTGTGGCTAAAAAAAGGGGTAATACAGCAGAATTGTTAATTGCTAGTTTAGAAACTCGATTAGATAATTTAGTTTACAGATTACATTTCGCCAAAACACGGTTTCAATCCAGACAATTTGTATCTCATGGTCATATAAGAGTAAATGGTAAGAAAGTAACTATTCCTTCTTTTGCAGTTAAAGTTGGAGATCTTATTGAATTAGATTCTAAAATACAAGCTTACACAGAAATAGCCAACTTGCTTAAGGAAGAATTACCATTAGTGCCTTTTGTAGAGAAAAAAGCTACAGTTGGCAAGCTTATTCGCATGCCACAAATAGGCGATTTAGAGGTACCTTTTGATACACAGCTAATTATTGAATATTATTCTAGATAATGTTATAATTCATACTATGATTAATCCAAGTTTTAAAATTAAAGAAGAAAATTTAACAGATACATACGGCGAATTTATTATCGGGCCTCTTGAGACCGGATATGGTTATACTCTAGCACATACTCTAAAAAGAATGTTACTTATGTCTATTCCAGGTGCAGCAATAACGTCTGTAAAAATAAATGGAGTAAAACACAAATTCACTCAGTTCCCAGGACTTAAAGAAAATATTGTAGAATTCCTTTTAAATCTTAAAGGTTTATCAGTAAAATTACCAAAGGGTTCAGAGTCAGCTACATTAAGACTTGAAGTTAAAGGGCCAAAAGAAATAACAGGTAAAGAGGTCTCTGGAGATGCAGAAATAGTAAATCCTGATCATTATCTTGGTTTTCTATCTGATAAAAAGTTAGAAATGGAAATGACTGTAGAAGAAGGATATGGATATTCTTTATCAGAAAATAAAACAGCTTCAGAATTAGGTGTTATTCAAACAGATGCTATTTATACACCAGTCAACAGAGTTAATTATACTGTTAGTTCTACTCGCGTAGGTAGAAGAACTGATTTAGATGAAATTAAACTTCAAATTTGGACAAATGGTTCTATATCTCCAAAAGATGCTTTAATGGAAACTGCTAAGATTTTAGCAACTTATTTCACACAAATTTATGAACCAAAACAAGTTATTTCAAGTGAAACAGTAAGTTCTAAGCCTTCTGTTAATAATGATTTAATGAAACTTACTATTGATGAATTAGATCTTCCAACTAGAATATATAATAGTCTTAGAAATGGTGGAATAGAAACAGTAGGTGGACTTTTAGAAACTCCTAAAAAAGACTTAATGAGTCTTAGAAATATGGGAACTAAATCATTATCGATAATTGAAGCAAAGTTAAACGAAAAAGGTATTTCTTTAAACATTTAAATCTCAAATCTCAAATTTAATAATCTCAAAACTAAGAGTAAAATGTTTTGAGCTTTGTGGTTTGAGATTTTTATTTTTTATGAAGAAAAAAGTATTTGGTAAAAAATTAAAACGAGATACAAATGAAAGAAAAGGCTTATTTAAAAGTCTTATTTCTTCTTTAGTTTTATATGAAAAGATTAAAACTACTAAACCTAAAGCCCAAGCGATTAGATCTGATGTAGAAAAATTAGTTACTAAACTTAAAAATGCTGAAATCGCTAAAGCCAGAATGTTTCAGGGAGATTTAGAAGAAAAAGTTTTTAATAAATTATATAAAGATATTTCGCCAAGATTTAAAAATAGAAATGGTGGTTATACTAGAATTATAAAAATTGGAAATCGTGTTCGTGATAATGCTGAGACAGTAATTTTAGAATGGGTAGAAAAACCTAATTTAGAATCTAAAGTTCAGAATTCAGAATTAAAAAATAAGGAAAAATTAGAGACAGAAACTAAAATTCAAACGGAATTGAAAAAAGAAAAAAAACCAACTAAAAAAACAGAGAAAAAAGTAAATAAAAAATAATATGCAAAAAATAACTCAACCAACTAAAGAAAAAGATATTAAAAGAGAGTGGCATTTAATAGATGCTAAAAATAAAGTTTTAGGTAGACTATCTACAGAAATAGCTATGTTTTTAATTGGTAAAAATAAAGCATATTTTGCTAAAAATTTAGATTGTGGAGATTTCGTAGTAGTTATAAATGCTAAAGATATCAAAGTAACAGGTCAAAAAGAAACCAAAAAGAAATATTATAGACATTCTATGTATCCAGGTGGATTTAAGGCAGAAAGTTTTCAAGAGTTGAAAAACAGACGCCCAGAAGAGATAATAAGACATGGAGTTTCAGGTATGTTACCTAAAAATAAGTTAAGAGACAGATTTTTAACTAGATTATATGTTTTTGTAGATGAAAATCATAAATATGCTGATAAATTTACAGCAAAATAATATATGGCAGAAGAAATAAAAAAATCAACAGTAAAAAAACCTAAAAAGAGAGATTATTCTTACGCAGTAGGACGTCGTAAAGAATCTGTAGCTAGAATCAGACTTTATTCTACTCTTAAAGAAAATCAAAAATGGAAGAATGAAGAATTAAAAAAAGGACAAATTTTAGTTAACGAATTACCAATCGAAAAATATTTTTCAGGGCCTATAGCTAAAGCAATCTATACTAAGCCACTAGTATTAACTAATACTCTAGATAAATATGCTATTACTGTAAAAGTAGCAGGTGGTGGAAAACAAGGTCAATTAGAAGCTTTAGTACATGCTCTTTCTCGTTGTTTATCTAGTATAAATAAAGAAAAACATAGACCTGCCCTTAAAAAAGCAGGCCTCTTAACTAGAAATCCTAAAGTTCGCGAAAGAAGAAAAGTAGGAACAGGTGGAAAAGCAAGACGCAGGAAACAATCACCAAAACGATAAAGTTTGATAATTGATTGTTTATAGTATATAGTTAAATTTAAAATAAAATATGCCAATTAAAAAAGTTAAAACTCAAAATTCAAAAAGCAAAATTGAAAAGGAAAGTACAAAACAAATAAAAAATAAAAAAATAGTTACTATTAAAAATACATCATTAAATTCAAATCAAACCCAATCATATACTCAAAGTAAATTAAAAGATAAAAGTAAACTTGCTTGGAATAAATTTAAGCAACCTAAAATTTTTATACCAGTTATTTTAATAATTATTCTAATTTTAGCTGCTATTTTCGGTCAAAAACTTCTTTTCGTAGCCTATGTTAATGGTCAACCAATTACAAGAATGGCTTATTATAATGAATTAGAGAAAAAAGATGGTGCTCAAGTATTACAAAATTTAGTAGTCGAAACTTTAATAAATCAAGAAGCAGCTAAAAAAGGAATAGTAGTTACCAATACAGATGTTCAAAATGCAGAAAGAACTATTGATAGTCAACTTAAATCACAAGGTGAAGATTTAAATACTGTTTTAGCTCAACAAGGAATGACTAAATCTGATTTTGAGGAACAATTAAAAATACAGCAACAAGTAGAAAAATTATTAGGAAGTAAAATTACTATTACTGATAAACAAATTGATGATTATATAGCTCAAAATAAAGATTCACTTCCTCCTACAGCTACTGGGAGTGCACTTAGAGCACAGGTAAAGCAACAATTAGAACAACAAGAACTTACTGCACAGTTTCAAAGTTTCATAACTACATTACAACAAAATGCCCACATTACCTACTTTACAAACTATAAATAATAATAAAACTAATTTTGACTCTTCCTTAGAGTTTATTTCTTTAGGCGGAATAGGAAATGTCACTAAAAATATGTATCTTTACATAATGGGTGACGAAATTTTAATAGTTGATTGTGGTGTAGGTTTTGCTAATGAAAGTATTATAGGCGCGAATCTAGTAATTCCTGATATTTCATATTTACAAAAAAAGTTACAAACAGGCAAAAAAATCGTAGGCATGCTTTTAACTCATGGACATGAAGATCATATTGGATCACTTCCTTTTATTTTACCCAAACTTCCTCCATTTCCTATTTTTGCTACACCCTTTACTACAGAATTAATTAATTTAAAACTTATCGATTTTGATATTGAAACTAGAGTGAAAAAAGTAAACTTTAAAGAAAAAATAAATTTAGGGAATAATTTTAAAGCCACTTTTTTACATGTTACTCACTCTATCCCTGATACTGCACATATTTTCATAGAAACTAAAAATGGTAATTTTTATCATGGTAGTGATTTTAAACTTGATAATAATCCATATCTAAATTTAAAGTCAGATATGGATGGCATTAAAAATGTAGCTTCTTTAGGTATTAAAAATTTACTGCTTGATTCATTGGGTGCAGGTAGAGAAAAAAGTACTACTTCAGAATTTGATCTAGAGAAAAACTTTGAAGATTCTATGAAAAATTCACAAGGTAGAATAATAATTACCACTTTCTCATCTCATATCTCTCGTATGAAAATAATTTTAGATGCTGCCAAAAATACTAATCGTAAAGTATGTTTTATAGGTAGATCTGTGATAAAAGCTAAAGATTTAGGACTAAAATTTGGATATTTTAAAATTGATTCTAGTGATGAAGTAAAAGTAGAAGAATTAAATAGATTTAATGATAAAAATATTGTTGTAATAATAGCGGGTAGTCAGGGTCAAGAAAATTCTGCTTTTTTCAGATTTGTTTTAGATCAACATCGAGATATAAAGCTAAAGAATACAGATGTAATTATCTTTTCAGCCGATCCTATTCCAGGTAATGAAGGAGCTATTAATGAATTAGTAGATATTTTATCTGAAAAAGGAGTAAAAGTTTTAATTTCAGGAAATGAAGAAAAATTCCATACTTCAGGACATGGTTCTAATGAAGAACTAATGCAAATGATTTCTATTTTAAATCCAGAGTATGTTACCCCCATAGGTGGCACATTTTATAAAATGCGACAATTTGAAGATTTAGTAGTAAAAAATGGTTTTAATAAAAATAAAATTTTATTTTTAGATGAAGGCTTAGAAGTATTTTTCGAAAAAGATAAAATTTCATTTGGTAAGAAAATTGGCATGGAGAAAATATATATTGATGATACGAGTTATGAAGAAATGGAAAATTTCGTTTTAATGGATAGACAGAAAATCTCTACTGAAGGAATTTTGATACTTTTAGTAGAAGTAGATGGTAAAACTGGTAAAATATTTGGTAATCCTCAAGTGATAACTCGTGGAATTTCACCTACTGATAAAGAAAAATTAGACCGTCAAATTAGTAAAGTTCTAAAAAATTTAAATTTAAAAAATGCAGCGAATGATAATATTTTACTTAGAAGGATAATTAAACAAAAAGTAGAACGAGAAATCTTACAAAGGTTAAAAAAATATCCTCTGATTATACCCATTACAATTTCAGTTTAAATTCTTTTTTAGAGTTGTAACTGGATCTTTTTCATATCCCAATTTTTCATAAAAACCTATAACTTTAATATTTGATTCGTGTACTTGTATGGCAATTTTTTTTATTCCATTTTCTTTGGTTTTTTCTTCCAATTTTCTCACCATCATTTTTCCAAAACCTTGTTTTTGGAGTTCTCCTTTTATACAAAGTCTATGTATAGATAAAGTTCTACCATCAAATGCTCCTATTATACTTCCAACTATTTGATTGTTTTCATCAATTAAGCCTAATGCGAACTGTGGGTGAAGTTTAAGCATATTTTCATATTTTTCTTTTTCTTCATCTTCTGGATAAACCCAAAGATAAATTTTCCATAACTGATAAAGCTCTTGAAAATCATCAATAGATAACTGTTTTACTTTCATAAAAATTTAGTATAAATAACATAAGCTGTATTAGCTAGATGATTTTGTAAATCTCCAGTTTTAATGTATCCTAATTTTTCATAAAATTTAGTTGCCTTCCAAGTTTTTCCTGTTTCTAAGTATAATTTATGACAATTATATTCTTTAGCTATTTCTTCAGCTTTTTGCATAAGTTTAGTACCTAAGCCTTTACTCTGATAATTTTCTTTAATAATAATTTCATCAATATGACAAACTCCAGCTTGTATTATTATTTCTAAAATGCCCACTAATTCACCATTTTCGGTTGCTTGAAATTTTTTAATTATTTTCTCCCATGAAATTACTTTCCCGAAATGTTCTAAGTCAGCTTTAGCCCACTGTTCTTTTAAGAATTTTTTAATTTCTTCGTTAATTTCTGATATCTCTATTATTTTAAACATATTAATCATATTATATAATAACTTTATGGCTTGGTTAAATTATGCATTTTTGACAATTATTTTTTATTCTTTTTTTGATTTATTCCTAAAACTTTCTTCAACCAAGATGAATACATGGTTTAATGCTTTTATTATTAATTTGGTTGCGACTTTGGTTCTATTAGTGTTTATTATTTATGCATATTTTAGTGGAGAAAAATTATTTAATGTGAAACCAGGAGGATGGTTATTTTCTATCTTGGCAGGGTTTGCAGTAGGCGGAGCAAGTATATTTTTTGTAAAAATGTTTGCTACTGGAACAAATCTTTCTATCGGAGTACCTTTAGTTAGAGTAGGTATGGTAGTATTAGGGAGTTTATTAGGTATATTACTCCTTAAAGAAGGATATAGTTTTAAGTATATTTTAGGAGTTCTATTCTCCATAATTGGTTTATTTTTAGTTATTGCAAAATAACCAAATTTTCGTTTGGAAAGCTTTCTAAACGTGCTATAATGATAAGTATTCTATGCCCAGAAGAAAGAAAGGAAAACTTAAAAAAGGAGCGGTTTATGTTCTCTTTGCTTTAATATTTTTTGCTCTAACTGCAGTTGAAGTTTTATCATTTATTAGTAATGATGGTACTATACTTGCAGTATCAGGAATATTAAAAGGTTATTTTGGCTCTTTATTTTATTTGACTCCTCTTTTAACTTTACTTTTAGCCTTTGCCTTTTTAAGACTTAAATTTTCACTCTCTAAAATTCATGTACTTTTAGGTTTTATAGTTTTTTATTTCTCACTTTTAGGGTTATTAAAAACAGGTAGTATTGGTTTGCAATTGTACTCAATTTTAAGTGAGATAGTAGGAACTGCAGGGTCAGACTTAATTTATATTATAGGAATAGTAATTGGTTTAATAGTTTTATTTGATAAATCAATTGATGAGATTATTGCGGGAATAGGTTCTATTGGTGGAGTATTTAAAAAGCTTTTTCCACATAGAACTTTAACTGGGCTTGGATCTCGTAAATTAATCGTTAAGAATGGTAAGGAGATTTTGGAAAACAAAAAAAATGATAAAAATAATGAAGAAAAGTTCGATAAAAATAAACCTTTGCCTAAAATAAACACACCGATGCCTACTAATTTTGGTTCTCCTGATAACATTCTAAAAACTTCTAATATTGGTATTCCAGGTGGAATTTGGACACCACCATCTCTGGATTTACTGGCTGAAAATCAAAACCAAAAAGCCGATCGTGGAGATATTAAAAAAACTGCAGCTATAATTGAGAAAACATTGCAGAGTTTTGGGATTGATACTAAAGTCGCAGAAGTTAATTTAGGTCCTGCTGTTACACAATATGCACTTGAGATTGCTCTAGGAACTAAGGTTTCTAAAATTACCTCTCTCTCTAATGATTTAGCTTTAGCTACAGAAGCTCCTACAGGACAAATTAGAATAGAAGCGCCTATTCCAGGTCGTAATTTAATCGGAATTGAAATTCCAAATAAATCACTTGAAGTCGTAAGTCTTAAGACTATGTTGTCATCATCTATAATGCAGCATAGTAAATCTAAATTAACCGTAGCGCTTGGTTTGGATGTTTCTGGTAATCCTATAGTAGGAGATATTAATAAAATGCCGCATTTATTAATCGCTGGTACTACAGGATCTGGGAAATCCATCACGATTAATGCTTTTATTACATCTATGCTCTTTAGAGCTTCTCCATCTGAAGTTCGCTTTATCATGATGGATCCTAAAAGAGTAGAGTTAACTACATATAATGGTATTCCACATCTTTTACATCCTGTAATTGTGGAACCAGATCAGATTTTATCTGCACTTCGTTGGGCACTTCATGAAATGGACCAAAGATATAAGAAGTTCGCAGAACTCGGTGTAAAAAATCTAGAATCTTATAATGAACTAGCTGGCATTCAAAATTTACCTTATGTAGTTATTTTTATAGATGAATTAGCAGATCTTATGGCTTATGCACCAGTAGAAGTAGAAGATGCTATAGCCAGGCTAGCTCAGATGGCTCGTGCTACCGGAATTCATTTAGTAGTAGCTACACAAAGGCCATCAGTGGATGTTATAACTGGTCTGATTAAAGCTAATATTCCAACTAGAATCGCTTTAACAGTAGCTTCTTTGGTAGATTCCCGCGTTATTTTAGATACTCCCGGAGCTGAAAAATTACTAGGTCGTGGTGATATGTTATATATTCCACCAAACCAAGCTAAACCTAATAGAATTCAAGGAACTTATGTCTCAGAAAAAGAAGTGTTAAAAATAGTTAATTTCTTAAAGTCTAAAAATCCAGTAGTTAATTATACGGAAGAAATAACTCAACAACCAACTGGTAAATCCATAGGTGGTTTCGCTGGAGGAAATGGTAAAGTAGACGATGATTTAGCAGCCGCAGTAAATATTCTGTGTCAACAGGAGAAAGCATCAGCATCTCTTCTTCAGAGAAAGCTTTCCATAGGTTTTGCTAAAGCAGGAAGAATTATGGATAGATTAGAAGAAGTAGGAATGGTAGGACATGCTAATGGGGCTAAACCTAGAGATATTTTAATTAAAAATCCTGATGAAGTTATGGAGAGACTACAAGGAAATTAAAATACTTTGTCATTCTGTATTAGATTCAGCATCCTGTTAGAAATCTTGAGAAGATCCTGAAATAAATTCAGGATGACAAATTAATTTACTCTATGTTAAAGTTAGGGGAAATATTTAAAAGCGAACGAGAAAAGCAGAAATTAACTTTAGATGAAGTAGCAGCTAATACACGTATTAAACTAACCTTTCTAAAATATTTGGAAACAGGTAGTTATGAAAGCTTGCCTGAAAAAGCTTATATAGAAGGATTTGTAAGAAACTATTCTCTTTTTTTAGGATTGGATTCTCATAAAATGTTAGCTATTTTTAGAAGAGAATACGAACAAAGTCAAGAAAAAAAAATACTTCCAGAAAACTTATACAGAAAAAAAAGATTATCCCAGCGATTTAAATTTACTCCACTTTCTCTTTTTATAATATTTTTTATTCTTCTTATAATTGGTTTTATAGGTTTTGATTTTAGAGAAGCTGTATTTCCTCCGCCTCTTAGAATTTATTATCCTAATCAAAATCAAGTCATAAAATCATTTTCTGTAAATGTAATAGGTAGTACTAATGCTGATGATAGTATTACTATTAATGGTGAACAGACAATCGTGGATAAAAAAGGGAATTTTAATCAAAATATTACACTGCTACCCGGACAAAAAGTTATAGAAATTGATTCGATTAATAAATTTGGTAAAAAGAGCACAAAATTAATAAATATTACTCTTAAGTAATATACTATTTTCTTTCTTGGTTCTTAATTTTTTAATGTTGACAGTTTAGATTATTTTAGTTTTAATTAATATATGGATACTGCCCAAATTATCCTACTAGTTATAATTAGCATTTTAACTTTGCTCTTAGTTTTTATAGGAGTACAAGTATTCTTAGTTTTAAAAGAAGTTAAGAGATCTATTCAGAAAGTAAATCAAATTTTAGATGAAGCAGAAACTATTACTAGTAGTGTTATGCAGCCTCTGTCTAATTTTTCCTCAGCTTTAAATGGGGTTAAAACAGTAGCTTCATTATTTGGAATTTTTGCTCAAAAAAAACATAAAAAAGAAGATGAATAAGGATCATAAGTGTAATTGTAATAATCACCATGGATCAGGTGGAGGTTTTATAGCTGGAGCTTTAATCGGTGCCGCAGCAGTATTTTTTCTAGCTACGCCTAAAGGTAATAAAATGCTAAAACATCTCATGGAAAATGGTTTCGAAAATTTTAGCCAGTATTTTCATGATGAAGATATGGATAACATGGGTGAAGTAGTAGATGAAACTTTAGATGCAGTACCAGTCCAAAAATCTCCCTCCATAAAACGTTTCTTTAAGAGAAAAAAATAAATATTATCTTAAAAAATCGTTGATAAATTGAATATCTAAAGCATTAACAAAAATTTCTGTTTGTCTATAAGTGAGCGGGCCTCCTTTAAAAGCAACAGCTTGTTCTAATGATTTGATTAAAATGGCTGCTTGTATGTTTAATGCATTTAAATGTAATTTCTGAGATAGTTTTTTCATAAATTTTTTTTGTACCAGATAATTTCCCCACATATGAATAAAAAAGAATGCTGCATGATTTTCTAAATAATTTATAAAAGCATTCCGTTGGCTCTCAAAATATTGATATTTACCATTTAAAAATATCAGTTCTTTTCTTCTTCCTTCCCAATCAACCACGACTATCTTATTATTTGCCAATTCTATAAAATTTCTAGGGTATAAATCGCCATTTGTTAAAATTATTGATGAATTTTTAAAGAGTTTAGAAGAAAAAAGAATAGCTCTAGCTTTCTTCACATGATCTGGTGTTAAAAAACCCTGTTGAATAAGACTAGTGGATAATAATAAAAAATTATTCTTTTTCCATTTGGAGAAATTAAATTTGGATAATTTAAAAGTCAGAGAGGAATCCAGATCTATCATTGAAAAATCCTTTAATAATTCTATTACTTTATCTGCCATACTTATAGATATTCCTCGTCCACCATATCCCTCTGGTTTCGTTTCATCCCATTTATTATTAAAAGTAATTCCATCATAATAATTAAGAAAAATAAGTTTTTTTTCTTGATATGTGTTATCTTCTTGAATGTAGGTAGTGACAATCTTCTTAAAATCAGGTAGTACTAATCTAGTAAAATGAAGCTTTTGATGTTTTATTCTCGGGAAAATGGTTTTAAACATATATCCTTCAATACCATTACAATCTTTTAAAAAATACATCTTACCATCTTTATCTTCACATATAATTTTATCTCCTTCCGAGTGGGTAGAAATAGGTTTCAAGTCCTCAGAATTTAATAGGTCAAATAATACTGGTACATCCTGCAAATTCACCAACCAATTATATCAGACAGTGTGAGAATTGTAATAATAATTATAAACTTGAATCCATAAATAATTTTGATAAAATACTTCTATGGCTGAAGCTGAAAAGTTAGGATTACCAATAGAAATTGTTACAATAAATAGCCCTATTAGTCTTAGACAACTAACGTTAAATGATGTGGATGAATTATTTGCTTTAATTGATAGAAACAGAGATTGGCTCTCTCAATTCGGAGATGAGACAGCATCTAAATATCCCACGAGAGAAAAGCTTAAAGAAAGTATTATTAATCCAAGTAATCCGGATAGACTAAGATTTACTATCAGAAATGAAGATGGAATAGTTGTTGGAAGTATAAATTTAACTACTGATCCTAAAAATAAAAAAAAGGCAGAAATTGGATATTATTTAGGAGAAGAATTTACTGGTAAAGGATATGCAACTAAAGCAATAGAATTATTAACTGATTTTGGTTTTAATCAATTAAATTATGAACTAATTTATGCAAAAGTTACAAAAGGTAATAACTCTTCCATAAGTGCTCTAAAAAGAGCAGGATATTTAGAAGCAGCTGAAGAAAATGATGAAGTTATATATTCTAAAACAAATAAAACTTTAGTCTCCTAAATACTTTCTTATATTTGCGTTGTGTTCTTGGATGGTGGTTGCGAAGTGAAGTTTACCATTTTTATCTGAAAGGTAGTAAAGATAGTTAGTCTGAGCTGGATTTAAAACTGCTTCCAAAGCTATAAGTCCAGGATTACTAATCGGTGTTGGTGGTAATCCTGCATTTGTTCGAGTATTATATGGCGTAGTAGTTTGTAAATCCAGTGCCGTTAAATCTTTTTTCCACCATGTCTTTTCATCAGGTTGATAACCTAGAGCATATTCTAGTGTTACATCAGAGCCCAAGGGCATTCCAATATTTAATCTATTTTCTAAAACAGATGCTACACCTCTCATATCTGACTGAGTTATAGCTTCTCTTTGAACTATAGAAGCTAAAATTACTGCATCATTTTCAGAAAGTTTAACAGTAGTTTGTTGATTTGCTTGCTGGTATTTTTTATTAAAATTATTCTTCATAATGCTAATAATTTGATCAACAGTAGCATTTCTAGGTAAAAGATAGGTATCAGGAAATAAATAACCTTCTTGCGCATCTAATTCTTTATTCCATGAGGAATTATAAGTAGGAATTTTTTGCTTTAAAATACTGGCTATTTCTTCTGCACGTAAACCTTCAGGAATAGTAATCCATATATCCACAGTTCCATGTAAGAGAGTTTGAATTACGCTATCTAGGTTTTGGCTTGGAGATAGTCTGAAATCACCGGCTTCTATTTTATTATCTAAATTATTTTGTTTAACATAGATAAAAAATGCGACAGAACTTTTTATAAGTCCTGCTTGTTTTAGAGCATAGCCAATGTCTCGAATTCCTTCACCTTCTTTAATCACGAAAAATTGAGGATTTTTATCTGATGGATTTGGAGCAGCTTTAGCATTATTATACCAGGCGAAAAATCCTAAAACTCCAATCGCTATTAAAATTATTAAAAGTAAAAATTTTTTCATAAATAAAATATGGGAAATTCTTCGATTTTCTCAATACCTTTTTTTAAATTATACTCGCTTTCACTATAAAATGTAGCCAGTATGTCTTCCTTAGTGATTTTATCACGAACCTGTTTTTTTAGAAATATTCCACTTCCTTTTTCGTGTGGTGCACCTAAAATTTTAGCTAAACTGTTTAAGTTTTGGCTATTAATTTCTTTAATAGTACCGTTCTTATCTGATTTTAAATGATATTTATGAGTACCAAGTTTAGTAGTTAGAATATCACTGGCTATTTCTGGGTCTCCCCCCTGCGCTTTTATAATTTCCTTCATTTTTTCTAATGCTTTACCACTCTCTAAAATATGCTTAGCTAATTTAACCCCATTTGAGATACCTACTTCCTTTTTATGTTTATTTTTTATAGTTTTATCATGATTTAAACAAATTTCTAATAAATTCCCTGCTAATATTAAAGCTTCTTTTTCTAGATCTAGGGGTCTTGTGGCCTTTTGTTCTAAGACTTCTAACGCGTCTCGGGTTTCTAGTATAGGACCGATACCTCTGCCCATAGGTTCTAAAACTTCATGTGTTATGGCTTTTATCTCAATATTAAACTTTTTCGCGATAAAAGAGAATTTTTTAGCTAAATATTTAGCATCTTTTTCATGATGAACTTTAGCAAAGCGTCCAAACGGAATATCTATAACTACGTGATTAGAACCAAAAGCCACCTTTTTAGCCATAATAGAAACGACTATTTTATCATAGCTTTCAAACATTAAAGGTTTTTCTACTTCTATTATTACATCATCAGCTGGAGCTATGCCAAAACTACCACCCCACACGATACAGCCATTAGTTTTTTCTACTATTTCATAAAGTTGGTTTTCATCAAATTCCACATTAGATAGTACTTCCATGTCGTCGGCTGTTCCGTCTGGAGTAGTAATAGCCCGTGATGAACTTTTAGGAATTTTAAAACCAGCTGCTGCGATAATGGGTACTAAGATCATAGTAGTTCTAGTAGCAGGAAGTCCTCCAATCGAATGCTTATCCGCTACGATTCCTTTAAATTTAAGCTTTTGGCCTGTTTCCACCATAGCTTTAGTTAAGAAATATAGTTCTTCATCAGAGAATCCTTTAGCGTAACCTGAAGCTGCGAAATAGGTAGTTAAGATATCTCCTAAAGAATTTTTAGAAATTTCATGCATTAAGGCATAAATATCATCGTAGTTTAATTTTTTACCTATTAATTTTTTCTTTATTGCCTCTAGTGCCATTTTTTTATAATCAATCATATTCATTTTATATCTTCGTTAATCTAGATTTAATGACTAATCTTTGCCAAACAGTTCCCGGGGGGGTACATGTTATCACAGTTAAAATGTGATCATTAGTGACTTGGTCTAAAACAGAAGTATCAGTGGGTTCGACTATAGTCATTTCAAAAATTTTATAAGTATAAGTTACACCATTTACTGTAACTAAAATATTATCTCCAGGTTTTAGATTAAGAGCGTTAGCGAAAATAGTATGATAATCTCCAGGTTTATATAATGATGGAAGAGTAGAATGACCAAAAATCACAGCATTTCCAATATCAGGAGGAATAGCAGTCCCTTGAAAATTTACTAAATGTTCCCCTAGATTATAATCAACTGTAGAAACCACAGCATTTTTTACATTTATACTAGGGAAAGAAATAGTATAGCTTGTAATATTTGATTTTACTGCTCCGACTTGCGCACCAGGAAACCAATTAGAAGCATTATTATAGTCTGTTCTACCCAGAGTCGAAGATACTTCTGAGGCTAAGAGATCTTTAAAATTAGTAGATCCAACCATAACATTTTTAGGAATAGGTGTTTGTATATTTTGCGATGCTAAAGCAGGAGAGACAAAAATTTGCCATAAAAAAATAGGTAAAAGAGTATACATGAAAGTTATAATTCCTAGAACACAAAGTGTTAAACCAATTGTTTTAAGAATCAGCTTTTTTTTATTGGAAGGGCTTTTATAATAGATCCTGTTCATTGTTCCTGAGTTTTAAAGTTAATATGACTTGGGAAAAATGGAATAAGCTTAGGTAAAAGAGGAAAACTAGGGAATAAATTTATAGTTACACTTTTAACTTGATTTATAGCAGTTATAGTTTGCTGAGCATGCCCTAAATCTTTACCAGAAATATTTTTAGCAATAGTTTTTTCATCAAAAACCGGAATTAATTTAGCTTTAGCATCAAATTTAAAAGTTATTGTTCCATCATTATTTTTTAAATTAGAAATATCATAATTTATTAAGTTATCCTGAAGTAAAGTACTAGAAACTTTATTCTGAAGTAAATTTTTAGCAAATGCTAATAAATCTGATTTAGAAGCAGTTAAACTCTGATACTGAGCTGTAGCAGTCATGCTAAACGAATCTGTTTGATCACCTACATTTTTCGATAATTTTTGGTTTTTAACTTGTTCACTAACAAAATTTGGAATTAAGAAATCACCATCTACTTTAGATTGAGTGTCGGATTTAGCTTGATTTTGAAGATTATTTATTAAATCACTTGCGGCTTTATCTACATCATCTTTAGAAACTACTGTGACATTCTTTTTACTTCCTCCACTAAGTGCATTATCATTCTTGGCACTAATATTTGAGGAATCATAACCAGAAATGGTAAATTTACTTCCTGATGGTAAATTATACTGATCTCCTATATCAGATGAAGTTATAGACACATTGGAGACTGTAACTGAAGGATCAGATGGATCGCCTGAAAAAGATGAGATTTTTGTATCGTTATCTAGTGTAAATTTTAATCCATTATCTGAGGTTAAAATAGTACCAGCTTTAATAGTATTATCATCTGTAAGTCGACTAAAAATAGTTACCTGACCTTTAGCAGGATTACCTATAGATTTACTTCCTGTAGCTTTTTCATTAACAGAACCATTTTCATTTACCGTTATTACCTGCGCTGCGACTGTATTGTTAGAAAAATCAGAAGGTCCTGCTGTAGTAAAACTGGCGGAAGCAGAATTAGTAATGTAATTAGGATTAAAATAAATAGTCACTGAAGCAAAAGTTAAGAAAACCCAGGATAAAATTATAAGAACGAATAAAACTATTACAGCTCCTATTATTATTAAGTGTTTATTTTTGCCTCTTATTTTTCTACTTTTTAGAAATCCTAAATTTATATTTGGTAATTTTATATTCTTAAATTTTGATAACAATGATTTAGTGAAACTTCTAACCTTATCAATAGTTGCTACTCCTTCTACGCTAATATTATTATGCATATCTTCTCGAGTTTTTTCTTCTTCTATATCTACAGAATTTTCTATTTGAGTTTCAAACTTTTCTTCTCTAGTTAAATTATTTGGTTTATCTTCAACTACTAAATCTTCATCATTAGTTATTACGCTTTCAGTTTGGGTATATTTAATATTTTGATCTACTTGCTTAATATCTTCATCTTTTACAAAACCAAAATTATCATTATTTTGATTTTCCATTTCTTTTTCATTTTGAGATAAATTTTTAATTTCCATCTCTGGAGTTTGCATTTCTTCATTTAAATCGGCTTCTGAATAGGTTAAATTTAATTGATTGAGAGAAGTATAAATAATACTTTTTTCCACAAATTTTTCATCTAAAAATTTGATTTGTGGCGTATGAATAAATGGCAAATCGCGACTCCAAGTATGTTTTAAAAAATCCTGTTCTAAATTCTGATCTGATGCCACTATAATGCGAGATGGAAAAACTTCAATATTCACAAAATTTTTTAAAGTTTCATCTACTGCCTGAGGAAAATAATCTAAAGGTACTGCTTCATGACTTTCTACTATTCTTCCTGCGCGAACGAGAGAGATGATGATTTTATCATCCTTTTCTACGATAACTGCAGATATAGGAGCACCCTCAACGCCTTGAAGAAAACTAATTAAACCTTCGGTATAAATTAAAAATCCAAGTGGTTCTAAAGTTAGAGTTTTACAAATTTTTTTAAGGGTTAAGAGTACATCTGGTTTAATTTTTCCATTCTCAACTAAACTTTGAGAAACAGATAAAATAGTTTTTTGCGTTCTAACATTTTCAGGCAAATTTTTTTCTGCCTCAGCCAAAAGTCTATCTGTTAATTCTAAAAGTTTTTCTGGGTCCTCATTTAAAAAATTATTTTCTAATTTAATTAAACTTTTACCCACTAATTTTGCAGAATTTTCAATGGTTTCAAAAATTAAAGCTTTGAGTGAAGAATTTTTAATAAATAAAATTAAAAAATAATCTGCTTTAACTTTAGGTCTAAATAAATTAAAAGGCAGCTTCATACTTTTTATTGTACCACAGCATAAAGACGTTGTTTACCAACACCTATTTTTTCCTGCCTAGTAATTTTAAAACTTTTGATATCAGAAGTATTATTTACATGTGGACCACCACAAAATTCTTTAGAATATGCATTGTGATCTCCTTCTTTTCCTGATCCGCCTATAAAATATATTTTAACTTGTTTTTCATATTTTTCATCAAAAAGTCCAATAGCTCCTACTTTTTTAGCTTCTTCAATTGGCAAAATTTCAAAATGAACAGGTAGAGAGTCTTTAATTTTTTCGCGAACTATTTGTTCCACTTTTTCTATTTCTTCATCAGTTAATTTTCTATCAAAATTAAAATCAAATCTTAACCTTTCTGAAGTTATATTAGATCCTATTTGGTGAAGTTGTGTTCCAAATAAATCTCTGAGTGCTTGCTGTAATAAATGTGTAGCAGTATGACCTTTTACAGTTAATTCGGAATGATCAGCGAGTCCTCCTTTAAACATTCCTGCTGAAGCAGTTTTAGATAAAGTTTTATGTTCTTTCATTTTATTTGCAAATTCTTGATCATTAAAAACATAACCTAAACTTTTTATTTGAGTGGGTGAGAGTCCGTGAGTAGAATAAAGTATAAAGGCATCATCTGCTGAGATTTCAGTTTGGCCCATCAACTCGTCACCTACGCCCTCACCTTTAATCCTCTCCCTATGGGAGAGGGTTGGGGTGAGGGAATATTTCTTTTGAATAAACTTTATCGCTTCTTTTCGAGTGTGTTCATATTTTCCTTGCTCTTCTAAAATAGTATTTTTAATCTCTTCGAATTTATCTACTAAAACAGGATCTGTCTCTTTATATTGATTTACGAGTGATTCTATAATAGGACTTAACTCACGTCCTTTTAATTTTTCAAAACTATCTATAGCTCGTCTTAAAAGTCTTCTTAAAATATAGCCTTGTTCTTTATTCGATGGAGTAACTCCAGCGGAGATTATAAAAACGGAAGAGGATAAATGACCCGTAATCATACGCATTTCGCGCGTAAAATCTAAATAATTTTTCTCAGTTTGTTTTTCTATAGTTTGTATAATTGGATAAAATAAAGAAGTTTTAAAAACATCTGGTTCATTTTCAGTAGCCATGATGAATCTCTCCAGGCCCGATCCGTGGTCTACGTTTTTTTGAGGTAAATTATCAAACTCACCATTTGCATTCTTTTTATATTGCATGAAAACGTTATTACTAATTTCTAAATATCTTCCGCAATCACAATTAATATGACACTTTTCATCTTTATAAATTGAGTTCTCATGAATTTTTAATTCTGCTCCAAAATCATAAAATATTTCACTATCAGGTCCACCTAATTCTCCAACTGGCATATTCTCTGGAACTCCAGCTCGTGACCACCAATTTTTCTTTGGTCCATATGGGAAAATTCTTTCTTTAGGATCAATACCCACATTTGAAAAAATCTCATTCCAAATATTAATTGATTCTTCATCTTTAGGAATTTCTTTATATCCTTCAAAAACACTAACGTATAATTTTTCTGGATCTAAATTTAAATGTTGTGTTATATATTCGAACATCCATGGGAGCTGTTCTTTTTTAAAATAATCACCCAGTGACCAGTTACCGATCATACGAAAAAAAGTGAGATGACGATTGTCACCGACTTCATCAATATCATCTAAGGCTCCTTGTCCGCGAAATACATTCTGTACATTTACAAATCTTTTTCCTTGTGGATGTACTTCCCCAGCTAAATATGGAATTAAAGGTTGCATACCAGATGATGTAAAAAGAGTGGTTGGATCATTTTCAGGAATTAGTGGCGCATTAGGAATTTCCACATGTCCTTTTTCTATAAAAAATGTTTTAAATTTAGTTATTATTTCTTTTCCAGTCATGCTGATATTATATACTCATTTCAATTAAATTTGAAATATTTTATTATCAATTTTTCTTTGCAATATCAGCTCTATACTGCATTCCTCTAAAATGAATTCCTTTATGTCCAATAGCTTCATAAACATTTTTTCTTGCTTCATCGATACTATCTTCTACAGAAACTACAGTTAAGATTCTTCCACCATCTGTTGTTAAAGTTTCTTCTTGATCCATTTTAGTTCCAGCTTGAGAAACTAAAATATCAGAAGGTATGTTATCGATTCCTTCAATTACATCTCCTTTAATAGGATTTTCTGGATAATTTTCTGCCGCTAAAACTACACCTACTGCTACTTTTCCGCGCCGGATTTGTACGTCTTCAGGCTTTAACGTTCCATTTATTAATTTTTCTAAAATATTCCCTAAATCTGATTCTAAAAGAGGCAATATGACTTGAGTTTCAGGATCTCCGAGCCTAGCATTATATTCTAAAACTACAGGGCCAGTATTTGTCATCATAAGACCGGCAAATAAAAAGCCTACATATTCTAAATTTTCTTTTAAAAGTCCATCCACTGTTTTTTGAAAAATGTTATCTTTTATAATCTGCATATTTTCACTGCTTAATTCTACTGGTGCATATGCTCCCATTCCTCCAGTATTAGGTCCGACATCTCCATCTTTTAATCTTTTATGATCCTGAGCAGTTGTAAAATATACATAAAAAGCTTTGCCATCTTTTACATAAATAAATGCAAAACTGGAAGCCTCAGGTCCGTATAATCTTTCTTGAAGAACGATGGTTTCTCCATCTTGGAATTTATTTTTAATAATTTCTCTAGCTTCCTCAATTGAGCTAGGTAAATAAACACCTTTTCCTGCTTTTAATCCATCTTCTTTAATCACTAACTTTTCCCACGGAGGACTTTCTAGAAATTTTAATGCAGTTGCTTTATTATCAAAACTTTGAAATGTAGGATGGGGAATATCATATTTTTCCATAAATTCTAATCCTTTTAATTTGCTTGATTCCAGCAGTGCAGCTTCTTTAGTAGGTCCTACAATTTTTAAATCTTCATCTCTAAATTTATCTACGATACCATCAGCCAATGGACCTTCTGGACCAATGATTGTTATTAAATTTTCTTGAGATTTAGCAAATTTAATTAATTCTTCAGTATTACTTGCAGATATGGGTAAGTGTATCCCACGTCTGGAGCCATTACCCGGGGCAATAAAAACTTCTGCATTCTTATTTTGAAGAGTCTGAACAATCGCATCTTCTCTCGCACCATTACCAATTACTAAAAATTTAGCTTCTGAGGTCACATGTGTACTATACAAATTACTGGATAAAATTTAAAGATAGGAGAGTAGATTTAATATCCGTTGCGTTGTCTTTTTTGGTTTTCTCTTTTCTCACGTGCGAATTGTTGAGCTAAAGGATGAGGGTTTTTTTGAAATCCACCATGGTTATTCCCTTGATTATTATCAAATCTTTTAGGTTTAAAACCTCGAGGACCACTATGTGCTCCGCCAGATGGCGGATTATTTCCTTCATTTCCTCGATTACCACCACTTTTAATATCATCACCAAAAAGCATAGATAAATTAATTCTGCCTTGAGAATCAATCTCCATAACTCTAACTTTAACTTTGTCACCGATATGAACTACATCATTAGGATCTTTTACAAACTGTGTAGACATTTGAGATACATGAACCATACCTTCTTTTCCAGGTAAAAATTCTACAAATGCGCCAAATGGTAGAATTCTTTTAACTTCTGCATTTTCAAAAACTTCTCCTGCAGTTACAGTTTTGGTTAACCCAGTTATCATATCTAATGCAGTTTGAACTTTAGATTCATCAACGCCCGTTATACTTACTGTTCCAGTATCATCCACATCTACTTCAGCGCCACTGACAGCAATAATGTTTTTAATAACTTTACCACCTGGACCAATTAATTCTCCGATTTTATCTACCGGAATTTTAACGCTAACAATTCTAGGTGCATATTGAGAAACACTAGCTCGAGGTTTATCCAAAACAGCCATCATTTTATCTAAAATAAATAATCTAGCTTGTTTAGCTCGATCTAAAATCTTTACTACCTGTTCATCAGTTAATCCTGGAATCTTTACATCTAATTGAATCGCAGTTATTCCTTCATCAGTTCCTGCTACTTTAAAGTCCATATCTCCTGAGAAATCTTCTAAACCGATAATATCTGTTAATAATTCATATTTATCTTCATCAGACATCATTCCAATAGAAATTCCAGCTACTGGTTTTTTAATAGGTACACCAGCATCCATAAGGGCCATCGTAGATCCACAAGTAGAAGCCATTGAACTAGATCCATTTTGAGATAAAACTTCAGAAACTACCATAATGGTATATGGAAATTCTTCTTGGGATGGAATAACACCTTTTAATGCTCTTTCTGCTAGAGCACCATGACCAATCTCACGTCTTCCAGGTGATCCTATACGACCAACTTGTCCAAATGAATAGGGAAGACCTGAATAATGATGAATATATCTTTTAGTCTCTTCACCTTCTGCTGATTCTATTAATTGTTCCATTCTAGGAGAACCTAGTGTAGCTATACTTAAAGCTTGAGTTAAGCCTCTTTGGAAAACTGCTGAGCCATGAGTTCTAGGTAAAACTCCTGCTTCTATATTTAATTCTCTTATTTCATCTAATTTTCTACCGTCTGCTCTTTTTTGTTTGGTAACTACATCGCTTCTGATTATTTTATAGAGAACTGCATCTAAGGCTTGAGCTAAGATCTTTTTATCTACTTCTCTGCTTGGATCTTCCATTTTCATTTCATCATAAACCTTCTTAATTAATTCCTCAGAAAGACCACCATCACTGTCTTTTTCTACACGACTCTTAATAAGAGCTATTACTTCATCTTTATAAGATTTTTCAAAGATTGCTTTAGCTTCTGTTAAAGATGCTTCTTGAGGTACTTCTAATTTCTTTTGTCCTACTTCTTTAACTAATTTATTAATAGTTTCAATTATATTTTTTGTCTCATCATGTGCTTTTACTACTGCATCAGAGACTATATTTTCAGGAACTTGGAGTGCTCCAGCTTCTATCATGACTGTTTTTTCTCCATTTTGAGAAACAACTATATCTAATTCTGAAGTAACAAGTTCAGGGGTAGTAGGATTAAACAAATGTCCACCTTTCTCTTTACTATATCCCATTCGAATAGCACCGACTGGTCCATTCCAAGGGATTCTAGAAAGAGCAATAGCAGCAGATACTGTATTAAGAGCTAAAATGTCAGGTTCATTTTCTCCATCGACAGAAAGAATAGTTACTACAACTTGAACTGAATTTTTAAATGCTTTAGGGAAAAGAGGACGAATTGATCTATCTATTAAACGTCCTGCTAAAATGGCTTCATCTGAAGGACGACCTTCCCGTTTTACCCAGCGACTACCTTTAATTTTCCCACCTGCGTATAAATGTTCTATATATTCTACAGAAAGAGGAAAATAATCTAAATCAGTTTTTCCACCTTCTACCACAGTAGCTAGAACTACGGTGTCACCGAGTCGTCCTAAAACTGCTGCTGTAGCTTGTGGTGCTAACTGTCCTGTTTCAAATGTTAAAGTTTTTCCACCGAGCTGGCAGGATATTGAGGTCTTTTTCATTAATTTTTCAAATCAATCTTTTTTAAGATTTCTTTTGCTCTTTTCTTATCCATTTTTTCGAGGAAATAGATAAGTCTGCGACGTTTGGCTAACATGGATAAAAGTCCACGTCTACTATTATTATCATGAGCATGATCTTTTAAATGAGCTGTTAAAGCCATTATTTTATGAGTTAAAAGCGCGATTTGTACTTCAGGACTTCCTGTATCGCCTTGAACTGTAGCAAACTGGGCAATAATCTTTTTCTTATCGTCTGTGCTTAATGCCATAATTTAATATAGTGTAATTATATCAATTTCAAAAGCATTTAGCAATTAGATTAATAATCAATGCCTAAATCTTCCATGCGTTTAATAGCTTCAAGTTGTCTTGTAAGATTATTTCTTTGATAAGTAAGTTGTCCTATTTCTGAACCTGCTATATTTCTTCTACTATCTTCACGTAATCTTATTTCGAACTCGTTCTCTCTAGCAGCTGCTAGTTGTTTTTCTACAAGTACTATTTGTCTTTGTATTTTCTCAGTATCATTAATAGGTTCATTTGGATCATAGGGAGGAAGATTACCATTGGCTTTTAATTTTTCTATACGACTAATTGCTTCACTTATAATAGTTTTTCTTTTCTTTTCATCTGCCTGTTCAAGCGGTGAAGAATCCGTATATAATCTACGATTAACATAATCCGTAGTATTAGTCCAAGTCTCAATATCAGTTTTAGTTTCTGCAGTAATATCTACAAAAAGTTGACCTGCTTCATACAATGATACTGGAGTTCTATCTAAATTATATTTAATTGTTACATGCGCTATACCTGCTGCTTCTAAAGCTAATGCTACAGCTATATTATTATCAGCCAAAGTTTTAGGAATGAGTATAGTTTTAGGTCCTTCTATAGGATAATTTTCTCTTGGATATTCAGACATGGGGTTTGGCATAGTACGAAGTATAACAAGTCATTTTTACGAAAGCAACGTAATATTTCAATTAACTTAATCAAAATATAATTCAGGATTTGCTTCGAGTTTTAAAGGATCAATTGGTTTAGAATTAAAATATGCGGCTGCAGCGATCATAGCTCCATTATCAGTAGATAAAAATTTTTGAGGCGCAAAAATTTTAGGATATGGCATATGGCTTATAGCATATTGTTTGAAAGTTTCTATTAATAATTCATTTGCAGATACTCCACCTCCGATAATAATGGATTTAACGTCCATTTTAAAAGCTAAATTAAAAGTTTTTTTAACGAGAACGTCTACTATAGTTTTTTGAAGAGAAGCGCATAGATCATAAAGAACTTGTTTATCAGAATCAAATAGTTTATTCTCAATTGCTATTTCCTGCCATCCAATCTTTGCAGTACTATTGCGGAGAATAGGAAAATATTGTTGAGTTGATCTAAAAAATGCTGTCTTTAACCCAGAGAATGAAAAATCATAAATATCTGCTTCGGGTAAAGGATGGGGAAGTTTAAATTTATTTGGATTTCCTTTTAGTGCCAATTCTGAAATTTTTGGTCCTCCTGGATAGTCATAACCTAAAAGTCGAGCACATTTATCAAAACACTCACCAGCTGCATCATCGCGTGTTCCTGCTACCCATTTAATGGATGTTTGATTTTCCATGTAAACTAAATCTGTATGTCCACCTGAAACTACTAATCCAATTGCTGGAAAGTCAGTTGGAGAGGGTAAAGCGTTAAGGGTTAAGGGTGAAGAATCTGTTTTTATAAAATTAGCATAAATATGACCATATAAATGATTAACGGGAATAAGTGGTTTATTCCATAAAAGAGATAATGTTTTAGCAGTTTCGACTCCTACTAAAAGTGATCCAATAAGTCCTGGTCCATAAGTTACAGCAATAGCATCAATTTGGTCATTGGTAATTGGTTTTTTATCATTTGTATTTTTTAAGGCTTCGTCAATGACTGGTAAAATATATTTTAACTGTTCACGAGCAGCGATTTCTGGGATTATTCCACCTGTCTTAGAGTGTAGATTTAGAGATGTAGCGGTTACATTGGATAATAATTTAAGACTATTTATTTTTTCATCTATTTCTAAAACAGCAGCTGAAGTTTCATCACATGAGGTTTCAATACCTAAAATTCTCATAAATTAATTGATACTTGATCTCCCACTTTAAAATTATAATTTTTGGCGAGTCCTGCATTTATTTCTAAAACATTGTTTGCGGGCGTGGTGGGATAAACAACTCTCAAATTAATATTATTTTGAGGCTTAGAAAGAGTATAGATAGAAACTATTTTATTATTATTTATATAAATTATATCAAGAGGAAACTTCATATCTTTCATCCAAAATCCATATTCGCCACTAGTAGGAAAGGGGAATAACATTCCTGAATTTAGTGCTAAATAATTTCTATCTCCTAATCCTTTTTCTTTTTGCGTTAAAGTCTTAGCAATTTCTACATTAAACCTATGGTTATCTATAGTAACCATAGGTTTTTGGACAGAACTATAGTTAATAAACATAATACCCGCCGCTACCAGAATAACGATTAAAAGTAGAATTAATATTTGTTTTATACTCATAGTGTTTTTAATTTTTCTATTATATGACTGGTTGAAATATTTTCAATTTTAGAATTAACCATGGCTATTTTAGCAGAAATTAGCTTACTTTGCCTATCTAAATGCTTAATATTAGGATCATTTTTAGTGACTGCAAGTATATCGGGTTTAATTTTTACGATTAAATTATCATACATTTGGTTAGAATTGAAATTGGGTAATAGGATTATATAATCTACAAATTTTAAATTGGCTAAAACCTCAGCTCTTTCTCTCTGAGTAAAAATTGGTCTATCTTTACCTTTTAATTTTTTAATTTTCTCATCACTTTCTAAAAAAATTAATAATATATCTCCTTTGACTTTTGCTTTTTTTAAAAAATCTATGTGACCAATATGTAAAATATCAAAACATCCTCCAACTAAAACTATAGTTTTGTTTTGGTTATGTAACTCTTTAGCTAATTTTATAGCCTGATTTATAGATAAAATTTGATTTTGCATATTATCCTCCTGTCCCAACTAAATATTTTGCTTGCCATGGTTGATAATCTGACGTGTATGTATCTTGTAAAATAATTTTTCCATCTCGTTTCACTGTTCTACTAAAGGAAACATCTGCTCCGCCCGCTGCGAAATCTGTTTGCTGAACTACACCTTTAGGCAATGAAGGATCGTTAGTATATAAAGGCGTAGGAGCGGGAGTTTGGTTAGTGACCACTGGAGTAGTAAGTGTAGCTATTCTACCATCAGATGTACCATACAGATTGAAACTAAGACGCAGAGTATCTGGATCTAAAACTTCTTGAATTAAAATATAATGATTAGTATCATTTTTAAACTTTAAATCTACTGTAGGTACATAAACTGTAGCATCAATTCCTGGCGGGCCATCTTCTTCATAATATTCGACGCGATATGCATGAGCGTGTCGTTCTACTATTGGTAATCCAGCATTCAAAATTGCTCTAAAAAGCGTGGTAGAGACTTGGCAAACTCCACCGCCATCGCCTAAAACAGTTTGACCATTTTGTATTATATATGCTTGTTTATATCCCGTAAGAGATGAGACATCTCCGACTGTTTGGTCAAAAGAAAAAATTTGTCCTGGAGGAATAAGCGCTCCATTTATACGACTAGCTGCTAATTCCACATTAAAAATCCTACTTGGAATAGACTGTTGAAATAATGATTCTCCAGTACCTAATAAATCTTTAATACCTAAATTATTAGCACTGTTGGTATTAATTTTAGGCTTTACATCAATAATGGGAATTTTAATTCTAATATTTTGATTTTTTTGATTTGAAAGTAAATAAGGAATCTGTCTTTGAATTTGGCTTACAATTTGATTAATATCCACTGCTTGCCCATCAGAAGAAGGTTGAAAAGTAGTTACCCGACCATCAGTAAAAACAAATTTTGCATCAACTGGGCTTATAGTTAAATTTTTAACTATTGGATTTAAGAAATGTTTTAATTTGTCTTGATTAAAAGTATAAGAAGGATTTAGAAAAGTACCATTTATATAGGAATTAATTACGTTATAAAGATCTGAAAAAGCATAGTTAGAACGTCCTATACTATAAGCTTGGTTAGCAATCAAATTACTATCATAGCCTATACCTAAATATCTAGCAGAAGCCGTAGCGACTTGACCATCATAGTAAAAAGTAAATTTACTATTTTGAATTTTTGAATTTTTAAGATAAAAATAATTCTGAACTTGATTTAAAGTTTTACCTTCAAAATTGGTATCTCCTATATAAACACCAGGAATAATTTTCCCTGCATAAATTCTTTGGAAAAGAAAAAAAGCGAAACTTCCAATAAAAAATATACCTAATAAAACTCCTATGAAAAACCAAAAAGATGATTTTATAAAAAGTTTAGTGTGGTGAATAATTTTCTTTTTTCTATTCATTGCCCTTTTTATATACTATTATTATACTAAAATGAGTATGGATGATTTAAATAATAATCAAAATAATAATCCAACTTTGCCAGGGGATCAATCAGATTCTACTTCTTCGCTAAATATAGATCAGACTTCTCCACAAAGCAATCCTCCCGTTCAAAGTAGTGATATTTTTAACTCAGAAAATAATCCATTAAATAGTTCTCCATCTAATTCTCCCGCATCACCTTTACCTGATATTAGTAATCAATTGATTCCTTCTGAAAATTTGCCAGAGACTAAACCTAGTGAAAGTATATCTTGGGATCAAGCAAATGATGAAATAAATCAAAAATTTGGTGACTTGCCGTCTGCTAATTCTCAAGACATAATAAATTCTGAGCCTATAGAGCATTCAAATAATGTTCCAATTGAGTCTGTTCCAAATATTCCAGTACAAAATCCTAATGTAGATATTTTACCCAAGCTTGATTCTCAGCCAGAAGATAATTTGCTCAACGAAAATTCAAATAATTACACATTACCGCCTGAAGAAAATTTAATTAAGCCATCTATATCTGAGCCTATAGAACAACCCATTCCAGATAATTCTGAACCACTTAGAAGACAAATGGAAGATAATGTAAGTTTACCTACGTCGGAAAATCCAGATTTAACAAATCCTGTAAATCTTGGTTTTGGCAATTTTACTAATAGTAATGAGAACACAGTATCTAATAATGATTCAAATTTACCTCCAAATTCTACTCATGAAAGACGATCTTTGCCTTTATCTTTTATTTTTAGAATTTTTGCAGGGTTATTTGCCCTAATATTTTTTGTAGTTATTATTATTTTTATTGCCTCTTTATTTAGTAATCATAAAAGTTCATCTAAAGTAACCCTAACTTATTGGGGTCTTTGGGAAGATCCTAATATTATGGCTGGTGTTATTTCTGACTTTGAAAGAACACATCCAAATATAATTATTAATTATGAGAAACAAGATCCAAATCAATATAGTGCACGACTTTTAACTAGAATAGAAAATGGTAATGGGCCTGATATTTTCCGTTTTCATAATAGTTGGATACCAATGATACAGCCAGTATTAGCACCACTTCCTTCATCAGTTATTAGTCCATCAGATTTTTCTAAAAATTATTATCCCGTTATAGTTTCAGATTTAAATAAGAATGGAGCTATCTATGGGATACCACTAGATATAGATATTTTAGCTCTTTTTACTAACGATAAAATATTTCAATCTGCAGGTGTAAAAGTGCCTAAAACTTGGAATGATTTTATAAATGCAGCGCGACTTTTAACTGTTAAAGATGAAAATGGGAAAATCCAGACAGCAGGAGCAGCCTTTGGTACATATGATAATATTACGCATTCTCCCGATATTATGTCCGTACTTTTTGCTCAGAACGGTGTAAACTTTAATAATTTTTCAAAAACTTCTAATAATGGAATAGATGCTTTAACTTTTTATACCTCTTTTGCTAATAATAGTACTGGCGTAAATACTAATATAAATGTTTGGGATGAATCTCTCCCTACATCTATTAAATATTTTTCCGCTGGAAAAGTAGCTATGTATTTTGGTTATTCATGGGATATCTTTACTATCCAAGCCTTAAGTCCTACTTTAACTTTCTCAGTTAATCCAGTTCCTCATCTACCTGGACGTGATATGACTATAGCTAGTTATTGGGTAGAAGGAGTTTCAAATAAAAGTAAAAATCAAAAAGAAGCAGATGAATTTTTAGCATATCTAGCGCAAAAAGATACAATGCAAAAATTATATACTGCAGAATCTAAAACTCGACCTTTTGGAGAATTATATCCCAGAGTAGATATGGCAGGTTTACTTAAAAATAATAATTTAATTTATCCCTTTATACAGCAAGCAAGTAGCGCAGTTTCATCATATTTCGCAGGAGAAACTTTTGATAGTGGTATAAATGCACAAATGAATGGGTATTTAGCTAACGCTATAAATTCTGTTCTAGGTAATACTTCATCTCAAACTGCTATGGATACTTTAACTAAAGGAGTAAGTCAGGTATTATCTCAGTATGCCAAAAATAATTCTTCATCCAAATGAACAATCATTACTTGCTACTTTAGTTTATTCAGATACTTTTGACTATCCACTTAGAATAGAAGAATTAAAAAAATATTTCATAAAAATTAAAGCTGAATCTTTTTGGGACGAAAAAAACTTGAATTCATTATTAAAAAAGAAAATAATCTCTAAAGAAAATAATTTTTATTTTTTAAAAAACAAAGAAGGAGTAGTAAAAAAAAGAGAAAACATTTTTAAAATAAATTCAGAAAAATTAGAAATTGCTAAAAAATATGCATTAATATTATCTAAAATTCCAACAATAGAATTAATTGGAATTAGTGGATCTCTTAGCGTTTTTAACGCTAAAGAAGCTGATGATATTGATTTTTTTATTATTACATCTAGTAATACTTTATGGGTAACTCGTTTTTTATCTAACGTTATTTTAAAAATTTTAAAAGTAAAAAGGGAGAAAAAAGAAATAAATCCTAAAAATAAAATTTGCTTAAACATGTTTATTGACAAAAAAAATCTTTCTTTGCCTCAAAAAATGCGGAACTTATATACGGCTCACGAAGTGATCCAAATGTCACCTGTTTTTGTTAGAAATAATACTTATAGTAATTTTTTAAAAGCTAATTCATGGCTAAATGGACACTTAACTTATTCATTTTTTACGAATGAGCCACAAAAATACTCAATCAAAAATAGTACTAATTTTTTAAAAAAAACACTAATCTTTTTTATTCAGATATTTGAGCAGCCATCTAAGTTTTTTCAAATTTTATATATGAAAAATATTACCAATGAAAAAATATTAAATAATTTGCTTGCTTTCCATCCTAATGATTTAACAACAGAAATTTTAAAAGAGTATAATACTAGATTAGAAAAACAATTCTTATTGTGATTTTATGAAGTATAAATATATTATTACTGGTGGAACTTTTGATCATTTACACAGTGGTCATAAAAAATTTTTAAAATACGCTTTTGAGATCTCAGAAAAAGTTTTAATTGGTATAACTAGCGATTTGTACGTTAGAAAAAATAAAAATGCTGATGGTATAGAAAAATTTGAAGTTAGATTAAGAAACTTAGAACATTTTTTAAAAACAGAAAAGTTCTTTTCTAGAGCAAAAATTGCTATCTTAAATGATATTTATGGTGATGAAGTTTTAAACAAAAATTTTGATTCTATTTTAGTAACCAGTGAAACTTTAAATGGAGCAAAATTAATTAATAAAGCTAGATTAAAAATAGGTTTAAAAGAAGTAGATATTATTATTTTTGATGATATTTTAAAAAATGACATTAAGATTAGCAGTACTAAAATTAGAAATGGTCAAATGGATAAATCAGGAGAATTATTTTTTAACGAACTTTGGCTTAAAATAAATTTAAATGTACCTGAAAAATTAAAACATTTAATTCGAGAGCCATTAGGTGAATTAATTAATCCAAATGATTTTAACTTTGCGAAAATTGCTCCTAATAAAACTATATCAATAGGTGATGAAACTACTAAAATTCTAAATACTAAAAATATTAATCAAAAAATTTCAGTAGTAGATTTTAAGATTAAAAGGCAAGAAATATTTTCTAAATTTTCAGAGTTAGGTTTTTCAAGAAAAGAAAAGATATGGGAAATTAATAACCCACCTTCACAGATTTCTAAAGAAACTTGGAAGACTATTCTATCTTTAAAAGATAATTTATCTAAATTAAAAAGAGTAATTTTAAAAGTTAAGGGAGAAGAAGATTTATTAGTTTTACCATTTATTATTTTATTTCCTTTAGGATTTAATATCTTTTATGGGCAACCAGATGAAGGTATGGTTTATATAAAAATAAATCTAAACATAAAGAGAAAAGTGTTCTCTTTTTTAAAACAACTTAAAGCCACTAATTATTAGAGGACATTGACAATTTTAATAAATTAACTTAACATTTGAAAAGTATGAATTCCTCCAAAATATGGAGGTTTTTATTTTGAAATATGGATAAAAAAATTTATTTAACAGAAGAAGGATTAGCAGATCTTAAAAGAGAATATGATGAGTTGGTAAATAAAAAAAGACCAGAAATCTTAGAATCTTTATCTCAAGCTAGAAACCAAGGTGACCTTTCAGAAAACGCTGAATATGTTTCAGCAAAAGAGGATTTAGCTTTCATGGATGGTAGAATCGATGAACTAGAAGAGATGTTTAAAAATGTTGAAATTATTAAAGAAAAGATTTCAGCAAGTGGTAAAAAGCTTATAGCTTTAGGATCTAAATTTATTCTAGAATTAGAAAGTAAAAAAATAAGTTTTGCTTTGGTTGGTGAATTAGAAGCAAATCCCGAAGAAAATAAAATCTCAGATCAATCTCCCCTCGGGAAAGCTGTAATTAATAAAGGTATAGGGGATGAGGTTACAGTAGAAGCTCCAGCTGGTAGCGTAGTGTATAAAGTGATAGATATAGATTAGTTAAAAATTTAACAAATTCTCCAAGAAACTAAAAAAATCTTAAAAATTTGACCTTCTTCCCATTTCTTGTAAAATTAGCCTATGGATACAGGCAATCCGATTAAATTATTATCAGATTTAGTATCAATTGACACCCAGAGTTTTAAGAGTGATCTTTCATTAATCAATTATTTAAGCAATTTATTTAAGAACTTTGAGACCTACACACAGGATTATACAGATAGAGAAGGCGTTGAGGGTAAAAACTTAATCGTAAAAATTCCAGGTAGTGAATCTTCTAAATCTATAATTTTTATTTGCCATATAGATACTGTACCCGTAGGAGAAAATTGGTCTACAAATCCATTTAAATTAGTGGAGAAAAATGAAATTTTATACGGTAGGGGAGTTTGTGATACTAAAGGTGGTATAGCATCTTTAATAACTGCTGTTTTAAGTTTGAAAGAGCAACCTAAATACGATACTTATTTAGTTTTTGATGGAGATGAAGAAGTATATAGTGCGGGTGCTATTAAGTTTCTAGAAAATTTTTCCATAAAGAATCCTTATTTTATATTCTTAGAACCTACCATGGGTAATGTAATGATTGGACAACGAAGTTTACTAAAATTAACAGTTAAAACCTCTGGTACTTTAATTCATGCCAGTCAAGCTACACCTGAGATTAATGAAAAGAATAATGCTATTTCTAAAATGGCTAATATATTAGATTTGCTTAAAAAAGATGCGGAAGAAATTTTTAAAACTAAAGATGAAATCTTAGGATCTACGACACAAAATTTTGGTATTATTAGTGGTGGTACGGCCATAAACATAACTGCTCAGAGTTGTATATTAAAACTGGAAAGAAGAATGTTAACCACTCTAGATCTTGATAAAGAATTTGAAAGATTATCTAATTTAATTAAATCTATTGATCCCTCAGCAGAAGTTATTTTGGATGGATCTGCCCCTGGATTTTCTACAGATAAAAATTCTACATTAGTAAAAGAATGTTTATCTTACTCGCAAAAAAAATATATAAATGCTAAAATTATGGCGTTTGATGCGTGGAGTGAAGCAGGACTTTTCCATTCATTAGGCCCTGTAATTATAATAGGTCCTGGTGATCTCCAAAATCAAGCACATAGAGTAAATGAATCTGTTTCTAAAAAGAAAATTTTAGATTTTGTAGAAATATTTAAAAACATAATTTTAAATATTAAGCTATAATATATAAATAATGAATCAATCTAATATTATTAAAAAAGACCTAAGTAACCTTCCAGTTAAACCCAATTTAAATAATTATGATAAAGCTTATTCTGAAATTAAATGGCAAGAATTAGAAAAAAATGTAGATTTTTTTGAAGATGGAACTTTAAATATTGCCTATAACTGTATTGATCGCCACGCATTATCTAGCCATAAGAAGAATAAAACTGCATTACTTTTTGAAAGTTCTACTGGAGAAAAAGAAACTTATACTTATTTAGATCTTTATAAAAGTACTAATAAATTTGCAAATGTTTTAGATAATTTAGGAGTTGAAAAAGGTGATCGAGTTTTTATTTTTCTACCCACTATTCCAGAAAGATATACAGTTTTCTTAGGAATTTTAAAATTAGGAGCTATTGCTGGAACTATGTTCGCAGCTTTTCAAGAGATGGCACTTTTGGACCGATTAGCTGATAGTGAAGCTAAAATTGTAGTTACCAATGCTGTACTTTATCCCAGAATTGAAAAAATATGGAAAGATTTACCAAATTTAGAAAAAATAATCATTATTGAGCGTGGTTCAGTTGATCAACCCAAAGGTGAAAAAATTATTTACTACAACCATGAGATGGAAAAAGCCTCTGAAGAATTTGAAGCAGTTCATATGCAAAAAGATGATCCTTCTTACATGCTTTATACGTCAGGGACTACAGGTAAACCCAAAGGCGTAGTGCATTCACATAAGGATATTGTTTCGGCTATTGCTACTACTAAATATGTTCTAGATTTACAAGAAAATGATATTTATTGGTGTACTGCAGATTTAGGATGGGTAACGGGAGTAGTCTATGGCGTTTTAGGTATTTTCGGACTTGGTGGTACAACAGTAGCATTTGAAGGTAAATTTTCTGCAGAAAATTGGTATAAAATTTTACAAGATTACCGCGTTTCTATATGGTACACAGCACCTACTGCTATTAGAATGTTGATGGGATCTGAAATTAAACCAAAAGAATATAACTTAGAATCTTTAAGATTTTTAGGCAGTGTGGGTGAGCCTTTAAATCCAGAAGGAGTTTGGTGGGGGTTGGAAGAATTTGGTTTAGCATTCCATGATACATGGTGGCAGACAGAACTAGGTTCTATTTCTATAACTAATTTTCAAGCTTTAGATATAAAACCAGGTTCTATGGGTAAACCTTTCCCAGGAGTTTATGGAGCTATTATTGATGATGAAGGCAAAGAACTTACTCCTAATGAAGAAGGGAACTTAGCTCTTAAAAAAGATACAGTTTATTCTTTAATGATAGGTATTTGGAATAATAAAGCTAAATTTGACTCTTATTTTAATGGCCAATGGTATATTTCAGGAGATAGGGCATATAAAGATGAAGATGGGTATTTCTGGTTTGTAGGACGAGCAGATGACGTAATTAAAACTTCAGGAGAAAGAGTAGGACCATTTGAAATAGAAAGTGCTTTAGTAGAGCATGAAAAAGTAGTAGAAGCGGGAGTAATTGGTATTCCTGATGATTTGCGTGGAGAAATAATTATGGCATTTGTAGTTCTAAAGCCCGAAATTGGAGAGTCCGAAGAATTAAAGGAGGAACTTAAGATGTTTGTAAAAGGTAAACTTGCAGGACATGCTTATCCTAGAAAAATTAAATTTATTAAAAAACTTCCTAAAACCAGATCAGGTAAAATTATGCGAAGACTGCTCAAAGCTCACGAACTCGGCCTTCCAGAAGGAGATACTTCTACACTAGAAGATTATTAAGTTAAATTTTTAACATTTATTTAAAATTTGTCTTATTCTCCAAAAAATTTGATTCAGTTTGTAGTATTTAATATAGTTCTATCATGCTACAAGAATGTGCTGATTCAACTTTATTTAAAACAAACGCGCAAAGCATAGAAGCCTTAAGAATTGAGCCTACAAGGGTCTGGTTTGATGCAAATAATTTACCCACTCTCAATCAAGCATCTCAAATGATTAATTGTTTAGTGGATTCTTGGACTACTGTTGATGAAGGAAGTTTAATTTATGCTCATCCAGAATTACTAGAACCGCAAAATTGGGTTAACGAAACAAGTCCAATCATAAAAAAATTGAAAGATGGAAAATTTTTTATTTCTGGAGCATTAAATAAAAAAGGAGAAATAGTGGCTATGGCAGCATTGGATGGAATAGAGGTAGGTAGAATTGCATCATCACATAAAAAAGATAAAAATTCAGCTATACTTGCCCTAGAACCCATTCTAGAAAAAGTCAAAAGTTTAAATCCTCCAATTGCCTTTTTTGATATAGCTGCTAATAGAACTTCTATGGAACATTTGCTTTTAAATTTATCAGAACAGATGGATATAGCAGTTGTACCTATTTATGCAGATCCAAATGTTTATGGTAATGAAAAAACCAATTGGGGTTGTTGGGGTGCGATGGTAGTAGATAAAAATTTTTTAAGAAACAAAGGTAGAGTTAAAGTTCCTATAAATGGAGAAAATAAAAATATTGATAAATTAATTAAAGTAATTATCTCAGGATCAGAAAATGAATTAGAAATTGAAGAAGCATTAGAAAAACCTAAAGATTTAGTTCCAAATTCATATACAGGGAAAAATTTAATAAGAGTGGATTATTTTAATACTGGTGAAATTAATAGATTAATGACTTTAGGATTTAAGCCAACTGGTATAGAACCGACTATCTTTAATGGAGAACTTAGATGGACAATTCATTTTACAGATTTAAAATTTGGTGCCGTTAAACAGGAAAGTAGTAGACGTATGATAAGTGGTCATTCTAATATGTATACTCAACACTTACCCTTCTTACAGTTATATCAAGCTGTAGTTTAGTTATTAAATAATCCTTTAAGTATAGTAAATGCGCGGTTAATTTCTTTTTCTTCAAAAATTAAATTTAACTCTAAATAAGTGGAAATGGCCTCAATTATATTAATTTCTTCCCAAGCTAAAGATTTAAGTAAAAAATAGTAAACACCAGGACTTTCCACACTATCCTCTGGAAGACGAATAGTAATAGCAGATAAGTTAGAATATTGAGTAATTATTTTTTCTCCATTTAAAATTTCTAGAATTTTATCTTTTAAATCGGCACTCACTATAATAGTGGTTTCTAACAATCCTTGGGATAATGTGAAAAAATATTTTTTTTCTTCTTCAGCCAATTTTAAGATTTCTAAATGTTTTCTTATTAAACTATCAGAATTTCCTATAACTATTTCTACTAGATTTGATCTGACGATCATGTCAGGTGGAGTAGTAAAAACATTTTTATAATTAGGTGAATGTAAATTCTCTGATAATCTCTTTAGCGCCATTAAAATAGAAGCTTCTGAAACATCTTTTATAAGCATTTCTTCAACCTCTGGTTTAATATAGCGGGCTAAACTGGAAAGATTAATTAACCCCTTAGATAGTGCTTCAGTTAAATATCTAGATCTTTCCACGATTTTCTTCGTTGCTTCAGGAACAGTTACCATATGTTAAAAATATAACAAAAAATTAGATAATTTGTCAAAAATTACTAATTTATTGACAAGCATAATTCTTTATATATAATAGTTAAAATATGCAAATTGAATTATTAGTAAAGAGAAATAATAAAAAATCCCTCCTAGGGGGTTAGAGGTTACTATACTAAAGTAATTTTAAACCCTCGTAAAGAGGGATTTTTAATAGAAAATAAGGAACAATCTTACACTAAGGAATTAAAAAATCAGAAAAAGTGTAGAATAATTCTAAAGGTAAAAGATATTAAGTTCTAAACATTTTAAAATATTAAAGTAAATGCCATTATGGTATTCAATATAAATTAACCGTATAATATAAACAATTATGGAAGATTCAAATTTAAAAAAAGTCAGACTGGAAAAAATAGAAAAATTAAAAGAATTAGGAATTAATCCTTATCCAACAAGAGCTAATAAAAAACAGACTATTTCTAAAGCTCTGGAGAGTTTAGGTAAAAAAGTAAATATAGCAGGTAGACTTTTTTCTTATCGAGAACATGGAAATATAGCTTTTGCTGATTTAAAAGATGAAAGTGGGAAAATTCAAATTTTCTTTCAAAAAAAATTATTAGGTGATTCATTTAAAAATTTAAAACTTTTAGATCTGGGTGATTTTATAGAAGTAGAAGGTGAAGTAGTTAAAACGGTTGCTGGGGAATTGTCTGTGGCTCCTACTTCCTGGAAAATTCTCTCTAAATCAATATTACCACTTCCAAATGAGTGGTATGGATTAAAAGATATTGAAGATCGCTATAGAAAAAGATATTTAGACCTTTTATTAAATGAAGATAGTAAAAAGAAATTTATTCTTAGATCAAAAATAATTAATTCTATAAGAGAATATTTGAATAATGACGGTGCTTTAGAAGTAGAAACTCCAACTCTCCAACCATTATATGGAGGAGCAAATGCTAGACCTTTTATTACTCATCATAATGCTTTAGATAGCGATTTTTATTTAAAAATTTCTGACGAATTATATCTTAAAAGATTAGTTATTGGTGGTATAGAAAAAGTATATGAAATAGATCATGACTTTAGAAATGAGGGTATTGATAAAAGTCATAATCCAGAATTTAGTATGTTAGAAGTTTATTATGCTTATGGAAATTATGAGCAAATGATGGAATTAACGGAAAAACTCTGGGAAAATGCGGCCGAAAAAATCCTAGGTACTACTAAAATTTCCTATCAAGGTAATGAGATTAATCTTAAAGCTCCATGGAGAAGATTAACCATGAAAAGCGCTATTAAAGAATATTTAAAGGTAGATGTGGATAATATATCTGATAAAGAAATTGTTTCAACTATTAAAAATTATGAACCAGAATTTGAAGAACAGGGAGTAGTTAGAGGATTTCTCATTGCTAAATTATTTGAATTTGCCGAAAAGTATTTAATACAACCTACTTTTATAATAGATTTTCCTAGAGAAACTACTGCTTTATGTAAACCTAAAGATGATGATCCGGAAATTATTGAACGTTTTGAACCATATATAAATGGTTGGGAAGTAGGGAATGCATATACAGAATTAAATAATCCTATTTTACAGCGAAAATATTTTGAAGATCAAGCTAAAAATTATGAGAAGAATAAAGAAGAAGCACAACCTTTAGATGAAGATTTTTTAACTGCTATGGAACATGGTATGCCCCCTATGGGTGGTATGGCAATTGGAATTGATAGAATGATTATGCTTTTGACTGATGCTAAAAACATAAAAGATGTTATTTTATTTCCTACTCTAAAACCCGAACAAATTCTTAAAAAAGAAGCTAAAAAATTAGAAAAAATAGTTATAGATTCAGGTAAAGAAAAATTTAGTAAAAAAGAAAATACTTTATCATCTCAGGATTTTTCTAGAAAAATTGTAGTAGTTTTAAATAAAGAATTACCTACTTGGCAAGCTATGAATGCTTTGGCTCATACTAGTGCATATATCGGGAATAAAATGGATCAGACTTTTGATACAGGAGAAACATTTTCAGCAAAAGATGAAAAATATCCTAGAAATACTCAATATCCTATTATAGCTTTATCTTCTAAACTAGGTCAATTACAAAATTTGCTTGAAAAAATAAAAACATCAGGACTGCTCTATCATGCATTTATACGGGAAATGATTGAAACTACTAATGATTCAGAAATTGAAGAAATACTAAAAAATAAAAATGCCAAGGATGTGGAAATTTTAGGAATTGGAGTTTTTGGTCCCAATGAAGAAGTAGATAAACTTACTAAAAATTATTCTCTTTGGAAATGATGCAGAAGGTTTTAATAGCTACTACTAACCCCGGAAAATTTAGAGAAATAAAAGAATATTTATCTGATTTACCTATAGAATTTGTGTCTTTAAAAGATGTAGGAATTGATAAAGAGGTCATAGAAGATGGAAAAACATATGAAGAAAATGCTCAGAAAAAGGCATTGGAATATTCTAAACTTTCAGGTTTACCAGCAATTTCAGATGATGGAGGACTTGAAATAGAAGCACTAGGTGGAGCGCCTGGAGTTGATTCACACTATTTTGCAGGACCGGAAGGTAAAGATGAAGACATAATAAGAAAAATGATGCAGGTTATAAAAGAAATCCCTGATAATAATAGAAAAGCCAAATTCGTAGCTGTAAATTCAATCGCTTTACCAAATGGAAAAATTGTAAGCGCTCGAGCAGAGGTAAACTTAAGAGTTGCTAAAAAACCATTGCTTAAGTTACTTAAGGGATTTCCTTATAGATCATTTCTCATAGTTCCAGAAATTAATAAATATTATCATGAAAGTGAACTAACTCAAGAAGAACATAAACTATATAATCATAGATATAAAGCTCTAAAAAAATTATTTCCTAAAATAAAAGAATTATTGAATTTGTAATTTAAATTTCAATTATTTCTCCAGCTTCAATGGGGAAAAATTTAATATTATTTCCTGCAAAATATGGTTCCAACCATTTATACATATTTCTTCTTGATTCATCTTTTAACATAAAGTCATGAATGGGAATTATATATTTAGGTTTTACTTCTAATGCTTTTTCTACGGCTTCAGTTGTGCTTCCCCACGGGGCAGTAATAGGAAGTGCTAGAATTTCTTTTGTTTGATTAATACTTAAACTATCTCCAGGATGAGTGAATTTATTAAAAATATCTATTTGTACATTTTCTTCCATTTTTGGTCTTCCCCACATTTTTTCATGTGGAATAGGAATCATTTGTAAAAAATCATTTCCTGTAGTTTCTACATTAATATTTTCTTTAGCTAATATATTTTTAACTGATTCATTACTGAAAATTTTCACATTTGGAAAGTTTACAAAAATTTCTTTTATAAATGGGATACTCATATGATCCATATGTTCATGAGTTATTCCTATGGCATCTAGATTAGAAATATTATCTAAATTGAAAACTTTTGCTTGATATGTAAATTCATCAGGATCCAGGAGAACAAATTTTCCATGTTCTTCCACTAGTAAACATGAATGATTATATTTAATAATTTTCATAAAAATATTTTAACAAGTTTTTAAAACATTGCAAACAGACTTTAACAAGGGTAAAATTGAAATAACTTATGATTGATATACAATTACTTCGCGATAAACCGATTGAAATAGCAAAAGCAGCGAAAAGTAAAAAGGTCGATATAAATATTGATCATATTTTAGAAATTGATCGGAAGAAAGCTGAACTTAATAAAAATCTACAAAAACTTCAGGAAGAAAGAAACACGTTTAATAAAACTATTAAAGGAAAACCAACTGATGAGCAAAGAGCAAAAGGTGAAAAGCTTAGAGAACAAATTGAAATTGCAGAACACGCATTTAAAGCAGTTAGTGAAGAATTAAATCAGTGGCTTTCTAAAATTCCTAATCCTCCTAAATCTGATGTAAAAATAGGTAAAGATGATAGTCAAAATGAAGTTTTAAGAAAATGGGGAGAACCTACTAAATTTGATTTTAAAACTAAAGATCATTTAGAACTAGGAGAAGAATTAGATATTATTGACGTTAAAAGAGCAGCAGAAGTTAGCGGTACTCGTTTTGGATATTTAAAAAATGAAGGAGCACTTTTAGAATTTGCCCTGAAACAATTTGCTTTTGAAACTCTTATTAAAGAAGGATTTATTCCAGTCATTCCACCTGTAATTATAAAAAAAGAGATTATGAATAGTTTAGGCTATACACAAATGGGAGAGGATGAAAATATTTATGAAATAGCTCAAGATAATCTTTATTTAGTAGGGACTTCGGAACAGTCTATAGTTCCTCTTCATATGAATGATACTTTAAAGTTTGAAGACTTACCTCTTCGTTACGTAGGATTTTCTAGCTGTTTTAGACGAGAAGCAGGTAGTTATGGAAAAGATACTAAAGGAATTTTCCGAGTACATCAGTTTGATAAAGTAGAAATGGTTTCATTTGTAGCAGAAGGAGAAGATGACAAAGAGCATGAATATTTATTATCAATCGAAGAAAAATTATTCCAAAGTTTAGGTCTTCCATATCAAGTAGTAGGAATTTGTAGTGGGGATTTAGGTTTTAATGCAGCTCGTAAGTATGATATAGAAGTGTGGTTTCCATCTCAGCAAAAATATCGTGAAGTTACTTCTACCTCTACAGTTACTGATTTTCAATCCAGAAGTTTAAATATGAAATACCAAATAGGTAATGAAAAAAAATATCTTCAAGTTTTAAATGGAACAGCTTTTTCTATGAATAGACCTATTTTAGCGATTTTAGAAAATTATCAAAGAAAAGATGGTAGTGTAGAAATTCCTAAAGTTTTACAAAAATATATAGGTAAAGATATAATCTCTTCAAAATAATTATTCAACTCTCGTTGTAAGAGTGTCAAATTATTAGATTGCCTAATTATTAGATTTACAAATAAATTTATTTTGTTTAAAAATTAAAAAATATAAAAAATAATCCCAAAAATTAGCATTTTTAGCCTCTATGATTTTTGCCTTCATACCAATCTAAATAATCTGTTTTGAAGCTAATAAAAAACATTGACAAATATTAAAAAATCTTTCAACATAAAATTATCCTGTCCAATATTTCAATAATCGATGATCATAATTTGAAATATTAGATAATAAAAAAAAGGAGGTGATTAAAATGGCAGCAAAGAAAAAAGCAAAGAAAAAAGCAACAAAAAAGAGAAAATAAAAACTCTTTCTTAAAGTACCAATTGATCAATTGGTAAACCCCTCATCAATTTCAACTTTTGGTGAGGGGTTGCTTTTTTATTGAGAGATCATTATTGATATGCTAAGATTAAAATATCTAGAAGTTGCTGTTAGTAACTAGTTATAGATTGCTTCGTCGCTTCGCTCCTCGCAACGACGATTTATGTTTATGTTTAATTTTATATCCAAATTTTTCGATACTAATGAACAAGAAATAAAAAGACTAACGTCTATTGTTTCTGAGATTAATTCTTTTGAAAATTCTTTTGAAAAACTTAAAAATGAAGATTTTGTTAAAAAAACAAAGGAATTTAAAGAAAGAATTTCTAAAGGTCAGAATTTGTTTGAAATATTACCTGAAGCATTTGCTCTGGTTCGCGAAGCAGCTAAGAGGACAATTGGCCAAAGACATTTTGACGTACAGTTAATGGCATCTATAGTTTTGGCAGAGGGAAAAATAGCAGAACAAAAAACAGGGGAAGGAAAAACTCTTTCTGCGGTTCCAGCGCTATACTTACATGCTTTAACAGGTAAAAATGTTCATTTAGTTACTGTTAATGACTACTTAGCCCGTCGTGACGCTGGTTGGATGGGACCTATTTTTAATTTACTTGGTTTAAAAATATCTTCTATCATCAGCGAAAAATCATTTATCTTTGATCCAGATTTTAAAGACCCCAATATTTTAGATTTTAGATTATCTCATTTAAAAGAAATTTCTAGAAAACAGGCTTACGAAGCAGATATAGTTTATGGAATTAATTCAGAGTTTGGTTTTGATTATTTAAGAGATAACATGGCCATTGATCAAAATCAAATGGTTCAGAGAGGTTACTATTTCGCAGTAGTAGATGAAGTCGATTCAGTTTTAATAGATGAAGCTAGAACTCCACATATAATTTCAGCTCCTAAAGAAGAAGCTACACAAAAATATTATCAGTACGCCCAAATTGTCGATAAATTAAATAGTGATACTGATTATAAAATCGATGAAAAATTAAGGACAGCGCATTTAACAGATCATGGTATAGAAAAAATAGAAAAAATGTTTGGTATATCTCAGATTTATGAGAAGGATTTTGATACAGTTTATCATTTAGAAGCAGCTCTTAAAGCTAAAACACTTTTTAAAAAGGAAAAAGATTATATAGTTCGTGATAATCAAGTTATATTAGTTGATGAGTTTACGGGAAGACTCATGATTGGTCGTAGACTATCTGAAGGTTTACATCAGGCAATAGAGGCTAAAGAAAATGTTCCTATTCAACAAGAATCTAAAACTTTCGCTACTGTTTCTCTTCAAAACTATTTTAGAATGTATGAAAAATTAGCGGGTATGACTGGTACCGCGGTTACAGAAGCTGAAGAATTTAATAAAATTTATAAATTAGATGTGGTAGTAATTCCAACTCACAGAGAAACTAAAAGATTAGATTTAGCTGATGTAATTTATAAAACCCAAACAGCGAAACTTTCAGCAGTAGTTGCAGAAATAGAAAAAATTCATAAAACAGGACAACCAATTTTAGTAGGCACTACTTCTATAGAAAATAATGAAATTTTATCTGAGTTTTTAAATCGCAAAAAAATAAAACATGAGATTTTGAATGCTAAAAATCATGAAAAAGAAGCAGAAATTATCTCTAAGGCTGGACTTAAAAATGCAGTAACAGTAGCTACTAATATGGCTGGACGTGGAGTAGATATTATTCTAGGTGGAGAAACACCTAAGAAATCAAATGGAATGATAGACATAAATTCTTCAGAATACAAAAAATGGGAGAAAGAACATGATGAGATTATAAAATTAGGAGGTTTATATATAATGGGAACTGAGAGGCATGAATCTCGCAGAATCGATAATCAACTTCGTGGACGATCAGGTAGACAAGGTGATCCAGGTACTTCTATCTTTTTTGTCTCTCTGGATGATGAAATAATGCGCCTTTTTGGTGGAGATACGATTTCATCTCTAATGAATCGATTTAATATCCCTGATGATGTCCCGCTTTCACATGGACTTGTTTCAAGGGCTATAGAACAAGCACAAATAAAAGTAGAAGGATTTAATTTTGATGGACGAAAACATTTAGTCGAATATGATGATGTTTTAAATAAGCAAAGAGAAATAGTTTATGAAAAACGTAGAAAAATTATTTTTGCAGACGAAAAACAGAAAGAACAGTTAAAAAATGAAATGTTAGACAGAGTTAAAAATTCTATTGAAAAAATTATAATGATTCAATCATCTTCTGAAAATAATAATTTAAATGAAAAAATAATTGAAGAGTTTTTAACATTAATCCCTTTTGATGAAAATTCGCAAAAACAAATTTTAACTCAACTTATGCAATATGAAAATCTTTCTCAAAAAACAGAATTTTTAAATAATCTAGCTATTGATATTTATACTCAAAGAGAAAAAAGTATAGGTAATGAAAATATTTTTCAAATAGAAAAATTTGTAAATCTTTCAGTTATTGATAATTTATGGGTAGAACATTTGGATACTATTGAATCATTAAGACAGGGAATCGGACTTCGCGGTTATGGTCAGAGAGATCCCTTAGTGGAATATAAAAATGAGGCGTATAAACTTTTTGAAAGATTAGTTAGTTCTATTGATGATGAAATAGTTCATAGAATTTATAGGGTAAATATCGAAGTCGCACCAACACCGCAACCAATTATGGAAAATACTCCAGTTAGTGAAATTTCCACTAATGGTATTGGTAAAAATACTAAAAATGATAATTCTAGAAAGAAACTCGGTCGTAATGATCCGTGTTGGTGTGGGAGCGGTAAAAAATATAAAAAATGCCATTATCCAAATTAAAAGCATTGTGTTTGAAAATCTTGTAACATTTTTTAAAAAGCAAGCTACAACTTTGATAATTGTAGCTTTTATTTTACTCTGCGCTTGTTTACTTTTTTATAAAATAAATTCTTTAATGTCTTTTTTAGGTGATCAGGGATTTTTTTATCTTTCAGCTCGTGATTTATTAGTCTATCATCATTTTCCTTTAGTTGGTATAAATGCTACTCATGCTTGGCTTCATCAAGGACCTATTTGGACATACATGTTAGCTATCATGTTGTTTCTCTTTAATTTTAATCCATTAAGTGGAGTTTATTTAACAATTTTTCTAACATTAATTGATAGTTATTTAATTTATAAAACAGGAGAACTCTATTTCTCAAAAAAAGTAGGAATCATATCGACTATTTTATACAGTACCTCCAATTTAATTATTATAAATGGGAGATTACCTTATCATACTTCTCCTACAGCATTTTTTATGCTTTTATTTTTGATTTCGTTATATAAATTTATAAAAGGTAAAATATATCATTTACCTTTATCAATTTTTTTTATTGCAATTCTTTATAACTTAGAAATATCAAATTTATCTCTACTATTTATGTTACTTTTAATTATATTTTTTGGGTTTTATAGAAAATTTGATTGGGCATTAAATTTAAAAAATAAAAAAATAATTTTATTATCTATTCTAGCATTCTTAATCCCGATGCTCCCTATTGAGATTTATGATGTAACGCATGGATTTCCACAGAGTTTTAAATTTTTAGAATGGATTATTTATCATATTTTACAAATGTTTGGATTATTTAAAAATAATTTAGTAACATCTCAGACTAGTTGGAATCAAGTTTTATTTTTAATAATAGATACTTATAGATTATTAATTTTTCCACTTAATATATTTATTCCAGGATTTCTATTTATATTGACTTTAATTTTCTTTTATAGAAGCTTATTTATAGAATTAAAACTTAAAAAATATAATTTAGGATTTATTTTATTAGGGTTAATATTTGGAGTAGGTATCCTAAGTTATTTATTTGCTAAAACTGCTGAAAGTGCTTATTTATTAATTTTAACTCCAGTATTAATTTTAATGACAGCATACGTTTTAAATAAATTATTTAATAAATTTAATATTGCCTTAATTTTAATATTAATGTTAATAACAGCACTTAATATTTTTAGTCTTTTTAAATTTAATTTTTATTCTGGTATAAAATTCAGTGATCGTATCAATGTTTCAAAGAAAATTGTACGTACTTCAAATGGTAGAAAATATAATTTATTATATTTAGGAGCTATAAATGGTTATGCTTCATCTACTATGAATTACCAATATTTAACTTGGTATTATGCTAATGAACCAGTAAATAGAAGTGAAAAATTAAAATTTACAATTATTGAAAATAGTAACAATACTATTTCTTTGAAAGAGAATTAATGGAATCATGGACTCTTTTAAATATTAATACTCCAGAATTTTTATCAATTTGCTGATAATTTTTATCTTTTTCTAAATGAGATAAAAGTAATTTCATATCTTGAACTCCAAAAAAATCATTAGGATTTTGTCCTGAACGATTATCAATTAAAATATAATCGGGCATTTTAGTAGTATAGTATTCTACGCGGTAAAGTTTCATATCAGAAATTAAAAGATAAACTTTTTGATGCGTAAAGTGAGGAGCTATATTATTTTGAGTCATTATAGTAGCGTTTTTAGGAATTAATTTTATAGCCTTATCTAAAAACTGTAATTGCTTTGTATCTTCATAAAATGTTTTATTATAAGAAAGTGCAAAAGGGCCTCTTAAAATAAATCGATACAGAAAAATGGAAATAAATAAAATTAAGATCATAAATATAGTTAATAAAACTGGTTTAATAAATTTTTTAATCCATTGAAGCGAGAATATTGATGAAACTGCCATGATGGATGATGTTAAAGCACTATAATGAAAACCTAATCCCCAACGGGTAAAATAAGGGCCATAAAATCTGGTTAAAAAGTCCTGAAATAGTAAAAACCAAAAAGCAGGTGATAAAATTGGTAAAAATCCAAAACTTAAAAAACTAAAAAATAAAGTGTGTCTCTTTAATGGATCATTAAAAAAAGATGAGGTAATTTGAAACACATTTGTAGGAATTTCGCTAGCGTATAAATAGACTCCTCCTGAAAAGTATGGAATAATTAATTTTATAGTTAGAAGTCCCCAAATAATTGAAATTATAAATGTTATGAATGCTATTTTTTTCCATTTGAATTGAATAAAAAGTATGGATATAGCTATTCCAATTCCTACTAAAAACATGGTTTCCTTAAAGCCCAGTAAGATTAAAAAGGAAATAAAAAATCCAATAGTTTTTTTCTTAACTAAAAATAAATAATTCAACATAAAGAAAAAAGTAGCTACTGTAACTTCGTGGAAATCTGTAATTACAGCATTCTGAAGGCCAGTAAATAAAAAATAACAAAGCATTAAAACTAAAGAATAAAGATTATTTTTTAAAACATGTCTACCAATAAAAAATAAAACTAATCCACTTAACGCTGCCATAAAAGCTTGGATAACTAATAATGTTTCACTTTGTGGAAAAATCCAAAAAAATGGAGAAGCAATAAAAATACTAGGACTAAAATGATCTGCGAAAATTATTTTTCCACCCAGTATCATATGGTCAATAATTGGTTTCTGAAAGCGAGAAACTTCCCAAATGGCACGATCGAAAATGCCAAAATCATAATAAAAAACATCATACTGCCAAAATCTAATAACAGAAACTATGCTACCTGCTAGACCATAAATTAAAGTTAAAAAGATTGCTAAATAAATAGAATATTTATTAAATAAGTTTTTGAAGTAAGCTAGCATAATAGTATTGTATTAGCTACTACAGTGAGTAGTAAAGTGATGAATTATTATCAGTATTTTATTTCACAGCTGCTTCTAATATTTTAAAAGTTAAATTATCTGCATTCATTTCTACATTTAAACCAATAGGAAGTGGAATATTTACAGTTTTATGCCCGAACTCAAATTCTCCGATTATGGGGAAATTAGTTCCTTTTAATACTTCCATGATGATTTCTTTAGGAGTGGGCTCTTCTAAATCTTTCCAAGCAGTTCTATGAATATCAGGAAGTTTACCTATTAACATACCTGAGATGATATTTAATAATCCTGAATATTTCAGTTGGTATAACCATTTCTCAATATTATAAGAACTAGTATTATCTACTTCCCAAAAAAGAATGGATCCTTTTAAATCATCTATTTTAGGGAAATAATGAGTTCCAGTAAGTGCTGCTAAATAACTTCCATTCCCGCCAAATAACTGTCCTTTTGCTTTACCTTTTCTCCATGTCTCCCATCTTGTTAATGGTTTTATATTTTCTATTGGTTTATTGGATGTAAGTATATGATATAAAAGATTTTTACCTTCTTCTTTTTTATCTGGTAAATATTCTTCCCATACTCGACCTAAACTGTAGGTTAAAAGTGGTCCTTGAAAACCAACCAAACCAGTTTTAGTAAACATAGCTAAATGGATATTAGTAATATCACTAAAACCAATAAAAGGCTTTGGATTTTTTTTTATAAGTTCGTAATCAAGATATTCTAAAACTGCTATGGCTGATTGTCCTCCTTCATGAACTATAATTGCTTTTACTTCAGAATCTTTAAACATATCATTTATATCTTCAGCTCGTTCTTGAGCTGTCCCTGCAAACCACCATTTTACTTTATCAATATTCTTTCCTTCCTTTACTTTAAAACCCATGCTTTCTAACTCTTTAATTCCATTTTTATATTCTTGAATATAGGGATCATTTGGAAAATCTTTTATAGGTAGAGGAAAAGAAGTTGCAACTATTCCTATAGTATCTCCTTTCTTGAGTACCGGAGGCTTAAGTGGTTTAATCATCTTATTTATTATATACTCTAAAGATATATTAAAGCTACAAAAGTATGGCATATCATCCTTTAACTTCTAAAATCACCAATCTACTTTCTGAGAATAAAATGTGGTTTGAGACTTTTGAACATGCGCCTGTGACTACTAGTGAAGAAGCTGCTGCGTTGAGACATTATTCTATTAATCAAGGGGCTAAAGCTTTAATCGTCCGCATAAAAAGAAAAGGAGGAGAAAAATTTTTCGTAATGTTTGTTATACCAGGCGGATCTAAGTTTGATCAAAACAAAGCTGAAAAATTATTAGATGCTAAGGATATAAGATTTGCTACTAATGAAGAATTATTAAAAATAACTAATGGAGTAGAACGAGGAGGAGTTCCGCCATTTGGGAATTTATTTAATCTTAAAGTATATGCAGATAAAACACTTTTTAATAATGAAAAAATTGGATTTAATGCAGGGGATAGAAGTTTTTCTATTGGTATGCTTGCTTCGGATTATAAAAAATTAGTAAACTCTGAAGTAGTAGAAATAGTATGAAAACTATAAAGGACGAAAATATAAAAGGATTTATCTGTATGAATTGTAAATCTTTTGTTCCTATAAATCCAGAAATGGGAACTATTCATAGAAATCATTGTAATAATTGTTTATGGTCTAAACACGTAGATAATAATCCTGGAGATCGTGCTTCAAAATGTGGAGCTGGAATGGAACCTATTGCTGTAACTCTAAAAATAGAAGGACAAGATAAATACACAGGTAATCAAAAGCTAGGAGATGTTATGTTAGTACATAGATGTCTAGGATGTAATAAATATGTGGTAAATAGAGTAGCAGCGGATGATTCTCCTTCTAAAATATTAGAGATATTTGATAAATCTCAATTATTATCTAATGAAGAAAAATTGCATTTGCAATCGATGGAAATAAATATTCTAGAAGGACCAGCGGGTAAAAAATTACTTTCAGAAAGATTATACGGAAAAATATAATTTCTATGTTATTATAGATATATGCTCCGCCTGTCCTTTTTTAATAAAAAAAAGTCACACTTTGAATATTTACATAGCAAATGGAGTCAACGTCATAAAGAACTCCAAGAAAATCTCTGGACTAAACACGGAGACACTATTCATTCATTTTTATCTAAACCTCAAAATTTAGCGATGAGTACATTGGCAGGGATGGTTCTATTAACTACAACTCCTGCAAACGCTATGGTTTCTTCTAACTCAGCCAGCCAGGTTCAGCAAAGTACTTTTCGTGAAATTGATCCCAATACATTTATGATGTCTGATCTAGCAAACGTATTACCATCTCAGGTTCAACCTTTGACTTCTGACCAGGAAAATAAAATAACTGATATGCTCTCTAAAGATTTTAATTTGTCGGTAAAGGCTGAATTGAATGGAATACGTCTGGATCGAAATTATGGCCTTATTGGTAAAGAACAACATCTAGCTCGTTTTCCAGGAGATCAAATATCTATTCATTTTGACTCCAGTGGAGAATCAGATAAATATGCAGACACAGGCATGGCACCTGGGTTAGGAGCTTGGGGATATTTTGCTTCTTCCCAGTCAGAATTAACCTCAGAAGATGATTTAAGAGAAAAATATTATATTGCAGTTCCTACATTTTTAGCACCTAATTTTAATGAAAATGTAGCAACATATAGTGCATTTTTTAAGTATAGAAAAATGTTAGTAGTTAATCCAGATAATGGAAAAGCTATAATAGCTGATATAGCAGATAGCGGACCTGCGCCTTTTACTGGTAAAAATTTAGGAGGTTCTCCCGAAGTAATGGATTATTTAGAAAGAGTGGATGGTGCACAAAAGGGTCCAGTGCTATACTTTTTTATTGATGATCCAAATAACACAGTTTCGCTTGGGCCTATTAGTATGAAATAAATATGAAACAAAAAACTTTTTATTCAAATTTAATACAAATAGAAAATTTAGAAATGAAATTAGGAAAACTAAAACTTTCAGAAAATGAAAGGAAACATCTGCTAAATGTTTTACATTCTAGTGTTCATACAGTAGTTATGGATACTATTTTATCAGAATTAGATAAAGAGGATAAGAAAATTTTTCTTTCACATGTATATGTTGATAAACATGAAATAATCTGGAGTTTTCTTTATCATAAAATAGATAATCCTAAAGAAAAAATATCTAAAAATATTGAAAAAACTATAGCAGAATTTGAAAAAGATATGGAAAAACTTCTTAAATAATATTAGATTTAATTTTTCGCAATTTTGCTACATAAAATCCTTCCATCATTTTAGATGGATTAATTCTAATAGTTTTCTCTAAGTCTGTATTATAAACTTTGTTTTTAAATTTTGTTAAACCCTTTGTGAAAATTGATTTATGATTTAAGAGTAATGATTTTTGAATATCTTCTAATTCTATATTTCCTTTTTCTTTTTCTAAAATCCAATTAATAACTTCTTCATTTTCTTCAGGTGAAAGTGTGCAGGTTGAATAAACTATAATTCCACCAACTTTCGTGCTAGATATAGCAGAGCGGAGTAAAAATTTTTGCTTTTGTGATAATTGACGAACTTTTCCTGGAGTCCAATCTTTATAAGTTTTTTCATCATTTGTATTAAATCTTCCTTCCATAGAACAAGGAACATCTACTAATACGCGATCAAAATATTCTGGATATGTTTTCCAAATTATTTCGCCCATAGAGCTTGTTACTTTTGTATTATTTACTCCTTGTAATTTTAAATTAGCGATAAGTCTAAAATTTCTAATTCGACTTAAATCATTAGCGATGATTTCACCACTATTTTCCATCAGCGAGGCTATTTGCGTAGTTTTACTTCCAGGAGCAGCACAAAGATCTAGAATTTTTTCACCAGCTTTAGGTTCTAAAATAAGAGGTGGAAGCATACTAGATAAACTTTGAATATATAAATAGCCTTCTTGATAAAATTTAGTTTCTGATAGAACTTTTTGGGGTACATTTTTTAGAATGAATGCATCTCTATACCAGGAAACACGTTCAGTTTTAATATTTAATTTATTTAATTCACTTTCTAATTGATCAGCAGTTATTTTAAGAGTGTTTGTTCGGAAAGTAGATGGTTTGTTGGTAGAAAAAGATTCTAAAATTTGATCTAGATTTTCTTTTCCGACAATATCAGGCAATTTTTCTAAAAATTTTTCAGGGAGGATATTTGTAAGATTGCTCATAGCTAAATTATATCAAAATGAGGTTATTGTCTGCTATTTTATCACTCGCTTGACAAGATTGCTAATTGTGGTATTATAAAAATGTGGATAACGATAATTCTAATATTCCGGACTTCTTAAAACCAGTAAATCCCGAAGAAGCCCTAAAAAAATATACTATTAATTTAACCGATTCTGCTAGGGCAGGAAAACTGGATCCAGTTATAGGTCGTGAGGAAGAAATTCGTAGAGTAATGGAAATTTTATCTCGCAGGACTAAAAATAATCCTGTACTTATAGGTGATCCAGGAGTTGGGAAAACTGCTATCGTGGAAGGTCTAGCTATAAAGATTATTGAAGGTACGGTTCCTACTACTCTTCGCGAAAAAGAATTAGTAGTGTTAGATTTTGCAGCACTTTTGGCCGGAGCTAAATTTAGAGGAGAGTTTGAAGAAAGATTAAAGGGAGTTATTAAAGCTATTGAAGACGCAAATGGTAAGTACATCATTTTCATAGACGAACTTCATACGATAATTGGTGGTGGAGCGAGTGAAGGAAGTATTGATGCTGCTAATATTTTAAAACCATCACTGGCTAGAGGTTTACTCCGTATGATCGGTGCTACTACTTTTAGTGAATATAGAAAGTATATAGAAAAAGATCCTGCTTTTGAGAGACGTTTCCAACAAGTAATGGTTAATGAACCTACAGTAGAAGATACTATTTCTATACTGCGTGGAATTAAAGAAAAATATGAACTTCATCATGGAATAAGAATTACGGATGATGCATTAATTGCCGCTAGTAAACTTTCAGCTCAATATATTCCTCAAAGATTTTTACCCGATAAAGCGATAGATTTAGTAGATGAAGCAGCAGCGGCTATCAAAATAGAAGCAGAAAGTATGCCGGCAGAACTGGATACATTAAAGCGAAAAATTACTCAGCATGAAATAACTATAACTGCTCTTAAAAAAGATAAAGGAGAAAGCTCAAAGGCAAAAGTAGAAAATGAAAAGAAAGAACTGGAAACCTTAAAAAAATCTGCTGAAACTTTAGAAAAAAAATGGCAAGAACAAAAAGGAATTATTCAAAAAATTCAGGATGTTAGAGCTAAAATTGACTCATTAAAAATCGAATTAGAACAGGCAGAGAGGGATGTAATGTTAGAAAAAGCGGCAGAGTTAAAATTTGGTAAAATTCCAGAATTAGAAAAACAACTTTCTACTTTACGTGGAGAGTGGGATAAAATTCCGACTGAAGAAAAAGTTTTAAGAGAAGAAGTTGATTCTGAAGATATAGCTCGCGTAGTATCCCGTTGGACGGGAGTCCCAGTCAATCGTATGCTTTCTACAGAAGCAGAAAGACTTTCGCATTTAGAAGAAGAACTAAAGTCCAAAGTTATTGGTCAGGAAAAAGCTTTAGTTCTATTAGCTCGTGCTATTCGTCGTGCTAGATCAGGACTCGCTTCTCATAATAAACCAGTTGGTTCATTTCTTTTCTTAGGTCCTACAGGTGTAGGTAAGACAGAAACAGCTAAAGCACTAGCTTCTATATTATTTAGTGATGAGCATGCTATGACTAGGATTGATATGAGTGAATATCAAGAAGCTCATACAGTAGCGCGTCTTATAGGTGCTCCTCCTGGATATGTGGGTTATGAAGAAGGTGGACAGTTAACAGAAGCAGTTCGTCGAAAACCATATTCTGTTATTTTAATTGATGAGATAGAAAAAGCTCATCCACAAATCTTTAATTTGTTTCTCCAAATTTTTGATGAAGGAAGATTAACTGATGCTAAAGGAGTAACTGTGGATTTTAGGAATGCCATTATTATTATGACTTCTAATTTAGGATCAGATATAATTTTGGGGAAAAATAATGAAAAATCCACCTCCGCTAAAGCTTCGGTGGACAGGGATATTTGGCAAATCTTGAGACGCTCCTTTAAGCCAGAATTTTTAAATAGACTAGATGGAGTAGTAATTTATAATAGCTTAACTGCTCGCGATATGATAGAAATTTCCAGACTTCAATTAAAAGAAGTAGGAGAAAGATTAGAAGAAAATAATATAACTTTTAAAATTTCTGATGATTTAGTTTTTTACTTTGCAGAAAATGGATATGATGTGGATTTTGGTGCTCGTCCATTGAAAAGATTAATAGAAGAAAAATTAGTCGATGAAATTGCAATGAGAATATTAGAAAATAGAATTAAATCTGGAGATACAATTAGTCCTAAGATTGAAAATGGAAAAATAGTTATTTAAATTTGTTATAATATTTATCGATGCAAGCAATTTTATTAGCTTTAAGTACGATCTTAGTTATAATTTCTCCCATTACCTACATTATTAGTATTGCTCATGGTAAAACAAAACCTCATAGAATGACTAGATTTATTTTAGCTTTTGTTTTAACTCTCAATTTTTTTAGCATACTAGCAGCGAAAGGAAATCTAGGCGCTGAAATTTTTGCGGGAGTAACTTTTCTTCAAGGTCTTATTATTTTTTTAATGAGTCTATGGCGAGGTATGGGAGGATCAAGTAAATTAGATTATCTATGTTTAGCAATTGCTACTATTGGTATAATCGGGTGGAAGCTAACAGGAAATCCACTGGTTGGAGTCTGGTTTTCCATACTTGCTGATTTTGCAGCTTATATTCCAGCATTTATAAAAACATGGAAACATCCTCATACTGAAGCTCCTTTATTTTATTTATTAGCAGCTGTTGCGGCATTTTTAAGTTTAATAGCATATAAACTGGAATCTGCGTCAATATTCCAAATTTATATTATGATTTGTTCATTGGGAATGATAGCATTTATTTATCGGAAAAAAATTATTAAATAAGCTAAATAATTTTTCTTCATTTTTTAAATTTACGGATTTTAAAATTTTTAATTGATCTAATTTTTTTATAAATTGAAATTCTTCGCCTTGTTCAGAATGACAAACTAACTGTTCTTCTTTATATAGTTTTAAATAAAATTTCAAACGAATTAGTGCTTTTTTTTGAAATTCATTTAAATCCTTTTCTCCGCCAGCTGGTGGATATTTTTCTAATTTTTCAAAATTTATTTTATTAATTCTATTACTAAAAGTGGCTAAATTTCTTTCATAAATTATTTGATCTATTTGTAGAGATTTTTTGGTAAAACCTAAAATGTAAAAAAATAATGAAATAAAAATTAATCTGGTTCTATCTAACATACTTCCACCTTTTTCATCTTTTTCAGAAACTGTTTGATTTAAAAGTTCATTAGCAGCACGGGCAATGCTAGGTAAAATACAAGAAATTCCAAATTGCTTATTAAAATTTGTTTTTTTATAAAAATAATAAAATTCTTTAACACGGTCACAGAAACCATCGAGAAGCTGACCGTTTAAAGTGTTAAGAGTTAAGGGTGAAATGTAAAGTTTTTGATGTGTTTTTTCTTTACCCTTTACGCTTCTTGCTTTACCCTGAGATCGGGCGCGGATGCCATCTAAGAGATCTAGGAATTCACCAAAAGAGAATAAATAAAAACCATAAAATTTAACCGATATATTTTTAGAATTAAAAATTTTATTTAAACCATGAATTGATTTATTAAGTCCTAAAAGTGAAATTTCATTGGGAGAAAGTTTAGAATCAATAATTCTATTAAGTATTGGCTCAAAAATTTGAAGAATTTTTCGCATAGAGTTATTTTGAGCTTTAGAAAGATTCATATGTGCATATTTTATCAAATACAGGTAAAATTAAGACAATGAAAACTAAAAATATTGTTAAAGCTCTATATAGAGAATCCACATCATTTCTATATAGAATAGGCGGAAAAATAAAAGATAAATTTATCTGGACTCATACAGAAATGGAAGAAGCAATTGGTTTTCTGATTTACTTTAGAAATTATCTAAAAAATAATAAAGCTTCAAATCTAGTTTTTAAAGAAATATTTGGAGAAAGTGGAGAGTTTTTTGAAGTAAAACATTTTAAAAAAGGGTTTAATAGTAAATTAATAACTTTTAAAACATTTGTTGGTGAGGATATAAAAAAGTGGGTTTTAAAAATAGGATATAAATTATCATTGGTAGTAGATTTTGGCGATCCATCTACAGAGGATTATTATAAAGAAAGGAAAAAACACTTAGATATTTTAAAGAAAGAATTAAAGAAATACAAAGAATTAAATAATTTACTGCCAAAACCCGAAGAAATTATCTGGGCTAAATTACAAGAGGAAGGAATTACAACTGAAAGAACATTAGTGTTACAACCATTTTTACATGTAGTAAAACCATCAAGAGTAAAGAAAAAATTAAATGATGATCAAAGAAAAATTTTAATTAAAGAATTTAATGCTTTTAAAAAATTGTGTAATACACTCTTAAAAGATTATGAATTAGAGCCAGATCTTTTAGGAGAAGGGAATCTAGAAATAATTAGGAATAATGATGAATATCATTTAATGCTTCTAGATAGTGGATTTGTAAACATGCAAAAGGCTCTACCAATAACTCAAACTTTAATGCATTTTGCATTAACTCAAACGTTAACTAACACAGAAAAATTAATTAAAAAAGTATTGTAAAATATTTATCCTGTGAACTTATCTGATAAAAATTGGAAATATTTTGTAATTCCTTTACCATGTGCTAAATATTCACCAATAGTTTTCCAATAAATTTTCATAAGAGTTCTTTTTATTCTAATATTATAATCATTTGACGTTTGTAATTTTTGAATAAAATTAAACCAGGAATTATAATACTGATCTAATAAGAAATCGATATTATTTTTCCTCCCGTTTTTAATTACATCATCACTTAATTTCTTAAGCAAAATTAATTTATTTTTATCTTTTTCTTTTATTCCGCCAGGACTTCGAAATTGATATGCGAAATAATCAGCTATAGGATTCCGGACAGAATATTTTAACTTATCATTTAGAATTACAGTCCAAGCCTCTAGTGATTTTTTCAAAATTTTTTCTTTTATATTTCCAAATTGCAGATAATACTCATTATCTTTATCTATATAAATAGTAGTTACAAATTGTAAGAGAGAATTAATTTTATTCGGAAAATAAACTGCATTCTCTAAACTTAAACGTGATTTTTTATTTGACTTTTTATTATAAATTTTTTTTAAGCTTTTTAATTTATTTTTATTTTTTTCAAAAATAATTAAATCTATATCCTTTAAGGTTTTATCTTTTCTAAGTGAAGTTAATTTATTATTATTTGTTAAAATTACTTCTCTATTTTTAATATTTATTTTCCATGTGGTTTTTTTATTTAATAAACCTCCAAAAGAAGAACCACCAACAAATCTATGGTCAAGATTATTTTTATTACAATAATTTTCTATTTCTAAAATGGTTTTTTCAAATGAATTTAACATTAAACATTAAATTTTATTGAGATGTTTGCTTTCACAATTTTTGGCGGTGCTCAGGGAAAGTTTATTAAGATTTAAAATAAAGTGTCGGACTTCGCTAGTGGAATTTTCTCGCCAAACTTATTGATAATATAATAGTTATTTAAGAGACAATTCCAATTCACCAAAAATTGAAAAGACAACATCTCTAATCTTTTTTAATAAAATTTCTTCTTTCTAAAGTATATCAAATTAATTTTTAGTATAATTAATATATGAAGAAGTTATTCAGCTTGATTGTTTTTTTAATAATAATTTTCTCACTTGGTTTTTGGTGGGTAGATAAAAATAATCCATATAGTAAAAATACTTGGGTAAAACCATTTTTTACTACTTCTTTTGATAAAAATGGACAAATAATTCTTAAAAAAACTAGAAATCTTTATGTCTTTAATAGTCCATTTTCTAAATTATTAATGTATTTCCAATCCATATTTAGAGTAGAAACTGATGTCTATTTTTCCGAGAGACCCTTTAAAGGAAATGAGCAACAGATAATAGATCAAATTCATAATGAACGTTTTAATGTGAATACCCCATATACGATAAGTGGAGGTCATTTTCCTGATCTATATGTAAGAAATTTTGGTGTTTTTTATAGTGCTATGCTTGATTCTCGAATCCCTAGTTCTAAATCTGATTGGGAAACTCGCCAAAGGGTCACTTTACAAACAATTGCCATAGATTTAGAGTTACTTAAACAAACTAATGGTCAGGAATACACCACTTTTACGCCTATAAACAGTAATACTTTCGTAGGAACTAATTTTAATACTTATCCTTCGGATTCACTTTTTGCTATTGTTTATACTTTAAACGCAGCTATAAATCCTAATTTTATTTCTATTTCTTTACCCGCTAAAATTAATGATTTTAATTATTCCTTACAAACTACAAATGCAGCTAAAAATTTAGTTTCCACTTATAAACTTACCTTAACAAAAGCAATAAATAATTATTTAATTTATGTTATTGATTCCAATACAGGCTTAATTAAAAAAGATATTACCCTTTCCAGTGCTAGAGATAGTATAAAAAGACAAAGTAGTTTTTATGATAATGTAATTGCGTGGGGAACTGCTAAAGATGCTATATCACTAGGACTGAAAATAAATTGTCCGAATTTTTATTTAAATAGTAATTCTTGTGATTTTAATAAATGGAAAGAAAATATTATAAAAAATTTCTGGGATGATAGGGATGGATTATTTATAAATGATTTATCATCAGAATCTATAAAAAATCATGAATATACTGGTGAAGAATTTATAGTGACTTCATTAAATTTTTTAGATTTTAGGAATTCTGATGATAGAGCTAAATTAATTAAAATGGTAAATTATGTTCAGAAAAATAACTTAGATAAACCTTTTCCACTTTTTTATGCTCAAAAAGATGAAGTAAATAATCTTTACTTTTTTGTTCATTATTTTGCTACTTCTTACATGGGACAATCTATTTGGAGCCATTTAGGCCAGGAATATATAGAGACTCTAATACTCTTAGGTAATTATGATCCTAAATTTTTATCAGATGCTGAGAGTGGTTTAGATGCGTATAAAAATAATATTCTTAAATATGGGGGATATCCTGAACTATACGATAAAAACGGAAATATTTTTAAAACACCATTTTATAAAAGTATGTTACATACAGGGTGGGTTATAAATTATGAACAGGCTAAAATGATGCTAGAAAATACTACTATGCTAAATCAATAGATTATTCTAATAAATTTTGTTGATCTACATCTTCAATTAAATTTAATCCTTTAATTGATGGTAAAGTAGCACCTTTTCCTTGGATACTACCAATAATATTAGCAGTACCCCGAAGTAATTTATCTATTTGTCCTTCTCTCACTTTCCAGATTCTTTCAAATGCAGTTTTTTCTTTCATTAATTGTTGTTGCATGCTAGTATATGTTTCTATAATTGATTCAACTTGTTGTTGAAATTCATGACTAGTAATATACTGATAAATTAAATCTGCTTTCTCTGATGCTTTATCATTAATAGCTTTTTGACGGGCTATATCATATAAATTTTTACGTAATAATTCTGCTAAAGGAATAACTAATTGCATATTACAAATCCAAACTCCATCTTTAATTCCCATACCACTTTTGGCTTCTAGAGGTAATTCCATACTTACGATAACTGGGATATTGGCCTTAGCATTTCTTAAATCATCTTTAAGTTTTTGAGTCCATTTGTCATCAAAATGTTTGGTTCTTTTAAACTCCCATAGAATAATGCCGCAAATATTTCCCATAGGGGTTTTAACCAAATGTTTGATGTCAGCTCCATTTACACCCTTAGCTACAGGTTCTATTTGGTCCAGCGGGAAAGCGTTTCTTAAAAGTTCCTCTAATTCCAATTCTAAAACTTCTCCCTGTAGTTGTTGAGACTTCTGAGCTGCTTTTCTCTGTGCTTCTTCTAGAGCTTTTTTAGTATCATCTAGTTGCTTTTTCATTTCGAGAATTTCTAAATTTGATTTTTCTTGGATATTTTTAGAAATTTCATCTTTCATTTTTTCTCTTTCATCTAAAAGTTTTTTTTGCATTTCTAATTCTCTGGTTTGATCTTTATCTTTTAATTCACGAAGGTTTTTAGTAAGTTCTAGAAGTTGTGTTTGTAACTGTTCATTTTTCTTTTTAGATTCTTCTACTTCATTAGCAGAATTTTTTATTTGAAGATTTAAATCTTCTTTAATTTTATCCTCTGTTTGTTTTTTTATTTTCTCTTTTTGTTTTTCAAATTCTTCAGTATATTGATTTTTTAATTTAATAGTAATTTGTTCTTCAATTTGATGTTGAAGTGCTTGAGATATTTCAATTGGTTTACCACAGTTTGGACAAGTAATGTCATTCATGGGAGTAGGAACATAATACTTCTAAGTAAATTTTTCTGCAATAAGACTTAGTGGTCTTTTATATATCTTTTTTCAATTTTTTTAACTTTATCATTTACTGCTCTTTGAATATCTACATGTGCAGTATTTGCGAGTTGTATAGTAGAAATTATTACATCAGCGAATTCTTCATAAAAATTTTTCTTTTCAAATTTTTCCAATTTTGATTTTCTCTGAAGTTTTAAAACAGATAAAATATCATTACATAATTCTCCTACTTCTTCGTTTAACTTTACAGTTTGTGTCAATAATTCTTTTTCCATGGGAGTATATAATTTATATTTTGGTTTAATTTGTGAAAGTGTAGTATCTAATCTTTTTTGTAAATCTTTTAAATTCATAAACTTAGTATAAGTATGTTTTTATGGCTTGTCTATAGCTCGCAGAGTATATTTTAAAAGACGTTCGTAAAAATTGTTTTATAAATTAATATAGAATATCATTCTCGCTCTTGAAAGTTTGATACCAAACTTTAATTAAATTACGAAATTACTAAACAGCAAATTTTCAATTAAATCTTGTTTTGTTTTATATAAATAGTTAATATTAATACATGCTAACAGTTACTCAAGCAATCATTCTAGGAATTTTTCAAGGAATTACAGAACTTTTTCCTATATCCAGTCTGGGCCACAGTGTAATTTTACCTAGCTTGCTTAATTGGCATATTAACCAGAATTCCTCATCATTTTTAGATTTTTTAGTCGCTACACATTTTGCTACTGCTTTAGTTCTATTTATGATTTATCGAAAAGATTGGATGGCGATAATTAGTGGAATTATTCGTACTATTAAAAATAGAAAAATAAATGAAAATGATATTAATGAAAAACTAGGGTGGCTTTTAATTATTGCCACAGTTCCTGCAGGATTAGTTGGAGTAATATTTGAAAAAAAAATTCAGGGATTATTTGCATCTTCATCTGAGGCGGCGATATTTTTAATTCTAAATGGAATTATGCTACTTTTTGCTGAAGGACTTAGAAAGAAAAAAATGATAGAGGAGAGTTTAGTTAAAAGTGATTCCAGAATTTCTAAAATTTCATTTATGCAATCATTTAAAGTAGGATTATCTCAGCTATTAGCTCTTCTACCGGGATTTTCTAGAACTGGAGCGACACTATCGGGTGGATTATTATCAGGTTTATCCCACGAGGATGCTGTTAAATTCTCATTTTTACTTGCAACTCCGATCATAGGTGGCGCAGCACTTTTAAAATTACCTCACATTTTAGGAAAGGCAGAAAGAGGGAATTTGCATCAGATTTTAATTGGTGCAGCGATGGCCGGAATATTTGCATATCTATCAAATAAATTTTTAGTGAAATATTTTAAGACCAATAAACTTACTCCCTTTGGAATTTATTGTATTATCGCAGGAGGGATAAGTTTGGTAATATTTCTTCTAAGATAAAGTTGTCATACTGAGCAACGTGAAGGATCTAATTCTATAGATAGAGATTCTTCACTATGTTCAGAATGACAGATGGATAATATGAAATTTTTTCTTTTTTTATTTTTAATTGGAATAGGAGTTGGAGGATTTTATTTATACAAAAATGGTTATTTTAATAAAAAGCAGACTGTTGTTCCATTAGTTTTACAAAAAGAGGTAAAGGGAATAGAAATTTCTACTAATAATTCATCTACAAATTCTGCGGTAGCTGGAACTATTAACTCTATTCAAGATCAGGCAAAAAATATTAATTTAAATCAATTAGCTAGCAGTTCACCTCAAGTAAGACAGATTATTCAGGAGCTTCAACAGTTACCGCAAACACCTTTAAATAATGCTAAAAACGCCTGCCTTCAAATCTGCGATAAATTATAAATTTTGAAACAAATGGACTTTTATAACCTCTTTTACTATAGCTCGCAGAGTATATTTTAAAAGACGCTAGAAAACATTGCTTTGTGAATTAATATTCAATATCATTCTCGCTCTTGAAAGTTCGCTACCAAAGTTAAATTAGATTTCAAATTATTATAAAGCAAACTTTCAATGCTGTTTAAAATACACATCTGCTCTCTTTTAGTAATTAATAATCAATTTATTCTGTAGAATTTGGAATTTAAGTTTTTCTGTGAGAAAATAGGTACATGGATGAATTAAAAGCCCGAGCTGAAAAAATAATAGAAAAACTGGATATAAATTCTAAAAAAGAAAAAATTACATCTCTTCAAAAAGAGAGTGAAAATCCTGTTTTCTGGCAAGATCATAAAAGCGCATCTGAAAAGATGAAGCAACTTTCTGATTTGCAAAAAGAAGTAGAGGAAATAGAAATGCTTCAGCTGTATCTTGAAGAAAATAATTTAGAAGAAGCTGAAAAAATAGTAGAAAAACTGGAAATGTTTTTGTATTTCTCTGGAGCTCATGATCAGAGTAATGCTATTTTATCTATTCATTCGGGCCAGGGTGGAACTGAAGCTATGGATTGGTGTGAAATTTTATTTCGTATGTATACCAGATTTATAGAAAAAAAAGGTTGGAAATATGAAATTATAGATCAAACACCAGGTGATGAAGCAGGATTTAAAAGTATAACTATAGAAATAACAGGATCTTATGCTTATGGATTTTTAAAGTTTGAAGCAGGAACTCATAGACTGGTTCGCCAATCTCCGTTTAACGCGGATAATTTACGTCAGACTTCATTTGCTTTAGTAGAAGTCCTTCCAGAAATAGAAAATGATAGTGATGTAGAAGTAAAAGATGAAGATTTAGAATGGGAATTTTTTAGAGCAGGTGGACACGGAGGACAAAATGTAAATAAAGTTTCTTCTGCAGTTCGTTTAAAACATAAACCTACAGGAATTGTCATAACTTGCCAAACAGAAAGATCTCAGCTTCAGAATCGTGAATATGCTCTACGTATGCTTAAAGCTAAACTTTGGTTAATTCAGGAAGAAGAACGTAAAAAAGCTGAAGCAGCACTAAAAGGTGGATATAAAACGCCTGGATGGGGAAATCAAATTCGCTCGTATGTTTTACACCCATATCACATGGTTAAAGATTTAAGGACGCAGTATGAAACTTCTGATACTGCAGGTGTTTTAAATGGAAATTTGGATAAATTTATAGAAGAAGAACTACGCTTATTGACTTAAGATGCTAAAAATTACTCTATCTACCACTCTTAAAGATTCTTCGTTTAATGAAATTTATAATTTCGCGAAAAAAGCTAGTTTTGATGGATTAGACTATGACATGGGTCTTTCAGATTTTTATAAAAATACTAAATTAACCGAAGAACAAAAAAAATTTGTAGTTTGTTTACATGAACCCCGTTTAATGTTTTTTTTTGAAAGTGATTTTTTTCTCAGAAAAACTCTTAAAAAAGCATTAGAGCTAACAAATACTAAAAATCCAGTCCTAAATTTTCATTTATTTAATTTTAGAAAACCTATATTTTTAAATGGATTAAATTTGATTGAAAAAATTAATAAATGGGGTGAAAAAAATAATGTAATTATTTCATTTGAAAGTGGAACTACTAACATGGCCTCTTTAGTAAATAAAGAAGGGACTAATCCTGAAGCCTTTGCTAATTTTTGTATTAAGAATGATTTAAATATGACCATGGATACATCACATTTAGGAACGTTTGATATAAATATTATTGATTTTTTTAATCAGTATCATAAGAGAATAAAATTAATTCACTTAAGTGACTATAAAAATGGAAATCAACATCTACCTTTATTTACAGGGAATTTACCAATCAAAAAATTATTGAAACTAATTAAAAAGTTAAATTGGAATGGAACAATAGCATTTGAAATTTTCAAGTTTGAAACTATTGATAAAAATGAAAAATTTAAAATACTTGAAAATAATTTAAAAGAAATAAGGAAAATGTTAAAATAAGTTTATGGATAGTAAATATAAAAATATTCATATATTTCAAGCATCAAACTCATATACGTGTGGCCCATGTTGTGTAGCTATGGTATATTCCATGAAAGGTAAAGATATAAAGTTAGGAGATGTTCTAAAAGACTTTGGGCATCCTAAAAGAGGTAAACCAACCTATGCAGCTCAACTTGTTTCACATGTACATAAGAACGGAATAAAAACAAAACTAGTTACTTCAACTAGCAAGGTATTATCCTACGCTTGGCGAGATTTACCAAAAGATAAATTAATTGAAAATATTAAGGAATGGCTTAATTTTCATCCAAAGAATCTCTGGCGTAAGGAAGTTACATATATTTTAGATTATCTTGAAGACGGTGGAGATCTAGAACAGAAATCATATTCATCCCAAACTATTAAAGACATGTTAGATAAAAAATCTTTAGTAATTCTTTGCATTGATGAAGATTGGGCATGGGGTCATAGACTAAAAATGGTAGGAAAAGAAAGAATAGTAGATGATATTAAAGGAGGACTTGAAGGACACTTTGTTTTAGTAACAGGATACAAAGATAATATGTTTCATGTTTTAGATCCATTTCCAACTAATATTGAGAATAGACACGGAGAATATGATATTGAATGTGATCAACTAACTAATGCTTCACTTACATGGGATCCTGAGATTATTGAAATACTAAATTAATCAATATTACTTAATTCCTTTTCTACTTTATTTATAAAAACAAATCCTTCATGTACTGTGTGTTCTATTATAATTCCTATACCAAATCCTACTATAGTAATAGTGAGTGTAATATTAGCCAGAGTAAAAGGAGCGATAAAGAAGGGAACTAATCCATACATACTGTGATGAACATGATGTTTTTTAGAAATCTTATAACCCAAAAAATGTAATTTTTTAGCTTTTTTACCGATAATATAGTCGCTAAATTTATAACCACCTAATACAGAGATCAAAGTGATTAAAACATCTTTTATCACAAACATATTATATCAAAAATATCTACTAATCTGTTGCGAAAGAACAGTAAATATGTTTTACTAAATATATATCCCAGTAGAGAATTTAAAGGTAGGTGAATTATGGAAGAACAAAGTGCACAAAGTAATAATCAGGCGTTTCATAAATTTGAGGAGAAAAATAAGAAAAATCCTCCAATGGGCGCCATTTTATTTTTAATATTTACTATAGTAGTTGGAGCTTCTGTGGGTTATTTGGTATTTAAAATGACTACTGGTTCAGCGAGTCAGGTAATGTCATCGACTACAGGTAGTAAAACAGCTGTCTCAAAAGGAATGGTTTTTGGAGCTAGTAACTTATCTTCCTTCCCTGATAGTGCTGAAGGTGTATTACAAAAAGGAGGCATTAATAACGAAGGACAATATCATTTAGTCCGGAGTGGAGGCCCATCTCAATATGTTTATTTAACCTCATCTTCAGTTGATTTATCTATGTTTATAAATCATAAAGTTAAAGTCAATGGAGCCACACAAAAAGCTCAAACAGCAGGTTGGCTCATGGATGTAGGACGTGTGGAGGTGGAAAACTAGATGATTGTTTTAACTGATGTTTCAAAGACTTTTTCCACAGGTACTATTGGACTAGATACTCTAAATCTAGAAATAGATAAAGGGGAATTTGTTTTTCTCGTAGGACACACTGGTTCGGGTAAAACTACACTTCTTAGACTTTTAATTCGCGAATATCTTCCTAGTAGCGGAGTTATAACTATAGAAGAAGTAGATATTTCTAAACTCCCTAAAAATAAAATTCCTGCTTTAAGGTCTAAAATCGGAGTGGTTTTCCAAGATTTAAAACTTTTAAATGATAAGACCATTCTAGAAAATGTTCTACTACCTTTTGAGATCAGAGGATCTCATCCAAAAGAGGCTTTGAATAAAGCCTTAGAACTTCTAGAAAAAGTAGGGATTATGGAACATAAAGATAAATTTCCTATTCAACTTTCAGGAGGAGAACTTCAGAGAGCAGCTATAGCTCGTGCTTTAACTTTAGATCCTTTGATGATCTTAGCTGATGAACCAACTGGTAATTTAGATTCTGATACAGCATTTGGAATAGTAGAGCTTTTAGATACTATTAATAAGGCAGCAGGCACAACAATAATTATGGCTACACATAATTTAGAAATTTTAAAAAAATATCCTAAAAATAGAGTTATAAAATTAGATAGTGGAAAAATGATCTCAGATTCTAAGAAAAATGGTAAGAATGAGAAGGAAAAATTGGATGAAGAGAAAATGGAAAATGTAAAAGAAGCTAAAGAAAAAGTAAAAGATAAACATGAGAAAATTCATCCAAAGGCTGATCATCCTTTGGATGAAAAAAATAAAGATAAAAAAGAAGAAGTTGAAGATAGAGTAGAACATGAAAAAGTTGATGAAAAAATACCAGTAGATAAATCCAAACATAAAGAAGATCATAAAAAAGAAAAAAATTTAGAGGACGAAACAATTGAAAAAGATAGAATAGATGAAGAAAAACCTCAGATTAAAAAAGGACTTTTTGGTGGAAAATTAGCTGAGAGATTTAAGTTTAAAAAATAGATATGAAAAAACATATAAAAACAGCATATCATCATATCAGACGTTCGCCATATCAGGCACTAGCTGCTATTTTTATAATGCTTCTTACTTTTATGGTAATTTCAGCATTTGGTTTTATAACTGTTGGATCACAAATAGTAATTAATTATTTTGAATCCAAACCTCAAGTCACTGCATTTTTCCAAGATGCAGCTACTCCAGCTCAAATAACTACTTTAGAAAATCAACTTAAAGCTACTGGTAAAGTTTCCAGTTTAAAATTTGTTTCTAAAGAACAAGCATTACAATTATATAAAGCACAAAATAAAAATGATCCCTTGTTATTGCAACTAGTAACAGCAGATATACTTCCCGCGTCTTTAGAAATTTCCGCTAATAATATAGATGATTTAGCTAGCCTGGCCTCGCAAGTAAAAAGTTCTACTATCGTAGATCAAGTAGTTTATCAACAAGATATAGTTTCTACTTTAGTTTCTTGGACTGGTGCCGTTCGAAAAATAGGATTAGTGCTAATAGGTACATTAATCCTAGTTTCACTTTTTATAATGGCTACCATAATTGGCATTAAAGTTTCACAAAAAAGAGAAGATATAGAAATAATGCGTTTAATTGGCGCGACTAATTTATACATAGCTTGGCCTTTTGTGTATGAAGGAATTTTTTATGCTTTAGTAGGAGCAGTTTTAGGTTGGGTGATTACTACAGGTACTCTTTTATATGCTACTCCCTATTTAATGTCATTTCTAAAAGGTATTCCAGTGCTTCCTGCAAATCCTTACTTTTTACTGGCTCTTTTAGGTTTTGAAATTATCTTAGCAGTACTACTAGGTCTTTATTCTAGCTTGATTGCGGTTTATAGATATTTAAAATAAATTTAAATTTGCTTCGTTAAAACTCATTTGTCATTCTGAACGAAGTGAAGAATCTCTATCTATAGAATGAGATCCTTCGCGTTGCTCAGGATGACAAGTTAAAAATTTAGAAGTATGAAATTTCTGAAGATTTTTACCATTGTTTTAGCTTTATTTATCGTATTTAATTTATCAGCCAATAAAACTTTAGCTGACGATGTTTCGTGTTCTTCTCAAGCTGACTGTCAAAATCTTATAAATTCTCTCCAAAGTAAACTTACGGATTTGAAAGGGCAAGCTAATACACTTTCTAATCAAATAGCCGTAATGAATGGGCAAATTGAATTAACCCAAGCTAGAATAGATGCGACTCAAGCACAAATTATTTCTCTTGAAGAAGATATAGATAGTACAACTCAAAAAATAGGAAGTTTGAATAATGCTTTTCAGACTTTAAGTAAGATTTTCTATAATAGAATTAGAAAAAGTTATGAAGTAGGTACACAACCGCCTATTCAATCTATTTTAGCATCTAATAATATAAGCGATTTTGTGAATCGCGAGAATTATTTACAAATAGTAGAAGCTAATGATAGACAAGTAGCATTCGCTACAGTGCAGGCTAAAGATGATTACACTAACCAAAAACAAATTCTAGAAACTAAAAAACAGCAAGTGGTATCTTTACAAGCTCAGCTTCAACAATATACTGATCAATTAAATACACAAAAAACTCAAAAACAGACTTTACTTACAGAAACTCAAAATAGTGAAGAAAATTATCAACATTTACTGAACCAAGCTAAAGCACAATTGGCTGGTTTTGGAAATTTCGTAGCTGCTCAGGGAGGAGCTAGTCTTCTGTCTAATCAAACAGTTTGTGATGGGTGGGGCTGTTATTATAATCAAAGAGATTCACAGTGGGGAGGTATAGGAATTAATGGAACAGATTCGTCTATAGCTAGTTATGGGTGCTTGATGACTAGTATGGCTATGGTAATAACCCATTATGGACATAAAGTTACACCTTTGGATATAAATTCTAACTCCTCAAACTTTTTCTCTTCTACAGCTTATCTTTTATTTACCATTTCTGCAGGGGGCGTAAGTGCTCAACGAGCTAATGCTTCTATAGATAGTGTTTTATCAGGTGGTGATCCAGTAATCGTAGGTATTAGTTATGATGGTGGACCAATAGCAGATCATTTCGTAGTTTTAATAAGTGGATCTAATGGTAACTATCAAATGAATGATCCTTTTACTCCAAATGGACATGATATTTCTTTCAGAGGTACATATCCCACAGAGCCTATCGTAGAAGTAGATCGAGTGCAAATATTATAAAATTTGCAAATATATAAAAATTGAAACATAATTAATTTATGAGAGCTGCCCTGAAGCTTGGAAAATTTTTTGAAATTCTTTTTTTACTTTTAATCTTTCTATTTTTCCCCAATAAAATTCTTGCTTCCGCACCAACTATTATTTCTTACCCAACGGATACTCTAACTCTGGATACTTCTTTTAATGTAACTGCTACTATGAGTGGACTTTCTAAAAATGCGATCTATCGTTTACGTCTGGCTTTAGCCCCAACTGGAACTTCTAATTATTTTGGATCCACTTATAATGGTACTGGTTGGTATAACGGGACACCACCTCCTATAAATTATTCCAGTTTTTTAAGTATTACTACTGATAATAATGGAGTTTGGAATGGTGATATTCAAGGAAGAATAGACTCTGACGATCCAAACTTTACAACAGGAAGTGGATCTTACGACCTGAAAATTGGGCGTTATACTGAAACGGGAAGTACTGCTACTTGGTCTAATATTGTGACTGTAAATATTACAGTTCCTCCTACGCCTACCCCGACTGATACTCCCACACCAACACCAAACCCTACGAATACGCCTACGCCTTTGCCTACTTCTAAGTCTCCTACCAATACTCCTATTCCTACAGCGACGAAAATTCCGACTAGAAATCCTACGAAAGTTGATTTAAAACCGAATACGGCTGCTACAAAGTCCTCTACAGCTACAGATTCTCCTTCAGTGACCATTGATAATAATTTATGGAAAGGTGAAGTACTAGGTACAAGTGTTAAAAAAACTAATAAAAACAGTACTAAGAATGTGAATAATAGCGCAAATGTGATCTATATTTTTATTGGAGTTTTTATTTTGCTATTATCATGTGGTATATTAGGATTTCAGTTATGGAAAAAAGGGAAAATAAATTTAAAAAAATTTTGGTAACTAATAGTAGTGAAGAAACTGAGAAGTTAGGATTTGACTTTGCAAAAAAATTAGAAATAGGAGATGTCATTTGTTTATATGGTAATTTAGGAGCAGGTAAAACGCAATTTGTTAAAGGGTTAGCTAAAGGTTTAGGTATAAAGCACAGAATTATCTCCCCAACATTTATAATAGTAAGAAGCTATAAAGTTAAAAGTGAAAAGTTAAAAGTGAAAAATGTAAATAAGGTTAAGATTGAAGAATTTAGTAATTTTTATCATGCGGATTTATATCGTTTAGAAAATGAAAATGATTTAGAATCTACAGGATTATTAGATATTTTAAAAGAAAAGAATAATATTGTAGCCATTGAATGGCCGGAAAAGTTAGGTAAATTTTTACCTGAGAAAAGATGGGAAATAAAATTTGAGATTTTAGATGAGAATAAAAGAGAAATTATCATAGAGCAAACTTTCAATGCGTTTTAAAATATACTTCTGCTCGCTTTTGATTAAACTTTTTATACTATAATATAGTTTGAATTATGAATCCTAGTTTAGAAAAAGCCATCGAGGTTTTTAAAAATGGTGGAGTAGTGATTTTTCCTACAGATACTGTTTTTGGAATTGGGTGTAGGATTGATAATAAAAAAGCTATAAAAAGAATTTTTGAAATTAAAAAAAGAAAGGAAAAGGTACCTTTACCGATTTTAATTTCTTCAGTAGAAATGGCTCAAAAGTATGTAGAGCCATTTAATAAAAATGTTATTGAAGAATTAATTAATAAATATTGGCCAGGAGGATTAACAATTGTAACTAAAGTTAAGAAAGATAAAGTTCTGGAAATTGTTCGTTCTAATAAAGATACTGTAGCAGTTCGCATGCCTGATGATAAAAATCTGCTTGAGATAATTGAAAAAATCAGTGTTCCTATTATAGGTACTTCTGCTAATTTTCATGGTAAACCTTCCAGTTCTAAATTGGAAGATTTAGATCAAAAACTTTTAGAGAAAGTGGATTTTGTATTACCTGGAGTTTGTAAAGGTTCGTTGTCTTCGACTATAATTGACGTGACAAGGAAAGAGTGGAAAATTATAAGAGAAGGAGTAATTAAAATTAATTTATAAGTTAGCAGAGGTTTGTAATAAGATTGATTTTGTTTTGAGTTCGCAAAATATATTTTAAAAGACGCTCGAAAACATTGCTTTGTAAATTAATATTAAATATCATTCTTGCTCGTGAAAGTTTGCTACCAAACTTAAATTAAATTTAAAAATTATCATAGAGCAAACTTTCAATGCATTTTAAAATATATATTTGCTCACTTTTTATTAAAAAGATAAATATCTATAGGATTTGATTAATAAATATGAAAAATATAAAATTATTCATTGACACATCTGATAAGGATTTGGCTAAAGTAAAATTAAGTATTGGTATTAAAAAAATAAAAAAAACTAAAGTTGCTAATCGTAAAAGTCAGACTTTATTACCACTAATTGTTGAAATCTTAAAAGAAAATAAATTAAAATTTAAAGATTTAGATGATATAGAGGTTTTTACAGGACCTGGATCTTTTACTGGACTTAGAGTAGGGATTTCTGTCGCTCAGGCCATTTCTTATGCATTAGGGATTAAATTAAATAGTAAAAAGTTTAATATAAAAAAATCTATTGCACCCATTTATTCATAAACGTTATACTGTTTCTATGAATAGAAGTTATCGTAATATTTTTAGACACTTTTTTATTCCTCATAAAAGTAATAATCATAAACCTAAAATTCTCCACAACGATATTTTACTTTTAATTGCTGGAATATTTTTAATTGCTTCTATTTCATTATCCTATGTTAAAAATAATTATCCTAAAGTTTTAGGTTTGTCTGTAAATATTTCTACCCAACAACTTTTAGTTTTAACTAATCAGCAGAGAGAAGAAAATGGATTAAAACCTCTAAATTATAATGCTGAATTAGCTCAAGCTGCTGATTTAAAAGCAGATAATATGTTCGCAGAAAATTATTGGGCACATATATCTCCCAGTGGTAAAACTCCATGGTATTTTATACAAAAAGAAAATTATAACTATACATATGCTGGTGAAAATTTAGCTCGCGGATTTACTACACCTGGTGATGTGATGGATGCTTGGATGAATAGCCCATCTCATAGAGAAAATATTTTATCTCCTGACTATCAAGATATAGGATTTTCCGTTAAAGAAGGAACTTTAACAGGTGAAAAAAACACTGTTTTAATAGTCGAAATGTTTGGGGGTAAAGGAAATGCACCATTGTCCAATAATAATAATTCTAAAAATTTGATTAATAATGCTTATGCTAGTAATAATCCTGTAAATGAAATGGTAAGTGAAGCATCACTTATTAATAGATTTAATTTCGCTAAAAATTTAGCACAAATTCTTATAATTCTATTTATTATAGTTTTTTCACTAGATCTATTTATAGTCCAGCGAAAAAAAATTTATAGATTATCTGGACACAATTTAGATCACATTTTATTTTTTGCTGGTATTTTAGTATTTATAATATTTTTAACAGCAGGTAGTATAACGCCATGAAAAAACATATTTTTCACTATACAATACTTATCTTAATTCTAGTTTTAGGATTTGGTTTTGCTAGTAGTCTAAAAGGTAATATTAATTATCAATTAGAAATACTTTCATTAACGGCACTCTTTTATGTTTTATGGGGAATTTTACATCAAGCACTTCATCACACATTTTCATTTAAAGTAATGATAGAGTATTTTGCCGTTGGAATTTTAGGTATCTCTCTTTTATACTTCATCATTAGTGTAGGTTTATAAATATATGTTTGTTTCAATCGTTACTTTAAATTATAAAAAAGCTAATTTAACCATTACGTGTATGGAATCGCTTTATAAAGAATTTAAACCAGAATTTGAAAATAATATTTTTGAATTAATTATCGTAGATAATGCTTCTGGAGATGACTCAGTAAGAAAACTGGAATCAATAATTAAAAAAAATAAATATCAAAATATTAAAATAATTGAAAATTCAGAAAACGCAGGTTTTAGTAAAGGATGTAATTTAGGAGCGAAATTTTCTAAAGGAGATTTTATTTTATTTTTAAATAACGATACAGTTATTAAAGATAAGGGGATCTTAAAAATGGCAGAGTATATGCAAGATCATAATGAAGTTTCTATTTTAGGAGGACAGCTGAAAAATATGGATGATACTCTACAAGCTTCCACTGGTGATTTTTATAATTTGGATAAAGTTTTACTTTTACTTTTAGGTTTTCAAAAATATGGAATTTTAGATAAAAGTCCTGAAAATATTTCTAAAGTAGATTGGGTTAAAGGAGGATTATTAATGATTAGAAAAAATGTTTTTGAAAAATTAAAAGGATTTGATGAAAAGATTTTTATGTATACAGAAGATATGGAGTTATGTTATAGAGCTAAATTAAACGGTTTTAATACCTATTTTTATCCTAACATTAATATTTTACATCAAGATCATGGTAGTACTAATAGAACTTTTGCGATAGTTCATATTTATGAAAATCTTTTATATTTCTATAAAAAACATAAATCATTTATCGAATATTTAATAGCTAAATTTTTAATGAGTTCAAAAGCAGTATTATTAATTATTTTAGGAACAATAACTAATAATAATTATTTAAAAAACACTTATAAAGAAGCTTTAGAGGTAATTAATAAATAATCCAATAAACTAATAAGCAAATGAATAAAAACGATGTTTTACTTTCTATAATTATTTTGACTTACAATGCTAAAGAAATTACTTTAGATGCTGTATCTTCTATCGAAAAAAATTATTTAAAAGAAGTGGAAAATGGGAAATTTGAAATAATAGTTACTGATAATGCTTCCACAGATGGGACTTTAGAATTTTTTAAAAATTATAAAAAGAAAACCAAAATTAAAAATTTTGATATCATTGATAACGGTGGGAATATTGGGTTCTCTAAAGGTAATAATAAAGGAATTCCTTATGCGCATGGAAAATATGTTTTATTTTTAAATAATGACACTATAGTTTATAAAGACAGTCTAAATTATATGTTGGAATTTATGGAAGCACATCCAGATGCAGGTGCAGCTTCTTGTAAATTAATTAATAAAGATGGAGAAATAGATTTTAATTGTCATCGTGGATTTCCTACTCCTTGGAATTCATTTTGTTATTTCTCCCATCTTCAAAGAATTTTTCCACGCAGTAAATTTTTTGCAGGTTATACACAGGGTTGGGAAAATTTAAATACTACACATGAAGTAGATGCTATAGAAGGTGCATTTATGTTAGTTCCTTATGAAGTAGGTAAAAAGGTGGATTGGTGGGATGAAGATTATTTTTTTTATGGTGAGGATTTACAATTTTGTTATAACATAAAAAAATTAGGTTATAAAATTTATTATGTAGGCGAAGTTAGTATTATGCACATAGGTGGTGCATCAAGTGGAATTAAGAAAAAAACGGCCAATATAACTACTGCAAACATTGATGCAAAAATAATGCTTCAAACAGAACGTTTTAATGCGATGAAAATTTTTTATGAAAAAAATTATAAAAATAAATATCCAAAATGGTTATTCTGGTTAGTGGAAAAAGGTATAGATTATTTAAAAAATAAAACCATTAAAAGTTTGAGAGTAAATAATTAGAATTCTTATATGTATAATTTTATTTTCATTTTAGGTGCACAAGGAGCAGGAAAAACTACACTTGCTCGACTTCTTAAAGAAAAACTTAATTCTGTTCATATTGATTTTGATTGGATTAGAGGGTTTCACTTAAATAACACTTGGACAAATACTAATGATATAGAAGAAAAAATGTCTATTGAAAACCTTGTATTCTTATTAAGAAATTATGCAAAACATAATTATAAAAATGTAATTGTTGGTGGGTTTACAGAAAAGAATATTGAGAGAATTCTAGAAGAGTTAAAAGATTATAGAAATATAGTTTTTACTTTTTATCTTACTGACGACGATAAACTTAAAAAAAGAGTTTTGACAGAAACTAGAGATAGTGGATTCAGAGATTTTGAAGAATCTATTAAATTTAATAAAAAATTAAGAGATGATTTACATTTTACAAACGAATATAAAATAGACAACACTGATAAAACGCCTGAAAAAACTGTGAAGCAAATAGTAAATATTTTAAATAAAAGTTAATATTAAAAGATTCTGAATCGAGTTCAGGATGACATTGAAATTTAACTATTTAGCCAGGGAAATTTAGAGAAGTCTACTTGATCACCAAATTTTTCCTTAAGTGTAGGATAATTCATATCTTTTTCACTAACGATAGGATTTTCTACAGGCCAACCACCAAACTGTTTGGTTAAAACAGGATCATTCCATGCAACTGCAGGTGTGGGTTTGCCCTCAAAATAATCAGTGATCATATACATATATTCAGCATCTGTAGAGCTGGTTACGCAAAAAGAATTTCCCATACCTTTAGGTAAATAAAGAGTTTTTCTATTATTTTCTCCTAAAGTCACTGTAACTACTTTTCCAAAAGTAGGAGAATCCAATCTTAAATCCACTATAGCAGCCATTACTTCACCTCTTAACACATAAATAATTTTTTCCCATGGTTCTGCATGAAATCCTCGTATAACTTTAGAATGTGATAAAGAATGATTCCACTGAGTTACAGTTATTTTTTTACCTAAAACTTTTTCCAGATCACGTAGTTCTACGGCTTCTCTAAAAAATCCCCGGTTATCTTCGAAAGTTTCACGTTGGTAAATTAGTAATCCTGGAATATCTGTAGTTTCGATCATTTTGGGAAAATCTGGGTCTGTGGGTTTAATAACTAATTCGTAATTATTTGTTTGATCCATAGAAATAATATTAACACATTTAATATTGTATTTGGTATAGCAGAAATGTTAAGATAAATTAATCAATATGAAGCTTTTGGTAACTGGAGGGGCAGGATTCATAGGTTCGCATTTTATTCTTTATTGGATGAAAAATCATCCAGAAGATAAAATCATTAATATTGATAAATTAACTTACGCAGGTAATTTAGCTAATCTCCTAGGCGTACAGGAAAATCCACATTATTCATTTGTTTGTGCTGATATTTGTAATGCAGAAGTAGTAGATGAAATTATGCGTGGTGTAGATATAGTAGTTCACTTTGCAGCAGAAACACATGTAGATCGTTCCATAATGGATCCACTTCCTTTTATAAATTCTAATATTGTCGGAACTTATGTACTTCTTGAGGCAGCTAAGAAACATAAAATAAAAAGATTTCATCACATTTCTACTGATGAAGTTTTTGGTAGTTTAAACTTAGAGACAACTTCACAGTTTAGTGAAAAAACTCCATATAATCCTTCTAGTCCTTATTCAGCCACTAAAGCAGGAGCTGATCATCTAGTTAGAGCTTATCATCATACATATAATTTGCCGATTACTATTAGTAACTGTTCTAATAATTTTGGACCTGCGATGTATCCGGAAAAATTAATTCCTATCGCGATTACCAATTTATTAGAGGGTAAAAAAGTTCCTGTTCATGGTGATGGTAAAAATGTTCGAGATTGGTTATATGTAGAAGATCATGTACGTGCTATTGAGCTAATTTTAAATAAAGGTAAAATAGGTGAAACTTATTTAATCGGTGGAATGCATAAAGGAATTTCTAATTTAGAAGTAGTTAAGAGGATTTTAAAAGTTTTAGATATGGGTGAAGAGCATATTAAATTTGTTAAAGATAGACAAGGTAATGATAGAAAATATAATGTGGACTGGACTAAAATTAATAAAGAACTTGGATGGAAACCTTTACATGATTTTGATACATGGCTTAAAAAAACTGTTGATTGGTATATAGAAAATAGAAGCTGGTGGGAGCAAATAAAAAAAGAGGATTATGAAGAAATAATGCGTAATAACTTAGGCGGAAATATTGACCAATTATGAAAATTTTAGCTACTGGTTTAAATGGATTAATTGGTTCCAGAATTTTAGAACTTCTTAAAGATAAATATACTTTTGAAAATATTAGTAGAAGTACAGGCGTAGATATAACGAGTAAAGAAAGTGTTCAAAAATCTCTTCAGGATTTAAGACCAGATTTTGTTTTACATTTAGCAGCATATACTAATGTAAAACAGGCAGAATTGGATAGAAACTTGGGTGAAAAAAGTGAAGCGTGGAAAATAAATGTTTTAGGGACAGAAAATGTGGCTCAAGTTTGTGAAGAGAATAATATTCCGCTTATTTATTTTTCTACAGATTTAGTTTTCGATGGAGAAAATACGCCCGAGGGAGGTTATACAGAGAGAGATCGCGAAAATCCACTTAACTGGTATGCTCAGACTAAATATGAAGGAGAATTAAGAGTAAAAAATATAAAAACTCTATGGACTATTACTCGCGTAGCTTATCCATACAGAGCTAATTATGAGAAAAATGATTTTGTCAGGCTATTTATACAAAAACTTAAAAATAAAGAACAATTAACAGTTTTAAAAGATAGAATTATTACTCCTACTTTTATAGATGACATAGCAACAGCAGTTGATATCTTGATCGAAAATAGCGCTAACGGTATTTATCATGTAGTGGGTGATACTTCACTAAGTATTTATGATGCGGCTTTAGAAATAGCCAACGTTTCCGGATTGGATAAAAGTTTAATAGCTTCTACAACACGAGCAGAATTTTTAATTGATAAGCCAAAAGAACCATATAACTCATCGCTTAATAACAATAAAATAAAAAAATTGGGCGTAAATTTAAAGACATTTAGAGAAGGATTGGAAGAAATAAAAAGGCAATTAAATTATAATATATAATATATGCCAGAAAGTGCAGGTCCTAAATTTTTAGATAAAAAATATTCCTCTTTGCGTACGAGTTCTGAAGTGCAATCAGCAGCTAAACATAATTATTTACATATAGGAGAAAATCTCGCTCAAAATAATCCTTCTGCCAGAATCCAAAATTTTCTGGATCGTTTAAATTCTCTTATTAATCCTCCTTCACTAGAAGATTATCCTGATTTTGATCGGAAGAAAAGAAATCTAGATATTTTAAAAAGAGTTTTATATGAAAAATTTATTATAAAACCTGATAATCCTGCTTTCTCTATCAATCCTGAAATTAGAGATATTATGGTGGCAAAAAGAGATAATGCTGGGAAACCAATAGATACAGAAGGTAAGCTATATAAATTAAGTGCAATTGATAAACAAATACTACAAATGTATGAACGTGGACAAGGTGGTGATTTAGTAGCTACAGACTTAAGCGATCTTCCAAGGCAATTTGCGGAGGCAACTATTACTGATCAAAAAAACTCTCTTGATAGTTGGATTGACTATCTTTCTTCTAGTTATGCACCTTACCCAGATTGGTTAAAATATTGGACTTTTCGTAGTATCTTACAAATGAGTACATATGATAAGGATAAAAAAGCATTTGGTAATCGTTCTTATGATACTACTAAAACATTTCCTGAGCTTAATCCAGAGGCACTTAGTTATGTACTTGATGCAATTGAAAAAAAATACATAGTTAAACAAACAGATCTGTCTAATTTAGATATAAATGATCGCCAAAGATTTGAACAACTTTTAGCAGGAGAAAATTTTGCAAAGCTATATGCATGGGCAATTGAAAAAATTATACATGGTTCAAGAGAACTCTTAAATAAAACAGAAGGTGTATGGATTAAATTTCCAAGAAATTCTGATCCTATGACTTATAGACCACATATAGAAATGGATTCTAAAGCAATTGAAGCTGAACCATTAGTTCCTTCATTACAAAAAGCATCTAGGATAGGATATAGTACAGGTTGGTGTACCGCAGGTGAATCAACTGCTAGACAGCAATTGAAAGGAGGAGATTTCTATGTTTATTATTCGTTGGATAGAGCTGGAAATCCAACTATTCCTAGAGTAGCAATTAGAATGGAAGGAGATAAGATTGGTGAAGTACGAGGAGTTACAGAAAATCAAAATTTAGACCCCTATATCTATTCGGTTGTTGAGAAAAAACTTCAAGAATTCCCTGATGGTAAAGCTTATCAAAAACGAACCGAAAATATGAAACGATTAACAGAAATTTATAATAAATCAAAAGCTGATAAAGATTTAACGCGAGAAGAAGTACGATTTTTATATGAACTTGATGGTCCTATTGAAGGATTTGGACAAGGTAATGATCCAAGAGTTTATGAATTAAGAAAGACCAGAGATCTTAACGTTGATGCAGCAATTATTTTAGAATATAAACCAGAGCAAATTGCTCTTAACTTAGAAAGCATTAATGCATTTACAAAGGTATATATACACACAGGAAGTATAGGTTCTTTAGAAGCTGGAATTTTCCAAAAATTACAATTATATAATGTTAATGAAATATATTTATCATTCCCAGGTAGAAAAATAAAAATAGAAAAGCTTAAAATTGATCCAATTAAAACTCCTGCACAATTACTACGTGAGTTAGAGTTAAAAGGTATTAGTATAGGTGAAGAGGCAAAGGCTATGATGTTAAATACAGATTTTACGACATTACAATCTCCGATAGATTTAGATTTAATAAGATTAAGAGCAAATGATTTACCTTCTTATTTTTCTCCTCCTTATGTAGCAATTGGAGATATTTATCAGGCGGCAACAGATTTAGGATTAGATCTTTGTCCTCCAGAAATAGGGCCATATCTAGCACTTCATTATGGGGATGAATTACAAAATGATGAGACTGTTAATATAGCAATGAAACCAATATTGGGTTTAATATTTGATATTCGTCGTAGAGAAGATAAATTGAAATTAAGTTCCTATCGTGGTACACCTTATGACAGACGCTTTTTTTTTAATGAATTTATTTTTTGTATTCCTAGATCTTAATTACTAAAATTCTGTGAATAAAATAAAAAATACAAACACTTAACAAATTGCTTTTTTAAAGAAAAATAGATAAAATCTCCTCTATGGTAGAAGCACAAATTACAGATAACACTGCATACATTTTTGACGATCGTTCATGGGAAAATGAGCTAAGAAATAATCTCTTTGAAACAATTCAGATAGAAGGGTTATTAGATGGAACTAAAGTGGGTTTAGCAACAGCCACATTTAGTATAAAAAAAGAATTTAATATATCTTCAAATCAATATGAAGAAAGAGATAGATATGTTTATTTAGCTAGGATTGATGTTGATTCCAATCAAGGAACTAAAGTTAACAGAAGAAGAGGAGTAGGTACAGCAATTTTAGCAGAATTAGAAAGGCGAGCCCGCCGATTTGGTGCTAAAAGAATTGACGGACAGATTTCAGCAAGCGATATTCAGACACAGCCTTGGCTACCAAATTTTTATACACAAAATGGGTTTCAATTAGAAGCAGAAGGTAGTGGATTTAAAATAATTAAACAATTAAACTAACAGTACTTAGTTTTCAAAATAATAGTTTCATATATTTTAAAGTAATGTTAAAATATTAATATCAATTTATGAAAATAGCATTTATAGGACATGGATACGTAGGTTTAGTTACAGCTTCTATTTTCGCGGACTTAGGTAATGATGTTTTTGTAGTTGGACATACTCCAGATAAAGTAGAAGGTTTAAAAAAAGGATTTCTACCTATTTATGAACCAGGACTGGAAGAAATAGTAAAAAGAAATTTAGCAGCTAATCGTCTTCATTTTACATTAGATTTTAAAGAAGCCATTCCACAGTCAGAAGTAGTATTTATAGCAGTTGGTACTCCACCTAAACCTGTTACAGGAGAAGCAGATCTTACTGTAGTAAAGCAGGTAGCCGAGGAGATTGGTAAAAATTTAGATGGATATACAGTAGTAGTAACTAAAAGTACAGTTCCAGTAGGAACGCATAAAGAACTAGAAGCAGTAATCAATAAAGTAAAACCTGAAAAAGCTGAGTTTGATATGGCTTCCACTCCAGAATTCTTAAGAGAAGGTCAAGCTATTTCAGATACATTAAATCCAGATCGTGTAGTTATCGGTACATATTCAGATAAAGCCAGAAATATTTTAGTAGAATTACATAAACCTATTGGTGGTAAAAGAGTTTTAACTAATATTCCTACAGCTGAGCTTATAAAATATGCGGCTAATTCTTTCTTAGCGACTAAAATTTCCTACGCTAATGCAATAGCTCATTTAGCTGAAAAATTAGGAGCAGATGGATTGCAAGTTCTGGAAGGTATAAGTTTAGATAAACGTATTGGTGGATATTTTTTAAGTCCTGGAGCTGGTTATGGTGGTTCCTGTTTTCCTAAAGATGTTAAAGCTTTAATTCATATAGCTAAAGGAGAAGATTATGATTTTACCTTATTGAAATCTGCTGAGGAAGTAAATAAACAAACTATTTTAAATATTGTAAAGAAAACTAAATCATTAGTAGGTGAATTAGAAGGAAAAACAGTAGGTATTTTAGGCCTTTCATTTAAACCTGATACTGACGATATGCGAGATGCGCCCTCGATTATAATAATTAATGAACTTTTAAATCATGGTGCTTCGGTTAAAGCTTTTGATCCTATTGCGATGGAAAAGGCTCGAAAAATCTTGCCAAATATTGTTTATACTAATAATGCTATCGAAGCAGCTACAGATGTAGATGTTTTAATAATAGTGACTGATTGGAATGAATTTAAACAATTAGACTTAAGAGAATTGAAGTCAGTTATGAAAGAGCCTAATTTAGTCGATGGAAGAAATATTTATGAACCCGAAAAAGCAAAAGAATTAGGATTTAATTATGTTGGAGTAGGTAGATGAAGAAAGTTTTAATCACAGGTGCTTCAGGATTTGTAGGAACTTATTTAGCTCAACACTTGTTAACTTTGGGTGACTGCGAAATTTATGGAACTTACCACTCAGAAGATTCTAAAAATAATTCTCCAGTTAAAGATAAAATAAAATTTGTACAGTTAGATCTAACCAATAGAGAAAACTTAAAACAAGTTTTAGAAGATATTAAACCTGATCAAATTTATCATTTGGCAGCTCAGGCAGCTATAGGGGAAAGTATTAAAAATCCACTAGAGACGTTACATAATAATATTGATTCAGAGTTATTTCTTTTTGAAAGTTTAAAAGAATTAGGTTTGACAGAAACTAAAACATTAATCGTTTTATCAGCTGATGTCTATGGGTATGTAAAACCTGAAGATTTACCTATCGATGAAGAAACTCCATTTAGACCCGGTAATCCATATGCAGTCTCTAAAGTAGCGTGTGATGCTTTAGCTTATCAATACGGTAAAAGCTATAAAATGCCTATTATTCGCGTTCGTCCTTTTACTCATATAGGACCTGGTCAAAAAACCGGTTTTGTGACATCAGATTTTGCTAAACAGATAGCAGAAATAGAAAAAGGTTTACAGGAGCCAATTATTAAAGTAGGCAATTTGGATCCTAAACGCGATTTTATAGATGTACGAGATGTAGTGAAAGCCTACGTACTTCTCATGGAAAAAGGAGAAATCGGGGAAGTTTATAATATCGGTTCAGGAGTTTCTCATCAAATAAAAGAAATTTTAGATTTTTTCATTTCTCATGCTAAAATGACTATTAAAGTCGAAACCGATCCAACCAGAATTCGTCCTAGTGATATTCCTGATCTTATTTGTGACGCTTCTAAACTAAAAAATCTAACCGGTTGGTCCCCCGAAATTCCTTTTGAAAAAAGTTTGGGAGAGATATTAGAGTGGTGGAGAAATCAGAATTAACTTATTCTCCTATTTGCTGTATTCTTTTATGTCTTGTATCTTGAGGATGTTCACTAATATCAGCTATTTCACTCTGTAGAACTAACATAGAGCCAATAATTACATTTACTTGAAATAAATTCATATCTGTATCTTGCAATTTTAAAAGTTTGGCTCTTCTTTCAACCGCTCCCGTTGCTGCTAAACCACTAAGAGAAGCATAATAATTATTTGACTCATCTAAAAATCTTTTTGCTAGATTATATCTTTCTTCATCAGAAGTATTAGCATTTAATTCCTTAGCAATTTCTATTCGTCTCCTATTATATTCATTAGATGGATTTTCTGTGATTTCTTTTACTAAACCTGTCATTGTTTGTAAAAAAATTTCTCCATTGGCTGATTGATGAATTTGAAATTCACTTAAGCGCTGGGGTTCTTTTCCTTCATTTTCTACATAATCTAAATATTCTCTAGTTACTTCTAAAGCTATTTCATATGAAGTATGAGAAAGATCATAATTGTTGGCTCTTTCAACACGTCTTGGGATACTTTGAATAAAATTAAAGGGATTTATTAATAATACTTCTGCCATATTACTTGAAGGTTTGGAGATCGGAATCGACCATAAGTTTTATCAAATCTTCAAAAGAAGTTTTTGGTTCCCAACCTAATTCTTTTTTAGCCCTGGAATAATCACCTTTTAGAGGTTTAATTTCAGTCGGTCTGAAAAACTTTTTATTAGAAACTACATGATCTTTATAATTTAATCCTGCATGTGCAAATGCGACTTTACATAATTCTTCCACATTATGAGTGGTATTAGTGCCTATAATATAATCCATAGGTTTATCGTGCTGTAAGATAAGCCACATAGCTTCTACATATTCTTTAGCATAACCCCAGTCTCTTTGAGAAGTTAAATCTCCTAAGTGTAACTTAAAGTCAGGTGTGATTAACGGTTCACCCATTTCATTCATGGGTGGATTTTTAACTCCATTTTTAATACAAGCTACGGCTGCTGTCACTTTTCGGGTTACGAACCAAAGTCCACGACGAGGACTTTCATGATTAAATAAGATTCCACCAGTTGCGAACATACCATATGATTCTCGATAACATTTAACCATAAGATGTGCATATGTTTTCGCAATTCCATAAGGATTATTTGCATCAAAAAGTGTATCTTCATTAGCAGAATCTGCTGTAATATTTCCAAAAATTTCGCGAGTGGTAGCTTGATAAAGTTTAGCTTCCGGATGAAATTGTCTTACTGCTTCTAAAACCCGAAGTGGACCAATTCCTGTAATTTCAGCAGTGTAATAAGGTAAATTCCAACTATCAGCAGGGACTGATTGAGAAGCGATATTATATATTTCGTCTGGCTTATAAATTCTAATAAGTCTGGCAATACTCTCAAAATCAAGTAAATCGGCAAATTCTAAATTTACTTTTCCATAAAGATGTTTAATATTTTCATGTACATAATTAGTGCTGCGTCTTAATGTTCCAATTACTTCATAACCTTTTTCTAAAAGAAGATCCGCTAAATATGATCCATCTTGGGAAGTTATTCCAATTATTAAAGCTTTCTTGGCCATATAATTATTACAATTTAACATAAATGTAATAATGATTACAAGTTAGAGAATTGTAAGAAAGAAAATCTATATCTTTAAGAAATATCTAAAAAAAATTTTGCAAAATAAAATAAACTCTTATTATTTCTTTGAATGAAACTAGATAGCCTATAATATTGACATTTATGAGAATGGGTGCTAACATTACCTATATGCCAAATGAATTTGCTGAAAGAATGTTCTCAATAAATGAGGAAGAAAGAGCATTTACTCTAAAAAGAGGAGCTTTTGCGATTAACAATGTGCAATTTGATATTGTGTCATATAATTTGGATAATAACTTTGAGGGAATTTCAGCATTATCTTCCTTGAATAATACTTCAGGCTTAGGTGATATTACATATTATGTGCCTAGCGGTGTAAGGGAGTTAGTAGGTAGGTTAGCAATAACTGCAACAAGAAGATTTGGTAAGCGTGCAAATGAAAAGAATAGAGAGGATGCTATTAGTTGGGTGCTTAGTGATTCTAAATATAGACTAACCATGGTAGAAGAGAGAGTAAAAACGAGAGAGGAAGAATTGGGAAGAAAAGAACACATAGTAGTTATTGTTGGTGAAGGAGGAGGTAAACCTTGGAAAGTTTTTAAAAACGCAGATACTCCTCATGGTGCACCAATACAAGAGTTAATTAATCATATTATTTCTACATCTAAGCAGCAAGGTAAACCTATAGATAGAATTATTATTGCAGCATGTAATGTTGGTAGACAAGAAGTAACAACCCAGGAACCAGGTATAATAATTAATTATATAAAGGGTATGATGACTTCTACAAAAGTTGCACCATTCTCAGATTTATTTGAATTTGACTCAGATACTCAAAGTTTAACTAAAATAACTGAAGATAAATACAGAGCAAAAAACTTTTAAAACTTCATTGCTTTCTTGAAATTATTTTTTCTGCTAGAATTATTTTAATGAAGACAGTTCTGGTTGCTGGGGGAGCAGGATTTATTGGTTCTAATTTATGTAAAAGACTTTTAGAGCAAAACTACAGCGTAATCTGTATAGATAATTTCATAACTAGTAAAAAATCAAACATACAAAATTTATTAAATAATCCGCAGTTTACTTTTATAGAAGCAGATATTACAAAGCCAGTTGAAGGAGATTTAAAATTTGATTTTCTTTTTCATCTAGCATCCCCTGCATCTCCTAATCATCATAGTTCTATTAGCTATTTGGCTCTTCCAATACAAACTATGATGGCTAATACTACCGGAACACATTTATTACTTGATTTAGCTTTAAAAAATAATGCGCGATTTTTATTTGCTTCGACATCAGAAATTTATGGTGATCCATTAGAACATCCACAGAAAGAAACTTATCGAGGAAATGTTTCTACCACTGGACCTCGTTCTATTTATGATGAATCGAAAAGATTTGGTGAAACTTTAACTGCTTATTATGTTCGTGATAAAAATTTAGATGGACGAATAGTTCGCATTTTTAATACCTATGGACCAAATATGTTAAAGGAAGATGGGAGAATGATAATAAGTTTTATTAATCAATCATTAAGTGGAGAATCAATTACAGTTTTTGGTGATGGAAGTCAAACGCGTTCTCTTTGTTTTATAGATGATTTAGTCGATGGACTGATGAAATTTATGTTTAATGATAATGTAAAAGGTGAAGTTATAAATTTAGGGAGTCCATCTGAACATACAGTTCTGGAATATGCTCAAATAGTTAAAAAATTAACTGATTCTAAAAGTGAGATAATTTTTAGTGAAGAGCTCCCTTTAGATGATCCACTAAAACGTAAAGCAGATATCTCTAAAGCTAAACAACTTTTAAATTGGGAACCGAAAGTATCACTTGAAGAAGGACTTAATAAAACGATAGAATATTTTAAGAGCATATGAAAAAAGCAGCTATTATTCTTCCTACATATAACGAAAAAGAAAATATAGAAAAAATTATTACCTACCTCGAAGAAAAAGTTTTTCCACGTATTAAAGACTATGAAATGTTAATTGTAGTAGCTGATGATAATTCACCTGATGGTACAGCTAAAATAGCAGAAAGTTTAAATAAAAAATATAAAAATATTAGAGTAGATAGTGGACCAAAAAAAGGTTTAGGTGCAGCATATATAAGAGCTATGAGTTTTTCGATTGATGCATTAAAAGTAGATGTGGTTTTTGAAATGGATGCGGATTTCCAACATGATCCTGATAAAATTCCTCAATTTCTTAAAAAAATTGACGCCGGATATGATTTCGTAATTGGTACCAGATATAGTGATGGTGGATCAATTCCTCAAAATTGGGGTATAGATCGTAAATTTTTATCCGTAGTAGGAAATCAATTTATAAGATTTGTTTTGGGGCGTTTTTATATTCATGATTGGACAGGCGGCTATAGAGCTATTAAAAAAGAAGTATTTATAAAAGAAAAAGAAAGAATTAAAAAATTAACTGGTTATTATTTTCAGGTAGGATTTTTACTAAAATCTGTAGAAGATGGATTTAAAGTAGCGGAAGTACCATTTGCTTTTGGTGAAAGAGTAGCGGGTGAATCTAAAATTCCATCAGGTTCTACCATTGTAAATACTTTAAAATTTGTCATTACTCAGAGGTTAATAGAATTATCCAGTTTCTTTAAATTTTTAGTAGTTGGAGGAACAGGTTTCGTAATTAATTTTATAATTCTAAAAGTTTTATCAGATTCTTTTCACTGGGATCATTCATTAGCTAATCTAGTCGGCGCAGCTGTAGCCATTTTCTCTAACTATAATTTAAATAATATCTGGACTTTTAGTCATCAAAAAATAACAGGAATAGGAATCTACTTCTGGAAAATGCTGCAATTTTATGTTACATCGATTTTCGGAGTTATTTTTATTCAAACAGGAACTATATTTTTAGGTGATACTTTTATAAGTAATAATGGCAATTTCCATTTTTTAATTAATATTAAATATTATTATCTTTATTTTGTAATTGGAACGGCACTACTTTTAATCTGGAACTTCTTTATTTATTCTAAATTTATTTGGAAGAAAAAATAACTCTTGTCATGCTGAATTTATTTCAGCATCCTCTCTGAATTAAGAAGATCCTGAAATAAGTTCAGGATGGCATTAGATATTATGATAAGTGCTTTAAAAAAATATCTTACTAAAACAAATTTTCTTTTATTTTTAATTTTACTGTTAGCTGCATTCCTAAGATTTTATAGGATTGGTGATTACATGACTTTTTTAGGAGATGAAGGAAGAGATGTCTTAACTGTTTATAATATTTTACATGGACATCTAACTTTACTGGGACCAACCAGTTCTGTTGGCGGTTTTTTCTTAGGTCCTATTTATTACTACTTCATGGCACCATTTTTATGGTTATTTAATTATAATCCTGTGGGGCCAGCTGTAATGATTGCATTACTTGGAATAATAACTGTTTATCTAGTTTATTATCTTGGTAAAAATATTTTTAATAAAACTACAGGATTTATAGCAGCATTTATTTATGCTATTTCACCACTCGTAGTAATTTATTCTAAATCTTCATGGAATCCAAATCCTATGCCATTTTTTACCATATTATGTTTATGGTTTTTATATAGAAGTTTGTTTGAGGGGAAAAATAAATGGGTTATTTTATCCGGTATCTGCTATGGAATTTTACTTCAACTTCACTACATAGAAACATTTTTAGGAGTGTCGATAATTTTATATGTTATTGGAGCAGAGTTTATTTTTAGCATTAATTCTGGACCAGCTAGGATGATGAAGAAAATCCTGAAACAAGTTCAGGATGACATTAAGATTTTTTTCTTTTTCATTTTAGGATTTTTAATAGGGTTTTCTCCTTATTTAGCATTTGAAGTAAGACATAAATTCGTAAACACATTAAATATTATTAATTTTATTTTTCATTCTCCTGACGTAGGAGGAAGTGGGAATATCCTGATGAAAACTTGGGATGTATTTATAACTGTTTTTGGGAAAACTTTATTCTATTACCCACCTTCCAATACAGCAGTTTCAACATTTGGTAAGCTAGATATTTTTGCTATTTTAATTTCCATCGTGTCCTTAGGAAGTTTAATCTACTTTTTAATTGAATTTGTTAGCTTATTAAAACAAAAGGGACGAGATTCTTCGCTAACGCTCAGAATGACAAATAAAAATAAGTTTCTAAAATATTTTTTAATCTTTGCCTGGTTAATTCCACCACTCTTAATTTTTGGATTTTATAAAAAAAATATTTATGATTATTATTTTGAATTTTTATATCCTGTAGTAATTTTAGTAATTAGTAATTTTATAGGATTTTTATGGAAAAATAATTGGAAAAGGACGAGATTCTTCGCTAACGCTCAGAATAACAAGCTCTATCAAGTAATAAATATATCAAGTAAAATTGGTGGAATTTTAATTTTAGGAGCGATAATATTTACTAGTATTTATTATAGTCCTATAAGAATTCTTCCTAATGAACAAGTTAATCAAGCGAGATTAATATCTAAAGTAGTTTTAAATGAAGTAGATAATAAACCCTTTAATTTAGCTCTAATTACAGGTGGAAATTCTGATTTTGCCTATCGTTATTTCTTAACTATTTGGGGACATCCTCCGGTAACTATACAACCTCCCTATTTAGATCCTCAAAGAACTTCAGTTACTAATCAATTAATAGTCATTTGTGAGAGTATTCCATGCTATCCTTTAGGTAATCCACTTTTTGAAATAGCAGGTTTTGGTCAAGCAGAAATAGTAGATAAAAAGAATGTTAGCTTTATAGAAATCTATAAATTAGAACACTATCAAGGTAAAAAATAATAATTTAAATCTCATTTTTTATATTTTAAGTTATGGACTTAAATATTAAATTAAATCCGGATTTACGTACACAACTCTGTCCTATTTGTTATACCCTTATGGGCGATATGCCTGGAAGTCGCGATGCATATTGTCAGAATTGTGGTTTCAAAGACCCTTGTTGTGAGTAATTAAATTAAACCCCCAATTAATTCGCCAATTGGTCGTATTAGTTGGGGGTTTTTGAGACTTGGAAAAGCTAATTAGCCTCCAATTCTAAACATTTTTGTACCACATACTGAACAAATTGCTTCAGTTGCTGGCTTACCATTTTTCATGGTAATTTTTTTAGGATCTTTTGCCTCTCTTTTTTGTCGGCATTTTACACAATACATTTGCATTCTTTAATCACCCCCTTTCAAAAACAATTTAAAATTCAAAATTTATAGTTAAGAATTTTAAATTGATGGTATTTTAAAAACGTTATTTTTTAATAATATAAAAATTACTACTTCTAGTACAAATAGAAAAATAGAAATAAAAAAAGTCTGCCATAGATCTTTTATAACATAAGTATAACTTTGAGTTGATGAATTTTTATTTACGTTGTTTTTAATAATAGGGGAATTATTAGAACTAGAAAAAGAATAGGTAATATTATTTATTATATTTTGACTATTATTATTTTCTGATTTTTTAACTTTAGCCATATTTGCCTCAGGCTACACTATTGACAGCGTGTCTGTCAAGAGGATACCATAAAAAAACAACGGTATGAATATTAATCAAATTATTTTAATACTACTTGGAATCATAACTATCTGGCTTATCTTTTTAAGTTTTATTTTTTTTAAACTTTCTTCTCATTATAATAAACTTTTAAAAGCTACCTCTAGACATACTTTACAATCTCTTTTAGAAATGATTCTTAGTTCTCATGATAATACAAAAAAGGATATTGATATTTTAAAAGAAAGATATGATAAGATAGAAGAAGAGGGGAAAAAACATATCCAAAAGCTAGGACTGCTTCGATTTAATCCATTTAAGGATACAGGAGGCGATCAAAGTTTTATTTTATCCCTTACAGACAGTGAAGAAAATGGAGTAATTATTTCTGGCCTTTATTCCAGAGCAGGAACTCGTTGGTATGCCAAAAAAATAAAAAACGGTAAAGGTACAGATCATGATCTATCAGAAGAAGAAAAAAGAGCATTAGAAAGTTGATATTATATGAATAAAAAAATATTAATTATTGGAATTTTTCTTTTTATAATTTCAGCATTGGTATCATATTTAATTTTCAAATTAAAAAATCCTACAGTCATTAGTACAAATATTCCAGTTGCCAAGCCAGGTGCTAATGGTACTATGGCTTTTGATCAGAATCTTCCTAAAACTCAAGCTTGTCCTATTAATGGCGTTAAATATTCAGTACAGCAAGAAAATTGGTGGAAAACTCATGAACCACTAGGTGTAATGATAGAAAATAGTACAGATGCCAGACCTCAATCTGGTATTTCTTATGCAGATATAGTTTATGAAGCAGTGGCAGAAGGTGGAATAACTAGAACACTAAATATTTTCTATTGTCAGGATGCGCCCGAAATAGGTCCTATCAGATCAGCTAGAGTTTATTTTATAGGATGGCTCATGGAATACGGTCCTTATCCACTCTATGCACATGTGGGAGGAGCAAATGCAGATGGAGATGCAGATGCACTGGGAGAAATTAGTAATCTAGGTTGGGATGGATATAATGATTTAAATCAATTTTCTCTAGGTTTTCCTACATATTGGAGAGATTATTCTAGACAGGGTCACACTGTAGCTACAGAACACACTATGTATTCCACTACTTCTAAACTCTGGGCTATTGCTAAAACACGAAGTATAACTAATTTAGTAAAAGGTGCTCCATGGGATGCTAATTTTACTCCTTATACATTTAAAGATGATGCTACCTCATTTGGTAATGTTACAGATATTACAATTCCGTTCTGGAATGATCCTGGATATGTAGTAGAATGGGTTTTTGATCCTAAAACAGATAGTTATCTTAGAAAAAATGGTGGCGAAGACTTTATAGATGTAGATACTAAAAAACCTGTTTATGCTAAAAATGTAGTTGTTTTATATATGAAAGAATCACATGCTAATGATGGATATGCTAATAACGAACATTTACTTTATCAAAATATCGGATCTGGAGATGCGCTAGTCTTTATAGACGGAAAGAAAATAACAGCTACATGGAAAAAAGCCAGTCAAACAGCTAGAACATTACTTTACGATACCAATGGAAATGAAATTTCATTTAACAGAGGTAAAATTTGGTTTGAAATTCAACCAACATATAATCAAGTAACTACAAAATAATTAGCGAACTTGAAGAGTTTTTTCTTCAAAAGTAATATTTAAAGGATTTATAATTACCTGTTTTGGTCCTTTTTGGACTTTTCCTGCTTTAATAATTTTAAGATTATGATTTTCTTGACCTAACTTAATTACTTGTTCAGAATATTCAGGTGGAACGTAAATGGCAAAACCTGCTCCCATATTAAAGGTACCATACATATCAATATCGCTTAAGTTTCCCTTTTTTTGTATAAAATTAAAAAGTTCTTGAGGTTTTGGAGTTTGGTCTATAACATAACTGAAATCTTTAGTGGCTCTCATTAATTTTCTCCAGCCATGACCAGTAATATTAACCATATAATGAATATCAACAGCGTTAACTTGTAAATCCCTAATTAATGAAGCATAAATATTTGTAGGAGTTAATAATGCCTCTCCAAATAAATTCCCATCTGCCATAGATGTCGCGTAACTTTGGGGTAATTTATCTGCAATTGATCTAACCAATGTCAAACCATTTGCTTGTATTCCACTACTTTCTACTAAAAGAATTTCATCACCTTCGGTTAATTTATCACCTAATACTAAATTTTCTTTAGGGTTTATAACTCCCACCGCAGATCCTCCTAAATCTATAGTGTCTTGATTAATAATTCCTGTAAGAGTTGGTGTTTCTCCACCACCCCATGTAACACCAGCTAAATCACATGCCTGTTTCCATCCGCGAACTAAATCTTCAACCCTTTGTAAATCTGAAAACCGATCCGAATTACCTACTCCCCAATAAGCAGTAATAATTTGTGGATCTGCTCCTACGACAATTAAATCATTAATAATAGCTGCAACAGTATCTTGAGCAATTTGATCATAATAAGTTTTTCCAGTAATAGTCCTCATACTATCTGCAATTAGACTTTTAGTTCCTAATCCTTCCATAACCATAGCTCTGTATACATTCCCATCTTCCCAAACAAAAGCAGATTCTCCACGACTAGTTGATAATTCTACGATTCCAGTTCTTCTAGCATTGTTTCCTGTGGAGCTAGCTTGTTCTTGAGCTAATCTTTTAGCAGTATCTAATATAGAATAATCAACTCCTGTAGCAGCATAAGAATCATTTTCAGACATTTTTTATATTATATATTATTAATTGTTCACAAAACTTGTTTAATTGTACTATAATAACTTCATGCTAGAAGATTTAATTACATCTAAGACTAGAATAAAGCTTTTAAAAATATTTTTGTCTTATCCTTCTGAGATGTATCATGTACGAGACTTATCTCGTAAGACAAATGAGGAAATAAATGCCGTAAGACGAGAATTAGAAATATTAGAAAAAAAAGGGATTTTAATTCGAGAACCTCGTGCTAATCGTGTTTATTATTATTTAAATAAAAATTATACTTTTTATTTTGATTTACTAAAGATAGGTGCTAAATCTATAGGTTTAGGTTATGAAATATTAAAAAATAAAATAAAATTAGGCAAGATAAATTATGCCATGCTTTCTGGCAAATTTATTAGGAGAATGAATAAAAACCCTGAAGAAGTAGATTTTCTTATAGTAGGAAAAGTAGTTTTGCCTGAAATTGCACTGCTGGTAAAAAATGAAGAAGCAAGACTAGACACAGAAATAAATTATACTGTTATGACTGAAGAAGAATTTCACTTTAGAAAAACCAGAAATGATCCATTTATAAATCAAGTGCTTTCAGGTTCTCGCGTCATGTTGATCGGAGACGAAGAAGATATGCTCTCATGAGACATCATAAATTTTCTCTTTTTTTAATAGCTTTAATAATATTTGTTGGAGTCATTATTGATATGCCTCTGACAAATTTGTTTTCTATTTCTATTCCAAAACTACCTGGTATTAATAGAAGTTTTAATCTAACGCTTCCATTTGGAGGTTCAGTAATTTTTCTTAATTACAGTAAGTTTAAATTTATTAAAATTTTTCAGTTTAGAGAAGGACTTGATCTAGCAGGTGGAACTAGCATAACTTTGAGTGCTGATATGAAAAATATCGCAATCACAGATCGTGATAATGCATTAAATGCTGCTAAAACAGTTATTAGTAATAGAATAAATTTACTTGGAGTTTCAGAACCTACCATTCAAACTGCTAAAGATGGTTCAGATTATCGACTTATAGTAGATTTACCTGGAGTGGGTAATCAAGAAGCTTTATCAGTTATTGGTTCTACGGCTGAGTTATCATTTTGGGAGAGTGGTATAGCCTCAAATTCTGGAATTTTACCTGTTGGCATGATACAAGTTTTGGGAAACACAGCTGAACTAACTAATCTAACGGGTAAGGATCTGAAAAGTGCTTCGGTTACTTATGATTCTAATACTGGACAGCCACAAGTGAATTTAATTTTTAATAATTCAGGAACACAAAAATTCGCAAATTTAACTACTAAAAATATTAAAAAACCTATAGCTATAGTTTTAGATAATCAAGTTATAGAAGCGCCTGTAGTGCAACAACCTATTTTAACTGGAAATGCAGTTATAACTGGTAATTTTACTCAAGACACTGCGAATAATTTAGCTATTGAGTTACAAGCAGGAACCTTACCAGTTCCTCTGCATGTTTTATCAGAACAAACTATAGGTGCTACACTGGGGCAAAATTCTTTAAATGAAAGCATTTTCGCAGGTTTAGTAGGATTTATAATCGTAGCTATATTTATGATCGCACTTTATAAAAAATCTGGTGTAATAGCTACAGTAGCTCTAATTATTTATACCATAATGGCTTTAGCTATTTTTAAAATGATTCCTATAACTTTAACATTATCAGGTATTGCTGGTTTTATTTTATCAGTAGGTATGGCTGTAGATGCGAATATCTTGATTTTCGAAAGAACTAAAGAAGAATTACGTAGAGGTAGAAATCATGAACAAGCTCAAAGTCTAGGTTTTAGTAGAGCTTGGTCATCCATAAGAGACTCAAATATTTCAACTCTTATTACATGTCTAATTTTATTTAGATTTGGAGAGGGGATAGTAAAAGGATTCGCACTAACCCTCGCTATTGGAGTAGGAGTCTCTATGTTCTCAGCCATATTTGTAACTAGAACATTATTGAATTTATTTAATAAATAATATGAACTTAATTAAATTTAAAAAAATATATTTTGCAATTTCGTTAATAATTATAATTCCAGGTTTAATTTCTCTTTTAATATGGGGACTAAATCCAGCCATTGATTTTAGTGGGGGATCACAATCCAGTTTTTCATATAAAGGATCATATAATGATGCCAAAAATAAAATTCAAAAAAATTTAAAAAATGAAAATATTGAAATTGGTTCCATAGTTCAATCCAATAATGAAATCTTAGTAAAGTCTAAAGTTATAATAGATACTAAAAATAGAATAATTGTTTCTACTCTTAAAAAAGAAAATATTAGTGAAGATAGTTTCCAAACAGTAGGACCAGTAATTGGAGCTGAAACTACTAAAAACGCATTCTATTCAGTATTATTAGCTTCGTTATTAATTGTACTTTATATCTGGTTTGCTTTTCGCGAAGTGCCCAAACCCGCCAGTAGTTTAAAATTCGGAATTTGTGCCATAATCGCTTTACTTCATGATGTATTAGTGGTCGTTGGGATATTCTCTATTTTGGGACATTTCTTTGGCATTGAGATAGATAGTTTATTTGTTACTGCGATTTTAACAGTAGTAGGATTTTCAGTTCATGATACGATCGTAGTTTTTGATAGAATTCGAGAAAATTTAAAAAAGAATTTAATTAATGATTTTGATCAAGTAGTTAATGATTCTTTACTTCAAACATTAGGACGATCTTTAAAAACTTCACTTACTGTTATTTTAGTTTTAACATCACTTCTTTTATTTGGAGCAGGTAGTGTAAGATGGTTTATAATTGCTTTACTTATAGGTACTATAAGTGGAACCTACTCATCTATTTTTAATGCCTCACAACTTTTAATAGTTTGGAACGATTTAGGTAAAAAGAAAAAATGATTACTTCAGGTTATTCAAAAAAAACTCTTATAGAAAAACTTGGAATAAAAGATGGAAATTCTCTACTTGTTTTGAACGAACCAGAAAACTACTTTAAACTTTTAGGACCACTGCCTAAAAATGTAAAATTAAAAATCGATGGGAGTATGTGGGATATAATTCATTTTTTCGCTACAGATAAAAAACAACTAGAAAAAATGTTTCCATTTTTAATTAAATCTTTAAAAAGATCAGGAATGCTCTGGATTTCTTGGTCCAAGAAAACATCAAAAATATTAACTGATTTAAATGAAAATATAATTCGAGAAATTGGTTTATCTCATGGAGTAGTGGATGTAAAAGTATGCGCTATTGATGAAACTTGGTCAGGGTTAAAATTCGTTTATAGACTTGAAGATAGATAAATTATTTATTTAATTCTTCCTTAACGATTTTACTTACTAAACTTCCATCTGCTTTGCCTTTAGTTTTGGGCATAAGAGCACCCATAACTTTTCCCATATCTTGCATGGTTGCTGCTCCTGTTTGACTAATTGCTTCTTTAACTAAAGCTTTTATCTCATCTTCACTCATTTGAGCAGGCATGTAAACTTGTAATAATTCTAATTCTTTCTTTTCCTTTTCAGCTAATTCTGGTCGTCCACCTTTTTCAAACTGTTCTATACTATCTCTCCTTTGTTTAATTTGAGTTTGAATAACTGATAAAACATCTTCATCTGTAGCTTCATATCCAGCCCCACCTTTATTTATTTCATAATAGGTAATAGCAGAAAGTAGCATACGAAGAACAGACGTTTTTAATTCGTCTTTCGCGAACATAGAAGTTTTTAGTTGATCACGTAATTCTTGTTTTGACATATCTTTATTTTCTCAATTTTTCTGCTAATTTTGCAAGTATTTGATCATCTGCTCTTTTAGCATCGTGTGAAGATAAATAACCCTCATATTTTTCAAAATATTTATCTATTTGAGATTCAATCTTAGCCCATTCTTTCATGTTAGCTGTCCGATGCATAGGATATAATTTAGCATGTAAATGATCTACTCCAAATCCTTCAAAAATTAAACCAGTTCTTCCCACATCTTCTAATTTAGCATCTAGTATTTTAGCCACTTTTTTAACTTTTAAAATAAATTCTGATAATACTTCATCTGATAAATCAAAAACGTAACTGGAATAATGTTTCTTTGGAATTACTACTGTTACTCCTTCAGTATTAGGGAATATAGAAAGAAATGCTAAATAATTTTCATCTTCCCAAACTTTATGCGATGGAGCTTTACCATTTACGATTTGACAAAAAATACAGTTTTCCATAAAAAAATTATATCAGTTTTTATGCTAGCCTTATAAGTCCTTTATTTAAGATCTTTTTAAATGAAGATCTTACAAAAATAATAGTAGCTATTAAATATACTGCATTTAATACAAAACTCATTATTAATTTTTCAGGATCTAATTTATGCTGAAAAATTATTTGTCTAGAACCTTCGAAAATATATGTCATAGGAATAAGATAAGCAATTTTTTGAGCCCACATGGGTAATATAGATACTGGATAATAAATAGCTGCGAATGGAGAAATAAGACCTACACTCGCCCATGCGATAGTTTGAACTTTAGTTCCATATCTTAAAATAATTCCCGCTACTAAAAATCCTATCCACCAACCAGATATGGTTAATGAAATGGCAAAAGGAATTAAATAAAAACCGTAAAGAAAAATTTGAACATGATACAAAAGATAAGCTACTAACATAGCAAAGGGTACGCTTACGATAATTTTAATTAAACCAACTGTTATAAATGCTAAATTCCATTCTAAGAATGTAAGTGGAGATACGAAAATATTGATTAAATTTTTATTCCATAAATCTTCTAAAATTCCTCCACTAATTTCATACTGGGCTCGCCAAACAATAAGCCAAAGTAAAATTCCTGAAACGACCATTAGAATAATAGGTGAGGCTTTTGGCGCAAAACTTTTAAGATAACTACTGGTTAAACCCCACACAAATAAATCAATAACAGGCCAATAAAAAGCATCAGTTAAGCGATCATAGCTTCTTCTAAATAAAAACATATATCTCAAAATAATAGCGTAAACTCGTCTTAAATTAACTTTCATTTTTTTGCCACCTCCAAAAAATAATCCTCTAAATTTGGTTTTTCTATACTAATTTCCTCAAAAATAATTTTTGTATCAGCGATATCTCTCAAAAATTTAGATATTTCACTTTCCTTAACATCAATGGTAATAATTCTTTTTTCTGATATGTATTTAAGTTTATTTTTATCACAATAGTTTATAAGTCGTTTCAATCCATCTTTAATCAATAATTCTATATGTGAATTTTGAATAGTTTTGGCTAAATTTTCTGGTTTATCATCTGCGATAATCTGGCCGCTGTTTATAAAAATAACTCTATCACACACTTTTTCTACTTCGAACATATCATGAGAAGTCCAAATAATAGACATATTATTTTCCTCTTTTCTTTCTAATATAAAATTACGTAAATAGGTTGCTATATCAGGATCCATGGATGCTGTAGGTTCATCTAAAAGTAAAACTTTAGGATTATTAATAAATGCTTTAGCTAAATTAACACGAGTTAATTGTCCTGCAGATAATTGGCCCATCGTTTTATTTTTTAAATCCTCTAGCTGAAAAATTTTAATTATTTCATTAATTCTTTCTTTTCTATTTTTTATTTCATAAAGATAAGATACAAATGTTAAATTTTCCAAAACAGATAAATCCCATGGTAAATTAGTATAAGTGGTAGAGAAATTTACGTTTTCTAAAATCTCTCTGTGAGTTTTTAAATTTTTACCAAAATATTTTATCTCTCCACTGCTTGGTGTTAAAACTCCTAGTAGCATTTGAATAGTAGTAGTTTTTCCCGCACCATTAGGTCCTAGTAATCCCACTATTTCACCCTCCTTTATAGAAAAAGAAATATTATTAACTGCTGTAAAATCTTTAAATTTTTTAGTTAAATTATTAACTTGAATAACATCCATAAACTAATTATGAGTAAATTTCCCGCGGTTTAAAAGAGGAGACTATATATTAAATCAGCAAACTTTAACTATGAGATCCTTAATCAAATGCGAGAAATATTATTTCTCACAAAATTATTATACATACTAAAAACGAAATAAGCAAACTATTATTCTAATTCTTTAATCTTTTTTTCTAAATATTCTTTAGTATTTAATTCTAAATGGCCATCTACTTCACCAAATAATTTTTGTAAAATTTCACCAATTTTTCTACTTGGTTTAATATTTAAAATTCTCATAATATCATTTCCATCTACTGCTAAATTATTTATAGAAAACGCAGCTGGAGCCAGTTCTTTCTCAACTCTTTCTTTAAATTTTTTAAGTCTCCAACTTTCTGCTCTTTCTTCTGGTATACCACTACCTAAACGATCACCAATTCTAAGATCAATCATATCTTTAATATTGTCAATTCCAACTTTCCTAATAAATCTTCTAACAGCTGCATCAGTTTGTTCTTCATCTACAGAAAACATATGCCAGCGAATAAGTTTAGTTATTTTTTCTCGCTCTTTTTTAGAAAATTTTAATCGCTCACAAATTTGATAAGCTATTTTTGCTCCAACTATTTCATGGTTATAAAAAATTATTAATCCATTTTCATCTTTTGATTGACAAAATGGTTTACCAATATCATGAATAAGAGCGGCAAATTTAACTATTGGATCTATGGAAGGACAAAGTTTCATAGACATTATATTATGTGTAAAAACGTCATAAATATGATGACGTCCAGGTCTCACTTGAGATAATCCTATCCCGTCTAAAAGTTCGGGAATAATATATTTTAAAAGTCCTGCATTTTTTAACATCATAATTCCTTCATATGCATTTGGACTTTCTAAAATCTTTAAAAATTCATCACGTATTCTTTCACCTGAAATTCTCTCCAGTAAAACACTGTCTTCTACTATTGAATTCCAAGTTTTTTCTTCGATCGTAAAACCTAATTGAGTAGCGAATCTAATAGCTCGCATTAGACGAAGAGCGTCTTCTTTAAAACGCTTGGAAGAATCTCCGACAGCGTGGATAAGTTTATTTTTTAAATCTTCTTGACCATGAAAAGGATCAACTAGTTGGAATTTAGAATCTAAAGCCATAGCATTGATAGTAAAATCTCGTCTTTGTAAATCTTCTTCTATAGTTTTACCCCACTGAACTGAGGATGGGTGACGAGAGTCTAAATAATCCCGTTCTGTACGAAAAGTAGTAATTTCGACAATTTGACTTTTTACAGGAATTCCCACTGTGCCAAAATTATTATCATAGAATCCATTTGGGAAAATTTTTAAAATTTCTTCTGGAGTAGCATTAGTAGTGAGGTCCCAGTCTTTAGGTTCTTTTTCTAATAGTATATTTCTTATACAACCTCCAACTAAATAAACTTCAAATCCTGCTTTTTCTAATTTCTCATAAACTTTTTCTTTGATTTCTGAAGGAATTTTTATTTGCATAACATATTAATTATAACACGAAGCAAATTTAGGTTAACATTTATTTTAGGTAAAGCTTATTATTTGCACTTAAAGTTTTTGGCTTGCTTATTGATTGACTAAATTACTTGTTTGTATAATTTAATAAATATGGAACAAAATTCCAGAAGTTTTCGTCTTCATGCTTTAGATGGAATCCGTGGTTTTGCCATAATACTAGTGGTTTTAAATCATATAAATACTCTCTTTATAAATCCTTTAATTGGTTCATTTCTAAGTCAAATACTTTTCACGAGCGGAGTAACTGGAGTTACCCTTTTATTTATTCTGTCGGGATTTTTTATGGCAAGTATTTATCCAAATCCTGCTAATTCCCTTCATTTTCTTCAAAAAAGATATACTCGTATTTTTCCTTTATTCCTTACTTTGGTTGCCGTTCGTTTTAATCTATGGTTAATGCCACATTTAAATGCACTTATTCAAATAGGAATCATTCTACTTTATTCACTTTTTACTTATGTTATCTGGGTTTATTTAGTTAAGAAGTTTGCATCTACCAGTGTGAGAAAATTAATGTTTTTTTCATTTTTAATTCTTCAAATATTCATGGGATTATTTTATGCATTTTATATCATGCGACAGCCTCCAATATTTTTCTTCTATAATTTTCCCTATATTTTTAGAGAAACGACTATAGCTTTAGTTAATGCCACTTTAACTTTACCTCTAGGAAATTATGTACCTATGCTGGATGGAGTTTATTGGAGTTTAGTAGCTGAAGTACTATTTTACGTTTTATATCCTATTATTTGCGTACCATTAATTAATTTTTTAAAGTTAAGAAAAAGATGGGAAAAAATTACATTTTTAATTTTACTTATCCCATTATTTTGTAGTTTAACTCTCCTAACTTCAAAACTATTTGTTCTTAGTATGATACAAGTTTATATTTGTTTTTATTTTATAGCAGGAATTATTTTAGGTTATATTTATAAAAATAAATCTTATTTAATAGAAAAATTAGATAAATTACTTCCTAATAAATTATCAATTTTAACTTTATTTATATTTTTATTTTTAATATTTTATAAAACTATTTTCTTAGGGGTTTTCCCCCAATCTTTTAGTCCTTTAATTCATATTCTTTGGGCATTTCCGCTAACTTTTGTAATGGCTTTTGCTTTAAACCATAAAACTTTTTTATCAAAGTTTTTAAGTTCTAATTTTTTAGTTTTTTTAGGGACCATTAGTTATTCCATCTATTTAACTCATACAACTATTTTACATATGGTAATTGATCATAATTTACCCACTAATTTATTTATAAATATTATTCAAATTATAATTATTTTTATTTTAGTTATTATTATTTCCAGTATTACTTATTATTTTCTAGAAAGACCTTACTTTAAGAGAGATAAAAATGAAAATAAAAATGTGGATGATTATAAGGAGAGTAAAATAGGTAAAATTATTAGAACTCCTCAATTTATATTTTCATTTTTTATTGGTTTTTATATTTTATCTATTTTCTTAGCATATCAGTCTAATTTTAACCTTTTCTCACTTCAGAATGAGTTTAAAAATTTAACTTTTTTAAATCCTAAAATGCAAAATAGTAGTGGATATATTTCTATGAAAAAACATAACACTATAAAGTTTGAAATTACATCTACAGAAAATAATTTTGCGATTTTAATATTACATATAATCCATAAATCCACTGGACAAATTAATATCCATACAAATCAAAAATTAATTTTTAAAATTAAACAGTTAAATGATAAAAATTGGTATGCCATTAATTCTTATGCGGTAGGAGAAATTAAAGATAGTAAAAATCATCTATTAGCATTCCCACCAATAGTTAATTCTAAAGATAAAATGTATTTAGTAGACTTAACTTTATCTAATCCTTCTGATGCAGATTATATTTTAATGGATACAAATCCTTATTATATAAAAGGTGATTATATTGTTAATAAATCAGAATTGATTCATCAGCCAAAAGCTTTTATAAATTTTATTTTCTATAAAATAGAAGATGCTTTTTCTAATCCAGAAGCACAATTAGTAACAGTTCTATTTATTCCTTTTGGTGTATTTTCGATTTACTTATTGATGAGAAAAAGGAAATATATTTCTTTTTAAGTTGTTCTATATCCCATTTAGTGATTATTGATAGTGGTAATTTTTCTGCTTCTTCTAAGGTGAACCAATCTAGCTTTTCGCATTTATCTTTTTCTTTTATTTTTGGTTTACCTTTTATAATTTTACAAATAAATGTAGGGGCTACCCAGTGTTGTTTTTCTGAAGGAATAATATGATCACAAATTCCTAAAAGTTCTATTATTTCTATTTCTACTCCTATTTCTTCTTTTACTTCTCTTTTTAGAGCTTGTTCAAATGTTTCATTAAACTCTACAGAGCCACCAGGAATTTCCCATGTGCCTCTTTCGTTCTTAGCTTTTTTACCACGGAGCATAATTAATAATTGTCCTTTATTATTAAAAATAGCAGCACCTACTCCTACGCCTATGTAATCAATCCCTCTTTTCATAAATTTTCTGGTAAAATTATATCAAATATGAAATGGAAAATAGTTAATAATTTAAAGATTAAAGAACGAGATCTCTCGACTTCGCTTGAGATGACAATGGGAAAAATTTTAAATATTCTTTTAGAAAATAGAGGAATGAAAACAAAAAAGGAAATTGAAAATTATTTAAATCCCAAAATAGAGGATATAACAATTGATTCAGTTGAGATTGATAAAAAAAAGCTGCAAAAAAGTTTAAAACGTATAAAAAAAGCAATTGAAAGTAAAGAAAAAATTATAATTTATGGCGATTATGATGTAGATGGAATTACAGGAACTGCTATCTTATGGGAAACTTTATTTGGATTAGGTGCGAATGTGGAACCATATATTCCTCATAGAGTAGAGGAAGGTTATGGTCTATCGATTAAGGGTATAGAAAATTTAATAAATAAAAATGAAAAAGAAAAAATTGGTTTAATTATTACAGTTGATAATGGAATTGTGGCACATGAAGCTGTGGAATTTAGTAATAAAAATGGAATAGATGTAATAATTACAGATCATCATACTCCGCCAGCTGGCGGAGGTGAAAAATTGCCTCCAAGTTTTAGTACTGTTCATACGACTAAACTATGTGGTGCAGGAGTGGCTTATTTGCTTGCGCAAGAAATTACAAAAGTATTAAGCGTAAAGGGTAAAGAAAAAAGTGAAGATCCTTCTAAATTTTTAGATTTAGTAACTTTAGGAACTATCGCTGACTTAGTGCCACTGAAAGATGCAAATAGAGCGATTGTAAAAATTGGTTTGGAATATTTAAGAGATACTAAAAGAGTAGGTTTACAAATGTTATATAAGGAAGCAGGAATTGACCCTAAAAAAATAGGAATTTATGAGGTAGGACATATGATAGCTCCTCGTCTTAATGCCATGGGACGATTGGAATCTGCAATGGATAGTTTACGTTTACTTTGTACTAAAAATATTAAAAGAGCACAGAATTTAGCACTTACTTTAGGTCAAACTAATAGAGAGCGTCAATTATTAACGCAAGCTTCGACACTTCGCGCCATTGAAGTAGTAAAAAGTCGAGGAAAAATTAAAAATATTTTAATTATCGAAGATGATTTTGAAGAAGGGATTATTGGTTTAGTAGCAGGACGATTAGTGGAGACTTTTTATCGACCCTCAATAGTAATTTCTAAAAAAGATGGAGTTAGTAAAGCTTCTGCTCGTTCAATAAGTGGTATTAATATTATTGAATTTATTAGAAAACATTCTGAGTTTTTAGTAAATGCTGGAGGACATCCCATGGCTGCTGGTTTTACTATAGAAACAGTAAAAATTGGGGTATTAAAGAAAAAAATGGAAGAGTTAGCGTTAATAGAAATTTTAGAGGAACATTTAGAAAGAATTTTAAATATTGATTTGGAAATTCCATTATCTATAGTTGATCTAAATTTTTATGATGAAATTCAAAAACTTTCTCCTTTTGGAATGAGTAACCCAGAACCAGTATTTTTAAGTAAAAATGTAAAGATTGAGTCAATAAATTTAATTGGAAAAGATAGAAAGCATGTGAAATTGAAATTCAGAATTCAGAATTCAGAATTCAGAATTGATGGGATTGCATTTAATATGGTTGATAAGTTTCAGAATATTAAACTAGGGGATTTAATTGATATAGTTTTTGTAATAGATAGAAATGAGTGGAATGGAAGAGAAAGCATACAACTTAAGATAAAGGATGTAAAAAAACGATAAATAATAATGAATAAATAAAGTTGCTACTTTAAAGGTAGTTATTTATTATTAGCTAATTTTACCGGTTGAGTATAATCTAATTTTAAACTTCCTTCAGCACTAAACCATTGAGTACATTCTGGATTTCCTCGTCTTCCAGTTTGAATTTCACCATTTTTAGTAGTTACAATACCTGTTTGTTCTTTACAATAATTAAATAATGCACAGCCTTCACATTTTGGTAATACTTCTCTCCACGGATGTTTTATTTCTGCCATAATTTTCACCTCCTTTAAAATAATTCTGAATTATCCACCAGATTTTACTGTTCGCCTTTTGGAACTATTCGTTCACGGCTCACAGAGCAATAATAGGTGGATTGTATACTACAAATATTTTTATCTGGGGTATACAAAAAATCTCCCTTTTTATTTGGGAGACTGGAATTTTAAAATAAAAACCAGTCTCTCTATCTAATAAAAAGAGAGAGAATATAATTCTGCTTGACTGAATTTAAAGTTTTATTATAAATTATAATCATTTTTATTTAACTTTCTCTTGCTCTTCTTATAAGAGTGTTTGCTTCATTACTATGACCATCGTCGTATAATTCTATATAAAGCCCTGTTTGAGCTAATCTCATACCATCCACAACGTCTAAAGCATGTCGTAAAGATCCTTCATAACTTTCATCCCTTAATTGTTCTAGAGAACTATCAATTCTTCTTTCAAGTCTAAACAATTGACTTCCTTTTTCTTTCAATACTTCATCGGATAAATGCTCTATGCTCATAATACAAAAAATCTCCCTTTTATCTGGGGAGATTGAAAATGTAAATAATACAAATCTCCCTTAATTAAGGAAGTAAATCTGCTTATTTACAATAGAAAAGAATCTCATAAATTTATATTTATTTTAACCAAGCATATAAGTTATTGTCAAGAAGAGATTTTAAAGGTAAAATTATATTTATGCGAACTTTAATTAAAGATACTGTTGAAAAAATTGATCAGGAAGTAGAGATAAAAGGGTGGGTAAGACTTAAAAGAGAACACGGAAAAATAGTATTTTTTGATATAGAAGATAGAAGTGCTTTAATACAAACTGTAATTTTCTCTAAAAATGACAACTTCGAAAAAGCTAAAAATATAAAACCTGAAGAAGCGGTTTATATAAAAGGGATCGTACATGCTCGACCAGAAAATGCAGTTAATCCTAAACTTATTACTGGAAAAGTAGAATTAGAAATAGAAGATATAGAAGTTATTGGTAAATCTGAAACACTTCCATTTGATATGGGAGGAATTGATTTAAAATTAGAATTGCCTACTCTACTTGATTTTAGGTCTTTAACATTAAAACACGAAACCCAAAGAGATATTTTTAAAATACAGGCATCTATAGCTGAAGAGTTTAGAAATGCTGCTGAAAAATTAGATGCCACAGAAATTTTTGTCCCGACTATAGCAGCTGGAGCTAGTGAAGGAGGCGCAGATGTATTCTCGGTTAATTATTATGGGCATCATGCCTATATGATTCAAAGTCCACAGCTATATAAGCAGATGATGGTGGGAATTTTAGAGCGGGTTTTTACTATTAGTAAAGCTTATCGTGCAGAGCCTTCAGTGACCACTCGTCACTTATCAGAAGTGACTATGATGGATGTAGAAATAGCATTCGTAGAAAAATTTGAAGAACTTTTAGATGCAGTTGAATTTGTAGGATCATCTATCGTAAAAAATGTTACAGAAAAACATAAAAATATTTTTGAAAAATTAAATATAGAAATGCCACTTATTCCAAACTCTATTCCTCGACTTAAACTTAGAGAAGCTCAGGAAATAATAACTAAAAGGACTGGGCGTGATTTAAGTAAAGAAATGGATTTAAATCCTGAAGATGAAAAAGAAATTTGTGCTTGGGCTCGCGAAGAACATAAATCTGATTTCGTAACTATTACTCACTATCCTACTAAAAAAAGAGCTTTTTATACTTATCCGGATCCAGAAAATCCAGAGTACAGTTTAAGTTATGACTTACTCTTTAGAGGTGCTGAAATTTTAAGTGGGAGTAAAAGAATTAATGATTACGAAAAACTTTTAGAAGTTATGAAACAAAGAAATGTTAATCCTAAAAACTTTGGTATGTATTTAATGGCTTTTAAATATGGTATGCCACCTGAAGGAGGATTCTCATTTGGACTAGAACGTTTAACCATGAAAATTTTAGAATTAGATAATATTCGTAAAGCAGTACTTTTCCCTCGAGATATGGAACGAATCGATGAAAGACTTTCTCAACTTAATCCAAAAGCAGAAAAATAATTTTTATTTCCCACTAGCTATTATTTCAGTGGTAGTTTTTTTTATTCTAGTTGCCGTTAACATTACACTATTTATAATCTATAAAGAATCTTCGACCCAAAAATTAAATGTGAATTTACCTACAATAGTTTATTATCCCAAACTTGAAAATTCACAAATTCCTGATATTTCAGCGCAAAGTTTTATCATCGCAGATGCTGATTCTAAAAAAATAATCGCTAGTAAAAATGTTAATCTTCATTTTTCACCAGCATCTACTACTAAAATTATGACCGCACTTATTGGTCTAAATTATTTTAAATTAAATCAAATTTTAACTATTAAATCATCTGATATTCCACCTGTAGTCGCTGGATTTTTACCTAATCAGCAGTTAACTTTTGAAAGTCTTTTATATTCTATGATGTTACCTTCAGATAATGACGCGGCTATAGCTATCGCTGATAATTATCCTGGAGGCCAAAAGGCTTTTATAAACGCTATGAATATGAAAGCCTCAGCACTTCATCTTTATAATACACATTATTCTGATCCAGTCGGACTTTTAGATGATGGAGATTATACTACGCCGATTGATTTATTCAGACTTTCTAGTTTTGCTATTAAGAATCCAGTTTTAAGACAAATTGTTTCAACTAAAGAAAAAATTATTTCTACTGTCGATCAGAGTGCTAGTTTTGATCTAATCAGTTTAAATGAACTGTTAGGATATAAAGGAGTTTTTGGAATAAAAACAGGTTACACAGAAGATGCAGGCCAAGTTTTAGTAACAGCTATTAATAAAGATGGGCATACTATAATTATTATAGTTATGGGAAGTCAGGATCGCTTCGCAGATACGAAATTATTAATAGATAATGTAGTGGAAGATGTAAACTACGTACCAGTAAATTTATAAAATTAATAAGCTATTGCTTTTAAAATAAATATTTGCTAATTTTTAAAATATGCCAGACGCTTCAGAAATAGAAAAAAGATTTGGACATGATTTCCTTCCCATTGCACAGGCCTGTGAAACTCAATATTCAAATTTTTTTAAAATTGATCAAGAAGAATATGAATCACGTGTTGCAAGAGCTATGATAGGCGTATCTAGACTAACTTCCTCTACATCTCAAGAACGGGTTTATAATTTTTTAGATAATCTTCCTACAACAGGTCTTTATACGACTCCTATGACTAGAGTTGAGGCTTTAGTAATTGTTTCTAAAATGATAAGTGAATTTCATCCATATCTTGCTAATTGGAAAGAAGAAGAAAAACGTTATCTTTTAGATAAGACTTTAGGAGAAGTAGCTAATATCTATGATCAATTAGCTATGAGAGAAGCATATTCCCCCAGCAATAATAGTCAATATCAATCTCATGTTGATTTTTGTAGAGAGCAGCAAAGACTTTTACGTGAACATGAATCTCCTACACCTATGGGAAATAGAAAATAATAAAGGTATTTATTTTATCCATTCACCCTTAACTGCGCTGACTACTGCGTAAAAATTATTGTCTCCTTGGAAAACTATAACTGGCATGAGGTAATTCTGATTATCATTAGCTATGAAATAAACCACGGAAACATTTCTAATATTTACATTTTTACTGCCAGTATAACTAGGTAAAATATATGCATTTCCATTTTTTAAATCATTAAAAGCATCTTGAGAGCTAATAATGGGATAAGTAGAATTTTGATTACTAATATTAACGTGGAAATAACTGGCTTTTATAACTTGAGAATTATCTGCTCCTCCACCCACATAAGCATACATAAGCGAATTAGGGAAAGTGGGATAATAAATAGATAATTTATTTACATTGTTTGGGAAAAAATCTACTCGGATAGCCTGTGCCTGAGAAAGACTAGGAACAGAGGTAAAATTACCATTATTAATACTAAAAAAAGAAGTGTTGGGATTATCTACATTGATATCACTGGGTAAAGTAGAAATATAAGTATTAAAAAACGTAGTGGCTGTATTTATAGCACCAATAGTGTCTGTTAGATTAATTCCCTGTAGTACATTTGGATCAGAATTATAATCATAAGAGTAAGTAAAATTATTATTTATTATATTCATGACTAAAGTGGAACTTGGTGTAGAATTAGTCCATTCATAATTAGTATCAGAAATAGCAGTAGGATCGCTAGTAAAATTTCCCGCAGCGACTATAGATTTAGCATTTGATAAATTTAATAAACTTGGTGCCGCATTATTAATTTTAAAAACTTCTTCTCTATCAGATAGAGTAGGTAAAGTTCCACTTACCGTTTGAAGCGAATAAGTGAAATTTCCTTTTTCACCATTGTCATCAAAAGGTATTTGATCCAGTTTTCCAAAAGCTACACTTGGACCAGCAGGAGTAGGAGGGAAAAAAGCTTTTCTAATACTGCTAATAATATTAACTAAAATAACTATAAAAATAATACAACCTAACCCAATTAAAAATCCTATTAAAACTTTTTTAGTAATTTCGACAGTTCTTTCCAGAGAGGTCATAACTTGAGTATAATTCTTGATTAAGATACAATCAACAGTGTCATGCTGAATTTATTTCAGAATCTTCTTAATAATTTTAAGATCCTGAAACAAGTTCAGGATGACATATTGTAATTATGGTAAGAGTTAGGATAGCACCCAGTCCAACAGGGTTTCCGCATTTAGGGTTAATTTATCAAGCTCTATTTGATTATGCTTTTGCGAAAAAAAATAATGGGAAATTCTTTATAAGAATTGAAGATACAGATCGAGCTAGATTTGTAGAAGGAGCAGAAGATAAAATTTATGCGGGACTTGATTGGGTAGGACTTACAGAAGACGAAAGTCCCAGAAAAGGTGGAGAGTTTGGTCCTTATAGACAGTCAGAAAGACAAGCAATGGGAATTTATAAGAAATATGCTTTAGAATTAATTGAAAAAGGTGGAGCATATTATTGTTTTTGTACCAAAGAAAGACTTGAACAGTTACGTAAAAGTCAGGAAACCAATCATCAACCCACCATGTATGATAAACACTGCAGAAATTTATCTAAAGAAGAAATAGAAAAAAAACTCTCATTAGGTGAATCTTATATTATCCGTTTAAAGGTACCAGAGAATAAAACTATTGAAGTAGAAGATCTAATAAGAGGAAAAATCAGTTTTGATTCTAATTTAATTGAAGATGCTGTCTTACTAAAAGCAGATGGATTCCCTACTTATCATTTAGCCAGTAGTGTAGTAGATGATCATTTGATGCAAACCACTCATGTAGTTAGAGGTGAAGAATGGTTGCCTTCTCTTCCAAAACATTGGTTAATGTATGAATATTTCGGTTGGGAAAAACCTATTTTTATTCATACACCCACTATCAGAAATCCTGATAAATCTAAATTTTCTAAAAGATACGGTCATACAGGAGTAGATTGGTATATAAATGAAGGATTTTTACCTGAGGCTATTCGAAATTATTTAGCACTTCTTTCATGGAGTCATCCTGAAGGAAAAGAAATTTTTTCACTTGAAGAATTTATAGAAGTTTTTGATTTTAAAGATATTAAACCTGTAGGTCCGGTTTTTGATTTAGAAAAATTAAAATGGATGAATGGAGAATATATACGAAACACTAAAGTAGAAATACTAAGTGATAAATTAAAAGAATTTTTTAAAGATGATGATGAGATAAAAAGTTTCTTTAAAGAAAATGCATCAAAGATGGATCAAATTATTTTACTTGCGCAATCTCGTATGAAAACTTTAAAAGAATTTAAAGATTTAGTAGTTTATAACCCAACTGAATTATCTCTTCAAGAGAAAGATTTTGCTAAAAAATTAAAATCAGAATTTGAAAATATAAAGATTTGGAATAAAGATAATATTTTAAATGCTATGCGAGAAATTCTTAAAACTACAGGTGCTAAAGGAAATTTATTGTATAAAGTTCTTACAGGAAAAGATAAAGGTTTACCTCTTCCAGATATGTTAGAAATTTTAGGTAAAGAAGAAACATTAAAAAACTTACATTAAATAATGACTAGAAGACTGGCCCAAGTTTTATCTATAGTTTTTCATCCTATTATTTTTGCTATTCTTATTCCTTTTATAGTTATGTACCATAACACTCACGATTTGGGTGAAGGATTTGAGTGGTTTTTACTTGCTACTTTTTTCGTGCTCATAGCATTATTAGTTTTTTTCTTTGCCAAACCTCGGGAAATTTTAAATGATATAGATATTTCAGATCGTAGACTCAGACCATTTTTTTACACCACCAGCCTTATTTTCGCATTTATTTATTTCTTAATTGCTACACTTCGTCGTGGATTTTATTCACCACTTAGTTTTGTGGCACTGGGAATAATTATAGGCATTGTGGTTTTTGAAATTTTAAATTATTTTATAAAAGCTAGCGTACATGTAGCAGTAGCTTTTGCTTTTTGGATAACAGTTAGTCTACTTTATGGAATAATCCCATCTTTTATTTTTATAATCGCTCCTATTGGTGTGAGTTTTTCCAGACTTTATTTAAAAAAACATACTTTAAGTGAAGTTTTAATTGGGGCAGTTTTAGGAACCATGGTTTGTGTAATAACTTTTGTTATTGCCGGTTTTTTTATATAAGATTAAAATATATATATGATTCATCATAGAAAATTAATTCAGTCATTTGGCTACGCTTGGGAAGGCATTAAATACGCATTTGCCAATAATCAAAATCTGCGAATTCACCTCATAATAGCATTAATAGTAGTAATTTTAAGTATAATTTTTGATGTTAGTCATTTCGAAATGGGAATTTTAGGTGTAATGATTCTACTCGTTATGTCAGCTGAAATGATAAATACATCTATAGAACAAATGGTGGATCTAATAACTAAGGAGCATAGAGAAGAGGCTAAAGTAGCTAAAGACGTCGCAGCCGGGATGGTTTTACTTACCTCAATGGGATCCATCATCGTTGGCATTCTTATCTTCGTCCCCTATATTTTTAAGTTTATAAAATAAATTCTTATTTAACTTCAGGAGTAGGAATCATGGATTTAAAACTAGAAGGTGCGTCTTTAAGAGTTCCATTATACTGTGGAAATTGTGCCGTGGGTGAAGGATTAAAAATAAAAGTTTCTTTATCACTTACTGCCTTTACTGCATAATGTACATCTTCTCCTTCTTTAGCATCCGGCCAAACCAGAATCTCAAATTTAACATGCGGCTCTGAGACATCAGCTTCCTGACCAACCTTTAAAATTTCTATAGCAGTTCTTCTGCAGAAGCCAGGAGATTGTGCTAATTCATCATTTAACTGCCAGCTCTCAATAGCCAAATTTACTTCCGGTAAACTCATATTAAATTTATTATATATAGTATTTTAATCATAGCAAGCTATTGAAAATAGTTTAAATCAAAGCTAGTGTTTGTAAGGACCGTATAATATTTGAGGCTAATTTATGGAAAAAAGTCAAAGCTGCCGGACCTGGATTTGAACCAAGATAGACAGATCCAGATTCTGTCGTCCTACCATTAGACGATCCGGCAATGTATGCATATTTTAGCTTATTTTTAGATCCTAAACAATGAAAAACAATTTACTCTCTTCATTTTGCTATACTTCACTCATGAATGACCTTATCATAAGAAAATATATCATTGAGGATAAAGAAGAAGTTAAAAAACTTTATGAGCTATCATCTATTTATTCTGAAATAGGATATAGAAGCGGACCGTGGGAAAAGGATTTTGAAGATATTGAAGAAACATATTTTAATGGTGGTGAATTTCTAGTGGGGTTCGTTGGTGAAAAAATTGTTGCCATGGGAGGTTATAGAAAAATAACAGATACGATGGGTCATATAAGGCGAATGCGCGTACATCCAGATTACAGAAGAATAGGTTATGCTAGTCAAATATTGAATGAATTAGAAAAAGTGGCTAAGAATAATGACTTGAAAGAACTAAGACTACGAACTTCGACCCAACAAAAAATGGCGCAAAATTTTTATGAAAAACATGGATTCAAAAAAATGAAAACTAAAAAAGAATTTTACACTGAAGGTGGAGGTAATTCATTTGAAGTTATTTGGTATAGAAAAAGACTGGAATGAGTTAAATAAAATTTATTTCTATTTTTAAACCAAATTCAAATTTGGAATACTATTTAAAAGTTCGTGCATCTCCTATAAGATGAATATACTGATCTGTCCAGCCTCCACCGCTTTTTATTAAATTAGGAGGATGAGATAATAACTCCCCATTTATCAATATATTTATTTGATTAGGTTTTAATATTGAGTCTAATTGCGCAGTAAGCATATCTCTATAAGCAGGTACATGAGTTGTAAAAGCCAAAAAACTGGGATTTTGGTTAGCATTTTTTTTTGTAATTTGTTTACTCCACATTTCTGCAATTTGTTCATACGGGAATGCTCCTATATTTCTAGCTATAGTAAGAAGAGAGGAATCTTTGGAGCATTCATTTATAATACTTTCTACCAGACTTGGATCTCCGGCGTCTCCGTTAATTATAACTATAGGAGGAAGAGATAAAGATTCACCTTTTATTCGTGCTGCTTGTACTTCTGAGATAAAATTACTACTGGAATAAATTCTAAAATCATCATCATCTATTCTTATAGTTCCATCAGTAAGTAATTCATTGGTTATTGAATTTTTACTTAAATAAGTATCTAATGCTCTTCTTTGATCAGTATCTGTAGAAAAATAAATAGAAATATCATCTTTTTCTATTATAAAAATTGTTTGAGGTTGTATATTTCTTTCTCTACAAGCAATTCTTAAAGCATTTGCTTCAATAAAAGCTGCGCTTCTAGGTCCAATAAAGACTGCGTTTAAAGAGGTAGGTAACTTAGAGAAATGATCTAAAATATCATATTGTAACATTTCTGCTATAGGAAGAAGACTTTTAGCTTTAGGCCCAATATGAAGCTCTAGTAGAGCATTATTTATTCTTTCTCTTGCCTTTTCAATAAAATTACGAATTTTACCTCTGGGATGACTTTCACTTTCAGCAACCATTTTCTTTTATTATAACATACTTTTTTTGCTATACTTTTTTCATGTTTGAAAATAGAATTTTTATTTATGGAGTTCCTGGAGTTGGAAAAACATATTATTCTAAAATACTTGGTGAAAAACTAAATTTACCTGTGATGGAAGGAGATACGATAAAAAGAAAATACAGAAAAGATAAAGATAAAAAAACTCATCCTTTTCTTTATTTAGGAACTTGTAAAGCTTATCGGGAGTTTGGAAAGTTAAATGAGGAAAATGTAATTAAAGGTTTAATAGCAGTTAGAGAAGAATTAAATAAGGTAGTCTTGGATGAAATTAAAAAACATGAGAAGTTAATTTTAGAATGTGCTTTTTTTAATCCTGAAACTTTAAAAGATTTAGGTCATCTTATTTTACTTATAACTAAAGACGAAAACGCGCATAGAAAACAATTTCTACATCATTTAGAAAAGAGATTTGATATAGAAGAGAAAGAATTTAAAGCTGCCAGATTAGCTCAAGAATATCTTATCCAAGAAGCAAATAAATTAGGTGTAGAAATTATAGATAATAATAAGTTTAGAGAAGAAGTTTCTACTATTTCTTCTTAAACGCATTACCAGGGTGCCAGGGTGTACCAAGTAGAGGTAATAAAAATCTATCTAGTCCATACCATCCAGCTACACGCCATGCGAGAATTATAAAAAGTTCACATAAAAACATAAGAGGATTTATGCTTACAGTTCCAGCAAATAAATAATTCATATTCATAAATGCTCCTAAAAAGCCAGCTACGCCTGTAAATAATCCAAATAAAAGTAATACACCTATAAATAATTCTCCATACGCTACTAAATTAGATATAAGAACAGTATGATGAAGTGCAACTCCATTAATAAGTGTGGCGTACCAGCCAGATACATCGGGATGTTGTCCTGCTGCTTTTTTAAGTGAACTATGTAAAAAACCACTTAATGCTACTCCCGCTTGTGAGCCTGTCCACATAGAACTGTTTACTTTTTCCCATCCAGCCATAATCCATTCATATCCTAAATAAATACGAAGTATTAACCATATAAATGCTATCTTAGTGTCCGCGAATAAAAACCTGGATAATGGTGGTTCTGGAATTTGTGTAACAAATTTATTATTCATATTATTTTTACTCATCTAAAATTAGTGTAACATAATAAATAATATCATTGTCAATAATTAACTCTTCTTATTTCTTTATTTGTTATCCCAGTTAATCTTTTATATTCATGTTTATATATTAAATAAGGTATTCTCCTTATATTTATCCACGTATTAATTTTATCATTTATTAATCAATGTGGTTTTTATTCGGTAGTTATTGTTCCGTCCTGAGAAACACTAAGAGTGGCATCATGACTTCTTTTTTTATCTCCAAAATATTTTCTTTTTATAGCGAGTTTTTGTATAGTTTTATTTCCAGAAGCGTCTACATTTGAAAAAATACTAATATCATAGGTTGGTATATCTAATTCTTCTTTTTTTGCTGGTAAGGGTGGTTGTTTATTCTCTCCGAGTGCGGGGGACAAACTTTGATCCACCAAGGAGTCTGTTGTATTTTCTTTCCAAGCTTCAGGAATAATACTTAAATTAAGTCCTCCCTGAGATAAAATAATATGTATCTCTTCTTGAATTGGTGTTTGAGCATTTAAGTTGCTGACGGTTATATCTGTAGGAGTAGCAGTAGGTTCTGGCAATACTGCTCGACCTGGACCAAAATCGCTAGGAGGTCTATAACTAAGTCCTACAAATTGTTCAGATTTTCTTACTTCATGAGAATAAGTAGTTTCATCAGTTGGTAGATCTTTAATATGAGTAAATAAGCCTCCATTTATTCCAGCCGAAATTTCTATCAAGCTATCATCTTTAATCGTGCTATATTTAATATCTGTTGTTATCTCTGTTGCGTTTAAAGGTGGATCTATAACTTGATCTCTTAGCTGCTCACCTAATATAGAGGTAGATATAGAGTTTGCTTGTCTAAATGCATCAAGGGCCATATTTTTTGTAATGAGTTGAAAAAATTCACTAGTTTGCTGTGGAGATAAGGGTGCGGGGAGAGCATTACCAGCTCGTCCCTGTGCTAATAAAGTATCTTCTACCCTTAGTAAAAATTGAACAACTTCATCTTGTGTTGGTAGTGCTTGTGCCAAATTGGCAAGTGATGGTTGACAGTCAGATTCTATTTTAGCTTTAAGTCTCTCTTGAAACATACTTACTTGCTCAGCACGAGATTGTGCTGGGTTAACGTTATCAGGTAAATGTGTCATATAATTAACAAATTGTAACAAAAAAATGGGATAATAACAAATTGGATATTAAGGATTTTATAATATTAGTGATTTTTTTATTTAAGTTATTAACTAATTAAATGTTTATCAGCAGAGGGTATGGGAATTCTAACTCTCATTCTTCTAAAGCTATTTCTGATGCCACCAATTATTGGTAAGCTATCTAAATCTTCTAAATGTTGTAATTTTCTATAAAATACTTGTTTATTTTCTTCTGAACCTAAAATGGCAATTCTAGTCATACCTTTTGGCATAAAATTACTTAATGATCCCGCATTAGTATAACCTCGATTTCTCAAAGTTTGTACATTTTGAGAAACTAATTCATCACCTTCCCTAGCAATGGTTATAATTTTTACTTTTGTATCTTTAGCGGCAACTAAATATCTTTTTACCTGAGGATTAGGTAAATTTTCTTGAGTAGTCTGATTTTGGTAAACTTCAGGAAAACTCACAACTATTTTATATAGAATTAAATAGTTTTAGTCAATATTAAATTATTTTTATCTGTTTCAAATAGAACATTTATTCTACTACTTTTGATTTGAAGGGATAAGAATAAAAAGACTAATAGACCCTAAAAATGCGAAAAACGCGCCAAATAAAAATGTCGCTGACGGATTAAAAATTACCCAGATTTGTCCTGCTAAAATACTAGCTATTAAACTACTCAAACCTACCGTAGTAGAATACCAACCTACAGCACTGGCTCGATATTGTTGTATGACAAAATCGGAAGCAAATGCTTTTCCTACTGCGCGAAATATACCTTGAAAAGCCCCATAAAGAATAAAAAGAAAACCAATAATAAAAATATTTTTACTTAATCCAAAACCTAAATAAGTTAAGATAAAAATTATGAATGAGAAAAATAAAATATTTTTTCTTCCAAATTTATCTGAAAGTGATCCTGATGGGTAAGAAGAAACCGCAGCTACTAAATTAAAAAATGCATAAATAAAAATGGTTACCATAAAGGAAACTCCTAAATTTTTTGTTTGTAAAATTAAAAAAGACGTACTCGAATTTCCTATTCCAAATAGTGCAGTAACAACTAGATATTTCCAATAAGTAGAAGGGAGTTGTTTAAGAGAAAAGTTTAGCTTTGTTTTAGAAGCCACCGTTTTTTTATTTTCTTTTACTGATAATATCATGATTACTGCTAATATACCGGGTATAAAAGCGAAGTAAAAAATATTTCTTACACTGATATGAAAAGAAAAAAGTAAAAGTATGGCAACTAATGGTCCCACAAAAGCTCCCAAATTATCTCCAATTCCTTCTAAACCAAATGCTCTTCCACGATGTTTTTCATCTGTGGATGCCGCGATTAAACCATCACGAGGAGCAGATCGGGTACCAGTACCTAATCTATCTAAAAAGCGGGTAATAAAAACCTCTGGCCAAATAGTAGCCAAACCAAAGAAGGGTTTTGAAATAGCAGCGAGTAAATAACCTAATATTGCGATAGATTTTCTTCTTTGTATTTTGTCTGCTAGATATCCTGAGAAACCTTGAACTATATTTTGAGTAGCAGTAGCTACACCTTCTATTAATCCGACTATGCTGGCATTTGCTCCTAAAATTTGTGTCAAAAAAATAGGTAAGATTGGATAAAGCATTTCAGTAGAAATATCAGCGAAAAAAGAAGTAAAAGTAAGTAGAAAAGTGTTTTTAGTTAATCCTGAAAAATAATTATTTTTTGCCATAATTATTTCCAGTATATTTAAAAGATATTAAGAAAACAAACTAGTAGGTTATTGGAATTTAGGATTAGAGTGAAATGTAATTAGGGAATCGAGTGGAGAAGGTTTAGTCGGAATGCGTCTAATCATATTATGAAAACAATCATCAAAAATATTTCTTTCCATACTAAAGTTTTCTGCTAAGTCAGTTATTGAACGAGGATTTTCTCCATCTAGTCCATAATATGCGATAATACATTCTATTTCTAACACTCCAAGTATATTTTTATTAATTAAGTTTAAGAACATAGTACTAACTATTTTTTTAGCTCCATCTAATTCTTTTTCATTATCTAAGTGAAATTCAGTATAAAGAAGTTCAGAATCATGAATAGCAAAAACATCTATTAAAAAATTTATGTACCTATAAGGTAGTTCTTCATTTATATGATTTTCTTTAGAAGAAGTAAGAGTAGATATGGTATCTTTTACTATGCTTGGATAATCTCTACCGCCATTTAAATTATGATGTATATTTTTAGACACCTCCATATTAGTATTAGCAAATCATATTTTTTAGTAGAATACTAGTATGAAGATTAAAGTTTCTATTATTATCGTTCACTATAAAGCTGATTTAGAATTTTTTAATTGTTTAAAATCTATTAAAAAAAACTGGCCGAAATTTGGGCTAGAAATTATAGTAGTAGATAATGACGAAACTCCCACTATTGAAACTAGACTTAAAAAAGAATACTCATTTATAAAATATGTTAAAAATTATAAAAATTTAGGCTTTGGAGCAGCGAATAATATTGGAGCAAAATTAGCTAAAGGCGAATATTTATTTTTCTTAAATCCAGATACAGAAATTTATAAAAACACTATAGAAAATTTAGTTCAATTTCTAGATAAAAATAAGAATGCTGCAGTGGTAGCTCCTACTTTAATGGATGAAAATAAAAAAGTTTTTTCCTTACAAGGGACAGAAATTTTAACTCCATTAAATGCTATTTTCGCACTTTCATTTATAAATAAATATTTTCCTAATAATTTAATTGCTAAAAAATTTTGGCTAAAAAATATAAATAAAAATAATATTAGAAAAGTAGGTGTGGTTCCTGGTACTGCCTTTATGATAAGAAAAAATATTTTTGAAAAATTAAATGGTTTTGATGAAAATTTCTTTTTATATTTTGAAGAAAATGATTTATGTAAAAGAATTATAGATTTAGATTTTGAAAACTTTATGATACCTGATTCATTAGTTTTACATCTATGGGGAAGAAGTACTAGGTTTAATCCAGATAGAGATAAAATTTTTACTCAAAGTAGATTCTATTATTTTAAAAAACATTTTGGATTAGTATGGGCGATAATTGTTGAATTATTTTTAAATAATAAATTAAAACTAAAAAGACTTTCTATATAGTAAGTAAAAACCTAACGCGGGTATTAGAGCTATAAGAGCTGCTATAGCCATCATATCAAAAGCCCAAACGATACTTAATTTATCAGAAATAATTCCGAGTAGAATTGGGGCTACAGCCACTCCTATGTTAGTAATAACCCCATTTATCCCATGAGCTTTTTCATAATTTGCATGATGTTCTACAGATTCAGTAATCATAGTTTCTACTACTGGTAAAGTTCCCTTAGTAAAAATACCTAGTATTACTGCAAATATAATTATTAAAATAAAAGAAGTACTAGAAGCAAGTAGAAAAATAAAAAGTGCCATAAATACTTCAGCAACCATGAAAATTCTAACTGATCCATGTCGATCAATAAATCTGCTTAAAACATATTTTCCTAGAAAATTACCTATAAAAAATGCTGCAGTAAAGGATCCTAAAAAACTTGGATTAATTCCTCTTTTTAAGAGTAGAAATGGCAAAAAAATATATAAAGATGCACTCGCAAAATTATCAAAAAACCCTGTAGCCATAGCTAAAATAAATCTCCAATTTTTCATTACTTCTATAAAATGTAATTCCTTAACTTTAGCTTGATTTTCTATGAAACTATCTTTTAATTTATTAAATTTTATAAAGAAAAATAAAAATAAAATTATTGAAATAAACGTATAAAGTAAAGATGTAAATCGCCAACCAATAGCTACTATGATAAATGTTAAAACTGTAGAAATTCCAACTTTTCCTAAATCTCCTATAGAAGTAAAATTACCTAAATCTTTCCCTCTAGTTTTCTTATCCGCCCATTTGGAAACTAATGCGAATCCAATAGTGTGAAAAAAACTATAACCTAATCCTCCAATAATAAATACTAAAAGTAACCTAATTAAGGAGTTTGAAAAGGGTACACCTAAAAATCCTAAAGCATAAAGAATAATAGAATATATTAAAACCCTCATGCCCCCTGCTTTCATAGCCAAATATCCACTAGGTAAAGCCATTAGAATGCGAATTATTATTACCAAAGTTCCTAAAATTCCTACATATGTTAAGTTAAAATGTAAATCTTTTTGTATAAAAGGTAGTAGGAGTAAAAAACTAGCTTCAAAACCATCGTTAAATAAATGCAATATATTAAGCAGAGATAAGTTAGATTTCATGATAATTAATAAATTCTATATATTAATTTATTTTTAAGCAATAAATTATTTTACTTACTACTTTCATACTATTTTTTTACCCAAAATTCATTGTTAGGAATTTTTTTATTTGCTAAACTAAATTAATGGAAGTAACCAATTTCAGTTTGCCTGATCAGAATGGTAGGATACACACTTTAGCAGACTATAAAGGTAAATGGATTATTCTATATTTTTATCCCGAGGATGATACTCCAGGTTGTACGACTGAAGCATGTAATTTTAGAGATGATTTAGAAAAATTTCGAAGTCAGGATGTAATAATTTTAGGTGTGTCTAAAGATTCTGTTAACTCTCATGACATTTTCTCTAAAAAATATAATTTAAATTTTCCTATTTTATCTGATGTAGATTTAGAAGTTATAAAAAAATACAACGCTTGGAATGAAGATAAAAAAACCACGCGTAGAATAACTTATCTTATTGACCCTAATTTTAAAATAAAAAAAACTTATGAAAATGTGAATGCTACTAATCACCCAAGTGAAATCTTAGAAGACTTGCAAAACTTTCAATAATTGTTTAATAATTAATATATGACTATTACAGAAGCTATAAATAGAGGTAATAATATGCTTTTTACTTCAATACTCGGACTCTCAGGTTTCGCATTCCTTCCAGAATCATTTTTAGAAGATCATGATTTATATAAAGTTGATGATTCAGGACTTTTTATAATTGGTATTATAGCTATAATCTGGTTTTTTATAGGTAAAAATCGATATTCCCGTTCTATTTTCCCAGTAATTTTAACCGTAGTAGCTTTTCTCGTTAAACTTTTTGGTTTAATAGTAGAGTTTAAGGACAAAGATGATGCAGGTGATGATTTTGGAGGAATGATACTTTTTACATTAGCTACGATACTCGTAATCTGGGTCTTTATAAAATCTAAAAAATTACTCACTAAATCCACTGAATAAAATCCACTTGAAATGTATAAAATAATTCATTATATTTAATTTATCCCCTGCTTATATGAAAAAAACTCTAGTTGGAATTATTATTTTACTCGTAATTATTGCTTTAGGAATTGGAGGTTATAAATTATATAAGTATTATAAAAACTCTACTATGATGTCTTCTTTATATCCAAATCAAACAAATTCTATTAATCCTACTGTTTCTCCTTCAGCTACTAATAGTGGACTTCCAACTACAGGAAATTCTAATGCAGATTTAAATCAAGATGTAAATAATATTCAAGGAAGTATGAATAATTTAAACAGCGATCAGAATGCTGTTAATCAACTTCCTACCTCAGACCAGGTACCTACTCAATAATTTATGTTTGATCACATAGAAATTATCGATATCTCTTTACCTCTTAATAATAAAACGATTTTTTATCCAAATAATCCCCCCATAAAAATTGAGAAAATTAACTCAGGTAGTTCTGTAATCTCTAAAATTGAAATGGGTTCTCATAGCGGAACTCATATAGATGCTCCTTCACATGTAATTGATTCTGGATTAAATATTGACCAATTACCTTTAGCTGATTTTATTGGCCCATGTCGAGTCCTAGATTTAACAAATTGTGATAAGTTTGTGTCAAAAGAAAATTTGATAAATAAAAATATTCAGCCAAACGAAAGGATTTTATTAAAAACTAAAAATTCCATTCACGGATTTGAAAAATTTTATGATGATTTTATTTATCTAACTCCAGATGGAGCAGAATATTTAGCTGATTTATCTATAAAATTAATTGGTATTGATTATTTATCGATTAAGCAAAAGGGAAGTACAGATACTACAGCTCACACAGCATTTTTATCGAAAAATATTCCGATTATTGAGGGTTTAGATTTATCTAAAGTTCTTGAGGATGAATACACTCTTATTGCTACGCCGCTTAAATTTACAGGCATTGATGGAGCTCCTGCAAGAGTGGTATTATTAAAATCTCCAAATTAATATATAATCCTGATAAATGAAAATCTCTACACTCTGTTATATAAAATATAAAAATAAATATTTGATGATCCATAGAGTAAAACGTAAAGAAGATTTATTTAAAAATTTTTGGAATGGTATTGGTGGTAAATTATTAGATAATGAATCTCCTGAAGAATGCGTGATAAGAGAAGTTAAAGAAGAAACTAGTTTGCAAATAAAAAATCCTAAATTAAAAGGAATTATTACATTTCCAAATAATAGAGATTCAGGAGAAACATGGTATGTTTTTGTTTATATTGTTACAAAATTTGAGGGAAATATTATAGAATCTGGAGAAGGTAAATTAGAATGGATTCCAATCTCAAAATTGAAAAAACTAAATATACAAGACGCTGATAAACATTTTCTTCAGTGGTTAAATAAAAAACAAATATTTTCTGCAAAATTTCATTATTTGGGTAAAGTTCTTAAAGATTTTAAAGTTAATTTCTATTGAGTAGTCGTTGGGGAAGTTGCAGTGGATCCACCTCCACCTAATGCTTGGATTATTTGTTTAGCATCAGATAGGGCTGTTTTTAAGTCACTAGAACCTGTTTGAATTTCGGATCTGGCTGTTTGAATAGTAGATTTAGTTCCACTTGGATTACTATCAAAACTAGTAGGTGTAAGACCCGTTAATTGTGACTCTACATTATTATATTGAGTGTTAGCATCATTTATTTTACTTTGCATATCTGAAAGTAGTGCTGTTAAATTACTAGGATTTCCTGCAGATGATACGCGTGATACTAATTTGGTATAAAGATCATTGAGTTTTCCTGCTGTAGTAGTCATAGTATCTGCTGCTATTAATAATCTCGTAACTGGTAAAAATTCTGCGTAAACTCTAAAGTTAGTATAAATTGATTTAATATCATCTCTCAAAGTCGTAAGATCTGTATCAGCATCACATTTAGATTTAAGTGATGTTAATCCATTAATATCGGATTGAATTTGTGAGCTATATTGTGATTTTTCATCAGCGCTTAATTTAGCTAAACCATTAACTCGAGTTAAGGCATCATTTAAGTTAGTTAATCTTTGACTTATAGCGTTATCACAAGTCGTATGTAATGCTGAAAGTCTAGCTGTCTGATTCTCTCCTCGTAGAGTTTGTGCAGGACTAACAGTTTGAGCTAAAACTATAGGAGCGAAAGCAATTGTTAAACAGAATAAAAAGAAAATAAATACTTTTTTCATCATTCTCACCTCCTTTTAATGTACCAAGAACTTTATAACAATGCAAACTGAAAAAGGGATGAAAATAAAATTTAGTAGATTTTAAATATTAATTCTTAAATATTTTTTGATAAAATAACTTGATCCAGTAAATAAGCTGGATAATAAATCCATGCTATAAGTTAAGACTTTTAAATTAAATACATGAAATTTAGAATTATAAAGTCTACCAATTTTAGATATATCACCATTTGCTTTATCAAATATTTTAATCAATCTTACTATCGCTTTAATTCCTAAAAGTAAACCAATTCCCCAAGCAGGATTAATATTTCTTTCTTCGTCTCCTAAAAGAATTATTCTTTCCTTAGCTTCTTTATTTTTAATCATACGAGTTTTTGCTTCATTCATATTAAAAAGAGTAGCTTCATCGATATGTTCACTATTAATATTCGATAAAAAATTACTAAATGAACTCTCTGATGCAGCGATTTTTATTGCTTCTAATATATTATTTTCAAAAGAACTATTAGTGGGATTATTTTCTCTAGCTTTCTTTAATAGATCATCAATGGCGTTTTTTTGAGATCCTAATAATACTAAATAAGTACCATCGGTGGCTGGAGTTATATATAATCTTCCTTTAGTTCCTAAATGATCAATTTTAATATGGGAATAATAAAATCTATTATCTATAGCAGGGAGTAATTTTTTCATTTCATCTGGTAAATTTACATATAATCCTAATGTTTTAGTGTGTTTTTTTCTAATGATTTCTTTTAATTGGCCACGATCCTTTAGAATTTTTGCAGTTTTACCAGCAATACCTGTGGCACTAATTAATAAATCAAAATCTTCAATATTTCCATCTATATTAACTTTTACTCCTTGAGAAGTAAGTTCAAAGTTATTTAATTTACTATTTATAATAGTTACATTTGGATTTTCTGCCTTAATTTGCGCTTCTAACTCTTTTTCCAGCTGATTTATACGTGGGGCATATAGTCCATCTTGCAAAGCTTTAGATCTATTAAATAGAAATCTTGAAGCTCTACGGGAAAGTTCAACTGTTATTTTATGAGTACCAACCTGTAATTCACTAGCGTGAGGAGTAGATTCAGGTAGGGGAGAAAATGTGCTGAGTATATTTCTAGTAGAAATAGGTAACCTATTATTTTTTACCGCCTCAGGTCCAATAACTGTTATATTAAGATCTGGATGACGATTAGCTAAGGCATGAGCCGTTAAAAGAGCCATAGGTCCTCGTCCTGCTATGGCTATTCTAGAACTATTTTCCAAATTTGCCATAAATTCTGAGTATTATAGCATATTTTGTTTAAAACTAGTCAACATCAAGAAGAGACGTTTGTGTCAACAATATTAGTAAAATTTATCCTAAGAATAGCGTTCCGAAGTAGACTAAAGAAGTAAGGGCTATAAGTGTGAGAGAAATAATTAAAATTATATTTACTGCTCTATTATTTTTATATTTTCCAAGTAAACGCTCATCATTAGAAAGCAAATAAATAAATACTAAAATAGGAATTAATAAAATTGCATTTATTGCTTGAGAGATGACCAAAATTTGTATCAACGGCACAAAAGGTAATAAAACTAAAATAGCACAGAATATGAGTAAAAATGCGAAGATTCCATAAAAAATAGGAGCTTCTTTAAAAGAAAAATCCAGACCTGATTCAAATCCAAAAGCCTCTGTAGCAACATAAGAAGTAGAAATCGGAACTAGAGATGCACCGAAAATAGAAGCATTTAATAAACCAATAGCGAAAAGAAGTGAAGCAAAATTTCCCACCAAAGGTTTTAGTGCTAATGCAGCATCTCCAGCATTAGTAATAGGATGGTGAGTTACGAAAAGTGTAGCAGCGCAAGCAATGATTATAAAAAAGGAAATAAAATTAGTTAAAAATGAACCCGTAAATACGTCAGCTCTTTCCACATTTAAATCTGCATGAGTAAGTTTTTTATCCACTACATAATCTTGTATAAAAAACTGTCCCCAGGGAGTAATAGTAGTTCCTATAGTGGCTATTAAAGCCAAAAAGTAGGATTTAGAAAAATCTAAATGAGGAATAACTAAACTTTTAATACCTAGTAGCCAATCGGGTTTGGCTAAAAATGCAGAAGGAATATAGACTAAATATAGGATGGAAAGAATTAAAAAAAACTTTTCTAGATTTTTAAAACCACCCTTAGTAATTAAAAAGAAAACGAAAATAGCCGCGATTGGAATACTAAAGAAACGGGAGATATTGAATATTTCCAGTGCAGCTGCTATTCCCGCAAATTCTGCCGCAATAGTGCCGATATTAGCCACAAATAAAATGAACATTACGAAAGTAGTCCATTTAATTCCAAATTTTTCTCTTATTAATGCTGCTAAACCTTTACCAGTTACGAGTCCCATTCTGGCTCCTATTTCTTGAGTTAAAATAAGAGCAAAAGTAGTTATAAATAAAACCCAAAGTAGAGAATAGCCAAAATTTGCTCCTGCTACTGAATAAGTGGCTATTCCTCCAGCGTCATTATCTACAGAACCTGAGATAATACCAGGTCCTAAAATCGCCAAAACAGGCAACATTCTGAAAAAAAGCGATTTAAAGAATTTCATTTTCCTCTTTTTGCTTAGCTATTTCAGCTAATACATCATCTATAAGAATAACACCAAGTGGGATTTTATTACTACTAACTACGGTTAATCCGCGTAAATTATATCTGGAGAATAATTCTAAAATATCTTGAAAACCAATATTAGTGGAAACGGAAATTTTCATATTAACCAAACTTGAAAGAATAGTATCAGGAGCTTCTGCTAAGAAATTTTTAGCTTTAATCATTCCTCTGAATTTTTTATTTTTATCTACTAAAACTATAATTTCAGGTATACCCTCTTCAAAATCTGAAATAGCTTTCATAGCATCACTTACAGTTTGTGTTTCTTCCATTTCCACGAAATTAGGATGCATTAATCCGCCTGCTGTTTGGCTGGAAAAAATAGAAAGAGATTTAACTTCAGCAGCTTTTTCTTCAGTAAGTGCATTCTGTACATCTTTTCTTTTAGTGGTATTTAAATGAGAAAAAATATCAGCCAGCTCTGATATTTTAATTTTATTTAGAATATCTTTAAAACTACCTTTAACAGGTAAGGTTTCTAAAATAGAAAGTTGAGTTTCTTCATCAGTTTCTTCTATGGCTCGCGCTGCATTTTTACTATCCAGCGCTTGAACTAAACCTATCCTTTCTTTTGCTCCTACGTCCTCTAAAATTTCTGCTAATTCCGAAGGGTGAAAAGCATTTAAGTTGGATGCCACGGATTTAATTTTAATGGCTCCTGTTTGATAATCAAATGCTTCCACTTCATCCCACGGGACTATTTTAGATTTTTCTGATAAATTACCAAAACCGAGTCTTCTTAAAATTCCTGCAAATCCTATGTCAATCCCTGCTACTTTTAATTCTCCGTTAACCTCCAGAGCTACATCATTAACTCTAACTAATCTTTTTCCAGTAGTGTCTATGACCTGTTTATCTAATAAATCCTCTGATAAATAAAAGTCACTATGATCATAAGGGAGAAACGGATCTTTATGATTATTTTTTAGGATAAATTTATTATTTTCAAAACTTAAAGAATGAGGAGAAATAGTTACTTTTTTACCTTTAGTTTTAATCTCAATTTTAGAAACTGGAGGATGAGGTCGGTTTTGAAATACTGCCAGATCTTCGATAGTTCCAAAATTTCGGCCTTCGAGATAGATTTTCTTGCCCAGAAGTTGACTTAGAAACACCATATAGCCTAATTTTAGGAGTGCATTTAGGAAGTGTCAACGGGAAGATTACTCTTCGACTACGTCTAGTTCAAAACCTACACTATTGCTTAAAGTCATAGGTAAATATGTAGGTGTATATCCTACATTGCGTTCTCCAATGACTTCTATAGTAAAGTTTCTATCTGAAGGCAACTGTTCCAAGAGCCCAGCAGTAATAATAAATGGTACAGCTATATTTTTAGGAGGACCAAAATCACTAAAGTCTGTATGTCTCTGTCCAGTAATTATCTTTAAGTTATCAGGTCTTATACGATTTCCATTACAACGTATTCCTTGATAAATTAAACTAGTATGAATTTTTTGTGCTCGTTCTCTTGCAGTTGGAAAATCCTGTACTTGATAGATATCTAATCTCTGTTCATTATCTGTTCTAGCTTCTTTACCATTAACGCCGATAAAGGTTTGTATATGTTTAACTCCACTCTCCCAAGTGGTAGCAAAAATAATTTCTTTAGTTTGACCTTTTGGTGATGCTAAAACTATTTTACCATCTCTTATATTAAGTGGTATGGGTTTATAGGATTCTTGATTATACTCATCTCTTTCTACTTGAAAAGCCATTAAATAACATCCACTTTTTTCTACTGCTGTACTTTCATTTCCACCAATTTTTATAGAAACTTCTCTGTCTGCAGTAAAATTATCGTATGGATTTCTTTTTCTATAAGATAAATCAGGAATATTAGGAAGAGATATTTTTTGGTTAATTTCTCTTACACCATCTTCAAATGTGCTTGCTAATTTTTTATTACTTTCTCTTTGTTCTGATAAAAAATTTTCTGCTTGGTACATGCCTCTATGTAGCATTGGTACAGCAGCTATGGCTTGAATACCACGTAGAAAAAATGCCGCGGAGGTAAAAATAGTAGGTAAGATAAAAAAAGCTGGAAAATCAATTCCATGAGATTTTAAAACCTGAGTAACAACGTCATCCACATGTTCAGTTAAAGGTGCGGCAGATAATATCTCAGCGACAACAGCCATTACTCCCAAACTTAAAATACCTGTGCCTACAGTATCTCTTACCATATCTCCATATTCTTCTGCAGTTGCATTAATGGCATTTATACCAAAAGCAACTGCAGCATCAGGATTTTTCTTTATCATCTCAGTTAATCTTTGAGCAGTTGGTGAAATACTAGCTAGTTGCCTGGCAGTTTTAACTATTTGTTCTACTGCTTTTTCACCACTGCGTAAAGTATCAATTACAGGAAAAGATTCTTCGAATCCTTTAGGTCGAAATCCCTTTATTTGTATTTCTTCTATTGTTAAATGATCATGTTTTAGTGCTCTATTTTCTCTATACAAGGGTAATGCTTCTACTTTTCTTAGTAGCAATTGTTCTTCCAATATAGAGTCACTAATATCACTTCCTAACATTTTAATATGTTCTTCAGGATTTTGTCTTTTTCTAGAACCATTTTCACTTATTCTTGATTGGCGTCTTTTTACTAAAGGTCGTAGTGCCCATTTAAATCCATTGTCAGGTGCATCGTAAAAGGCTGTATGAATTATATTAGCAATTTGGCCCAATTTAGTATAAGGTCCAGTCATATCCATCATCGCGAGTAATGCTTTCTCTCCACGACCTGCTTCTGATAATTTTGTAAAAATTTCTAGTTCTCTAGATTGATTTACCGATTGATCTGATGTCTCCTTTTGTTTACTCATAAAAAAATAAAAATCTGCGATTACGCAGATTTAGATGTTAAAAAATATTCTAAGTTAGAAATAAAATTATTGCAAGTATTGAAAATATATTTTATATAATGTATAAAATAAATCCCTTCATGTTTAGAAATTAAATTTAAAATACAGTGTTGACAATTAGCAAATAGTTTGTTAGAGTGCTAATGTAGATAAAAAATTATTTATGGAAAAAGTAATACCAATTATCCCAATTCGTGATGGAGTTATCTTCCCTAATACAGATTCAGTCCTCACTTTTGGCAGACAAAAAAGTTTAGCAGCATTAGAATCTTCCTTTAAAGGAGAAAGAATAGTTTGTTTTGTTCAACAAAGAAATTCTAAAGTCGTAGAACCTAATGTAGACGATTTATATACAGTAGGTTGTATCGCGAGAATAGAGCGAATGATTAGAACTAATGGTGAAATTAATGCTCAAGTTAAAGGTTTAGCCCGTTGTAAAATACTTTCTTTTGAAGATCACGATTCATTTCTACTCGGGAAAGTCGAAGAATTAGAAGAAAAAATAGAAGATACACCAGAAATTAAAGCTTTAACTAATCATTTAGTTACAGAATTCAGAAATGCTATGAATTTAGGTAAGTCCGCAGACTTTTTAGTCTTCATGAATATCATGTCAGAGAATACTCCTTCGGAATTAGCAGATCTTATAGCATCTGTTTTAGATATTAAAGCTTCAGAGCGTCAAGAACTTTTAGAAATGATAGATGTTAAAGCCAGACTGGAAAAAGTAGCTGATTATTTAGGTAAAGAAATAAAAGTTCTAGAACTAGAGAAAAAAATTTCTTCTAAAACTCAAGAAAGATTTGAAAAGGGGGCTAAAGAAGCATTACTTAGAGAGCGTCTTAAAACTATAGAAAAAGAACTTGGAGAATTTGACGAAGAAGGAAGTAGCGAAGTTAAAGAATTAATGGATAAAGCTAAAAAAGCAGGAATGCCAGAGGATGTTTTTGAAAAAGCTAAAAAAGAAATTAAAAAACTTTCTCAAATGAACCAATTTAATCCAGAAAGTGGATATATTAGAAATTATGTAGAGTGGTTAGTTTCTATTCCCTGGAGTAATGAAAGTACTGATAATATTGAGATTAAGTCAGCTGAGAAAATATTGGAAGAAGATCATTTTGGTCTTAAAAAAGCAAAAGAAAGAATTATAGAATATCTCGCAGTTCGTAAATTATCAGGAAAAATGAAAGGACCTATTTTATGTTTCGTGGGTCCTCCAGGTGTTGGAAAAACATCGATTGGTAAATCCATCGCTCGCGCACTTGGTCGTAAATTTGTCAGAGTATCACTGGGTGGAATTCGTGACGAAGCAGAAATTCGCGGTCATAGAAGAACTTATGTAGGAGCTTTACCAGGACGAATTATACAAGGTATTAAAGATGCAGGAACACGTAATCCAGTTTTTATGCTTGATGAAATAGATAAAGTAGGAGCAGATTACCGTGGTGATCCATCATCAGCTCTACTGGAAGCATTAGATCCTGAACAAAATAATTCTTTCTCAGATCATTATCTAGAAGTTCCATTTGATCTATCCAACGTTTTATTTATCGCTACGGCTAACGTTCTAGATACTATTCCACCAGCCTTAAGAGATCGTTTAGAAATAATTTCTTTTGCTGGATATACACAGGATGAAAAATTTAACATCGCAAAAAGCTTCTTGCTTAAAAAACTTAGAGAAACTAATGGTTTAAAAGATGATCAAATAAAAGTTACTGACGAAGCATTAAGATTTTTAATTCAACATTATACTCGTGAAGCAGGCGTTCGTAATTTAGAACGAAAGTTGGCTAGTGTATTTAGAAAAACTGCTAAACAAATAGCAGAAGAAAAAACCAAATCACTAGAAATAACTACTAAAATAGTGGAAGAATTTTTAGGACCTAGAATTTTCAGTTCTACTCTTATTGAGAAAAAAGATGAAGTAGGTATGAGTACTGGTATGGCATGGACTGAAGCAGGTGGAGAAATACTATTTATAGAAGTAGCTCTTATGCCAGGTAAAGGACATTTAATCTTAACTGGACAGTTAGGTGATGTGATGAAAGAATCGGCCCAAGCTGCACTTTCATATATTCGTTCTCAAGCACATAATTTAGGAATCGCAGATAAAGTTTTCCAAACTACAGATATTCATGTTCACGTGCCAGAAGGTGCTGTCCCTAAAGATGGACCATCAGCCGGAATTGCTATTACTACTGCTATTATTTCAGCATTAACTAAAATTCCTACTAAGCGAATAGTGGCGATGACTGGGGAAGTAACACTTCGTGGACATGCTTTAGAAATAGGTGGAGTAAAAGAAAAAGTTATAGCAGCTCACAGAGCTGGAATAAAAACAGTTATTTTACCTAAAGATAATAAAAAAGATTTAGAGGATATTCCTAAAGAAGTACTTAATGATTTAGATTTTAAATTTGTAGAAAGTGTAGATGAAGTTTTACCTATTGCTCTAACTAAACCATTGGTAGTAAATAAAAAGAAATCTACTAAAATAGTAGCTAAGGAAATAAAAAAGAGAAATACTAACTTTACTCCTTCAGTTAAACCGCTAATAGCGGAGAAAGATTAAGTTCGATTATTATTAGGAGTTTTTACATTTGCTACGGCTTCTGCGATTTCCGCTAGATTATAGGGAGTTTTACTCTCATTAAATTTAGGTATTAAGTATAAATTTTTAACTGCGATAGCATGATTTTGATTTTTAGTATTTAATAAAATAAAATCCCGTCCCGAGGGCTGATTATAAAAAGTATTTAATGGTAATCTTGTAAAATCACGAATATCTTCATAAACGATAAAATCTGGATCTAATTTCTCACTTCTTTCCGTTAAAAAACGACATTGTTCATAATATTTTTGATTCTCCATGTCTATAATCCATATATTTTGGTTTTCTTCCATAGTGGTTTCATCTTGTGAATAATTAATATATGCTCCAATTTTTTCAATATTATAAGAATAATCACTACTTATAGGAGATGCTGCTACTAAATAAAAATTTTCCCATACATTCTTACCAGTTAATTCAATAAAAACAGTAGAAATGTCATTAAAATTTAAATTAGTTGGTAAAGTTAAAACAGATATTCCATTTCGCTGTACACTTTTGATTTCTTTTTCATCCCCCTCGTGTAAATATAATGGTCTTAATGCAAAAACCATTTGTTCTAATAAAGAAAGATTTAGTGTATTCTCAAAACTGCTAGATATAGCAGAAGCCCTCATAGTCTCATCGAGATCTGCAGAGTCATTGTAGATATGCGTGGAAGAAATAGTTTCTAGCATAATAATTAGAATATTAAATTCTAATTATGTTTGTCAAGAGTTAGACATCATTATGCTAGTTCCGTTTGCGCATATATTTTAGCCTGAACGGGCTCTTTTTCTGGAGTACGTTGTGGTCTGGTAGGAGTGGTATCTGATTCATGTTCAGGAGGAATATCAAATAATCTTCTAAACTCTTCTTCTGATTCAGGAGTCCAATTAAATGATCCACATCCGCAACCACTATCTCCAGGCTTTCTTCGTGGTCCTCCACCTCCTCCGCCACCACCCCGAGGTTGATCTGGATAATCATTATTATCACGATTGGTTTCGGGTGGATCATTGGATAAAATGTTATAAACCGCAGCAGCTATTGCTCTGTATAACTTATATTTACCTTCAGGAGCTAGCATTCCTATCATATTCACCAGATTTTGTTGGTCAATAATATTAAACAATTTAGATCTGGTTGGAATTTCTATTTCTAATTCTTTTTTTATATGATCATCAATCATAGTCACAATATTTTCACTTCTCTTAAGTTCTGAAGCATGAGGTTCAGTCATAAGTTCTGTAGATAATAAAGTTGGATTTTTAGTAAATGCGACTGAGGAAGCAATTAAATATGCAGATAATTTCACAGCATCAGGCAGATGCACTCTAATATCCACAGGATTTATATTGGAATCTTCTAGTTTATATTGGATATCCAGGAATCCATGGGTTTTTAATAAAAGAGCTTCTCTATCAATTTCGCTTCTTTTATAAAGATCATATCCTAATTGTTTTTGATCCACGAAATTATCTAGTGACTCTTGAGCCATTTGAAGGTGTGAAACAAATTTATAAAGTGGATTTAATTTAGCATACTCTACGCTAAATGTGGGTCTTGCTTCTATGGATCCTTCAGGTGTCATAGAAAAAGTATAACACTAATTAATTTTAAATTTAATATAATACATAACTCAAAATTAGCGACTAAATTCTGAAAGATTTTTTATCTTCTTGCAGGCAATTTTTTAGTTGCTTCGATAATAGCATCTTTTATAAATTCACTTCTAGGTTTATGGACTAGAGTCATATGTGGGTCGGCTCCATCTCCATTGAGATCTTCTGCTATAAAATTACCTGCCGGAATACGAAAACCACTTTCTATAGCTTTTCTAACATATTTAGCTGGAAAAATCACATCTGCAGATGCTTCTTCTTGTTGATTACCTAAATTATCTTCTACAACTACACAAGCAATATCGGCAAATCGCATATCCCAAAATTCTTCAGGTAAAAGTTTTGTTTCTTGTGTACGGGGAAGTTCGAAAATTTCTAATTGTCTATCAAAATCAGAAGTTCCTACTGGGATTAATGTGTTTTCTATACCTATTACATAATCGTGTCTACGTTTGTCACGTCGCATACGCTCTTTAGCCTGATCTAATCTGTTATATGCACCTTTAAATCCTTCTTCATAACCCCATGGTTGTTCATTAACACCAGATGAAGCATTTAATCCAATAACTCTAATTTTTCTTCTTTGCCAAAAATACTTCTTATCACCGTTGTATATCTCATAAAATGCCCGTCCTACCGCATCAATTTTTTGAGAGGATGTAGATCCAACAGCAATTACAACTTCGGGTTTTCCAAACATAAGCAGTAATATAGCATAAAAACATTTAAAATTAAATTATTATTTAAGTTATAATTTTTCTATTCTTAGTAAAGATTTATGGGGAAGCCCTTAATATAAAAAATTCTGCAGCTTCTAAACAACTTTGGTAGTCCTAAGGGGATTCGAACCCCTGATCTTTGCCTTGAGAAGGCAATGTCCTAGACCGCTAGACGATAGGACCAAATGGCATTTTATATTTTATCTAATTTATGCTTAGATAACAACCAAAGTCTAAAATTTCTGCTAAAATGAATTTATGATTAAATGTACTTTTGAAAATGGAGATCAGGCGTTACTTAGACATGTGGTTATAGACGCCATTATTTTAAAAGAAGGAAAAATTTTATTAGTTAAGCGAGCAGAAAAACTGATTGAAGGTGGAAAATGGGCTTTAGTAGGAGGGTTTGTTGAACAGAATGAAAATTTAAAACAAGCAGCTGAAAGAGAAATCTTAGAAGAATCTGGTTATAAAGTTAATGATTTACGACTTTTTACTATAATTGATAATCCGCATAGGAAAAATGAAGATAGACAAAATATTTCTTTTGTATTTATTTGCGAGTCTAAAGAAAAAATCGGTGAATCAGATTGGGAAGTCACTGAGCAAAAATGGTTTGATGTAGATAATTTGCCCTCAGAAGAAGTAGCCTTTGATCATTTAGAAATAATTCAGCTGTATTTAAGGTATAAAAAAGAAAATTTAAAATTACCAATCATCAATTAATGATATAATTTTTTTATGCATGAAATTTTTCTCTCTGTTATAGTTCCTTGTTTTGATGAAATGGCTAATCTCCAAAAAGGTGTTCTAGATAAAATGATTCATTTTCTAAGTACAGAAAAATTTAATTATGAATTAATCATCGTTGATGATGGCTCTAGCGACGGAAGTGTAGAATTTATAGAAAATTTTGTAAAAGAAAATAAAAATATTACATTGATAAAGAATCAGCACACAGGTAAAGCTGGCGCTATAACTGCTGGGATTCTAAAATCTAAAGGTAAATATGTTTTATTCACTGATATGGATCAAGCCACGCCAATTGAAGAAGTAAATAAGTTATTACCATTTGCAGAAAGTAAAAAATTCGATGTGGTAATTGGTTCACGTCAAACGGAACGTAAAGGTTCTCCATGGACTAGAAAATTGGTTTCTAAAGCAGCAGTAATTCTTAAACAATTATTAGTGGGATTACCAGAGATAGTAGATACACAGTGTGGTTTTAAGATGTTTACTCGAACCGCCGCCGATAATTTGTTTGAAAAATTATCTAAGATCCACCATGGCTTTAGTAAAATTTCAGGATCTAACGTCTCCGCAGGATTTGACATGGAACTTTTATATTTAGCAGAAAAAATGGGTTATAAGATTAAAGAAGTTTCTGTTAATTGGCTTCATGTAGAAACTCGTCGTGTAAATCCTGTTAGAAGTTCTATTGATGGATTGATGGATTTACTGATTATTAAAAAAAATGAATTGAGTGGTGTATATAATGTATGAAAAAAATTCAGTTTTTAATTAGTAGTTTTTGGCTTACTATAATTGCTTTATTTTTTTATTCCTACACTCAAGTTGATTTAAGTTTAACTTTATCGCGTGCTTCTATTTATCAAACTATAGAAAAATCTTTTCAATATATTGGTTATTTTAATCGACCACTTTCAACGATTATTTATTTAATCATTTTAGTTATTGTATTTATACTTTATTTTCTATTTTTGAAGTTTTCTAAATTATTAAAAATTAAAAATATTTGGATCACCATTATTTTTACATCGTTAATTTTAACTTTTTCATATAACGCATTTTCTTATGATTTATTTAATTATATTTTCGATGCGAAAATAATAACTCATTATCACTTAAATCCTTATTTGCATAAAGCTTTAGACTTTCATCATGATCCTATGTTATCATTCATGCACTGGACACAAAGAACTTATCCTTACGGGCCTTTTTGGCTTTTATTAACAGTGCCATTATCATTTCTCGGTTTAAATTATTTTTTACCTACTTTTTTTCTTTTTAAAATCTTAGCTTCTGTTTCATATCTGGGGTGTTGTTTCTTAATTTATAAGATTGCCAAAAAAATTAATAAAGATGAAAAATTAATTTTATCTGCTTTTGCGTTTAATCCATTAGTAATTATGGAAGTTCTAGTTTCAGCACATAATGATATTGAAATGATGTTTTTTGGGCTTCTAGCAGTCTATTTATTTATCGAGAAGAAATATTGGAATTCACTTTTTTCTCTAATTTTTTCTATTGGTATAAAATTCGCTACTGGATTTTTAATTCCTGTCTTTGTAATATTTAATTTTTTAAAAAAGAACAACTGGGATAAATTTTTTATCTGGTCATCTATTTTAATGTTTTTAGCAGTTATTGCAGCTTCTATTAGAAGCACATTTCAACCATGGTATTTACTCTATGTTTTACCTTTCTCAGTTTTTGTAATAGAGAAAAAATATATTTTAATTTCAACCATAATTTTGAGTTTAGTGGCTCTATTAGATTATGTTCCATTTTTATATACGGGTAATTGGAATCCTCCAATTCCTCAGATTTTGTTGAGTTTAAACTTAAGTGGAGTAGGTTTAGCGGTGATTATTGTATTTTTTTATAAAATTATTAAGAGATAGTTTCTTGCTGTTTAAAATATTCTATTATTTTCTGACGTCTGCCAGCCCATAAATATTGGATTCCAGACAATTTTCTGGTAACTTGATCAATAAGTTTATTAACATCTACTAATGTATCATGCTGTTTAAGATAATTAATTTGTGTATTAAAGGCTGATAATTCTTCTTCTAGGCGAAAATTTCTATTTAAGATATAACTTCGCCACCATCGACGAGTACCTATTTCCATTTGTCTTTGAGCATGTTCTTTTTCATGTTCTAGCCAAGCTAGATTTTTCACTTGAGGATTTTCTAAATTTAAATCTTTATGAATCTTAGGTGGGAAATAAATAGATTGACTGATTGTAACAGCGCCAGGAGTAAGTCTTAAAAAACCTTTTTTGGGCTTAATTTCTACTTCAATCACCAGCCAATTATATCCTATAATTTACATTTTGAAAAGCATATGCTATCATGCTTGGTTATATATGGAAAGATTAAAAACACTTGTTGACGAAGTTAAAGTTAAATTTTTAGAAAGATGGCTTATAAAAATAGGTGATACTAAATTACCACTTAGCCAATATAATACTTTTTGCTTTGGTGTGGATTCTCATAGGTCTTATTTTCAGCACGAATTAATAGGTAAAACGCTTGAATTATATGCTCAGCCAGGCGATGTTTTTTTAGTAGAAGGTTTTCCTGCAAATGAAACTATTAATTATAATGATTTAAAAGTATATACAGAATCTGGTCTTAGTGTTCCAGAATTTGTTAACATTAAAGGTTGGGATGATATGGAGGCAAATATAAAAGCAGTTAAATTACTAACTGAGTTAAAAAAATTCTCACAAAGAAATAGTCGTAGATTACAAAAGTCTGATGAAGAACAATTAGAAGATATGAGTCATCAATTATATGAAACAGAGATAAAAAGAAATCAATCTTTAATAAATACTATTAAAGAAGTAAGAAAAAATATACCACCATCTAATAGAATATTTGTAATTATGGGATCAGCACATCTTACTAATTCTAAAGTTCAAGAAGAAATGAATATTCTGCGCGCAGCTTCATTAATAACCCGTCCTAATTTTGTTGATAGATTAATGCGAACTAGGGATAGCATTGACCATTTTGAAAATCTCGCTGCGTTAGGTGAACAATTAGAATAATTTACAAATAACTATCTCCAATTGCCTCCTTTAGAATTTTTATATATACTTTTATTATGAGTTTGGTAGGAAAGTATAAAAAAGAAATTTTATTAGCTATTTTAATATCTGCTGTTTATTTTATTACTCGACTTTTAAATATAATGTCTCTGCCTATTTTTACTGATGAGGCTATTTACGTGAGATGGGGACAGATAGCACTTCATGATCCTACATGGCGATTTATTTCATTAACAGATGGAAAACAGCCGATGTTCATATGGATTGAAATGGTATTTCTTAAGTTAATTCACGATCCTTTACTAGCCGGGCGTTTAGTTTCTGTAGGATGTGGATTTTTAAGCACAATAGGAATATTTTTCTTAGGGAGAGAAATTTTTAAAAACAGATGGATTGGTTTATTAAGCGCTTTAATTTATGTTCTATTTCCATTTGCTTTAGTTTATGACCGCATGGCTTTATATGAAAGTTTAGTTAATGTTTTTACGATTTGGTCACTATATCTAGAAGTTTTACTAGTAAGAAGAAATAGGTTAGATATTGCTTTGATACTTGGTCTTGTTTTTGGTGGAGGAGCGCTTACCAAATCTGATGTTTATTTTAGTATGATTCTTCTTCCTTTCTCCTTAGTTTTATTTAATTTTAAGCAAAAAGAATTAGCTAGAAAATTATTAAAATGGACTGGATTAGCTGTTTTATCTGTAGTTTTAGGATACATGTATTACTCAATATTAAGATTGTCTCCTTTCTACGGAATAATTGGACAAAAAAATGATACGTTTATCTATTCTTTTCATGACTGGATTGAAACTCCATTCGCATTTGTGGTCGGAAATTTTAGCGGACTTTGGAATTGGTTTGTCACTTATTTAAAATGGCCTTTATTAATTTTACTTCTAATATCACTTTTTATTTCAAAAAGATTTATAAAAGAAAAATCATTATTATTTCTATGGTTTATATTCCCTTTTACAGTTTTCGCTTTTTTTGGAAAAGTATTATATCCACGTTATATTTTATTTATGGTTTTACCTCTTATTCCTATTATGGCTTTTGGAATATATAGACTTAATTTTTTATTTAAAAAAGCATGGTATGGAATTTTAGTTTTCTTAGTAGCTATTTCTCTTAGTTTATATGCTGATTATTTTATTATTTTTAATTTCTCCCATGCTCCTATACCACAGTCAGACTTAAATCAATATATAAATGATTGGCCAGCAGGTGGTGGAGTAAATCAAATGATTTCTTATTTTAAAAATATTTCTCAAAATCAAAAAATTTATGTAGGAACTGAAGGTACATTTGGTTCAGTTCCAACTCTTTCTATGCAGATTTATTTAGATCAAGATCGTAATATTCTTTCTGATGGATATTGGCCTATACCATCTACCATTCCGTCTAAACTTTTAGAAAATGCTAAAATAATGCCTACTTATTTCGTTTTTGAGCAAACTCAAACTCCGCCACCTTCCTGGCCTTTAAAATTTATTACCAAATATCAAAAAGGAATAGGAAATAGTTATATGTCTGTATACCAAGTTGTAGTAAATAAATAAGAAACTAAATTCTTCAATTGAAATTATTTATGAAAAACAAAATATTTTATTTATTAGTCATTTTTGTTTTTCTAATAGGATTTCTAACTCGCTTTATAGCCTTGAATAAATTACCCAATGGATTGGATCAAGATGAATCAGCCATTGGGTACAACGCTTATTTAATCAATACCACCGGTCGGGATGAATGGGGTATAAAATATCCATTATATTTTAAATCTTTTGGAGATTATAAATTACCAGTTTATATTTATACAGTGGCTATTTTTGAGAGATTTTTAGGAGTAAATGTATGGTCAGTCAGGTTACCTTCTGCTCTAGCAGGGTTTTTATCAGTAATTATTTTATTTTTACTAGTTAAAAAATTAACTAATGATAAGTGGTTAGCTCTTTCTTCCAGTTTTTTACTAGCTATTAATCCATGGAGTGTTTTTTTATCGCGGGCTGCTTTTGAAACCAATTTAGCTACATTTTTAATTCTTTTAGGATTTTATTTTTATGAGATTTATAAAGAAAAATATAATATCTTTCTTGGAATTTTATCGCTCTTATTTTTTGCACTTTCCATGTATACCTACAATATAACTCGTATAGTTGCTCCTCTTATTTTCTTTTCCATTTTAATTTTTGATTTTTTAAAAAATAAGAAAAAAAACTTATTTAAAACAATTTTTTTATTAATTTTACTTTTAATTTTTTCATTACCATTTTTAGTAACATTGTTACATGCTTCCGGTTTAAGTGGAGATAGTAGTGTGTTAATTTTAGGCGGTGGTTCTAAAGCTAATATTCTAGAATTTAGAAGTTATTTAATTGGATTACCAAATATTTTTTCTAAAATATTTTTTAATTTCCCTGTTATTTTTTTAATAAAATACATCTCAAATTTATTCGCATTCTTTAATATTAATTGGTTATTCATAATGGGAGATACTGGAATGAGTGGAATAGGAAATAGTGGACAATTTTATTTATTCCAACTACCACTTTTAGTTTTAGGAATAATTTATTATCTTAAAAATAAGAATACTAAAAATTTAAATGGATTAATTATTTGGTTTTTGGTTGCGTTAATTATTATTTCTTTAAGCGCTCAAACTCCTCATGGTACGCGTGATTTTGTAACTATTATTCCTCTAACTATTTTTTCAGCTTTAGGATTAAATCATTTATTTAATTATTTTTTAAAATTTAAAAATAAATTTTTAAATTATTATTTATACTTTATTTCAATTTTAATTATTAGTTATTCATTTTTATTTTTTATAATTTCTTATACATTTGTATTTCCATCATCTTATGCATTCACTTGGAGATCAGAAGATTCAGCACTATCTTTGTACTTGAAAGAAAGTGAAGCTAAATATAAAAATATTTATATAAAAGATGATTCTAATTTTATTTATACATCCTTAGTTTTTTATCAAAAATATGACCCTAATAAATATTTAAAAAATTCGAGTTATTATTCTAATGGACTTTTATTAAATGTTAAAAAATTAGATAAATATAATTTTGGAGATTATACATTAGAAAATTTGGAAGGCAAAGGGAAAAATCTACTAATAACCAATGGTGATTATAGCAAGCCAGGTTTTAGTCCCATAAAAACATTTTATTATCCGACAGTTCCTAAAGTTTTATTTAGTAATGGTAATTATTATAATTTACCTGTAAGCCCAATCGCTTATAAAGTTTATGAGTTACATTAAAAAATATTTAAACTTTATTTATATTTTCATAATCTTAATTTTAAGTTTTCTAATTATTAAACCATACTTTCATAGTGGATATTTTCCGACTCATGATGGAATTTGGGCTGTAGTTAGAACTTCTGAAATGTTTCGTGAATTAAAAGATTTTCAGTTTCCACCTCGAATGAGTGAATTTTTAAATTTTGGTTATGGCTATCCTTTATTTAATTTTGATTATCCTTTTCCATATTATTTAACTTTTATCTTTCATGTATTTAGACTTTCTTTTATTAATAGTACAAAACTAGTTTTTGCTTTAACAGTACCTGTCTCCATGCTTTTTATGTATTTTTCAGTGGAAAAACTTTTTAAGAATAAAACAGCAGGATTAATAGCTTCAATTTTTTATGGATTTTATCCTTATAGACTAGTGGATTTATATGCTCGAGGTTCTATAGGTGAATCCATGGGTTTTATGCTTTTCCCAATTTTATTTTTTATCGCGCTAAAGATAAAGGAGAATACAAAAAATAAAATTTATCCTGTACTTTTTGGAGCATCATTTGCAGCTTTAGTAGTTTCTCATAATATAATGACTGTTTTGTTTGCACCTATTATTTTTATAATCTGTTTAATTTTTTATTTAGAAACTAAAAATAAAAAAATACTCATAAATTATATTTTAGGGTTTTTATTTGGAATTGGACTTTCATTTTATTTTTTTGCACCTGCACTTTATGAAGAACATTTAATTAGACTTTCCATCATTCCCATCGCAGATCGTAATTTATATTATTCAACTATTAAACAATTAATAATGCCAGCATGGGGTTATGGCATTCCAGGAGCTAAAGATAGTTTTTCTTATCAAATAGGATTTCCTCAACTGATTATTTTTTTAATTGGAATTTTGATTGTAATTTTTAATTTTTTAAGTCGTCATTCTGGCTTGTCCAGAATCAGATCCTGGATGCGCTTCGCTTACCAGGATGACGTTTGGAATATTTTTTTGTTTTCCATAATCTATTCTATTTTTATTATCTTACTTCAATTTAAATTTTCAGGGATTTTCTGGGAACATACACCACTTTTTAAAGTGATAAATTATCCTTGGACTTATTTAGCTCCACTAGGATTCTTACTAGCCTTAATTAGTGGATTTGTTTATTCAACTAAAAATAAAATTTTTAAAATAACTACTATTATTATTTGTTTAATTGCAGTAATTTATTATGCACCTTTTGTTAAACCTCAGTATTATACTAATTATCCTGATAGTTATTATTTTACTAATGATGCTACTACGACTTCATCTTCAGAAGTTATGCCTCTTTGGGTAAAAACTTTACCATTACAAATGCCAGCAGAAAAAGTTCTCCTTTCTTCTGGATCAGGCACTATTAATAATGTTCTTTATAATTCTAAAAAAATCACTTTTAATGTAAATATAAATTCTTCTAATGCGATAGTTAGAATTAATCAAATTTATTATCCTGGTTGGGGAATACTGGTAGATAATAAAAAAATGGATATTAATTATAAAAATCAATTCGGTGTCATGGATATAAAAATAAATAATGGAGCACATACCATTGTCGCAAATTTTAAGGAAACTACATTTAGATTAATAGCGGATTTAGTTAGTGTAGTTAGTTTTATAATTGGAATGATAATTGTTATTTTTAATTTTAAGAGACGAGATTCAGAATGACAAATATTTTATGAAAAAATTATTAAATTTTATTCCATATTTATTAGTTATTGTTTTAGGTATTTTTGCGATGCTTCCACTCTTCCATTCCGGATTTTTTCCAACCCATGACGATACACAACCATCGAGAATTTTTGAAATGCTAAAAGCTTTAAAATTAGGAATGTTCCCAGTCAGATGGGTTCCAGATTTAGGATATGGATTTGGTTATCCACTTTTTAATTTTTATGCACCTTTTGCTTTTTATGTTGGCTCAATTTTTTATCTTTTAACTAATAACGCGATATTATCCATTAAAATTTTGATTGGATTATCAATAATGATTTCTGCAGTTTCCATGTATTTATTATGCAAGGAATTTTTCGGGAAATTAGCTGGAATAATTGGTGCTGTTTTTTATGTTTTTGCTACTTATCGTGCTGTCCAAATTTATGTGAGAGGAGATTTGGCAGAATATTTTGCTTATGGTTTAATTCCATTTTTATTTTTGACTATTTATAAACTGTATTTAAGTTTTAAATCTAAAAATTTATTTAATTCATGGATTTATGTTAGTTTAAGTGCTGTTTTTTATAGTTTAGTAATTATCACTCATAATCTTTCTGGAATTATTGTCTCAATTTTTATTTTGCTTTTTATTCTATTTTTGTTTTTTAAAAATCCTTCTAAAAAATCTGCAATATTTTTTATTTCTTCATTAATTTTAGGTGTAATTTTATCAGCTTTTTATTCTATTCCGGCTCTTTCAGAAATAAAATTTACTAATGTTTTAGGGCAGCTTACAGGAGGAGCAGATTATTCTAAAAATTTTGTTTGTCCCATTCAATTTTGGTATAGTCCCTGGGGTTATGGTGGATCTGTCGCAGGTTGTGTAGATGGGTTGTCTTTTATGATAGGAAAATTACATATAATTTTTAGTCTTTTATCATTTGTTTTAGCATTAATGCTTATTAAAAAATTTAAAAATATTAGTTTAATAATTATTTTTTCATTTATTACATTTCTAATTTCACTTTTTATACAAACAGATTATTCTTTATTTCTTTGGAGAGCTATCCCAGTTTTAAAATTTCTCCAATATCCCTGGCGATTTTTAATGATTAGTTCTCTTTTCAGTTCTATTTGTGCAGCAGGATTATTTGCTTTAATTTTTAAGTTAAATACTAAGTTTAAAATAATAAATTATTTGCTGTTTGTAGTAGTAATTACTTCTGTAATTTATTTGCAATTTAAATTTTTTAGACCAGAAACTTATTTAAACTTAACAGATTCAGATTATATTTCTCAACAAGCTCTTAATCTAAAAATTTCTAAAATATCGGATGAATACTTACCAAAAGAATTCAGAATTCAGAATTCAGAATTCAGAATTACTAATAGTTTATTTATTAAAAATTCAAATGTAACCTTGTTAGAAAAAGTAGGCAGTTTACCTCACCTTTCTTTTGAAATTCTTACGAAGAATAATACCAATGTTATTTTAAATCTGGCGTATTTTCCATTTTGGCATGTGAAAATTGATGGTAAAGTTGTAAGTATTAAAAACTATCAAGGGAGAATTATGGTTTTAGTTCCTAAAGGTGAACATTCTATTAATATTTATTACGAAGTGACTAATTTAGAAAAAATTGCTAATCTAATTTCTATTAGTGGTTTTATCATAATTTTTCTTGGTATAATAATTATTAAAACAAAATATGGAGAAAAAAATTCCTGAACTATCTTTATTTTTCCCTTTTTGGAACGAAGAAAAAAACATAGAAAGAGTAGTAAGAGAAGCTATTCCTGTAATGAAAGGAGTAGCAATAAAGTGGGAAATATTAATGGTAGATGATGGTTCTAGTGATAGAACTTTAGAGTTAGCTCAAAAAATAGCTAAAAAGGATCCACTACATTTGCGGGTTATTCATAATAAAGTAAATCATGGTTACGGTGGAGCATTAAAAAGCGGATTTAAAAACGCTAAGTATAATATAGTTGCTTTTATAGATGGCGATGGCCAATTTGATGCTGCTGAAATCATTAAATTTTTAGACCTAATAGGTTCTGCAGATATAGTAATTGGTAAAAGGAAGCAAAGACAGGATAATCATTTTAGACATGTTTTAATGAATTTACTTAAGATTTGGGATTTTCTACTTTTTGGATTTTATTTTCCAGATATAGATTGTGGATTTAAAGTTTTTAATAAATCAGCTGTTGAGAAAATTTTACCTTTAAAATCTGAAGGTGCGATGATAACTACTGAAATTTTAGCCAAAGCTAAAAAAGAAAAATTATCTATCATGCAAGTAACTGTTAATCATTATCCCAGAAAATTTGGTTACCAAAGTGGTGGAAATCTACGAGTTATCCTTCGCGCTGTTAAAGAAAGTTTATTATTATGGATGGATCTATGGAAGAATTAACACAGGAAATAGAATTAGCTACTATCTTAAAAAGGTCTGTTACCGGAGTGGTTGCGTTAGTCAGTAGGACATTTTTTATTCAAATAATAAGTTTTATCCTTAATTTTTTATTAACTGTTTTTTTAAATCCCTCTATTTTTGGAGTTTACTATTTAGTTTCCGCAGTCATAGCTTTTCTTTCATATTTCTCTGATATTGGTCTGGCAGCAGCATTAGTTCAGAAAAAAGAAAAACCCACAGAAGATGATTATAAAACTGTATTTACTATTCAAGAAGGTTTAGTTCTTACGATTTGTTTAATAGCTTTTTTTCTAGCTCCTGAAATCGGATCATTTTATCATTTAAATCATGACGGCGTATTTTTACTTCAGGCTTTAGTAGTAGCATTTTTTATTTCTTCTCTTAAAACTATTCCATCCATTAGATTAGAGCGAGAATTACATTTCGATAAACTAGTTATTCCTGAAGTTATAGAAACAATAGTTTTTAGCGGTGTCTCATTAATTTTAGCTGTTAAAGGATTTGGTATAGCGACTTTTACTTATGCAGTTTTAGCTAGAGGAATTTGTGGACTCATAGCTATTTATATTTTAGCTCCATGGAAAATAGGTATTAAATTTTCCATGAAAAATCTTAAACATCTTTTAAATTTTGGTATTCCATTTCAGCTAAATAGCTTTTTAGGACTCGTAAAAGATGATCTATTTTTAGCTTTTGCGGGTAAAATTCTTCCTATTTCAGCGATCGGTTACATCGGTTTTGCACAGAAATGGGCTTTCGCACCTCTTCGTCTAGTGATGGATAATGTAATTAGAATTACATTTCCCTCATTTTCTAGACTTCAGGAAGATCATGCCAATTTAAAAAAGGCTTTAGAGAAAACTTTCTTTGCTTTATCTTTTGCTATTTTTCCAGCAGTGGTAGTTCTTATTACTGTTTTTCCTCATTTAGTAAATATTATTCCTAAATATAGAAAATGGGAACCAGCGCTTATTTCTCTAGGTTTATTTGCCATAAATGCAGGTTTTTCATCCATTTCTACACCTATTACGAATTTATTTAACGCCTTAGGAAAAATTAAAATTTCACTTAATCTCATGATTTTCTGGACTGTGGCGACATGGACTTTAACTCCACTTCTGATTTTCATGATTGGCTTTAATGGTTTTGCTCTCGCATCAGCCATTATCTCAGTATCTGCTATTATTGTGGCGATGATAGCTAAAAAATATATAAAATTTGAAGTGTTTTCCAGTATCCGCAGTCCACTTTTTGCCTCTATTTTAAGTTTTATAATTACATTAATTGCAGGTCAAATCGGCGGAGAAAGTATAATAAAATTTATCACACTTTTTCTAATCTGTGGAATTTCTTATTTGATATTTGCATTTATTTTAGGAAGAAAAGAATTAATATCTGCTTATACAACTATCAGAGGACAATTTAAAAAATAGTAGACCTAAATAGGTTGATATATTGACAACATTATATGGAATATGTTGTAATATAGTTAATAAAATGAAAAAAATATTTGGATTAACTATCGCAACGGGTCTTTCTATTGTTTTTCTAATTCAAGCGGGTCAAGTTTTAGCTAATCATAAAGAAAATGATAATAAACCACTTACCAGTCCGATAACTAGTCCGATTTGTAAATCAGGATGGGGATTTGGAGATAAAAACCATTGCCATTTTGGACCTCCAGGCAAAGAAAAAGATCATCATGAAAATGAATCTTTAGAACATCATAATAATCATAAATAATCCTCTCAAGCGACTTAAATTTATATTGCAATTCTTAATTTCTTAAATATAATTTATTTATATGGCGACCATAATCACCTTTTTTCTCTTATTCATTCTTCCTTTTATCATGGCTCCATTTGGTATAACGGAATTTGAAAATCCCAAAGTAATAATAGCTGAAGCAAGTATAATTTTATTATTTTTTATCTCATTATTTAGTAATAAAATTATCCATCGTTATTCACGCTCACAAATTTTATTATATACTTCAATTTTTATATTAACTCTTATCGATTTATTTTTTTTCAATACACAATTATCTTTTTTTGGAAACTTATTTCGTATGCAAGGAATATTTTTATTATGGCTCTTAATTTTATTCTCTCTTTTTTCTACAAATATTCCTCTTAAACAGATTCCATGGTTTTTTTACGGACTATTATTATTATTAGAATTAGTACTAAGTTATTTTCTACCTATAAATGAAAGCAATCGCTTTGTAGGAACCTTAGGTGAACCGAATGCATTAGGGGCGTTTGTTTTATTTCTATGGCCTTTTTCTTTTTTTGCAATAAAAAAATATGACATGAAAGGAAAAGTTGCTATAACTGTAATTTTACTTTTTGTAAGTGTAATTTTAGCATGCACGAATTCGAGGTCTGCAATTATTGCATTTATAATACAATTAATATTTCTAATTCTTAGGAAATATAGAATAAAGTTAGGGAAAATTATTCTTATCTGTTTTCTTCTTTATTTATTAAGTTATACACTGCCTTTTTTTGAACATAGTACTTATGAAAATCGTGTAGAAATTTGGCAATCAGCATTATCTGCTAGTATTTCTCGTCCTAGTTTAGGCTATGGATTTGGTAATAATGAATTCACATTACATTCAGCAGCAGTAAGACTTAATTTGCCAGTTAAAAATAGTTATGTAGATAGTTCACATAATATTTTTTTAGATTGGTTAGTAGAAGGAGGAGTAATAGGACTCTCTATTTTATGTAGTTTAATTTTTCTTAGTTTTAAGAAATTCCTTAAGGAAGAAAATATTCGTGAGTTGACGTTATTATTTGGTTTAATAACTGTTTTGTCTTTTAATCCTGCTAGTATAGTAAGTATGCTGGCTTTTTGGTGGGTTATAGGACAAGGATTAAAAAGTAATAGAGATCCTTAAAAACACTAAAATCTTTCTTAATATGTTAATATTTAAATTAAATTCTTATGTTATCGGATCCGGTTTTAAAAAAATTGGTTAAAAAGTATCCTGAGCCAGACTTTCGTGATAAATCTGAACGATTATTTGAAAGTCTGATAGAATCTGTGGTTTCACAGCAGCTATCTGTAAAGGCTGCGGATACGATATTTGGAAGGTTTAAAAAGTTATTTAATAATAGTCAGATTGTTTCGTCTGCCTTGGAGAAGACTCGCAATGACGAGGTAGACGAGATTCTTCGCGTTGCTCAGAATGACAAAGAGAATAAATTTCCTACGCCTCTGGATGTGAAAAATATGGATACTGAGAAAATAAGAGCTGCTGGGATTTCTTATCAGAAGATTTCATATCTTAAATCTATTGCTGATGCTTTCATCTCAGATTTGATAGACATTCAGAAAATTAGAAAAATGTCGGATGAAAAGGTGATAGAAGCACTTACTCAAATCCGTGGGATTGGGCGTTGGACTGCTGAGATGACTCTCATTTTTACTTTAAATCGACCTGATGTTTTTTCATATGGAGATTTAGGACTTCGTAATGCTATAAAAAATCTTTATGGAATAACTGAAAAGGATGAGATCATGAAGCTGGCAGAAAGTTGGAGTCCAAATCGTTCGCTAGCTTCATGGTATTTATGGAGATCTTTAGAGAACGTTTGATTTATAGATCCCCACGGGGTCCTGCCAGAAGTTTCCCTTCCAAAATGTTTGTCTTTTAA
>PJMG01000005.1 GCA_003173895.1 Candidatus Levyibacteriota bacterium | reverse complement strand
AAGATATTTAAGAAAAATTTTCCCTTTTCAGTCAGTTTTAAATCACCCTAAACATACTTGTCTTTATTATCATTTAGGCCTTTGTCCATGTCTAAATGCTTTTAATACGTCAGAAAATAGCAAAATATATAGAAAAAATTTAAGGAGAATAATTCAGTTTTTAAATGGTAAATCGCAAACCATTTTAAAAGATTTAGAAAAAGAAAGAGATAAGCTTGCGAAAAAAGAAGATTTTGAAACTGCACTAAAAATTCAAAAACAAATTGATAGTATCCAGAGAATTATAAGTCCTAGGACTTCACCTTTTGAGTATGAAACTAATCCTAATTTAATTTTCGAAAAAAGAGATCAAGAAATAAAAGCTTTAATAAAAATTTTAAATGATCATGGAATAGAAACTAACTATTTACATAGAATTGAATGTTATGATAATTCCAATATTCAGGGCACTAATCCTACTTCTTCTATGGTAGTTTTAACGGATGGTGAAATAGATAAAAGTCAGTATAGAAAGTTTAAGATTCGCACCATTAAAGGACCTAATGATTTTGATACCATGAAAGAAGTTTTAACCAGACGGCTTAAACACACAGAATGGCCACTGCCTGATTTATGGGTTATGGATGGAGGAAAAGGACAAGTTTCATCAGCAAGGGAAATATTGAAAAATGCAGGTGTTCAAGTAGAAACTATTCCCCTTATAGGTCTTGCAAAGCGTTTTGAAACTATAGTTACCTCAGATTTGAAAGAAATAAAAGTTCCACATGATAATCCAGGTTTACAGCTCCTTATGAAAATTCGTGACGAAGCCCACAGATTCGCTATCACTTATCATAGAAAATTAAGAAGTAAAAATACTTATTTTTCTTCCTGAGATGATTTTTCAATTCCACGTCTTAAATCTTGGAGAAATGGTGAAAAAGAATCATTAAATCTAGTTGTTCCATCTGATTGTGGATTAAAACCATATAAAGCAGTTCGTACTACTGATGATATATCTATCACTATACTAGGACCAATAAGTTCTTGAAAATTTTTAATAGTATCTTCAATTAATCTGCTGTATTCTTCGTCAGAAAGTCTTATTAAAATTTCTTGATGATTAGTTATCTCTTTTGGCACATTTAAATGGTTTTACATTAAAGAAAAATTTTTCTCTTACTCTCCGTCTCCACCACCACTACCTTCTCCTCCATCTCCACCGCTATCTTCACCACTACTTTCATCTCCACTACTGGTATCTTCTACTCCCGAATAACTAGAACTATTATTTAACATAATTACTACGTAGGCAGCTGAAGTAGAAGAGTCTATTGCTCCGGCTTCATCTTGTAAGAAAGGAGGTAATTTAGCTTCCTTTAACGCTGTGGCTAGGGCTAATTGAGCTGCTGTTTGATCATCCATATCTTGAACGTTATCCTTTATAAATCTAAACATTGATAAGATCTTTTTATGATCAAAGCCGTCTACTACAGATGCTAAAGTTAATGTAGTACAAATATTACTATCCAAATTATTTGGTTGATGAAAAATATTATAAATATTCTCTATTTGTTGAGTATTCCCTTGATCAAACATAGTAGCTAAAGTAAGCGTAGATATTTCACCATCACTAGCATCGACTAGATTATGTTTTAGTTGTTGGGCAATATTAGATAATTTTTGGTAATTATCCCTAATTTCTTGTTTTTGTTCTAAAATTTTAGCAAAAACTATGGGACCTGTTCCACCATTAATAACATCTTTAGTAATCTCATCGGTATGATCAGCAAAATGGTTTAAATCTGATAAGAGTCCTAAAATAGAACTCTCATCATAACCAGGTAATTTACTTAAGGCCGTAAGATTGATAGTAAGATTAGATTGATCAGAAAAATGTCCTGGAGCAAATAAACCATAATAATTATTAATACTTGAATATATATCTTTATACACACCTACAGTTGTAGTAATATCTAAATTTTCCAAAATAGCGATATCAGTAAGAGTTGCTACCTGTGGGTTAGTTGGTTTAGGATCAGTACCATCGCCATAATGACCTCTTTGTCCATTCAAAGCTTGGTACATTTTTAAAACATTTCCTTTTGAACCATTACTTAGAGCAGCTGAGGTTAAGATAGAAGCAATTTGTACCCTTTCATCTGACCCATTTACAGCATTATCAGTTAAGATACTATTAAAAACTCCTAATGTATGCCGAGCACTTTGTTGTTCAGGAGTTAAGTTTTCACTAGGAACGGTATTCATATTAATGGATGTAATATCGCATCCTGCTAAAATAGCTGCACCTACAACTGCTCCTTTACCCGCATATTCTAAAGCTCTTCTACGACTAAATCTTTTTTCCCAAATAGATTGTTGCTCTTGAGGCGTTTGAGTATGGTTATCTGGATTCATATTTTTATCTTTATAAGATGATATTAGCCCTAATTTTAGAAAAATCAATATAGCATACTATATAGTTGTATTACAAACAGCATAGTTGCAATAATTTTTTATTTTCTGTTATCATTTTAATATGAGTGGTCCAGAAGCATCTCTAAATCCAGAAGCAGTAGATTTAAACACACAACTACAAGATTTATTTATAGCAATTCCAATTAAAGAGAAATTTTCAGATCCAGCAGTTGCTAATAAAGAAATGTTTCGCCGTAGTCGATCTGATTATGCAATCTTCTTAAGAAGATTACTTAAAACTTTACTTATAAAATCACAGACAACAACGTCCTTTAAAATCAAATTTGAAGAAGTATTTTTAGATGTTTATAGTGTAGGTCGAGGAGCTGGTACAAATGGAGAGATAATAATAGATTCTTATGAAAAAATCTTATTAAATATAATAGGTTTAAATCATAATTTAGATAGGCAATCAACAGGAGGATTTTTTACTCCATCTGGAGCAATAGCAACAGAAAGAATACTGTTTAGTGATCTAAAAAATTTGACAGTAGGGAATGCGAGCATGAAGGACATGATAGAATTTGATGAATGGCGACAGCAATTCCGAGAAATGCATCCTACTGAGCCAGAATTAGAGTAAATTATTTTCTCTCAATTGTATAACTATATGGAAAATATAGGAATGAAGCTGGTTGATCATCTAGCAGATATTTTTGAAAATCTGCATAAATTTTAATTCTTTCTGATTGATCTATAGTTCTTCGTCCATCTTCTAAGAGTTTATCAATCCTCAAATTTTTATATCCTGTTATATTATTTTCTTGGTCAGAATGCCAAAGAGTATATTGGTCCGGATCAGAAGGGACATTAAATGAGGTTAAAAAAATTTGAAAATTGGGTGGAGTAGTAGGTGTTTCTTTAAGAATAGTTTTTACACCTATTTGTTCCCAAGATTTTTGTAAAACTTGGGCTAAAGATCTAAACTCAGGAATGTAATAAATAGTAAGAGGAGGTAGGGTTTTTTTATTATCACTTATTACTTCTTTCAAGAGAAGTTTAGCATGTTCTAAATCTTGAGTATGCAGAGTATCTTCTACATATGCCCAACTGGTTGGCGGATAGGGAGAATGTGCACGTTCACCATTCATAAAATCATTCGGAAGCGAATAAGCTAAAGCATCTCGAAGTCTTTTATCCGATAAATTAGAATCGCTATTATTATAAAAAACTGTAATTAATTTATCATAATCTGATCCTTTAAAACTTATAGCATTAGGTAAATTAGCTAAATTTTCTCCGCGAAAATTTAAATTATTAAGCCCTTCCGCTATATTAACTTCACCTATCATAAATGCTATTTTTAAAGCTTCTTCTGTAGGGTAAAAATCATAGGTAATTAAATGTAAACGGTTTTTATTGTCTTGTAGAATTATAGAAGTAATAAAACCACTATTTAAATTTATTTTCAAAATTTTGTAGTCGCCCGTACCTATAAATCCAGATTTAAAAATAGGTTTAGAAACTGTAGTTAAAAATGGGGCATAAGGTTCTTTTAATTCAAAAATGATAGTATTGTCATTTGGAGTAATCTTTTTTACATTAGAGAAAGTGTATTTTATATCTGCTGAGGTAAATTTAGATCCATCAGAGAAATAAATATTTTTTTTAAGATAAAATATATACGTTTTACCACTATCCGTAATATCCCATTTGTTAGCTAAGTCAGGCATAAGATTACCATTTTTATCTATCTTAGTTAGTCCGTCTGAAACCTGATTTAAAATTTCACTTGGTAGATTATCTACGGTAACAGATCCTATTAGTCCAATTTTTTCATTACCAGAAAATGAAAATTTAGCCAGATAAGAAATAAAAAAAGTTCTAACAATAAAAAATACAGCAATTCCAATAATGAAAAATATAATTATTGATTTCCCAAATTTTCTTAAATATTCTCTGATTAACCAGAAAAATAATCTTCTATTAAATGCCATAATTTAGTGGATAAATAAAAGTGAAATAGAAGTAATTCCAAAAATTACACCTAAAATTATAGTTAGTCTCATAAGTAATTTTTCTATACTTCTTTTACTTCTGTAAAATTCTCCTGAGCCTCCAAACGCTCCTGATAATCCCGATCCCTGAGCTTGAAGTAAAATTACTACTACTAAAAGTGCCGCGACTATAATTTGTACTAAAGTCAATAACATAGATTAATTATATATTCAACAGGCTTAAATTTGCAATTGGAGACAGTATATAAAATCATCACATCAGCCAATTATTTCTGAAAGTACTTTGGCTAATTTTTCGCTATCATGTCTAATTAGACTTCTGACTAATTTATCACTACTAGATTTTTCTACTATTTGTTCGCTAACTATATCTTCTCTCACGACGTCGGCATAATCTTTTTCTATTAAATCATCCTTGATAGGAAATTCATTCATCTCTTCGTATTTTTCCACTATTTCTGGAATAAATTTAGTGTTATTAACTATCACCACATCTGGTTTTATTTTAATATATGACATAAGTGTTTTAACATGATCGTTAGCTGTGAAATTATACGTTTGACCGTATTTAGTCATTAAATTAAGAACATATATTTTTTTAGCTTTTGATTCTTCGATTGCTTTAGCTATACCATCAACTACGATATTAGGCAAAAGGCTGGTAAATAAATCACCCGGGCCCATAATAATAGCATCTGCTTCTTTTATGGATTTTATAGCATGTGGATTAGCTGTAGCTTTTGGTTCTAGATAAAGTTTAGTAATTTTAAGTTTTCCATCATGTTCTGGTTCATCTATTAAGTGTTCTTCAGTAACGATGTGTCCATCTTCATACTGAGCATAAAGATTAGTATTAGTAAAAGAGACTGGAATAACATTCCCATTAATTCTAAGTACTTTTCCAGTTTGACGAATAGCCTCCTCTTGGGAGCCTACTATATCACTAAGTGCTGCCATAAATAAATTTCCGAACGTCATTCCTGTTAACCCATTTCCCTTTTCAAACCTATACATAAAAAGTTTTCTCATCAGACCCATTCCGCCATTTTCATCTGCTAATGCTACAAAGCATTGTCTAATATCCGAAGTAGGTAGAAGACCAAATTCATCTCGGATTCTTTTATTACTACCACCACTATCACTCATTGAAACCACGGCATTTAACTTATAAGAGTAATTTTTAAGACCCTTTAACACCACAAAAGTACCTGTACCTCCACCGATACAAACTACCTTTTTAGGCTTTATTCTTTGGCTATCCATAGGATTATCCATTTTATCATAATTTGGGTTGCCGCCACAATGATAAATGCTTCTAGTAGGTTAAAACTAAATTTAGGAATAGTCACTCCAAGTAAGCTAAAACTAGCTAAAGTAAAACTCATAATCTGAATACTGTGAATTATTTTAGTTAAAATAAAGAAGATTAAAGCATGAGTGATAATTGAAACTAAGCCAAAAGTTATAAGATAAAATGGTGCTGCTACGAAATTTAAGGCAGGTTTTAAAGTAATAGATAATAACCACAGAATAGCTCCTCCTATAAGATAAGTTTGTATTCCGCCGAAAACTATAAAACCAGGTAATAGTTGAGTTAAGATATATAAAGAAATTGCTTCCAGCAGAATATTTCTAATAATTTTCATATACTATTAGAGGCCAAATAATATAGCAGCTCCAATTATTGTGATGATCGTCCCTAAAATTCCAAATCCTACTACAGCATTATTAGTAGGCCCTGTGGGTGGAAGACCTGTAGGTACTGGTGTATTAGTTACTATTATAGTTGTAGGTGTACTAGAAGGACCTGGTGTTGGTGTAGCCGATGGTCCAGGTGTAGGCGTATCCGTAGGTGTTAAAGTACCAGTAGGTGTGTCAGTAGGAGTTTCGCTAGGACCTGGAGTAGGCGTGTCTGTGGGTGTTAATATAGGGGTATCTGTAGGTGTAAGAATAGGAGTAGGTGTATCAGTTGGCGTTAAAATAGGTGTTGGAGTGTCAGTAAGAGGTGGAGTAGGAGTACTTGTCGAAAAAGGAGTAGGTGTAGGGGTATTATTTATATGACAATCTCCAGCGTTACAGTATAGCGCTCCACCTGGAGCATTATCAGCTGTAAAATTATATGATCCCCAATGACAACCTGTTCCACCAAATGAACCAGAATGATAATTAAAAGCATAGTCATCTTGATAATAACCACAGGCCAAACCTGCATATTGTCCAGAAGGCGAATGAGGTTTTAATGCCATGGTACAACTCTTATTCGTATCAGTTAAAGTACATTGCCCATTAAGTGGTACTGGATTTAAAAAACAGCTTGAATTACTAAGTGACGCGTGTGTAGGACACCAGTAAGAAATTCCGTTCCAATCGAGTTGAATATGATTTCCAGATCCGATAGTTTTTATAAGAGTAGCAGTTATTTGTGAGCTATGAGTAGTCATACCGGGTGCAGTAGCACCATTTAAACAAGCAGGAGGCGTTTCCACAAAACTGATTTTTATATTTCCACAGGTGTCAAATTGGTCTCCTGAAAAAGATGCGTTCTGACTTATTTTAGTCGGTTGTTGAAGTAATATTACTGCCAGAGGGAGTCCTATTAAAAGAATGACTAAAAACCCTACCAGAGCAGCTATTTTAGGATCTTTTAAATGCGATAAAAAACTTTTAATTTTTTGCATTGAATAAATTAATCAACCAATAAAAATTAGTTATACATTTACTGTAGCAGAAAATTTATGTAATGCAAACTTTTTTTCATCCTGAACTAGTTTCATGATCTTTTTAGATATCGGGGTCCTGTCGAGTGTTTCCCTCCCGCCAGTACTCGCTAATGGGTCTAATGCTGATGCATTAAATAGCTACGTGCTGTCGGGATCCTCTTCGAGCCGATTCGTCCTGAGCTCACGGTCGAAGGATCTGAGCCAGAGGGTTCATCCCTTCAGAGTCGAAGACCTTCCACAACTGTCACTCCTTAATTAATTTTTGATCATAATCCCTTTTTCTGGATTCAATACTCTTAACATTGCTTCTGCAGTAAAAACTATTTTAGGTTGATTAGAGGGGAAATAATCTGTTAAAAGAGAAAGCATTTGAGTAAAGTTTTCTTTAAGTCCTATCATCTCAATTATTTTTTGATAAGAAGCGCCTAGTGAATAGGGAAAATCGTTTATTATATTTAATAAATTTTCTTCTGTTTTTAATCTTTCTGCCAAATAAAGATCTGTTGAAGTATATTTTTCAAATTCATTCTGAAAAAGAGTGAAAAATTCAGACACATTAGAGCTTTGTAGTTGATTAGTATTAAAAATAATTAACGCACTAGAATTTTTTTCTAATACTTGATTTGTCACTTCTACAGAGGAATTGTTGAAAGGAGATTTCTCACTATCTATTTGAAATGACAAATTAGAACTTACCATTTTTTCCTCTATTTTAGTTTGGCCTATAAATATTCCTTTTAAACTTTCACGAATAGCTATTAAAATTATCAAAAGTTGTACATTAGTATTTTCAATATTTTCTGACAATTTAATTAAATTACCTCTCTCAATTTCAGAAAGAGTATTAACATAATTCATGATTTCTTTGGAAGGATAAAAACTTTCATTAACAGATTTTTTAACCAAATTTTTAATTTTAGTGATGTTTTCCTTAAAAAATTCAGTTTCTAAATTCAGTTTTATTTTCTCCCAAAGAAATAAAAAATATTCGTCAAAATTTGCTAGTATTTTAAATACTAAAGGGACTTGAGTGGTATTAAACTCTTTTTTAATGTCTGAAAATGCTATTTTTATTCTTTGAGAAGCATTTTTTTCATCAACAGGCTGAAGTAACATGAGAGTATTGTACCATAGTCAATTGTAAGAACTATTTGCTTGGCTATGATATAATATGAGCATGATTGTCGAAAAAACAACAAGTGCAACTGTAGCTAAATCTCCTAGTAGATGGGCAGATTATGATAAATTTATGGGAGATTTAATGAATTCTAAAGCAAAACCAGATAGCATACCTGTACCTCAACAAACTTATAAATATATCGTTCCTGATAATTTAGGAGAAAAATTAATTAGTGTTATAAGAAGATTATTAGGACAAAGACGAGAAAGAAGAGTTTAAATTTTGACTATTTTATTTAATTAGATCTGCTTAAATATCTGCTGTAAAATTTCAGACACTATTATATAATGCTCTTATATGAAAGAATTTATTCCTTTCTATGGAACTATTGATAGTAATCGTGGCGGTACTATTAATCCTAAGGAACATGAGAGTAATGATCCTGTTATAAATGTGGAAGGAGGAGAGTGGAAAATAGGGAAAAATGGACAAATATTAAAAGCAGATGCGTATGGAATTAATATAGTAATGATAATTCAAGATGTAGAGAAAAAAGTAGCGATGGTAGGTTATTTTTTTACCTCTACTAAAGATATCCATGACGTGATAAGTCAAACTGGAACGATATTTGGAACTAATAGAGTTTCAAAATTACAAGTTTATCTAACGGGAGGAGCTCCAATGTCCTTTATGGGGAATGCGTCCCCACATATAATAGATAGAAATATAGCCTTAAGAGATTTAAAAACTGCAGGATTAAAAGAGGAACAAATTAATCAAAATTGGATAGAGGATCCTGATGAAATTAGACACATACTTGTGGATACACAAAGCGGAGATATAGAAACAACTTCAGAGAAATTACAATTTTAAAGTGTGGGCTGGCAGGGATTTGAACCCTGGACCAAGAGATTAAGAGTCTCCTGCTCTACCACTGAGCTACCAGCCCGCTCGCCATTGCTACGCTCAGGCGTTAGCGGGTGAGCCCGCCCAACTGCTTGAACTAATAGCAATTACAACAATCCTAATTTTATAAATCTAATTTTAGCAAAATTTTTAAACTCTTGCAGATAATATTTTAATTAAATAGATCCCTTACATATTTATTACTAAATTTTAATCATAATTTATTTTTTGGTTCGCTTGACATATAAAATTTAACTTGTTAGTTTAGATTATGTTATAGAATTTTTTCCTGCCTATGTCTCAGAATTTATTAGTTTTAAAAGATAAAATCTATAAATTTATTCGAGAACTCGAAACTCCCGATGGATTTAATGCTTCAGGAAAAGAAGAAGTATATGGATGTATTTTCGGTCGTGATAGCTTCATAACTATACTTAAAATTTTAAAATCATTAAATATTAAAGATGATCCCTACTTACTCTCTTTATGTAAAAAAAGTTTATTAACCCACATAGGACTTCAAGGAAAAGAAATAAATATAGAAAGTGGGGAACAACCTGGCAAATTTATTCACGAATATAGAATAGATAAATATGAAAGATTAACTAAAAATACCAAACCTTGGTATGTTTATCCTGATAAAATACTTCGTAATTATGACAGTATAGATGCTACACCTTTAGGTTTAATAGCTATCTATAAATATTACGAAAAAACTAAAGATAATAATTTCTTACTTAAAACTCTTCCTGCCGTAGAAAAAGGATTAGAATGGATAGTTAATTTCGGAGACATGGATGATGATTATTTACTAGAATATGAATTGCCAAAAAACCGAAAACATGGAGGACTACCAGTTCAATCCTGGGCTGATTCAGTAGAATCTTTGCGCAATGCAGAGGGTAATTTGCCTCAATATCCTATATCAGCTGTAGAGGTACAAGGAATAGCATGGTTAGCTCTAAAGTTGTGGGGTAATTTTTTCTTAGAATATTATAAAGGTAAAGAAACTAAAGAAGCAGGACATGCTCTTATTAAATTTGCTAATAATTTAAAAAAGCGTTTTAATGAGGCATTTTTAATTAAAAATAATAATAAATATTATTTAGCCCAAGCTTTAGATGGTGATAAAAATCAAATTTCTACAATAACCTCTCATCCATTATTGTGTCTTTGGGCTGCATACAAAAATGGAAATTCTTATGAATCTATCATTGATGAAAAAATCTTAAAGGATGTAGTTAATCGCACTTTTGAGGCTGATATATTCTTGCCTCATGCGGGAATCAGAACTATGAGTAGTTTATCTCCTACTTTTAATCCCTATGAACATTCCTATCATAATGGAAGTTTTTGGCCCATGTTAAATGGATTAATATTAGAGGGTCTAGAAAATTTTGGTTTTAAAGATAAGGCTAAAAAATTAACTGAAGCTATGCTAGCACCAATCCAGCATTTTGGTACACCTATAGAGCTTTATATAGAAAAAGATGGAACTTATTTCCCTTTTAAGGATCCCATGGGGCAGGTAAGTTGTATGAATCAGGCCTGGTCCGCCGCAGCGATATATGAGGTATTGGTAAACTTAACAACTACTTCAAATACAATTTAATTATTTACCACTTTGAGCTCTATCAGCTTTCCAAGTTTGATAATCTTCCTCTTTAATTTGCCAATAACTACCTCTCTTTATACCAATAATTTCACCCTTATTTAAGGCAGCTCGTATATTTAGGTACTCTTTAAATGTAGAACAAATATCATAAAGATATACATATCCAGATTGGATATTTCTTCTTCCGCGTTTTAGAGTTGGTTCAATTTCATCAATTATTTCAATATTAATATAATATCTGTTTCCAAATTTTACCAATTTATTTTCCCTTCTAGCTTTGTCATAAATTAGAGGAGAAGTTAAACTAGCTAAAATGTAACCTCTTTCAGCCATTAATTCTGGTAATTCCTTAGCTGCTTGTCTTAATTCTAGAAATTCTCTAAAATTGTCTTCCTGAATATACCAAACTCCTAAAATATTTATTGCCTTTAAATTTTTATTTCTAGTATTTTGATAAAAATAATCTATATTTTGTTTATATTCTTCTACAAGATCATAGAGTTTTTTATAACCATGAGGACGGAGTAATTTATTTTCTATAATTTGTCTAGCTTTATGCAATCTATCCTCTACGTTATGAAGGGTAATTGATGGTCTTTCATCACGATTGTCTGGAAAAGTAGGTAATACTATATTATTATCTTGTTGAAACAATAATTGCCTTGCTTTTTGTAATCTTTTTACTATGGCACTTACAGTAATGTTACTATTATTTTCTTGATTTATTATGTTTACAATCTCCAAAAATCCAAATTTTTTAAACGATAGTTCTGTAGCACGTAAAATATCAATATTGGCATTCGCAGATCTAAGAACTTTAAGTACAGCTTCTATCTCTTTAGGCGTAGCAGGTTCTACTTCTTCTCGAGTCAATTCAAGCGCAATATCTTGATTATTTAATCCTTGTAATGATAAATCAACAGTATGTATTATACTATCACTTACGTTAGCTTCTATAAGCACTTTAAGTAAATTTTCATTATGAGATGAAATTTCTTCTTGATTATTTTCTTCTTTAACAGCCAAAACAGCTAAATGATCAGTTTCTTTTCCCTCATCATCTCTAGTTAAAAGTGCTTCCAATGAAGTACTAGGTACCTCACGTCCTGCTTTTCGCATTTTATCTATAAATCCATGTACTATAGTAGCAATACAATATTCTCCAAACATTTTTTGCGCTTCTTCATCAGTGTTATTCTCAAATGTTAAAGTAGCTAACCTTTCTGGATTTATAATCTTAATAAGAGCTTCTTGAACTAAATCTTCTGCATCTTGCCTATTAACTCCTGTTCTAGAGATGGCTATATTTATTAGTGGGTTAGAAATAGCATTAAATAGATCAACTAATGGATCTTCATTTCCTGCAGCCACGTCTTTTATAATTTGTTTTATGTCTTGAGGTATAAAATGTGATCTCGCGTTTTCACTCGGACGTTTTTCTAAATCTGACATATTGTCCCACAGTATATATCATATTAACTTTCAAAAATCAAAATATAGGATGATTAAGGGGATGAAATAGCCTCCCGCGCTTGCGTTTTGGCCATAAATGAGAGTAAAATAAATTTATGGCAGACAAAATAGAAGTACGAAATGATCAAAATGGACCAAATTATAGAGATGCTATGCTTGCTAGTGCTCCCAAATCAGAGAGAAGGAAAAGCTTAACAACTTTAAGAGCACCTGTATCAGTAATTCTTAGCCCAACTACTCCTGAACCTACCACTAAACAAACTAACGGATAATTGTTGCAAATTGAACTATTATAGGGTAATATGTATTTGTGTCTGATTTAGAACAGTCTCATGTCATTGAGGCACAACGTGAAATAAAACCCCTTTCTGAAATAATAAATACAAGGGAGATAATTTCAGTTAATTTAGGCCCTACTCCTGCATTTTGTCTTAAATATTCTAAGCATGTTAGTAAACAAACCCAAATAGAGATAGTTAATGAATTTCGTTCTAAGGGAATTCTCTGTAATTTAGCAGATGAATATATAGTAGGATTTATAGACACGGAAGAAAAATTAGAGTTAGTAAAGGAGAGAAGATATAAATTTAAAGAACACAAATTTAATGGCTTATTAGGTTTAGCAATTCCTTATGAGGATTCTGTAATAGTTATAAATAAAAAGCGAAATGAAAATGTTTTAGGAAATAATGCTTTAGTTGGAGCAGTGAGAGCTATCCAAACCATAGAATTGTGGGAAAAGAAAAAAAGACAAAATGAGTCATTAGATGACGTGCAAAAGCGTGCATTACAAGAGCGTACGTATTGTGTAGCGATTGATCTTCTGGCTCCCTGGGGTCGTAGAAAACGTTATAACAAAAATGCTCCTCTAGATGATTCATCAGAAGAAGAGATAAAAGAAAAAATTAATCTTGCTAGAAATCATACTATCTCTAAAACAAACCTAGATTTTATAAATAACTATAATACTAAATTTTTAATCCCTGATGAATATTTCTTCGAAGAAGCTGTTTCTATCATAGATCATGATCTAAAAAGTTCTACTAAATTAATTGTTAATCCTTTATGGGATACTATTGGACATTCTTTATTCGTAAATTATTTTAACGACATAAGAAATGATATAGAAAATTCTCCCTATAGTGGACGATTCTTTTTAAGTATTCCTGCAGAAGTTGTTAGTATGTCTCCTACTAGTGAGTCAATAAAAATTATTATTATAGGAAATCAAAAAAAAGATGAAATTTTAACCTATATTGAGAATGTCTTTCAAAAAAACTTTTTTAAGTTACTTGATAATATTAAACATTCAATATTAGGACGTGAAGCTGATTTTAATGAAATATATTTTGTCACTAAAGATCCAGAGAATATTATACCTATTCCTGGTAAGACTCGCGTACGTATGCATGTAAATAAAGACGAAAATAATAGATTAACAGTTTTAGATACTCCTTCTTTAGTAAAAATAGAACCAGAGAATGGTCATTTGAATGGTAAAGAGCAAGAAAATGGAAATGGATATAGTAATGGTGCTTCTAGACGTACAGTAAGAAATACTAATTAGTATCCTTTAATTTATATATCTTTACACCATTTTGGTAGTATAAAAGTTTGTATTTAGTATCTAAAATATAATGAGCATAGTCTGTCAAATATCTGGTAACATTATCTCCAGTATTAGTTTCATCATATAAAATCCATGTAGCATACATATCAGGTTCATTAAGTGAGGTAGTCCAATATTCGCGAGATCCTTCATAAATAAAATCTTTATAGGGTAATCCCGTTTGAAACATAAAATTCTCATGCCTGTTAGAACTGGTTAAGATTAATCCTCCATCATAGTGAGAAATAAACCAGGGAACAGGTTTGAGAATAGAATATCCCCAAGAAGCAGGAAATGAGAAATAAAGAAAAAGGGGAGTATAGAAATAAGTGAAAATCTGGAAAGCAATTAGTAGTGTAATTAATACTCCAAATACTTTATTTCTAGAAGCTATGAGACCTATAAAAATAAAAATTAAAGGCGCCATAATTACACCATAGCGAATATTAGAATGTGAGAAATCATTAAATGATTTACTAAGTAAATGTACTATGGTAATGGGCGGGAATTCTATAGCTGGAATAAAACCTCTTTGATATCCATATACTAGAAGACTAAATAAAACAGTGCTTATTATGATGATCGGCAAATATAGTCTAATCTTACTTCTTATTAATCTTCTTTCTAAAACATTAATAGTAATAAGAATAAATCCAAAAAGAGCTAGTAAAGAAGTAATTATTCCATTAGTCCATAAAATGGCAGAAGAATAAGTTAAAAAACTTTGCGTAATTGAAAGAGCACCTTTACCTACTATCGTGGTATTTGTCTTAACATTTTCTATGGACGCAGAATATGTAGAAACCTGTCCTTTATCTGATGAATAGACATGAAGCCAATAAAGTGGATCTTTATAAAAAAGTGCACAGTATAAACACCACAGAAAAATACCAAAACCAGCCACAGTTAAAAACACTAACATCATCCCTTCTACCTTATCTTTTCCTTCATATCGCCAATAAGAAAATATACATTCTAGAAAAACGCTAATGAACACTCCTATAAAAACGAAATATCCTTCATAGCGAGTCAAGGTAATAAAAGTAACAAATAACCCAAGTAGTAAAAAATCTACAAAGTCATGATCCTTTACCCATTTAGTTAAAAAATAAAGAATCATAATCATAGAAAATAAGAAAAATGATTCACTCATGGCCATAGTTTGAAGCAGTAAAAGATTAATATCACTTACAAAAATAAACCACACTAAAAGCGCTGCTTTTTTATTATTTGTCAGAAGTAATACTGTTTTCCTAAGATAAATGGCACTTAGAATAAATGCAGTACCTGAAACTATAGAGCCTGCTATACCTGTGTGCCAAAGAAAATTATTCCAAATAAAAGGAATCATTAAAATCTGAGGAAACGGTAACCAAATACCGCCTAATTGTCCTATCCCCGGCGTTAAACTATCTATTATTTTCCTAGCAATATTGAGTCTGGCTATAGCATCATAATCAGATAAATTTTGATTACCATGAGTATAAAAATATATTTGAGAAGCTAAACTTATTAAAAAAGTTAATACAAAAATTATTAAATCATTATGTTTTTCCCAGAAATTTTTAATGTTACAAATAAAGTTTTTCATATTTTTTTAAGATGCAAACCATGTACAGTTTTTTCCCAATAATGTGGTTTAAAAATTAATTGATAAAAACCCATACATCCAGCTAAACTCATTAAAAACCAATAAAAAGGAATCAGGTAAACATATTTTATAAGATGCCATTGTCCTTTTTTAACACAGCCTAATATGTAACAAAAAATGTAAAGATAATTACCAAAAATAAGAGAGATAATAGCCATATATAAAATAAAAGGTGGATATATAGCTTCTATACTTGGACCAACTATACCATAAAATATAAAATAAGAAATAGTAATTATCCATAAAAGTGGATTTATAAACAGAAAAGCGATTCTGCCCCCAATTACTAATTGGAAAATAAGTGCATGAATACCCCATTTACGAAAGAATGGGACCATATCACGACTATGTACTAAATATGTTTGCATGTATCCTTTAATCCAGCGTGAACGTTGTCTGAGCCAATTACCTACATTACTATTGGCTTCTTCTAAAGTAACAGAATCAATAACTGCTGTTTTATAACCTTGTTTAAATAACCTTACTCCTAAATCCGCATCTTCTGTAACATTAAATGGATCCCAAGCATTAAGTCTCTTAATATCTTCTGTTCTAAAATGATTACTAGTTCCACCAAGAGGAATACTGGTGTTGATAGATTGAAGTCCGGTTAGAGTAACATCAAACCAAAGAGAATATTCGGCAGTAAAAAAGCGCGTTAAAAGATTTTGAGTAGGATTATAATAATTAAGTTTTGCCTGTAAACAGACCACTTTTCTATCTGATTTATTAAATCCTATATATGCTTTTTTAAGTTGCATAGGGTCTGGTATATCTTCAGCATCGTAAACTACGATGTATTCTCCTTTAACATGAGATAACCCATAATTACAAGCTTTAGGTTTAGTTTTTGGTAGAGAGTGAGGAACTATAATAGTTCTAACAAATGGTGGTAAATTCATATAACTAATTGCTTTTATGCTTTCTTTATCATCCTCTTCCAAAAGAAGTATTACATCTAATTTTTCTTTAGGATAATCTAATTTCCCAATTCCATCTAAAAAATGTGGAATCATATGCGTCTCTTTATATAAAGGGCATAAGATACTATAAACAGGTAAATTTTCTTCTTTAATTTCCTTTAATTCATTGTCCGTATAAGTTATTTCATAGGAGCTACGAATAGTTTTAACTACTAAATAAAATGTGAAAAATATGTCTATAAAATAAATGAAACTTATTATACCTACTATTATTTGGGTAATTAAAAGTGGATTAATAATTAAACCTAGAACTATAAATTCGATAATTAAAACAAAAAAAAGAACTTGTTTAAAGATAAAAGAATCAACGGCACTATCTTTAAATGGCAATTTTGTATGAGTGATGAATTTATGTTTCCTATAACCTAATCCTGCATTAAGCATAGTTTCTTCTGTAGCAGAGGGTAGATATTGAGGAGAAAGTCGCTCGGTTCTTATAAGCATCACATAGACTAGGGTGCTTAATAAATTTTTAAATTCTCTTAAACGGGACAGCTGAATTTTATTTTTAGGAGAGTTGAAATTAAAGTTTTTTACTATAAATCCTGCTTGAATAGTTCTATGTAAAAATTCGATATTAAAGGTTATTTCGGAATTGGAGTCAAAGTGAATTGTATTCCATACATATTTTGTGAAAACAAAAGTACTTGCCTGAAAATCTTTTTGAAGTTTAAAAAGAAATTGATCATTAACGGTTTTAAATAATTCTTTTTGCTCACTTTCTGAGATGATCACTAAATCAGTATCTTTTTTTATTTCATTAATTATTCTTAGCAAAGAGTCAGTTAAAAATAATTGATCAGGATTAACTTTAACTAAAATATCATATTTAGCATAGGAAAAACCTTTAGCGTAAAATTGAGTAACATTTTTAGATTTACTTTCAATAAGAAGTTTAATAGAAAAATTCTCTGAAAGATTTTTAATATTCTTAAGGCTGGGGTTTTCTGGATTTTGGGCGACTATTATAACCTCGTATTCAATATTTCTACCTCTTCTGATAAATTTTCTTTCAGATAGTGCTTCGTTTAAACCAAAAATGAACCTAGAAAAGTCAATTATTTCGTCATTAAGAGGAATTATCAGAGAAATGTTTTCCATTATAGTTTATTTAAAAATAGGAAGTTAGCGAGGCAGGCTATTTTAGCTATGGATATATTATCAAATTTATAGGACTATTACTATAGGATTATTTAATGAATTTTCCAGTTAAAGCTAGATAAATTTAAATTATTTGTTATACTTACCGCATGGTTAATTCAGAAAACGAAAATTATCCTTTTTATAATCCTGAAATAAATGTAAAATATGCAGGCTTAGAGGAAGGGACACCTTATGCCTTAATTGCGGGAAGAATAGAAAACGGGGAAATACTTACACTTGGTGAAATAAGAGATATATTCCCAAACGCTCAACAAGGAACTAAATTTATAGATTATGTTTTTGCGGGAAGATTTTTTAAATCATTTAGGATTCCCCTTTATTTTGAAATCTACAAAAAAGATGATAAAGCTACTATATTATTTTATGACTGGAGAGTAGGTAATGATCCAGAGTTTCTAGTTAAATTATCAGAGGCTAAAACACAACCAATTCTATCTGGAATAGAACCCCGTCTCGCTGCACGAATTGAGAGACAATTAGGAGATTTAAATTCTAGAAGAAAATAGCTAATCAGTGCGCCTGGAGGGACTTGAACCCCCGACTTCTTCGTCCGAAGCGAAGCGCTCTAATCCGCTGAGCTACAGGCGCAATATGAACCATTATATCAAATTTAAAAAATCTATAATTTTTGCTAGAATGATTAGTATCTTTAAATGCAAAATAAAATTATTTCACTTATTAAATTTTTTCTGGGAATTCCTCTATCGATTATTGCACTGATTTTCGTTTTTAAAGTAATATTTTCTAATTTTTCTATACTTTTAAAGGTACCTGTACCTAATTTCTTTTTAATATTTTTATCTTTAGTATTTTTTATCTTTTACTTTTTTCAGAGAGCATATGTATGGAAAAAAATTATTTCTACTAAATCTGAAAAGAAAATTTCACTTTTTGAAACGGCATATCTTTGGGAAGCATCTGAAATACGACGTTATGTTCCTGGTAATTTTTGGTCTATTATTTCCAGAGTATCTTCTTTTTCTAAAGATGACTTAAGAAAAACCACTACACTTTCTTTATATGCTCTAGAATCCATTTTTATCGTAATTGCTGATTTAATACTTTCTCTTTTTGCTATTAACTTAATATTTTCTATTTATAAAAGTTTTTCTTTTATTTCTGGCATTATTTTAGTGGGAACTATTTTAATCTGTTTAATTTTATTAGGATTTTTAATTAAATTTAGAAAAACTAAAAAAGTGGCAGGATTCATAAAAATTTTTGAAGGTTTTGGAATTAAGAAAAATTTAGATTTATTTTTTAATGCCATTATTAGTGAGGCACTATTTGGAGTTGGATCATATTTCTCTGTAATTGCTATTTTTAATTTTCCAGTAAGTAAGTTTTTAGAGATATCTGCGTTTTTAATATTTGCCCGCCTTATAGGATTTTTATCATTTGTAACACCTATGGGCCTAGGTGTTCGTGAAGCTATAGCTACAGCTGGATTTTTAAAATTTTTACCAGCATCTTTTGCTGCTATTACTTCTATATTTTCTAGAATAATTTTAATTATGGGCGAAGTTTTATTTTTTGGTATAACTATGCTCTTAAATAAATTTAAAAATACAAGTGAGAAAATAGAAAACTTTTTAAGTAAATATAGATACGAAATTTTAACTGGATTTTTAATCTGCTGTTACATTTTATATTTTACAGTAGCCAGCTTTTTAAGATATAAAAACTTTTATACAGGCAGATTTGATTTAGGGAATATGGATCAAACTGTTTGGAATACGATACATGGGAATATTTTCCAATTGACCAATCCTGATGGTACAAATAATGTTTCACGCTTATCTCAACATGCAGACTTTTTACTTGTGCTTTTAGCTCCATTTTATCTAATTTGGGAAGATCCCAGAATGCTTTTATTAATTCAATCTATAGTTATAGGTTTAGGTGCAATTTTTATATTTTTAATTGCTAAAAATACTTTTAAAGAGAAATCAATTTCAATTGCTTTTGTGTTTTCATATTTACTTTATCCAGCTATAGGAGATTCGAATTTATATGATTTCCACTCCGATTCTTTAATCCCGACATTTTTCCTAGGAGCATTTTATTTTCTTAAAAAGAAAAAATATATTTGGATGACTATATTTCTAATTTTAGCTGGACTTTGTAAAGAAGAAATTTGGTTGCTTATATCTATTTTTGGGATATATGTCATAATTTCAAAAAAGAAAAGGATTTTGGGCGGTATAATTTCAGTCTTATCTTTAATCTTATTTTTCTTATTATTCTTAGTTATAATACCTCATTTTCATAATGGAGCTCATTTCGCATTTTCATATTATTCTGATTTTGGAACCACTCCTAGTCAAATTTTAAAAACTATAGTTCTTTCTCCTAATAAAACTTTTTCTACGCTACTGGCTCCTGATAGACTTTTATATTTAAGTCAATTATTTATGCATGTAGGATTCTTATCGATTTTCGCGCCGTTATATTTAATTATTCCTCTACCTGAATTATTATTAAACTTATTGAGTACCAAACCCGAACTTCATGAAATTTATTATCAGTATACCGGCCCTATAACGCCATTTGTTTTCATTAGTTTTCTAAATGGTGTTTTCTATCTTAAAAATAAGTTAAAACTTCCCTCAAATAAATTAATAGCTACAGTTATAATTTTATTAGCCTTAATTAGTTCATATTTCTTTGGACCATTACCATTTGATAGAAATTCCAATACTGATATGTTTGATAAGCCACTTCAGGATCGAGATAAAATAGCTAATTTTTTATCGCAAATTGATAAAAAATATAGTATAGCCGCTTCGAATAATTTAGGTTCTCATTTATCCCACAGAGAAAATATTTATACTATTCCTGTGGGAGTAGAGCAGGCTGACATAGTGACGTTTTTATTAAATGATAAATATGCTTCACCTTCACTTCCTGCTCAGAAAAAAATGGCTGCCGATTTAGAAGAAGATAAAAATTATATAGAAATTGCGAAATTTGACGATTTTATAGTTTTTAAGAAAAAGGGGATTAAGTAACTTTAATTAATAAAAACTGTATGTTTAAGGTGAATAGTTTTAGTTTAATCTGTATTAGTTTTAATATCCTTAAATTGAGATTGGTTTTCTCCAGTATGTTGTAAATAATTTTTAATGTAATTAGCATCTCTACCTTGCTCTATTAAAGATTTTACTTGATCACCTAACTCTAATGCTGTTCCAATTGTATGAGCAACTTCTAAATTATTTTTTAGAATTGCTGGTGATGCTCCTAAATATCCTCTTCCAAATGCTGGAAATCTGAATGATGAAAGACCGATAAGTGCGATTAAGAATAAACTTTTTGTTATTACTTCTTCAGGTGAAGGATTAGGTGAAAAAAGAGGATTTACTTCATTAAAATATAAACCTACGTTGTATTCTTTAAAACGTGGATCATTCATTTTGGTTGCAAAGACTAAAGTAGACGCTACATCGACAGTTTTACCTCCCACAGCTGTCGTAGATCCCACTATACTATTAAATAATTTTGAATGATTTCTTAATAAGAAACCTCCTACTGCTGTTCCCGCAAACCAACCACTAATTATAAGTGAAAGATTTTCAACTGTTGTATCAGAAGTAATCCTCGAACTTGCTTCGACTATATCTCTAGCGAAAAATTTAGTTTGTAATTTTTCACCACTTTCTATCGCTTTTGTAGCTTCTTGCTCTTGTTCTGTTGCTTTAGAAATAACTTTAGGTTCTTGGATAGCAGCGCCAGCTACATTAATTGCTGTAAACAATCCCGTCCAACCTGCACCTATACCTGCCCATTTGAACGCATCCTTAATAACTTGTCTTCGTGTATTAGTTGGGATATTTATAATTTCTACTTCATTAGCTTCTGTAGTAATTGGATTCTGTTCTTGTTCTGCCATGATAGGGGAAATTATAGCATGTTTTTTTCTTATTTCAATACTACTATATAGTAAAGTGTCTTAGTTCATTTCTTTGATTTCTGTCGGCTAGAAAACCATTTGGGACTGTTTTTAATTTATCAGCTTTTAGAAGGGCTGCACGGCGAATAGTATAATCTCCAAACTTTTCATTAATTAAATCAATAGTATTTTGAACTTTCACATTTCTATTTTCTTCTTCGAACAGAGAAGCAGGAACTGCTATGTCATCAATTAGATTAGCAACCCAAATAGAAATACGCCTGACCATTTTAGGATTCCACTGATTAAAAAATTTATTGCAAATATTAAACAAAATTAGAGGATCTGAGAAGTAATTAGTCATAGTTTTACTATCGTGATAAGATTTTTCTCCACCTAAATAAATTCCACCTATTTTAGCCTGTTTATTTAGTTTTCGCAGTTTTAGTGTAACTTCTTCACATAATTCGAAAATATTTTCGCGTACGATTTTCATCTCATAAGTATTTTCTGCTAAACAATATTGGCGACTTAAAGATTTAGTTTCAGATTTTTGAGTATATGGAGTTAACTGATCACTTCCAATTCCCATTCCCGCGTTTTTTAAAAAATTTCCTTCTATATTGCCAAATTCTAATTTTAAACGTCTCAAGTCAGCCTTATTTAAATCGAGTAAAGTATAAATTCCAATTTTATTTAAGTGCTCTTCAATTCTGTATCCTATACCACAAATATCATTTAATTTACATTTGTTATAAGTTTCAAATAAATTCTCTTTAGTAATTTCATAAACTCCATTTGGCTTATTAATACCTGAAGCTAATTTAGATAAAAGTTTATTATATGAAATACCAAAACTCGCAGTAATATATTCTCCAATTTCTGCTTTTATGCAGGCTTTAAAACTTTTAACTAAATTTTCTACTCCTCCAAAAAGTTTTTGAGTTTCTGTAACATCCATGAAAAGCTCATCAATAGAAAATACTTCTACCAGTGGTGAAAAACGATTAGCGATAGATAAAAACTTTTTAGAGACTTCAAAATATAACCAAAAGTTAGCTTTAGTAGTTAATAACTTAGGACAGAGTTCGTATGCTCTATAGGTTCGATCCCGTCCATAAATACCATATTTCTTAGCTTCTACAGATGCAGCGATAATTGCAGTAGCGCCATTCGCAGCTAATACTGCTAAAGGTTTATTCCTGAATTTAGCATTATTTTGTTGTTCACATGAAGCAAAAAACGAATCAAAATCGATATGAATGATAGTTTTTAAACCCGAAGTCATAATTAAAATTTATACGAAAGAAATAAAAATAACAAGAGAAAAAAGAATATCAAATTATATCTATTTTATTGGTTGATAACTCATCATGGATGAAATATTACTAGCAATAATATTGTCATTTAATAAATAAGAATCTGGTTCGTAAGTTATAATATTTTTGCCAATTAAAATAGCCTTATCAAATTTTTGTTTTATTCTTAAAGGTGGATTTGTATGATCACTTGCCCAATCATAAGTGGGACAATTATTGTTATAGGCATCATAATTTAGATAATAAGCAGCGTCTATATAAGAATAGTTATTATCTATATCTACTTCAGTTATACTTAATCCCATTTTATCTGGGAAAAATATGGTTGGTATATAGAAATTTGCTAAAATATAATTAGTTTTACCAGTTCTTCCTTTTTGTGAAGTAGTCGGTATAAGTAGTCGCATATAACTTATAGTTCGTGCTTCGGAATCAATTTTTTGATCTTGCCATAAAGATACAAATAAAGGCGGCATATTGTCTTTTATCATAACTCCTATTAAAGCAGGATAGAGTTTCTCTTTATTACTTGGATATGTACGTAAATTATTTGGGTTTTTGAAACTATTTAATATTTGTTGACAAAAAGTTGTTACCCTAAAAGTTTGTAAATCTAAAGCATCTTCTAATTCTTGATTATTTGCGTGAACTATTTTTGAAGCATCTTCGTTTCCTACATTATTTGGGAAGGGAAGATCAAAATATAGAGAAGTAATCATTTTTAATTTTTCTACTGTATTTTCAATTAATTTATTCTGAACATTTAATCTTTTAGTTTCTAACGCTAGTATTCTAGCTCTCTCATCATCTGCTTCAAGCATATTAAAATAATTTGTACCTCAAGAATTTAAAATACCATAGTATAATGATTTTTAAAATCTTGTTATAATTATTTTATGTCAGAATTTGAACAAGGAAATTTATTTTTAAACGGGGAAATATCAGATACTAAAATAGTACAAGTGTTGGATGATTGTAGAGATAGATCTTTAAATGATCCAATGGCACAAAGTAGTTGTGAAGATTTATTCTTAGAAGAAGGCATTTTTAACGGACAAATAGAGGATTTAAAAGAAGAAATTATAGAAGCAGTAAAGACAGGGAAACTCGACGACTTACAGATAGTTTTACCACTTGGTAATCCTTTTGATGAAACTTTTATTAATGCTTTAATGCCAGCTCAATCTGAATGGACTAATATAGTCGAGAAGACAATTGATTCAGGTATAACTTTATTAAGACAAAAGAAACAGATAAAAATACAAACTTCTATAGATGCTTTACCCACATCATTACCAAATATAGCTATTCGTCGGATTAGAATAATGGAAACTGTGGATAATATCCCCTTGCTTGGACAATTAAATGAGCCCAAAATATCTTATGAATTAATTGGAAGAAACAAGCTTACTGCTCCTCCGCTTAATCCACCTACTATTACTAACTCTTAACATTTATTCAATACCAAAGGCTGGGAAAGGTGAGGAACCAATTCTAGTTCTACGCAAAGCTAAAATATATGAAGTGCATTGATAAGTTCCTGGAATCGTAGAATAAGCTCCTACAAATCCATCTTTAGATAAAATATCTGTAACTATATTAGAAGTAGCACCTGAGCCGTAAGGATAAGCAAAAATATTATAAACAGTTCCTAAATGCTGTTGTAACTCATTTTGGCCAGTCATTATTTCAAATTGATCTTTCTGAGTATTTCCATCATTTAATGCGTAATGAGACCAAGTATGATCATAAGCGCGGACTAAACCTGATGAAACCATAGTCGATAATTCATCCCAACTAAAATAAGTATTAGTACCTGAAGTTATACCAAGTAGACCTGTTGGTACCATTAAGCTTAATTTAACATTATATTTTTTAGCACTTTGAAAAGCATAATCATAATTATCTTGATAACCATCATCTAAAGTAATTACTACACTTTTAGCAGGAGGCTCAATATGGTTGACTAAATCATTAACTAATTCATCCGCAAAAATAGTATTATATCCATGAGATGTTAAATAACTCATTTGCTCATCAAAAATTCCGCTATCTACTGCTAAGGAAGTATGTCCTAAAGTTACAGCTTGAGACCAAGGTTCTGTATGATGATAATAAAGTATAGGAACATTTAAACAATAACCTAAATCTGGCGTAGCGGTGGGGGAGAGTTGGAGAGCAGGAGATAAAGAAACAGTTGGCGTAGCAATTTTCCCAGAAAGACTGGCTTCTTTTAAAATCTGAGCAAATGCTGATTCGGTCTTAAAAGTTTTATTTTCATGTACTAAACTCTCTGAAATTTTAGAATTAGAAAACTTAGCATTTGTTTTTAAGATCAATATTAATGAGGATGCTATTAAAATACATAGAAACAAAACAATAGCCCATTTTTTATTAAACCAGTCTTTTATTGTTTTCAAAACTCTATTATAACTGTAAACTGTAAACTGTGAACTATCACTTATCCTGCTTTTTCTTTTTTTCATATTCTAATTTTATCGTATTTCAGAGCTTTCTGCTCGACAAATCAAGCTAAAAAAGGTAAAATATAAATGTCATGCTGAATTCATTTCAGCATCCTCTCTGAATTAAGAAGATCCTGGATCAAGTTCAGGATGACAATAATCATTATGGATTATAAAAATTTACGTAATATTGCTATTATAGCGCATGTCGACCATGGAAAAACTACTTTAGTAGACTTTCTATTAAAGCAATCTCATACATTTCGTGAGAATGAAGCAGAGATGCAACAAACAACTATCTTAGATGCAAATCCTCTGGAGCGTGAACGTGGGATTACGATTCTAGCTAAAAATACTGCAATCAATTATAGAGATTATCGAATTAACATTATAGATACTCCCGGTCATGCTGACTTTTCAGGAGAAGTGGAAAGAACCTTAGGTATGGCAGATGGAGCTATACTCTTAATAGATGCACAGGAAGGGCCTATGCCACAAACTAAATTTGTTCTTAAAAAAGCTCTGGATTTAAATTTAAAAGTTATAGTAGTTATTAATAAAATCGATAAACCTTTAGCAGATATTCCTGTAACATTAACTAAAACTCATGATTTATTTTTAGATTTAGCTTCTCACGAAGATCAACTGGAATTTCCAGTTATTTACGCTATAGGGCGTGAAGGAAAAGCAGGAAGAACTGTAGAGGAAGCTAAAAATGCGAGCGATTTAACTATTTTAATGGACGAAATAATAAATTATATGCCCCCTCCTCAGTTTGAAGAAGGATCATTTCAAATGTTAGTTTCGGCTCTTTCTTATGATGAACATAAAGGGAAACACGCTATTGGAAAAATTAAAAGAGGGGAGATCAAAAAAGGAGACGCGGCTATTTTAATTTCTGAAAAAGGTGTAACAAATTCGCGCGCAGCTAATATTTTTATTTCCCAAGGATTACATAAAACTGAAGTGGAAAGTGCAGGAATTGGTGAAATTATTGAATTAACTGGGTTTAATGATGTTTCTATTGGAGATACATTATCAGATCCTAGTGTTAAAGAACCACTTCCTAGAATTCAAATTGATGAACCAACTATTAAAATTATTTTAGGACCTAATACTTCACCTTTTTCTGGTAAAGAAGGGAAATATACTACCTCTAGACAAATAGCAGATCGCTTAAAAAAAGAAATTGAAACTAATGTAGCTCTCAAGTATGAACAAAACGGTGAAAAGTTTACACTTTTTGGACGGGGAGAATTACATTTATCTATTTTGCTGGAAACTTTAAGACGGGAAGGATATGAATTTGAAATAGGTAAACCTGAAGTAGTTCTAAAACATGAAAATGGACAGACATTAGAACCTGTAGAAGAAGTAACTATAGATGTACCCGATGAATTTATGGGAGTGATTACGACTGAAATGGGAGTTAGAAAAACAGATATGCTTCATATGCTAAGTGAAAAAGGAATTACACGTTTCGTATATAAAGCCCCCAGTAAAAATATCTTTGGTATTAGAAATATAATGTTAACTGCCACTAAAGGTACAGTTATTATTTCTTCGGTTTTTATGGATTTTGAGCCTATGAAACCTGCTATAGATAAAATCAGAAATGGAGTACTTATAGCTTCAGAAAGTGGACCAGCATTAGCATATGGATTGGAAAATGCCCAGGAAAGAGGAATAACTTTTGTAGAGCCTGGAGAAAATGTTTATGAAGGTATGATTATAGGTTTTAACAGCAGACGTGATGATATAGAAATTAATGTGGCTAAAGGTAAAAAATTAACTAACATGAGAGCTTCGAACTCTGATATCTCCACTATTTTAGTACCTCCCTTAAAAATGAGTTTAGAACAATATCTAGATTTTATAGAAGCAGATGAATTGCTCGAAATCACTCCTAAATCTTTAAGACCTAGAAAAAGATATTTATCTAAAATCGACCGCGTCCGCGCACAGAGAGGAAATTAATATTAAGATGTTGTGGGCATTTCTTGAAATGTAACTTTAGTTATTCGTTGATAACCTGTTTTATCTAATCTATCAATTATTTGGAATCTAACTTGTGGTTGCCAATAAATTTCTCCAAAACCTTGTAAAAGTTTATCAACCACTATAGGACCATTCTGAATATCTAATTGTCCTTTTAGTAACTTACTAAAAATACTGAGAAAAAATTGATGTTCCGTATTTTCTCTGAATTCAAATGTATAAACTCTATCTAATGCATCTAGGGATGAATTGTTATCACCCAGAGTGACACTTGGATCAAAATTTAATTCATCAATACAATAATCGTTAAAATAATTAACAGTCTGATAAAGATCTATTTTACTTTCCAAGAATTGAGTAATGATATTTTGTGTTTCTTTTTCGCGTCTATATTCGCTAAGATTGATCACTTCTCCCATATCAATTGGCTAGGATAGCATAAGGTAAAAGATTTGTAAAATTCTTACTTGACGTAAATGCTTGTCGCGCTATAATTTCTTAAGCATTATGGCTGAATTCGAAAGAAAAATTGTAAAAGAGAATAATAGCTCTGAAGAAGATGGACTTACGCGTAGAGATTTATTATGGGGAGGAGCTACAGTTACCGTTGGCGCACTTCTAGAGCAAGCGGCAACTAATTTCGTTTGGAGATGGGCAAGCAGATTCTTTAATAATTTTGGAGAAAAAATACATTTAAAAAATAAAATTGATGAATTTTTAGATTTTAATGATAATTTAGAGAATTATAAATGTGCTCAGCAGACTACAAAAGCTACTTATACTCCTGAAACAGTTAAAGGTAATAAAATTATAGTTATAGGAAACAGTATCGCACATGGTTTTACAGATGACGGTTATTATTCTGAAAGCGATGTAATGAAAAATGATATAAATAGAATGAATCCTAGTTGGAATTGGAGTGTTAAAAATTTAGCCGAAGATGGATCTACTACAAATGATGCGTTTAGTCAGTTAGAAACAATTCCTAACTACTTAAGTGAAGAACAAAATTCAGATATAACTATGGATGTAGGCGGAAATGATGTAGCTGAAATATTATTTAATTCTAATTATAGCGAAGAGAAAATTAATCAAATTTTAAGTAAAAATCAAATTGATTTAGCTAAAGAAGACATTAGCTATTTAGAAAATTTAATAGATGCACTAACTTCTAATATCCAAGTATATGAAGATAAAATTCTTCTACTCCTGGGTAGAATTTTAGATTATAAAGTTAATGGCCTTCATCTAAATAATATAGTTATGGAAAGCTTACCTAATATTGGTCTTTCAGATGAGGTGACTTTTATTTCCAGAATGGAAAATATTCCAACTTTTACTATTAAACTTGATTCTCCATTTAAAAAACAGATAGCGAGTATTCTTTCTAAAAGGATTAATATTGCTATGGCTCGTGCTGTTTCTAGATTTAATGTGGACTTCCCAGATAGTATTAATGTTATTTTAATTGATGAATTTAATTTACTAAAAAAAGAAGATTTAGATGGAATTCATCCTACTAAAAAAGGGCAAAATAAAATGGCACTAGAGCATGAATCTAGATCTGAATTTATAGATGATAATGGCGATCCTAAAACTTTATTACAAATGTTAAGTTAATAATTTCTTTGACTCTAATCTTTAAATAAAATATAATTATATTACTTTCATGGGTAAAGTTAATAATATTTTATTATTCCCCTTTAGAAAATTAAACGATTTCAAGAAATGGTTTATCCGAGCTAATTGGTTTAAAAAAATCTTAGCTATAATAGGTATTTTAATTTTACTTTTTATAATTAAATCCATTTTTTTCAGAGGAAATAAAAATCAGTATTTATTTGATACTGTAGCTCGAGGAAATATTAGCCAAATAGTTACAGAAACAGGAAATGTAATAGCAGGGAGTGAAACTGATGTGTATTCACCAACTACTGGTTCTTTAAGTAAAATTTATGTAAAAGATGGAGATAACGTTAATGCTGGAGATAAATTATTTGATGTAAGAAGCACTGCTACTGCTCAAGAACAGGCAGCAGCTTATGCTAATTATTTAAGTGCGCAAAGTAATTTATTAGCAGCCCAAGCTCAACTAAATACGCTTCAAAACCAAATGTTTATAGCTAATCAAACATTTGTAAATGACGCTGGAACTGCTAACCCAGATACTTCTGATCCAAAATATATAGAAGAAAATTCAGCGTGGCTAGCTGCTGAGTCTAACTATAAAAATCAGCAAGCTGTTATAGCACAGGATCAAGCTGCACTTAATAGTGCATCACTTGCTTATCAAGCTACTCAAAATTCTACTGTAACAGCACCCATTACAGGGATTATTTCTAATCTTATTGGTTTGGTAGGTGCTAAAGTTATCGCTCAGCAAAATAGTGCTACATCTAGTAATTTGTCTACTTCTACTACTCCCAGTACAGTTAATGTTACTCCTGTTATGGTAATTGGGAATAATAATGGTTTTGCTATAGAAACTGCTGTAAGTGAAGTTGATGTAGATAAAATTAAATTAAATCAAAAAGCTAATTTGATTTTTAGTGCAATTCCTAATAAAACATATACTGGAACTGTAAATCAAATAGATAGTTATGGAACTAATAATGCTGGAGTTATAAACTATAATGTTTTTGTGATTATAGATAATCCTGATAATAATATTAAGCCTAACATGACAGCTAATTTAACTATTACCACTGCTGAATCTAAAAATGTCTTAACAGTAGCTAATTCAGCTATAGTCCCATACCAAAATGGTAAAGCCTTACAAGTATTAGAAACTAATAAAAAAATTAAATTTATTCCCGTTATTATTGGCTTACATGGATTTACACGAAGTGAAGTCATAAAAGGTATTAACGCGGGTACTAAAGTAATTTTAGGAAATACTACTTTAACTAATAATCAAACAGGCGGTCCTGCTCAATAATAAATTATGTATGCAAAAACAAAAACCTCTAATTTCATTTCAGAATATTAAAAAAGTATATAAGACCGGGGATTCCGAATATGTGGCGCTTAAGGGAATTAGCTTAGATATTTATTCAGACGAATTTGTAGCAATTATGGGCCCCTCAGGATCGGGAAAGTCTACTACCATGCATATTATGGGAGCATTGGATACTCCAACTGATGGAAAATATTTTTTAAATGGGGTAGATATAAGTAAATTTACTTCAGATCAATTAGCAGAAATTAGGAATAAAGAAATAGGATTTGTTTTTCAATCATTTAATTTATTAGCGCGTACTTCTGTAATTAAAAATGTAGAAAGACCAATGTTATATGGTCCTAAAGTTTCGGAAGAACAAAGAAGAGACCGAGCCATGGAAATGCTTAAATTAGTCCATTTGGAAAGTAAAGCAGATAATTTATCTAATCAAATATCAGGTGGACAAATTCAAAGAGTAGCAATTGCTCGAGCCTTAGTTATGAATCCGTCTCTTCTTTTAGCTGATGAACCAACTGGAAATTTAGATAGTAAAACATCCCATGAAATAATGTCTTTTTTTCAGTATTTAAATAAACAGAATCATACTATAGTAGTTATAACGCATGAACCAGACATTGCAGCTTATGCTAAAAGAGTAATACAAATTAAAGATGGTGAGATAATTAGTGATAAGAAGAATAAACAATGAATTACGCAGAAATATTTTTAACAGCATTAAATTCTTTAAAATCTAATATTTTAAGAACTATTTTAACTATGTTGGGTATAATCATAGGCATATTTGCTGTGACTTTAGTACTTATTATTTCCCAAGGCGCTACAGCGGCTATTACTTCTAAAATATCAGCTTTAGGTACTAATCTACTTTATATAGTATCTGAGCAAGGTATTAACTTAACACTAGATGACGCCACTGCTATAAAACAAGAATTGCCTGAAATTCAAACTATTGATGAAGAAGTAATTAGGACTAAAACAGTTTCTGCTAATGGTCAATCATCTAGCTATTCTATTACTGGCGTAACACCCGCTTATTTTACTCTTTTAAATTTAAATACTTCACTAGGTGCCTTTTTTACTGATGATGATGTAACTTCTTATGCGACTGTAGCAGTTATTGGCTCTCAAGTTCAAACGGATTTATTCGGTACTAATTCAAATCCAGTAGGACAATTGATTCAGATTGGAAATAAATCATTTTATGTCATTGGAGTATTACCGAGTCAAGGAAGTAGTATAGCAGGAAATCCAGATACTACGATTTTTATTCCAGTCACTACAGCACTCTCATCTATAGCTGGCGGAACTACTTTAAATTCTATTGAAGCGTACGTTCCAGATCCTAATCAAATAGATATCGCGGCTAAAGATGTAAAACAATTACTTTTAGATCGTCATAATGTAACTGATCCTCAAGTAATTAGTAAATATGCGGTTTTTACTTCTAAGAATCTATTGGCAACAGTGGGAAGTATTACAGGAATTTTAAGTGCAGTTCTGGCGGGAATTGCAGGAATATCGCTTTTAGTTGGTGGAATTGGAATTATGAATATTATGCTTGTTACTGTGACAGAAAGAACCAGAGAAATTGGTCTTCTAAAAGCTATCGGAGCTAAAGAAGGAAATATTTTAACTCAGTTTTTAATAGAGGCTGTAGTTTTAACAGTCAGTGGTGGACTTATTGGAACTTTACTAGGAATAGTGGTAGGACTTATAGCATCTAGTTTACTTAAAGTTCCTTTTACACCTCCATATTTATCCATTATTGGTTCTGTAATAATTTCTATTATAATTGGCTTGGTTTTTGGAATTTATCCTGCGAAACGTGCAGCCAACATGAGTCCTATAGATGCATTGAGATACGAGTAGGATATTTAAAAGATAAATTATTAACTTTACTTGATTATTATCTTAATAATATTGTAAAGTTTTATATCATGCTAAAAGAAGATTTTACAGAGAAATTTGGTTTCATACAAAAACATCATGTAGTGATTGATACTAGTCTGTCTATCGGAACTAATTCAGCAGGAAATCCTATACCTGTCGTAGTAGCTTATGGAGGATTACAGGAGCAACTTGGAGATCAGCAATTAATGCAGGATATAGCAGATGGATTTAATAATAACCTTATAAATATAGGACAAGCTCCAGTTTATAAAGTGTATTATTTAGAATTTAATCCTCCGGAACTTTTTGAATCATTTATAACCGGCCGGAGACGTGCTTATCTTCATGGACTCCCTAGTAGTACTGGAATTGGAGATGATAGTATTCATTAAAGTTTATCTTCTACTACATCTAATCTGCTTTTTAAATTTGTAAATCTTAATCTACTTTTGTATTATAGAAATACTTTCAATGGATAATTTTACTACCCCTTTTCTTAAACAATATCGTGAAATTAAGGCTAAATATTTAGATTGTCTTTTATTTTTCCGCATGGGTGATTTTTATGAACTTTTCATGGATGATGCTTTTATAGGATCTCGTGTTTTAAATATTACTCTTACTCATAAAAGTGCAGGCAAGGATAGAAAAGTTCCTATGGCTGGAATTCCTTATCACGCAGTAGATAGTTATCTGGCTAAACTCGTTAAAGCAGGATATAAAGTGGCCATTTGCGAACAGTTAAGTCCACCGAATAAACGTGGATTAGTAGAACGTGATGTTATAAGAGTGGTAACACCCGGAACTGTAATGGATGAAAGAGCCTTAGAGAAAAAAAGTAATAATTATTTAATTAGTTTAATTATTGATGATAATAACATAGCTTTAGCTGTTTCTGATGTATCCACAGGCTATTTTGCAACTACACAAGTTGAAGTAAGCAACATAAATGAATGGTTAATCAATGAGTTAACTCGACTTTCCCCCACAGAATGTATTTTACCAGAAGAGTTATACAATGATGGAAATTTATTAAAGTTATTAAAAAAATTAAATATTAATGTTTATCCTTTTAAGGATTGGAATTATTACACCAACGATGCAGATAATTTTTTAAGAAATCATTTTAAAATTTCTACACTTTCCAGCTTTGGACTTGATGGAAAAACACTAGCAATTCAAGTCGCAAGTAGTCTTTTAGGTTATTTAATCACCACTCAAAAAGCGCATTTAACGCATATTAAAAAAATTATTTTTTACGAACAGAAGAATTCTTTACTGTTAGATCGATCTACGATGATTAATCTGGAATTATTTTCCACGATAAGAGAAGGCGATACTAAAGGTTCACTTCTGGATTTATTAGATGAAACAACAACTGCGATGGGAGGACGTTTACTCAAACAATGGCTTAAAAAGCCTTTAATAGAAAAAGAGGAAATTTTAAAGAGACATGATGGAGTGGAAGAATTAATAAAAGAAAATATTAAACGTAAGGATTTAAATGAAACTTTAAAAGAAGTTTCTGATGTCGAACGTATTTTATCCAGACTTAGTGTTAATATCGGCAATGCCAGGGATTTAGTAAATTTAAAACTTTCCATTATTCAAGTTTTAGAAATTAAAAAATTAGTAAAGGAACAAACTGCTGAAATTTTTAAAAATATTTATAAATTAATTTCCGGTGATATTAAAAAAGTCATAGAAATAATTGAAAAAAATATTATAGATGAACCGCCTATTGATGTACGAAATGGGGGAATGATTAAAAAAAGAGTAAACCCAGATTTAGACCAATTACAAAACATTATTCATAACAGTAAATCTTTTATTGAAACACTTGAGAAACAGGAAAGAGAAAGAACAGGGATTTCTTCTTTAAAGATTAGATTTAATCAGGTTTTTGGCTTTTATATAGAGGTTAGCAAATCTAATTCTAATTTAGTACCTAAACATTATATGAGAAAGCAAACTTTAGTAAATGGTGAAAGATTTATCACTCATGATCTTAAAAAACATGAAGAGATTATTCTCTCAGCTCAGGAAAAAGTAAATGACTTAGAGTATAAGTTGTTTATGCAAACTTTAGATTTGGTTTTAAATTACACGAGCCAAATTCAGTCAGCTTGTGTAGGAATTGCTACTTTAGATATTTTAATTAATTTCGCCAATATTAGCCAAAAATATAATTATGTTCGTCCTAAAATTTTATATTCCGGAGAAATAAAAATCGAAAAAGGTCGACATCCGGTAGTAGAAAGATTATTACCTATGGATCAGCAATTCGTACCCAATGATGTAACTTTAGATAATATTTCCCAAACTTTATTGGTTATCACAGGTCCTAATATGGCTGGAAAATCTGTCTTTATAAGACAAGTTGCGATTATTTTACTCATGAATCAGATTGGTTGTTTTGTACCTGTTAAACAGGCTAAATTATCGTTAGTGGATAAAATATTTGTTCGCTCAGGCGCAGCTGATAATATAACTTCTGGACTTTCCACTTTTATGGTAGAGATGGTAGAAACTGCTAATATTTTAAATAATGCGACCTCAAATAGCCTAATAATTATGGATGAAATAGGGCGGGGAACTAGTACTTATGATGGAATTTCTATAGCTTCATCTGTGGCTAAGTTTTTAGCCACCTGTCTTAAACCTGCACCTAAGACACTTTTCGCAACTCATTATCATGAACTTCAAGAATTAGAAAATGAGCATTCTAATATTAAAAATTTTCATATGAGTGTAAGCGAACATAATGACCAACCTGTTTTTTTTCATACGCTCTTACCAGGAGGAGCTTCGCATAGTTTCGGCGTAGCAGTAGCTAAACTAGCAGGTTTACCTGAAGGCGTCATAAAAGATGCGGAAAAAACTTTACACGAATTAGAAATCAGAACTAGTTCCAATGTCATTCTGGAGGGAGTTAAACGACCTATCACTTCGTTCCAGGATGACAATAGACTAAATCAACAAACAATCCTTTTTCATGTAATTCAAAAAGAACTAGCTAATTTAGATATCGCTAATTTAACACCGCTAGAGGCTTTAAATAAACTCGCAGAAATTAAGGAAAAATTAGGACTATTAGATGATGAAAATAAAAAATATTTAGAAGTAGATTAAACTGTTTATCAATCTAAAATTGAAAATCACTGTAGAGAGATAAACTCTCTTGTTTTTGTATTTAAACTTTGGTATATTGTCTTCATGCTACCAACAGAAGCCGTACATGAAACTCCATATGTATCAGTGTTAAAAGAAGCAGGTAAAGAAAAAGGCTTAAAGGGAGTAATAGATACTTTTAAAGCAGGTGTATTAGTTCGTAAAGAACTAAATAAATTTTATCAAGATGAAAACCTACTCCATCAGTTAGAACCATTAGCTAGAGATGTTGCAAGCAATAAAGTAAATCCTCTTTCTACAGTAATATTTTTTGAAGGATCAGTAGCTGATGATTTAGCTTATCGCCAACAAGAATTAGAAACAATAGTTCCTAAAAATAAAAGAGAGACAAGGAGATTAGAAAGACAAAGAAGGATTTTAAGAAGAGCTTCTCAGATATTAGATCCTGAAAGAATTTCTAAATATCTAAATAAAGATTTAAGAGAAACAGAGCAATTAATGGCAGTAGGCGCACAGTTTGCTTCAGCTAGAAGAAATGTTTCAATTAATTCACCCTTGTCAGCTCAAGCAGCATAAGATACACTAAATAAATTATGCATATAATCGAAGGTTTTCTTCACAATAGAGACCCAAAACCAGTTAGCCTCATAAAATATAACGGCAAAGATTATGCAACAGTTGCCATTGCTCCAGCTAATAACGGTATTGTTGATACTAAAAAAGAATTAGGTGGTAAAGATGTAGATGGTCTAATTGTCACTTGCTTTAATTTACAAACGAATACTTTAGATATTAGAGAGATACACTCAGATGATCAAGGAAATCTTTTAGTAACACCACTGGTTGTTAATCCTAATGATTTAAACTACTCTCCTTCATCTTCGGGCAAAACTATTCCTGTTTCTTCTGATTCTCCACAACTTCACTTTAATACACCAGGAGGATTTTTAGGTCCAGATCTTTTAGTACTTTCTGCTATGAAGTTTAGTGAGATTAAGACAGCTGAGGGAACAAATATACCAACAGAAACAAATTCACCAGTTGTTGAATCTCAAGCTCAAATACCGCCTTCTTCTCAACTTTCTCCCAGACGAGGAGTTGAATCAGAAGTATCCTCAGAAACATCCACTGCTTTAGTCCCTTTAGATCAATCAATTGTCCCTTCAGGACAAGTATCTGTAGATGAAGCTTTTGATAAAATGGAAGAAAGAGGCGCTGAAGTAACAGCAGCTACTTTCCAAGCCGTAATGGATCTAAGTGGTATACCTGCTGCTGGAAAAGAATTAGTTCAACCAGTTATTGAAACTGTTATGAATACGGCAGTACAAGCAGGAACACCTGTTCTTAATGAAAACGCAAAGATAATCTTTAAAGCTCTCACTATTGCTGCAGCAACAGCTTTAGGAGTTAGTCCTCATGTACTTTTAGGTATTGCCATAACAGTAGGGCTATCGGTTGGAATTAATTATGCAGTAGACAGAAGCAGCAAAGCTTTAGCTGCTGAAGGTACAAAGTTAGCTGGTGAGATCAGAAAGTACGTCAAGGAGTGGAAAGAAAGACATCCTATTCAAGAAAAAACTATATCTAAGGAAGCGCAATTTAAATCAATTGTAAAAGCATTACAAAATACTGATTTAAGTATTCAAGAATTCGCAGCGAAACAACTGCTTCAATTTTTAGAAAACGAAGGAAATGAAAGATTTCACCAGCGTATTTTTAACCTAGCTGTAGAGCATTTTCGAGATAGGATAATTACTGACTCTAATAATCAACAACCTGATGTAGTAGATCTAGCATTTTTACAAGTTTTTCTCCAGGCAGCAGCAAAAATAAGGGATGTTTTCTTACAAAATGGAGAATTAAGACACGATAATCAAATTAAATTTCTTAATGCATCCGGTGTTCACTTTGACGGATTGAATTTGAAGAAATGCGAATTTAATGATCTTATTCTATCGGGTGCTACATTTAGGTATGCAAATCTTGAAGGGGCAGACCTTGAGAGAACTATTCTTGTGGGAGCAAATCTTGAGATGACTATCCTTGAGAATGCAAATCTTCAGGGTGCAGATCTTGAAGGAGCAGATCTTCAAAATGCAAACCTTGAAGGAACAAATCTTCAGGGTACAGACCTCTGGAATTTGGGAAAGTGGAGAGGTGTAGCTACAAATCTTGAAGGGGCAAACATTTATGGCGTCAAGGGATTGACCCTAGAGGAGCGAAATAAATTACTTAACAGCGGTGCAGTAGAAATTCAACCCAAAGATTATTTTAAGTAAATAAGTTTAATTTTCTTTTGAACTAATATATAATTAACATAACAAACTTTTTCTCTAAGTAGATTTGATTGAACTTCTCATCTTCTTATACTATATTTATAAATAATTAAAATAATTTCAGGGGTGACGGTTGTGGAAGGGTTCTCGATGGCGCGCAGCATTTTAATTCATCAGAATTACCCCCATTGCGAGCACCCTTGGGAGGGAAACAACCGGCAGGACCCCAAACAATATGAAAATTCATGCACTTTCACCAGAAATAATTTCTAAAATAGCAGCAGGAGAAGTCATCGAAAGACCGGCCTTTGCAGTTAAAGAATTAATAGAAAATTCTATAGATGCTAAAGCCACTCATATTCAAATTTATTTAGAAGATGCAGGGCTGAAAAAAATTCAAATAACAGACAATGGTGAAGGCATGTCCAAAGAAGATTTATTAGAATCTTTTAAGCCTCACACCACTAGTAAGATTTCAGAGGATTTAATAGGAATTTCTACTTTAGGTTTTCGAGGCGAAGCACTTTCCAGTTTAGCAGCTATTTCTGATTTAACTATAAAAAGTAAAATCGAAAAATCTATCGTAGGAAATGAAATTAAAATTCGAAATAATAAATTAATTAGTCAAAAAGAGACAGGAATGCCAAGTGGGACTGTAGTTATAGCCGATAATTTATTTGAAAATATTCCAGCTCGTAGAAAATTTCTAAAAAGTAAACAGACCGAACTTAGATATATTATCGATTTAGTCATAGGTTTTTCTTTATCTTATCCTCAGATTCATTTTACCTTAAAACACAATTCTAAAATTCTCTTAGATTTTCCGGCACTATCTAATATCTCTGAAAGAATAAATTTATTTTTAAAAGAAAATTTCTCTCTTTTAATTCCGCTTAAATTAAATGATTCTTATTTAAAACTTTCTGGTTTTATTTCTAAACCACAGTTCCATACTTCATCCACTAATAAGCAATTTTTATTTATTAACAATAGAAAAGTTACTGATAGATTAATAAATACAGCGATTAAAGAAGCATACGGAAATATGCTAGAACCTACGACGTATCCAGTTTTTGTTTTATATCTTAATCTTCCATATGAAATGGTGGATGTAAATGTTCATCCTCGAAAAGAACAAATCAGTCTAGTCAGTGCGCAAACGGTTTTTAATTTTATTAAACAAGCGGTAAGTGAAACATTGCAGAATAGTAATTTAACTTTTCAAAATCTTTCCTGGAAAAGAACTGGAGTTGGTTTGACTAATTCTGTGGCTGGACAATTCTTAAAAGAAAATGTTTTAGAGAAATTACCTAAATTTAGAATAGAAGATAATTTTATAATTCAATTTAATAATTTATATATTCTAACTCAAACTTCACACGGTCTTTTAATGATCGATCAACATGCAGCTCATGAAAGAATAATTTTTGAAAAACTAAAAGAAGAATTTTTAAAGGAAAAAACTAAAACATACAAACTTGCTACTCCCATTACCATCAATTTCAATAAATCAGAAATTCTAATTTTAGGAGAATACCAAGGATTTTTTAAAAACCTAGGCATTATTTTTTCTCTAGCCAAAGATCAAATGTCCATTACACATTTACCTGAATTACTTAAAGATAGAAATCCTAAAGATTTGATAAAAAATCTTTTAGAATCTATTGAGGATAATGGTCAAGTAAAAAATTTAGATTCAATGAGTGAAGAAATGTTAGCATTTTTAGCCTGTCGAGCAGCCGTTAAAGCTGGAAATAAATTGACCAATGAACAAATGAAAGATATCGTTTCTAGTTTACAAAAAGTAGTTAACAATGCTACCTGCCCTCACAGCAGACCAACCAGTATTCTATTTTCTTTTAAAGAATTAAATAAGATGTTTGGAAGATAATTGTTTGATTTAAAACATACAATATGATAAAGTCATTTTATGGTTGAAAAACCTGACAATAAAATCAAATTTTGCAGAACCATAGTTTACAGTACAATTAATATAAATGAAGACCCCGTAATTGCTGATCACACAACAAATTGGCAAAATAGTGGAACACTTAATGGAGAACCGGTTATAGTAGAAGATTATGCACCTAATGCTACTTATCCTGAAGGTTATGGAAGTGCTGAAACAGCTCGTAGTAGTAACTTACCCTCTACTAGAGTTTCAGGTAGAATGCGTTTACCAGTAGGAAATTTTTTAGTCGTTCACGAACCTTCTTAGTATTTAATACTAATTCCTTTTAGTCTAGATCGATTAAAGCGGATTCTCATTTATCAGCTCATATTACTCTTATCTTTTATATTTGACAAAATCATTTTAATCCCATAATATCTTACCTATGCCAAATTCTGAAATGCCGTCTCAGAGTCCAGATAGTTTTAATGGTAGCATTCCTCCCAATAATGAACTGAGAAATGATAGACGAATGAGTTCTGTTGATCCAGAAAGGTCTTCTTTACAAAAAAATCTTTCACCTGAAACAGAAATTAAAAAACCTGATATAGACAGAAGTTTATTAACTGATCCGGAAGCACTTGCAAAACTTAATGATCAAGACTGGCTTAAAGCAGTAGGTTTTGCTCCAGACACATTTGGATGGAATAAGAAGAAAAGAAAATCATTTCTGAATAGAGTAGCTAATTGGTACTTTAAGCCTAAAAGTTTTGAAATGCCCCTTTATGAAGTACTTGGAATAAGATTAGTTAAGTTTTTAGTACCAACCGGCGGGCAATTAGTAAAAAGAATTTTTAAACGACCTAAACTGGATTCACATGATAGAGAACAATTAGAAGGATTAATTGGTATTACAAAATGGGGAGAGATTGGACATTTATTAGTGGGTGGATTGCTTTTTTTTACTTTTCCGTGGCCAGTAGCACTTGCCTATACTGGTTATTCTGTTATGCTTCAGCGATACAATCGAGCAAAGGCAATGAAAAAATTAGAACAGCTTCCTACAGAATAATAAAAGAGTGAGTCGTATACAAATGAAGTTAAGTGCTGCGAGAGGGAGTCGAACCCTCACACCCGTTAAAGGCAAAGGCTCTTAAGGCCCTCGTGTCTGCCATTCCACCACCGCAGCGTGAGATAATAGTAGTATTGTATCTTAAAATCCCAACTCCTTCAAGAAATATTTTTGCTATCATAAATATATGACAGGAAGAACTCATGATTTAGCAGCTTTCACAGCTTTAAATACTATTATAGTAACTTTCCCTTTATTTCACATTTCACTTGGAACTGCATTTTTCGCTTTTAGTGCTAATATGATAGGTGGTTTAACGCCTGATATCGATCAACCCACAGGAGATCTTTGGCATAAATTACCAGCTGGAGGAGTGTATAGTCGAGTGTTTACACCTTTTTTAGGTGGACATCGACATGTTTCACATTCTTTATTGGGATTTGCGCTTTTTGGGTTTCTTTCGCATTACTTATTACAATTAGCCAACCACGTAATTTTAGTAAATATGAACATAGTTTGGTGGAGTTTTATGATAGGCTATGGATCGCATTTAATAATGGATACTTTCACTCGTGAAGGTGTACCCTGGCTTTTTCCGATACCAATCAAATTTGGTTTTCCACCTTTAGAATTTTTAAGAGTCAGAACTGGAAGTTTCGTAGAAAAATTTATGGTATTTCCACTTTTAATTTTAATTAATGCGTATTTAATTTACGCTAATTATGGAAAATACTTAACCTTATTGCACACATACATAAAGTAAATTTAAACAATTTTCTCTTTTGTTTATATCTGTTTTTTTGATATAATAATTACTATCAATAATTGCGCGGTTACAACGCTCGTTTCGGAATTACCGTTGTCGCGCAACTTTTTAGGGGAGATCGTTGGGAAGAAACCGTAGGTTTTGTCCCAAACGGAGTTCGCGGGCGTAGTTCAGTGGTAGAACATCTGCTTTCCAAGCAGAATGTCGCCAGTTCGAGTCTGGTCGCCCGCTCATTTGCTCAAACCTAATATTTCTAGTGCATTTTTAAGCTCTTCATCTTCGCTTGATAAATTATTAAGTTCAACAACTTCCACTTCCCTGAGATTAGATAACTCTTCAGGAGTTAGTTGGATTTTTTTGTAACGATCATAGTTAAAAACTGTATTAACGGGAAACATTTGTAGCATATTTGCTAAAATTCTAGTTATTAAAAGTTCTTTTTTAGAATGTTGTTCTACAAATAGTTTAAATGGATTTAAATTTGGATTAGCAAGTATTAATGGCTTTAAGAGAGGAGAATTAACTTCCATCATATCTGCCATATATTCTGTTAAACGTATATCATTATCTGGTGATAAATAACTTGAACCTAAATCCCATGAAGATATAGCTTGATCAAAAAGATCTATAGATGCTATCGTTAATCCCTCTGCATTTCTATTATAACCTCCTACATTTTCCCCAATCAATTTTTCTACAGTTGTAAGAATTTTATCTGTAAAAGAATGCATTTCTGGTTCGTTTTTTGCCAAATTAGCTAAATTTAGCGCAATCTTCTCATAAGCAAAATCAAAAGTGCCTGCAGTAGGTTTATTAAATGTTCCTAATAGTTCTAATGTGTCCATTAAATCTGTTATCTTATTTTCTAAAGTAGGTTGGATAGATGCTCTTCTGAGTAAAGTATTCACCAATTGTTCTGGATCATAGTCTCCTCTATGATCAAAAATATCATTTATAAAAACCCACCCATCTTCTGTCATAGGTCTTTCCATAATTTCATTTGCTATTTCTAGTTTTATATCAATGACATCATCAGGATTTAGCTGGTTTAAAATTTCACTTCCTTCTGAAAATTCCCCCACTGCCAAATGCATTTGGGCTAAATTAATGTAAGCATTTATAGATTCCTTACTAGCTAGAGCAAATGGATTTTTACTCCCTGATTCCAAAAGTTTAATAACAGCATTTTGAAGTTCAAATAACGGATTAATATTTTCTCTCGGTATATCTAACAAACTTACAATTTTAACATGATTTAATAATACCCTAGGTATTTGGTAGGCTGGAAAATCTCCTAAATCAGGATATAAAAGGTATTTATCGCATCTGAAAATTTCACTAGTAGCTACTAATCTATCTCTTAAGCTGACTTGAGATAAACCTTCAGCTCCTTCTTGCTCTAAACTCATAGAGAATTATTGTAATTTTTTACTAAATCAAAAGCAATAAATGTAATTTTGCAATTTATTATAAGATGTGTTATATTCTCGACATGAGTTTGTTAGACTACATAGCTCCTCAATCCGTAGAGTCAAATGAATTACGGTTAATTCATCCACGTATAATTGATTCTCAAACAGGTAAACCTCATATTACTAAAATAAACGTTCTTTCTGCAGAAAAAATAAATGGTGGAGAAGAGACCAAATATAAGCTTATAGCTCTCCTTGGAACTCGTACTATTTATTTAGTAGAAAAATTTCTTAAGTGGAATAATGCAGATCAGTTTATAGAGAAAAGAAATGTATTTAAAGAATTAGGTATACCTGTAGTGGAAACAGTAAGAAAAATTGATCGCCGTAGAATAGTAATGACTGATGAAGACCAAAAAGGAGTTATTATGTATGGCAAAAAAAGATTACGTGCATATCAAAATGATCCTTTATCTAAAGATCCTATTAATGACCCTAAATTCGTAAATATTATTCATAATCATTGGCCTGAAATTAAAGCTAAAGTTACTGATTGGACTAATAAGTTAACTCAGGAAGGACATCATTTAGCTCCAGATGATATTTTTGAAAATTTTATATATTCGGATGGAAGTTGGAAATTCATGCCCTTAGACCTTTCTCAAGCTCGACTACATAAACGCGAGCGCAGAGCAGCAAAGATTAATAATAAGGCTTTGAAGGAATTTGAATATGTAATGTACAACTTATATAAAGAAATTAAAGGTTTTACTCCACCTCCTTCTCGCCGCATTCTTTTCTTCAGAGATCCAATACCGGATCAATGGTGGGAATTATAATAAATTATTTAATTTATTTACTTCTATCAAACTAGTTCAATATTTCTAATAATTAATATAGTACTTATTTTTATTGAATTTTTGATTCATTTTTTATACAATATGGGCTATGTTAGAAAAAGATATTAGTAGACGAAAATTAATAGGTGGATCAATTGCTGCTGCAGTCGTAGGAGCAGGAGCAGAAAATCAATTAAATAGGTTTTTAACTAAATTTAATCAGGAAACACAGCCAGAAGAGAATTTTTCTCCAGAACAAGTAGAAATAAATTTTGAACGGTTAGGTATTACTGATTTTCTACCATATTATCAAAGTTTAGTTGAATTTCAGAGAAAATTTGGGTTTATGCCTGATTTTCCCCCTTTTCATCCAGAATTAACTCAACTTTTAGAAGATAGTGCTAAGGGAACATTTTTAGATAGAAAAGGTAGAGTAAAAACTAACACTGCTGAAGGCGCAAAATTTCAAGAGTGTTTAGTATATTTTAGAGATAATTGGGGTGATGACTTAGCAAGAGTTACAGAATTAGATTCTAGTGATCCAGAATTTCAGTTTAAACAGTGGGAAAATATTTTAAATCTTGCTCAAGGAAAACAAGGAGAACGAACCAAAGCGCTTACTGTTTTACAACAATATCCGACTGGTGTACTACGAGAAGCCGATACAGAAACTACCCAAAACATGCATGATTTTTATCAAAATTTATTTAATATTATACCTGGAGCTGCTATTTGTTTACCTTCCACTGCTATCCTCACACATCCATCTATTGTTAATCAATATTTAGGATACTATCAAGGAGGAAATGCTCAAGGGGAGGGTGCAGCGTTAGGTTTTGATATGTATACCACCGAACTTTTGAAGTTTATGTTTAACAATCTTAATCAAAATCAAATTCAAAATATAAAAAAAGAACATTTAGAAGAGGCGGTATGGGTAAATTTACATGAAATAAGACATTCTCTTAATGACAGATGGCATTTACCTGAAAATAAAAAGTATCTTCATCGTGGAAGAACATTTAATTATTTAACTACTTATACTTCTCAACTTACTGAGTTTTTAGAAAAATTTAATCAAGATCCATGGCTATATGCTAGAGGTTTATATTACACTAATTCTGTAGAAGTGATTAACTGGTTAGCTGTACCTGATATAGCAACCATTTTTAAAATGGAGCAACATATGGAAAGTTTGGGAGTAAAATTTCCCTTTTTAGATCCGCAGGCGAATACAGACCAAAGATATCAAGATGAAAATGATAATTTGTTTAGATTCGAACGTTTAGCATATGGTATATTATCGCGTTTACATAATTTGTCTCCTTCCCAAAAAAAACAATTTTTAAAAAATCCAATAGTCTCAGCAGTGTTTAAGCAATTTACCGCTGATGTGACTCATGTTTTTGTAAATCCTCCTCTTTCTTTTTTTCCTTTTGAGACTACAAGTGATGATACAGATCGGCCACAAACTTATCCCAGTAATCCTATTAGTCGGGCATTAGATATAATTAACGATGCTTATTTAGATGCTTTTGTTTCTCCTCGTTTATATATACAAGCTCAATCTGAAAATGTAGACTTACAAACCATAATCCGTTTTATGTTTTCTTTAACTAAGCACCTATAGCTATTAGATTAATTATAGCTTCATTGAATTCAATACCTTCCTTTGGTAAAATGGATATATGCGCCCATAGCTCAGTGGATAGAGCATATCGGTTCTAACGATGGGGTCGGGGGTTCGAATCCCTCTGGGCGCACACTTCAATAATTTTTGTCGTAGATTCAACAAAATCTGATTGATTAAGAATTAGCCACATAGTATAATGTTTTAAGCTCCTGTCCATCAACGTAATAAATTATGCCATTAAGAGAAAGTGATTCAAATTATAATCCAAAAGATCCTCGATCTATAATTAATGAAACCGCGTATGCAAATTTATTAGGCACTGAAAATATTGATGAATTAGAAGCGCACTTAAGAGAAGGTATCATTAACCCTCTTTCAAAAGGAGATCAACAGACTTTTATTGATTCCGCTCAATCTGAAAAAGGGAGATTGGCTCGATCAGCTTTATTTTCTCAGGAAACTGTTACTACAAGTAAAATCAGACAGCGAATTACTGATGCTATAGGACAAACTAAACTTATTAGTTTTTTAGAAGAACAGGCTATACCTACTCTCAATGCATACGCACAACAATCTCGTGAAGAAAGGTTAAGGCGCGATAGTGAAAAACCAACAGTAGAAAAAAATTTAAAGGTTCTATGGGAATCTCCCTATTTAGATAAAGCATATGTAGAAAGTTTACAAGACCAATTTGATGAGTATTATTTAACTCCCGAAGAAGCAGAAACTAAAAAAAATCACATTCCAGCTAAAATGGTTAACGCTCTTACACATTTTATGATGGATGTTAAATTTGATGGAGATAATTTATTACTCTCAGACGAGGAACGTAAAACTCTGTTAGGAGTTAAATTACCTGAGGATACTTATACTAGTTATGGTACTTTATCTCAGATGATTGGTCTTATAGAAACTCCCGGGAAATTTCAAGGTAAGTATATGCATAGTGGACAGTTAAAAATGGCTTTAACATATTATGCTAATAAACTGTTTTCTTTTATGAAAGATGATAACAACTTTCCAAAAGGAAAAACAGAACGCGCACTTTGGGAGTCTGTAAGAAGTTATGTAGATTCTACAGATGAAGATACTAATGAAGAAATCTTAATTAAATTTCATACTAAAATAGCAACTGCTTTCAAAAGAAAAGAAGAAAAGGTAGAAGAAGAGTTACCTTCACCATTAATTTTACCTATAGCTCCCGGGCAATTTGAACCTTTACTTATTGAACTAGCTAGACAATCTAATGTAGAAGCTGAAAATATAATGCAAAGAAGAATACAAAAAAAGGCGATTACTGTTGATACCGAAGAAGCTAAACTTTTTGAAGATGCATTTTGGGTTAAAAAATTATCAGAGAGAAGATTTAGATTAGAAATAAGTACTGGTGATGCTGCGTCGCTTTTAGCAGGTAAACCTGAATTAATAGAAGAAGCTATTAAAAGACGTTATAAACAATTGGGTGTACCAATTTTCCCCGATGAATTTGCTTATGGTAATTTAAATATGGCTGCTGGTATGACTCACCCTACCATAACATTTACTATTGATTTTAATAAGGAGTTTTTTGAAGATGGAGTAGATCCAAATTTAAATTTAGAATTAACTACAATATATATTACTAATAACTTAACTTACGCTATGGGAGATCTACCCTATATGGAAAATACCCAAAAGGGTAGAGTATTACAACAAGCTCGAACTATTGCTGATACATTAGCAAGGAAAAGACATGAACATGGAGAATATATTCATTCCATAGATAACAAATACTTCTTAGATAGGACCTCTGAAAGAATTGTAGCAGAATTTATGGTACTTATAAGCAGATTAATCGGACAATATATGACACAAGAGCCTATGACTACTGCTTTACATTTACAAAATGCTCTTACTTTTAAAAATACGCGTTATTCGCGTTATACCTTAGACCCTACTCAATCTGTTAATAAAAAAGGATTTATACGAGTAACTGAACCTCTTCGTAGAGCTGCTGATACTATAAATCAGATAATCTTATTATCTAAGGTCTTTGGAAAAGGAGAAGCATATACCCAAGATGAATTGCAAGAAATTTGTGATTATTTAAATGAGCCTTATGACGTCATCATAGCTAATCAATAATTATAAATTAACTAAAATAATTTAATAATCCTCTTCTTAACATAGCTTGCAGATTATAAAGTGCTACTAATTCTGGTTCCACTTCTTTTATGCCTCTATATGTTAAAACATCAGGTGCCATACCTCTTTGTTTTTCATTTAGTGTCCAATCCTCCATTAAATGGGAATTTAAATAAACTCCAACTACTTCAGGAGTTTCCTGATCTCTCAATTCATTTCCATTGTCATCATAAAAAGTAAGTCCTGCAGCGATATGATTAAATCCCGTGTCATTAGTATCTACGATATCTTGAGTAGCTAAAAATTTAGCAATATTTTCTATAGGACCAGAAAGGAAATTTACTTTTCCCTTTATACCACTACCTAAAAATGCTAGAGAAAAAAGTCTGAGTGGAGTGATCATTTCTGGATGAGCATCCTGATTATAAATAATATTTAGAGTAATATTTTTGTCAAAGTTATGTTCTGCTAAATATGATAAAGTTTTTCTGAATGCTTTAAACCAGTAGAGTAGTGGATATCTTTTTTCAGCTATACCGGCTTCAGGTAAAATAGTAATCTGAACAGTATTATAATCAATTCCTAGTTCTTCGTTAAATATTTCTCTTAACTCTTCTCGACTTCCTATAATAGGAATATGTGGTCTGGCTTTTCTATCAGAAAATGAGTTCGCGGGTAGATTAAATAGACCTTTCATAAAAATTCCGACTCTATCAAATCCTGAATCCTCGTATGAAAAAAGAGCAGCTTTAAAAACATTAGAAACTCTAACAATTGTAGTATTTTTTCCTTCATTATATTCTTTATCAATTCTAAGTTTAGTTCCCGAAGGTGAGTTTTTTTTATCTCTGGTATCAAAAATAAAAATACTCTTACCACTATCTCTAGCATCTTGAATTAAATTATTAGTTGCATCGGAAGTATTTGAAACTCCAATTACTTGAAGATTTTTATGAATTTTTTCATATGGTTCTAATAATTTCTGTTTATCAGCATCCACACAAACACTTATAGAAACTTTTTTATCTAAATAATCTATTATATTTAATAGACCTCGAAGTTGAGCTGTTTGAACTGTAGTATCACCTAATGGTCCTCCCATTTGTATAACTACTTTATCACTATCTTTCAAGTTGCTCATTAATTCCACTATTTTTATGACTTCCGCCATAGTGGCTGTTGGCATCACATCTTTTATAAAATTTTCTCCTCCATTAATCGAAGAAGGCATGCTGATAGGTTGTCTTTCAGAAGACATAATAAGCCATTATACTGCTATTGCTTGCTATTTACTATAAGTTTGCAAAATAAGGTAAAATAGCTTATAATATTAATGTGTCATTTTTTAGACACTAATGAATATGACGGAGCAAAATCTGCCAAGAATTGATCTCCAAACTAGGGATATAGAAAAAACTCCCCGTACTCAGGTTTCTTTAGAAGAACTTGAGATAGCTACTAATTTTTACGTTATTAAAAATCCAGAAGAAGGAAAAGCCTTATTTGGAGAATTAGAACATTTAAAAACTAATGGACTAAATCTTACTACTAATTCCAATGTTATTAATGCATACACTAACTCTGAATTAGATACAGAGATAAAACTACATGAAATGGGTTTAACTCTTCCAGAATATCTTCAAGCATATAAGGCTCTTCAAAATAAAGCTTTAGAAACTTTAAGAAATCTTATTAAAATTTCCGAAATTAGACTAGGACAATTAACTCAATCTGATGAATATACTACATTAGTCCAACAGGTAAGAGATAGACTCGCACATAGTGATTTTCAAGATATAAAAGCTCAAATAGTACATGAAATTTTAGACGGAAAGGAAGCTACAGATCCTAAAATGATAGTAATTTTAGCAGGACCTATGGGAGCAGGTAAATCTTTAGCTCGAGAAGGAGTTTTAGTTCAAAATTCTCATATAGTTAGTGCAGATCCTGATGCTCTTAGAGAACATGCCATCCCAGGCTATGATCATAAAAATAGGGCTCATATCGAAGCTAGTAGTGAAATAGCGCATCACTTATCAGACGAAATTTTTGATGAAGCTTTAAGACGCAATCTTAACGTATTTTACGAAGGTTCATTTAGAAAATTAGATAAAAACTTAGAACAAATTTTAGACTGTGTAGCTAAAGGTTACAAAGTAGTTTTAACTTATGTTTATACGCCTTTGGAAGAATGTTTAAGAAGAGCAGTCATTTATAGAGATAGGACAGTTCCACTAAAAGCTATTATTGAAAGTGGAATGGGATTAATTAATTTTTTAACACTTATAAACGGACTCCCTGCCAATTCTATTTTACAAACTGGAATAATAGATAATTCAAATCACATATCTAACGGATCAAAGTCATTAAATATTTTAGATGTTAGTGATCCAAAAGTTTTAGAGTGGGCAGCGCAGTTTAGTGAAATTGCTAAACTTACGCTGGAGGATTAAAATATGATTATGCATACTCAAGAACCAGAACAAAACCCAGATATTGCAAAACAACTAGCAGATGCTCTTAGCAAAAAACAAGCAGAACAAGAGCGACGCAGACGTGGAGGAGATGTATTTAAAAAGCCTGTAATCCCAGATCAACCTTTAAATCCTCCTAGTCCAGATTCCCCTCCCGCAGATAAACCTAAAAACTAGAAAGCCATTCTATAGAATAGGGAGCACTACCACTTAAACCATCAGTTAAGAGTTTACTTATTCCTGTTATTTCTCCTTCAGTAGACAAATGTTGTCTCCACAAAACAGTTTCTGGCGTATTTTCTTCGTCAGGCTCATTGAGTATAGAAAAATTACTAGGTTCTGAAGTCGCAGAAATTAAACTAGCATTGGGAGAAGTTAAAACGCTCATAGTTATATCCGTACCTTTATGAGTCCATCCATAACGACTAGTAAGAACCAGACCTAGAATATTTGAATGATCTTCTACACGACCGATTTTTAATGAAACATATCGAGGCAATTCCTCACTAGAAAAAAGTTCTCCAAATCCTAAAGTTTTAGCTATTTCTACAAAAGCTTTTATTTGATTTTCATCATTACCTCCAATAGTTCCTTCTTTTAAATTTTTACCATCTAAAATAGTTTCTAGATTAGCATAAAATTCTTGTGTCTTAATCTCTAAACCCGTAGATTCTGGACTAGTTTTAATTTGTCCATCCAGATAAGATGGCATAAGTTTTGCTAAGTTTGGACCAATTGCTCTAAAATCTTCCATAAAAAGTATTATATAAAATATTTATTTAATAGAAAATATTCTTATTCAATGATATAATTTAAGCTAGTTTGGTGGCCATAGCTCAATGGTTAGAGCGTCAGTTTCTATTTAAACTTGTTCTTTGACAATATAATATATATTGATTTATAAATTAATCATGCCCAAAAATATATGCCTGGAATGTAAAAATATATTTTATGCTAAACCAAGTCATATAAAAAAAGGCTGGGGAAAATATTGTTCAGCAATATGTAGAAATAAAGGCAATTTAAAAGGTAAAATAGTTAATTGTTCGATTTGTAATAAGAAAGTTTATAAATCTCCTTTAGCACTAAAAAGATCAAAGAGTGGTAAATATTTTTGCAATAAACAATGTCAAACAATTTGGAGAAATGAAAAGGTTTTTATAGGAGAAAATCATAAAAACTGGAAATACGGTGAATCAGCATATAGAAGAATTTTGATTGATTCAAATATAGATCGAGTATGTATATTATGTAAAACAACTGATAAAAGAGTATTAATGATTCATCATTATGATAAAAATAGAAAAAATAATAATCTTACTAACTTAATCTGGCTCTGTAGTAATTGTCACTATTTAGTACATCATTATAAGAACGAATTTGATAAATTAACTTTATTATTAAATAAATAATATGGTGGCTGTAGTTCAACAGCAGAACGCCTGTTTGTGGAACAGGAGGTAGCGGGAGCATCACCCGTCAGCCACCCAGAATTTTTAATCTTTGGTATACTACATATAGTATATGTCCACTATAAGTTTTGAAACAAAACTATTTAATATCAATTCCTGGACAATTCTCAAACTACCTAATGAGGCAAGCGCCAAACTTCCGTCCAGAGGAATGACTATGGTTAAGGGTACTTTAAATAATGTCCCTTTTAAGGCAGTGCTAGAACCGGATGGCCATTATGTACCCGGACAGGGATCAAGTCATTGGTTTAGGCCTGATAAAAAGTTGCTTGATGAAATTCACGCAGAAGCGAACGATATTATAAAAGTTTCGCTAGAACCGACCAAAGAGTGGATAGAACCTGATGTGCCTGAGGATTTAAGAAAAACATTAGCAACTTCACCCAAAGCTGAAGCTTTATGGAAAGATATTACACCAATGGCCCGTTGGGATTGGATTCGTTGGGTTCGTGCAGTTAAAACTCCAGAAACGCGTCAAAAGCATATAGAAGTAGCGCTATCAAAGCTCAATAAAGGCATGAGAAGACCATGCTGTTTTAATCGCAATTTATGTAGTGAACCTACTGTATCACATAATTGGGTTCTAAGGGAATCGGCGCAAAAAACAGAGAATAAATAAGTTTAAAAACAAGTAAAGGAGATTATCGGTTTAAACTTAATCTTTGTTCATCCAGGGAGTTGTAGATACAACGCTATAATTAGAACCCATATCTTGTGTGTAAGTATATTTAAAAACATTGGAAGATAGATTGAAGTTTTTTAATCTCTCATTTAGCTTATTTACTCTTCGTAAAACTTTGTCTTTAACTTTATCGTTAAAACCAGTATCATTATGAGCTATTCTCCTACTAATTCTAAAACTTTCTGTTGCTGATGTTACCAAAAGACTAAGATAATAGTCCCAATACATCTCATTTATCCCTTCCATGGCTTTACCATCTTTTCTTTCTAGTTGTAATGTTACTAAAACAGGATTATTAGTATTTGCAATTTCTCCTGCTCTTCTTATAGCTCCTCTAAAGTTAAGATGAGCTAATGGATGATGTAAAGTATGTTTTAAAATTTCCGAATTCATGGGGGAATTATACTACATTTTATGTACTAATGCAATAATTATAGGACTCAAATGTGTGTAATTTAACACTATTTACTTGAAGCCGCGAGGGTTTTAGGAATTAAAAATTTACCAATAATAAAAGTATTTTGAGAATTCTGGTGAATACTATCAGGATAAATAAAATCAACAAAAATTATGTATATTACTAAAATTAGTAAATAAATAGTTATTTTATAAAAATCTTTTGTCATATTATTTCTCCTATAAAAAAACCAGCTGTTTAAAGCTGGTTTGTCTTAAATATGAATTTTAAAATTCACTTAAAACAAACGCAGCAGCATAATCTTCTGTGGGTCGACTAAAAATAATAATGTATTTAATATATTGTTTTTCATACCTAATTTGGGTTATATCACCTAAATATTCCCTCGTCAATGAAATGTGCATGTAAATTAGTCCTATAGTAGACACCTTACTTTAAGTAGAATTCATAATGTATTATTCGACTTTAAATGTAAATGGATTATATGATAAAATCTGTATACATCCGGGGGTTAGCTCAGTTGGTAGAGCGCGCGGTTTGGGACCGTGAGGTCGAAGGTTCAAGTCCTTTACCCCCGACATTATAAAACTTCGCTTTAAACCTATTAAGGAGTGGCTTCTTGAAATCCAGCTTCTAATTTTAGCATTTCAGATTCCATAGTATAGCAAGAGAGGTAGAGGTTTTCAATAAAATTCTAGGTTATATTAATTAATAAATTCTTACTAGCTCATCATTATCTACTCCACGATTAATCTTAACCCTAGTAACAGATGGTAAATGAAGTTTTATAGCCTCTTTATGAAAAATAGGAATATCATTTTTTCTGATATTTTTATCTAAAATATTTGCTCTTAAAACTCTTCTACTATCATCCTTACCCCCACTTATCACAAATTTCAACCAATTTCTTCTAGATAGATAATATTCTATTTTTGCTTCTACTATTAAAGATTCACTAGGATTTAGAGGAACTATATTTTCAACATATGTAGAAATATTTAATCTACCACTGTTAAATCTTCCAAGCTTTTCTATTTGAGTTATTGTTTCATTATTCATAAAAATATTTATCTAGTATAGACTAATTTAAAACTTATGCAAGGTAAAAAAATTCAGTTTTTTTAACCTATTTCTTACTGGAAAATTCTATTCCACTTACATTTTTAAATTACAAACAATATAGAAGGGAGGTGGAGAAAATGTCAGATAAAACAGATAAAGATAATGAAAATCAAACTACTGATACATCCGCAGAGATGGACTCTGAACCAAGTGAAATGGGAGATGGAGGATGGTTTAGTGGTGATATACCTAATTTTATGATCATAAAAAAGATATATAAACTCAAAGAAAGAGTGGCAAAGCTAGAAGGTATGATGAAAGTCATGTTACATACACAAAGTGGTATGGGTTATCAAGGTGGTGGACATATGAACGGGTGCTCATGTGATTGTGAATGTTCATATTGTTCTAGATAAAAGAAATCTGAGTTTGTTAATTATAGTAAAAATAATTATAGTAATTAAAAAGATAAAAATAGTGATTTTAGGACGATAGGGAGGAATGAGAATTACTAACGCGTTAACAATACTTAAAAAATAAAGATAGTTTTCCTTTTTTAATTTTTGGAAAATAATAAATATTAATAATATTCCTGGAATAAAGACTGGAAGAGAATATCTAAAACTAGAAACTACATTAGAATATCTAAAAATGGTAGGCAAAACTAAAAATCCTAAAAAGTTTAGGATAAATAAGAATAAAAGAGATTTAAATAGAGAATTGTTAAAAATTATCTTAAACTTTTCTGTCATTCTGAGCGTAAGCGAAGAATCTCGTCCAATATAATTTAAACTAAATACAAGTGAAATTAAAAAAATTAATATTGACCAGAAACTAATTTCACTTATAATAGCGTTTAAGAAAAATGTGGGTTTTAAAAGTAAAATTTGATAGATGTGGATATTTAATAAATCCCAAGGTTTATAGCCCTTAAAAATTAAAAATGGTTGAGGATAAAAGGGGTTATCAACCAAAATTAAATTTCTTATATACCAGGATAAACCTAAAATTAAAGATGGAAAACTTCCAACTAAAAAATTAGAGAAGTTTAAATTTGATTTAATTTTATTCCAGAATAATATAACTAAAATAAAGACAAAAAGTGGAGCAGAGTATTTAGTACCTAATAGCAATCCTAAAAAAATTCCTAAAATTAAAAAGCTTTGCCATTTTTTACTTAAATTAAGTATAGCTAATAGAGAACAAACATAAAAAACTGCTAACCAAATATCTATAATTTGTGCATTTAACCATCTTAAAACTACATTTAAAGTAGTGATGGAAAATGCAAAGAAAAATGAATTTTCTTTAGAAAGATTATATTTTTTAGCTAAGAAAAAGCATGAAATAAATAAACAAATCGCTGCCAAAACATTAAAGAGATTCAGAGAAATTTTTAACAAAATAAATATGGCTAATAAAATTTCGCCAATACTGGGATAATAAGCTAAATAAGAATCAGGTTTTAAAATTTCCCCACGCAGAATATTTTTGGCTGTTGGTATGTGGTAAGCTACACTATCTCCTTCTGTAGGAATGGTTTTTATACCAATAAAAATATTACTAATTAAAAAATAAGATAAAATTAGGATTGAGAGTGTCAGAAAAATTTTTTTAATCATGGGGTGGGGGAGTCACACCTTCTGACTCAAGTGAATAATCTAAAATTTCTTTCATTTCACCTCGTCGATCATCACTACCAAGTATGATTGCAATTATTTTATGATCTTTATAGTCTAAATAAGTATCCAAACATAAACCTGCTTCATCTGTATATCCATCCTTAACTCCCACTACGCCTGGATAACTAGTGAGTAAGTTAGTTTCATTTTCTAGATCGTATTCTTTGTGAGTAGAAGTAGATGGAATAGTGTAATCAAAAGTGGAAATTACCTGATCAAAAATAGGAAAATTTTCTAATGCATAACGGGTAATTACGAGTAAATCATAAGCGGTGGTATATTGATTACCATCCCCCTCTAAACCAGTAGGATTAGTAAAATGTGTGTTTGAAAGCCCTAAAGCTTGAGCTTTATCATTCATAGCTTTTATAAAAGCTGTTTTGCCACCTGGAAAATTTCCTGCTAATGTTTCTGCAGCATCATTTCCTGAATGTAAGACTAAACCATAAAGTAAATCATTTAAAGTTAAAACTTCACCTACATCTAATCCCATACTATCATTGCCTACTAAATAAGATGATTTGACTAAATATTGATTTGATGGCAACGGATGTTCTAAAGCAATTATAGCGGTCATAACCTTAGTTAAAGATGCCATGGGAAGTTTTTCCGTAGGGTTTTTATCTAATAAAACTTGATTTGTAGTTAAATCATAAGCAATAGCACTTTTAGCTGTCAAATCCAGTGATGCACTTTCTCCATGTGCTTTAGTCGGATTCCAAAGATCTAAAGTAGAAACAGTAGGATTTTGATTTAAGGACAAACTGAACGGCAAAGGTGAAGATAAATTGATAACTATTTTTTTATTTAAATAACCAGCTCTATTTAAATAATAGTAGCTAGCAAAAAGCAAAAGTAAAACAAAAGAGAAAAGAGTTAAAAATTTCTTCACCTATTAATAATACGTCAAGTAAGAATTATGAATCAAGAATTATGAATTAAGTTTGATATTGATTTAACTTAAAAGCCTGCCTTACTAAACCCACTCTAATTTCTAACTGATCAACTTCTGTATCGACTATTTCATTATTTACTTCTAATGGAACAATTTCCTTAACCCATTTAAAATCTCTACCTTCTGTTAACTCAAAAGGCAAACTAGCGCTAATTATAGTAAGTAATGCTGTGGCTCGAGATGTCTCTTCTTCTACTATATCGATAGTTTTATCATCTTTAGTTATAAATCGTTTTAAACAGTGTTTTCCAATTATACATGATTCACAAATGCCATCTTTAGCTACACCTATAGACAAAATGTCTGTGTTTTTTAAATCAGCCAAATGCATATAGTAATCAAACCTTTTATCAAAAACATCTGAAAAATTTTCGTCAATGTCAGCAAATACATCTTCTCTATATTCTGAATCGTTTACACCTAAATGTGATATATGCTCAATTATTGCACTATGATCAATATTCCCACCTAATGCGTTTAAAAATAAAGTAGCATATTCATTTTTAGTCCGCCAAATATGATGTGCTCGAACATGGATAACTTTAGACGTGCGATTTTCATTTTCAATTACATTTTCTGGCGACATTTTTGAATTATATTATAGAATTGAAAACTAAGGCAATTTGCTTGTACAATCTGCTAAAATATACATATGTTAATTGATGATGTGAAAATTACAGTTAAAGCGGGGAACGGCGGAGATGGTTTAATGCACTTGAGAAGGAATGCTATGACTGCTTTTGGTGGTCCAGATGGTGGAAATGGGGGAAAGGGTGGAGATATTTATGTAAAAGGAGTTAATGATATAGATGCACTTAGTAAATTTAGGTTTAAGAAAAATATAAAAGCTGAAGATGGTGGAAAAGGAAAAACTGAATATAACCGAGGTAAAACTGGAGAAGATTTAGTGCTTTTAGTACCATTGGGAACTGAAGTAACAGATGAAGAAACTGGACAAATTTGGGATGTAGAAAGTGAAGATGATAAATTTTTAATAGCTAAGGGTGGAAATGGGGGAAGAGGAAATAGTGAATTTAGAAGTTCCATTAATCAAACACCTAGACATTTTGAAAATGGTAAACCTGGAGAAGAAAAGAAAATTCATTTAGTTCTAAAACTTTTTGCAGACATAGGTTTAATAGGACTTCCAAACGCTGGAAAAAGTAGTTTGTTAAAAGTTTTAACTAATGCTCATCCTAAAATCGGAAACTACGCTTTTACTACACTAGAACCAAACTTAGGAGTAATGTTTACTCCCGTCATTGCGAACGAAGTGAAGCAATCTAATCATATCGTTATTGCTGACATTCCCGGAATAATAGAAGGTGCGTCTAAAGGGAAAGGATTGGGAATAAAATTTTTAAAACACGTAGAAAAAACTAAAGTTTTAATTCATTGCATTGACTCTCAAAGTGAAAATATTAAAAAAGATTATGAAACTATAAGAGCAGAATTAAGTAGCTTTTCTAAAGAATTAGAAAGTAAAAAAGAAGTTATCCTTTTTACTAAAATAGATTTAATCGATAATAAAAAACTTAAAGATTTACAAAAATTATTTAAAAATAAAGAAGTATTAAGCGTAAGTATTTATAATGAAGGATCTTTAAATAAATTAAAAGAGGAAATTAAAAAATTAAGCAAGTAAATTTTACAGCCTATTAACTCTATAAAATCTACCTTTAACAATCTCAACTATTACAAAATAACAAACAGTTATTAACGCTAGCAGGGGGTAGAAAATGGCAGGCATCACAGAAAATGAGAAATAATGACCAATGGGTGGGAAAGTAATAAATATTCCTATTAAAATAACAATTATCGAACTGAAAACAAGAGTTTTCGAAGGTAAACTTTTTATAAAAGGACTTCTGGCAGTTCTAATACTAAAAATAATTAGAGTTTGAGTTAGTAAACTTTCTATAAACCATCCTGTTCTAAATGAACCAATAGTAAAATGTAGAAAATAGAATAAAGTAAAAAATGTTATGAAATCGAAAATAGAGCTAATGCTGCCAAAAAGTAGCATGAACTTTTTTATGAAATTTATATTCCATTTTTTAGGTTCTAAAAGTAATTCGGAATCTACATGATCTGTAGCGATGGCAAATTGGGAGACATCGTAAAGAAAATTATTTAACAGAATTTGAGTGGGTAGCATAGGAATAAATGGCAAGAGAAATGAAGCAATAGAAACTGTTATCATGTTACCAAAATTAGAAGAAATTTCCATCATTAAATATTTAAAAATATTTATATGAGTTTTTCTTCCTTCTTCTACGCCAGCATTTAAAACATGCAAACTCTTTTGCATTAAAACTACATCGGCTATATCCAAAGCTATATCTGCACCGTTACTAACAGAGATCCCTACATCAGCATTTTTAAGAGGAGGAGCATCATTAATTCCATCGCCTAAGTAACCAACAGTTTTTCCGGCATTTTTAAGCACATTTATTATTTCTGCTTTTTGCTCAGGTGTCAGTCTGGTAAAAATCGTAGTTTCAAGTGCTGTTTTTAATTTTTCTACTGAAGTCAATTTTTCAAAATCACTTCCATTAATAATATTATTTACTTTAAGCCCAGCGTTTTCACAGATTGTACGTGAGGCAAACTCATTATCGCCAGTTAAAATTTTTATTTCTATTTTATTTTTTTCTAATGCTTTTAGTGTTTCTTTAACTGATTTTTTAATAGGATCGAAAAAGTAAATAAATCCTAAAAATTCTAAACTACTTTCATCTTTTTCTTCATATGTTTTTTTATATGCGATATTTTTTTTAGCAATAGCGATAACTCTAAATCCTTTTTTACTTAAATCCTGATATCTCTTAAGAAGTTTTTTTCTAATATTTTCAGTTAATTTTACATTTTTATTTTTCTCTAAAACTGATGTACATTTTTCCAGAACTGGAATTACTGAACCTTTAGTTATTAAAATATTCTTCTTTTTTTGAGAAAGAACAATAGATAATCTTTTTCTTTCAAAATCAAAAGGAATTTCATCGACTAGTTTAAACTCATTTAAATTTAGTTTAAAATCCGCTTTATTTTCCAATATTGCGCCATCCAGAGGATTTTTAAACCCTGATTGAAAATAACTATTTAAAAAACAAAAATCAAAAATATTTGTATCCTGATCTGCTTTATAATTTTCAAAACCTTGGAGTTTTATATCTCCTTCTGTTATAGTTCCAGTTTTATCTGTACATAAAATATTCATTCCGCCTAAATTCTGAATCGCGGGTAAATATTTTATAACTACATCTTTTTTTTCCATTCTTACTGCGCCTTTGGAAAGATTAATAGTTAAAATTATCGGTAACATTTCAGGAGTAATCCCTACAGCTATGGCTAATGCAAAGAGAAGTGACTGTAGAATATTACCATGAAGAATAGAATTGGCTGCAAAGACTACTATCGACATCACTATTACAAATTTAACTATTAAAATAGAGATGTTTTTAAGTCCTAAATCAAATGCAGTTGGAGGTTTAGGTTTTATAATTTCTTTAGAAAGCATTGCAAATCTGGTTTGTCTGCCTGTGGCATCCACTACAACCACTCCTTCACCAGAAAGAATATTGGTTCCCATAAAAGCGATATCATTCTTATTTTTATCTTTAGGGAAAGATTCACCAGTTAAAGTGCTTTCATCTATACTTAAACTTTTAGAAGTTAAAATTTTACAGTCTGCAGGAACCAAATCACCCACGCTAAGAAATACAATATCTCCTACCACTAAATCCACTATTGGAATTTCCTTTTTAGCGTTGTCTCTTAAAACTGTAGTTTGAACGGAAACTTTTTGTTTTAGTTTTTCAGCTTCATGTTCTGCTTTTGACTTCTGAAAATATGAAACGGTGCCACTAACTAAAATAATCGCGAGAATGATAAAAAAATCTATTTTGTCTCCTGCTGCAGCAGAAATAAGACTAGCACCAATTAAAAGAAAAATAAGTGGACTAAGCAGAATCTGTAGAAATTCGAAAAATGGTTTAAATCTTTTCTTTTTTAGAACTATATTTTTGCCATAAAGAGCAATTCTTTTATTAACTTCATTTGATGATAAACCTTTTTCAGGATCTGTATTTAATAGCTTCTCATCCATAGAATAATAATATATGAATTTCGAGCTTAATTGTAGAGTTATTTTAAGGGATTTGAGGTTTTACTGCAGGTCTTCTGAATGTAACTGGTGGTTTCATAGGAAAAGTTAAGGATTTATCCGGTTGAACTGCATTAGTAATAATATGTTGATCAATCTTATTGTTGTTAATATATCCTGTCACATGTGTCTCTCCAAAGTTGTCTGCAGGAGTATTTGAAGAATCTGGTATATCGGTGGCTAAAAGACCATCTAAAGTATTACCACTTTGATCCATAATGATCACTTTCCCACCATCATCAATTTTATATATGGTATCTGTCGGCAGCAGATTAGGATCCATTTCTACAACTGTATCCAGAATCGCTCCTGGAGTACTAGCGTCAGCTTGAATAATTATATCTCTACCTGATAAAGTATCTTTAACTACTTCAAAATAATTTTCTTGGGTTACTCCTGGAATATGAGGAAACTCTTTTGCCATAATATTAATATACAAAATAATTTAGATTAAAGTCAATAATTTAAATATATTTAGTTTTAATATACAATATACTTGCATGAAAATTAAAAATATTCAAGCAACTCAGATTTTAGACAGTAATGCTAACCCAACAATTCAAATCACAGTTATCTTAGAAAATGGGATTATATCCATTGCTTCTGTTCCTTCTGGAACTTCTACTGGGAAATATGAAGCTTTAGAACTGCGAGACAATGACCCAAATAACTTTCAAGGGAGAAGTGTTTTAAAAGCAGTAGAAAATGTGAACACTAAAATTACTCAGGCATTAGTAGGACAAAATGTAGAAAATCAAAAAGGAATCGATGAAATCATGATAAATTTGGATGGTACAGAAAATAAATCAAATTTAGGAGCAAATGCTATTTTATCTGTATCTTTAAGCGTCGCCAGAGCTGCTGCTAAATCACAAAATCTAGAACTATTTGAATATATATACGTCGTTGCGAATAGTGAAACGACGACCCGCCTGCCAGAGCTACGCTCAGGCGTTAGCGGGCAGGAGCAATCTCTAAAAGATCACCACGTCTTCGACCGTGAGGCTCAGACCGAATCGGCTAACGCTCGCGAAGCCGCTACTAATTTCAAGATTCCAAACCCTCTATCTGTCCTTATCTGTGGTGGAAAACATGGTAATTGGGTTACTGATATTCAAGAATATTCCATAATTCCTAATTTAGAGAAATTTTCAAATTTTAATTCAAAAATTCAAGCCATTATAAAAATCTATAAAACACTTGAAACTATTTTAGAAGAAAAAAAATATTCTACCGGTGTAGGTTTTGAAGGAGCATTCTGCCCTAAAGAATTAAAATCCAATGAAGAAGCTTTAGATTTAATTATGCAAGCAGTCGAAAAAGCAGATTATAAATTAAATGAAGATTTTACTATCGGAGTAGATGCAGCAGCCTCAGAATTTTACCAAAATAATAATTATGTTTTAAAAAGTGAGAATAATAAAGTTGTCTCAGCAACTGAGTGGCAACAAAAAATTATAGCCTGGGCTAATAATTATCCTATTTCCTTGTTAGAAGATATCTTTGATCAAGATGCCTGGCAAAATTGGTCAGACTTAACTAATGCTATTGGAAATAGATTTATAATCGTAGGTGATGATTTAGTAACTACTAATCTTAAACGAATTCAAAAGGCCATTGATGAAAAAGCTATTAATTCAGTCCTAATAAAATTAAATCAAATAGGAACTTTGACAGAAACTTTGGAAGCGATTAAATTGTGTCAAAATAACAATATTAAAACTATAATTTCTCATAGAAGCGGAGAAACTAATGATAGTTTTATCGCGGATTTAGCCGTAGGAACTAACAGTGATATGGTAAAATTTGGCGCACCTAATAGGGGAGAACGAATAGCAAAATATAATAGATTATTAGAAATAGAAAATTTATTAAAAAAGTAATATGGCAAAATTAGTTTTAGTACGACATGGAACTTCAGAATATAATGAAAAAGGCCTTTGGACCGGCTGGGCTGATCCTGATTTAAATCAGCAGGGTATAGAAGAAGCTAAAAATGCAGGTAAGCAAATAAAGGACATTAAATTTGATCAAGCTTTTGTTTCGGATTTAATCAGAGCTAAACATACTTTAGAAATAATAGAGCAAACCATTAATCAACAAATTCCTATTACAATTTCTAGAGCTATAAATGAAAGAAATTATGGAGATTTTACTGGAAAAAATAAATGGGAAATAGAAAAAGAAGTAGGAGAAGAAAAATTCCATGAAATCAGACGAGGTTGGAATGTCCCAATTCCAAAGGGAGAAACTTTAAAAGATGTTTATGATCGTGAAATTCCATATTATAAATCAAATATCGAACCGCTTTTAAAAGAAGATAAAAATGTCATTATGGTTTCATCAGGAAATGCCATTCGCTGTATAGTTAAATATTTAGAAAATATCTCAGATTCTGACATTTCTAATTTAGAAATAGGCTTAGGCGAAGTATATGTTTATACATTGGATCAAAATCTAAAAATTATTTCCAAAGAGATAAGAAATGAAAATAAAATGAGAGGGAAAATCTAGAATTTTTAATTGCTCCTTCTTTGGACAGGAACCCTGCGCGTTAAATTATAATGCCCTAATAAATTTTTAAGGTTATCTATTCTGGGAGAACCGTCACGATTACGACCAGATAAATATATCTTCTCTAGCGCATCTATATCTCCACTAGTTAAAGCTTTAAAAGCATCTTCTAGACACTCCACATGAGTTTTACCATTAATACTATGATCAATTTTAAAAATGAATTCATCTCCTGAAATTCTTTGATGATTATCATCTAAGCTATAAAGCATCATAGTTCCACTATCTTCCTTATCATATAAATAATAATCATCAATACCTCCCAAAAGGTATTCCGCAATTAGATTTGTTAATCTTTCAGTGTAATTTTCTTTATCAGTTAGACTTTTTTTTCTTTCTGATAGTTTTACGGGCGATTGAGGAGCGAGTCCTAACCATTCGCGATATTTACCATAATCTCTTTCATTATAGAATTTATATTTATTCGGAGTTCTAGGTTGAGAACTTGGTGTAAAAAAAGCAAATCCAGATTGAATTGTGGAGTCGTCTAGCTTTTTTGTACTAGCAGCATGTGTTAATTCATCTGAGAGTAATCTAGCCACACTAAGATCATACCTGTGATCTTCATTAGGATCTGCAGCGTGTTTTATACTTTCAGCAGAAATTATTAGAGCCCGCGCTGATGGATTGTATACACTCCCTTCAGTTAAACCTCTTATATCTTTAAAAAGATCCAGATCTGTAATTATTACTATTCCAGGTGGAAAATCTTCTAATTCTACTCCACTTGCTTCTGCAAAACCTATAATTAGGTTAGCAGCATTAACATACATGTCAAGGAACTGATCAAAACCAGGCAATGTTTCTGCAGTTATTTCACTATCTTTCGGAGGAGTGCCACCTGTTAAATTTGGATCTTCTGGATTAGCCATAAAAAATTATTTTCTCTTTACTAACTTAGCGCTATTTTCTATTTGCATAACTTCACCATTTCCGAGATCTACTTCCGTAGCGCCAGAAAGTCTTTGATATTCCAGAACATAGTCAGAAAGAGCTAGTTTTTTCTCTTTTAATTCTGAAGCTATTTCTTTTAATTTATTTAAAAGATTTAACATCTCAGGAGTACTTTGAAGTGTTTTTTTAACTGAATTTTTTTCGTTAGTAGATTCTTGAGCTTTTTCAGATGCGTTTTTATAATTTTCACTTCCGGCTAAAGCATCTTCGATCATATCTTTAGCTTGTTTTTGCTCAGCTGCTAATTCACCAATGCGCTTAAAATTCAATTTTATCATTTCGTCTAAACTAGAGATTACTGTAGAATTATCTTCAGTTAAAGTAGATTCAGTAGTTTGACTTAAATTCTCATTTACTATTTCACCATCCACTACTTTTTCGTCAATCTTATTATCATCCATAGGAATAATATACTCATAATACAAATATTTGTAAATAGGAATTCGTATATATTCAACTATTTATAAACATAAAATTGCATTTTTTAATTTAGTGAATATAATGAAATATTTTAGACATAATTGCAGGAGGAAAAATAAAATTTGCTTTAATTTTATATTTTTTGATAAAATGCCCAATATTGCTATGCCAGAAAATGAAAAAAGTTATTCAACAGAGACTATCTCAGCTATTCCTCCTATTTCAGCCAATCAACTTTTAGGCACAACACTAGAAGAAAAGAGAGGTAGACCTCATCTTAGTGATTTTTCTATCGGAAATGCTCCTATCCATTTTTATTCTATTTATCACTCTGACACTCAAGTTACAGAATTCTTTGGAATCTTAAATAAAGGACTATCTCCTAAAGAATTTGGTCAATTATTATCTGCCATAGCTCCGTTTGGGGACACAGATGAGGCATATGATGCTATAAAAGATTGGGGTAGAATATTAAACATTAAAAATCAAACTTTGGAAACACAGTTATTACGCAAACAACACAGTAAAATGGGTCCATTTTGGGGCATTTTAATGAAACAATTAGATTTTTTAAGAGAGCATCTTATGACAAAGAATTTACTTAATCCCTCTTCGCAAAATGAGATAGTTCCCTTAATTCACTGGCAAGTTGATAATTCTGGCAAAAGATCTTGGTTATATGATTATTTAAATACAAATACTTTTTCTGAAAGAATTAGAGATGATTTTATTAGAAAATCTAGCGCAGATCATATTTTAAGATTTAAAAATAAGGATCAAGGAATTAATCCCTTAGTTGGTATTTATACTACTGCTCATTTTGAACCAGAAATCTCCTGGAAATGGCCTCAACATGAAGGTTTCCATAGTACTGATGATTTTGATATACCTACTCAGCTTATGGGTATGGCACAGGTAGCAGGTCAAGCATTAAGACATGGAGAAGAACTATTAAGAGGTAATTTTATACAAGCTGCGGAAAATTATATTAAGCAATCTTCGGTAAATCTAATTTAACTTTATTTACTCTCATTATATCCTGGGAAGAAATCTGATTTTATATTTTTCCTTTTTACGCCAATCTTTCCTAAAATTTCTTTAAAATTATCTACCATGAGCTGTGGACCTGAGATATAAAAAATTCTATTTTTAAAATCAGGAATTTCTCGCTTAATTAAATTTTCATTAACATAACCTGTTTCACTCTTCCAATCTTTAGGAGTACTTTTAACATCTGTTAAAGTATAAATAGTTTTTATACCAAATTTTTCTGCCTGATCCAATAAATTTTTATAAGCAATATCTTCGATATGTCGATTAGCATAAAGTAAAATAATATTTGCCTTTAATTTTTTATCCATAATATTTTTAATCATGCTTTTAAAAGGAGCTATACCTATTCCTCCAGCTATAAAAACTAGTGGTTTATCTAAATCTTTAGATAAAGTGAAATCTCCAGCCACTTGGGAAGCGATTATTTTTTTATCACCATTTAAATCAAGTAAATTTTTCTTAAAAGAACTCGGGGGAGTATAAAAACGAACAGCAATTGATATTTCATTATCCAAAGGACCAGAAGACAAACTAAAATATCGTCTATTTCCACGCAAATCTACATCATTATGAGGCAATGTCCATTCCATATATTGTCCCGGTATAAAAGCAAATTTTTTAGGTTTTTCAAATGCGAACTCGTAAGTATCATATGCTATTTGTCTTTTTTCTTTAAGAAACAATTCTAGTCTTTGAAACGGACTTATGATATATGAAAAAACGTTTCCTACACAAAGTGCTAATTCTGGCGTTAGAGAAAAATTAAATAAATTAATTTGAGGCGTAGCGAAAAGAATAGATACAAAAATGGCATAATATATTCTTTTAATTTTAGTGGCAGGGGAAGTTAAAGGTTCTGTTAACATTACAAAACCTAAGAAAAAAAGTGAAGATTCTAATATAGATTTTTGCCAGAGAGTTAAAATTGATTCGTTTTTAAAAATGGCAATAGCGCCTAAAATAATAAAATAAGATATAAAAAATGTAATAACCATACTTTCTCGTTGAATTTTTCTCATTAATAAAAGTCCACCTATCACTATAAATGGCATGAGAGGAGTAGTTCCCACCCACCAAATAGCTGAATGCTCTGGTGATAATAATGCTATAGCAGCTAAAGAAACTGCAGCAGGATTAAAAAGGTGATGCTTATCTATAGTCGCAAAATATTTAGATGCCATGGCTAAAAATGAAGCAAGTAAAATAAAAGTAGCGTTCATGGGAAATTTAGTAGGAATAAGCAGCACTAAAATTAATGCTGTTATAATAGCAGAATCAGAACTGGTAGGAGCTTTAAAAATCACAGAAAAAATCCAATTAAAAATATAACAAGAAATTACAGCTAAGATAGTACTAAGTAAAATATCTAGAGGATTATAAAGTATAATTTTAAAGAAACTAAAAATAACAGCCATACCAATTATTACTAGTAAATAATACATAGTAAATTTATACATTGTGAATTTATTTAAAAAAGAATCAATGTATTTCATAAATATTTTTCAAACCCGGGAGTATAAACTGCTGTCTTATCTTTCTTAATCATATAACATTCAAAACTGGAAAGATGTGCGATAAAATTAACTCCTTTTTCGCCCATCGCAAATGCAGCAGTAACCATTCTATCAGCTTCATAAACATTTGGGCCAATTATAGTTATTGAGGCAATCTCATTTGCTAAATTTTTCTCAATTGGGTTTAAAATATGTTTTCCCCTTTCGTAATTTCCTGAGGTAGCAACACCACCATTAGTCAAATTTAAAACTTTAACAATTTCTCTGGTGTTAAAAGGATTTTTTATTCCTATTTTCCATTTTTTATTACTTCTTATTTCAATATCTCCAGCTATTTCTACATAAAAATTTTTATATCCTAATTTGGTTAGTAAATTTGCTCCATTAAAGATTGTGTATCCCTTTACTAATCCTGAAGGATCAAATTTTCCGTTTATTTTAATATCAAAATATCCATTGGTCTCTTTTTTAGTTTCCTCACAAAGTTTTAAAATTTTTTTCATTTCGTGACTATAATTTTTAGAATCAATCTCTCCTCGATTTATTTTAGAAATTTCACTATCAGTTTTATAAGTACTGAACCGATTATCAATTTTTAGAAAATAATTAAAAACTTTTTGGATATCTTTTTCTTCTGCATTTTGATCTACAACTTCAATCGTAGAAGGCATACCCATGATAGTTTTAGATATTTTCATTTTTACATTGCTTGATTCAAAGCAGATTGAAGTGACTGTTGGAAAGCTTGGCTAGATTGAGATGCACCAGTTACGATATCTACATTGGCTGCTTGTTTCGTAATGGCTTCTTGTTTTAAAATAGGCATTGCTTGCTTATTAACTTCTAGCGTAGTTCCATTATCATTTGGATACTGTAAAAATTGTACATCAGTAATTTTACCTCCAGAGATAGTGGCTTGGACTTGTAGATTTCCATAAAATGCATCTGCTACCTGACCAGTATATGTCCCATCTTTATATTTAGCAAATGAAGAGGTTGGAGTGCTATTTCCACCGGAAGAAGATGGAGTCGGAGTACTAGTTAAATTTGTTTGGTTGGAATTACCTACAGTAACATTTTCATCATTATTTTTAAAAGATCGTATCCAAACCAACGCAAAAAAAACAATGGCAAGTAAGGTTATAGGAATAAATTTCTTCATTTTTTAAGCTTATGTGAACACTCTGAAAAGTATCTGAAAAGCATTAGTATGTTTTTATATTAACACTTATTGATATTATGGTGTATAATATTTATTATATTATGCCACAGGAAGGACCACCCTTAAAAAAAGAAGTTACTTATTTTGAAGGAACTGTAGCACAAAAAGAAACAGTACCTACAATTGCTGATATTATTAGAAGAGTTGAGGGAGGGTATATTAATATAGGTGATAATTTAGTTTTATTCTTAGATAGTCTTACTAGTGCACAAATTGTCACTATTTTTCAAAAAGATGGTTCTATTATCTCACCTAGTGGCTCACTTAATGTGAAAGGAAAAAATCCAGATAATGGTCAAATAGAAGAGTTACTTTTACCTCCAACGATGACAGAATTTTGGGATCCTACACGTCCATTGACATGGTATGCAGAAGTAAAATTACGTCAAAAGGGAGCTGCTGTTTATGAAGATTTAGATAAGGGTAGAGATTTTGTATCAGCTAGGAGAAATAGCTTTTTACTTGTAGAAGGTAAGAAATTAATAAATGGTAAAAAACAAGACGTTATTGTAGCTCTTAGGCAGTAATTCATCTAAGTTTATAAACTACTTTTTTCATACCTTCTCTAACATCTTTAGCATAAAATAAGGAACCAAGTAGAGTAACTAATGGAACTGCTAATAACAAACCGAAAGTTCCTGCTAAAGTTTTTATTAATTCCTCAGCTACATTCTCGCTATTTAAAATTACCCAATAAGGCCAGTGTTGTGGGTTATACATAAAAAATATAAAAACTGCTAAAGATACCCCAGCATAAGCTAAAATAATAGTATTAATAATAGATACTGCATGTTCACGACCCACATTTAAACTTTTAATAAACAAATGCTTAAATGTAATTTCTTTATGCAAATCAAAAATTTCTTTTATAGTCGCTGCTTGAGTAGTAGTAATATCATTTAATGCTCCTAAAGTTCCTATCATAATTCCACCGAGTAATAAACTTTTTAAATCTATGACAGTCGAAGTGCTAAATCTTAAATCTGCTGCGTCCGAATTACCATATCCTGTAACTATAGCCGAATTAACTAAAAATTTAGAAATAAAATAGGTTAAAGAGAGAGAAATTAATGTAGATATTACAGCAATAGTCGTTTTATAAGAAATTCCATGAGCTATATAAGTAGAAATAAATAGGATAATTATAGAACCTATAAAACAAATAGTTAGTGGATCTGCACCTTTTAAAATTTGAGGAACAATATAAATAAAAATTATAAAAATACTAAATAAAAAGCCTATTAATCCTCCCAGTCCCTTTTTACCCACTACTAAAACAGCGAGTATTAAAAAAGCTATAATGGCTATTTCGAGATAGGGAAGTCTATATTTATCATTGATATAATAATTTACTTGTTTTCCATTCTGCACTTCGCGAGTAACGATAACTTGATCTCCTAAGTGCAATTTTAAATCTGGAATGTTTTGTGGATCATAAGTTATCTGAACTACTTTTCCATTTTCCACTCCTTCTGTAATTTTTACCTTAGCCATTTGTAAAACATAACTTATGTTATTTTCAAATGTTTTTTGAGACCCATTGGATAAACTTATCACTACTCCTTTAGCAAAAGTTTGTTTTATATCTGGAGGTGGAGAAGAGGACTGATCTACCTGAGCAAACGTAAATTTGGGTAAAATTAAACTTAAAAATGCTAAAACTATAAAGCTGAAAAAGAAAATGAATTTAGCTTTCATTAAATGATTATAGCTTAAAAAATCAACATAAAAAACCTCTTGCTATTATAGGTTTCTTTTGTTATATTGTTGCTGATATGCCAACACCTGAAAATTCATCCCCTACACCAGAAGCTAATGCTTCCAGAGTGTTCGAAATATTTAAAAGACTGGTTGAATTAAATGTAGATGATCCATGGACTATGGGAAGATTAAATTTTTCACCGGTAGAGCTTATTACTCAAAGAAAAAATTTATTATTAGAACTAAAATTTTTAGTAGATCAAACAGCTGCTACTCCTTATTATAAGGCTAGACTCTTAAAAGAAATGTTTAATGAGAATGATGAGTATATTGGTAAAACCAATTTCTATGAAACAGCTGATGAATATTTTGGTATAGAATCTGAGGGCGAATTAGGTATTTTTGATAAAGACGGAGCTTCTGGTTTTGAAGCAGGAATTATTTTAGTAGAAACTGGGTTACTTATGGATAGATTTCAACTGGAAGCTGGTGAAAGTAATAATGCTGTAGAAGAAGCCCAAGTAGGAAGACAAATTATAAGAGACTGGGTAAATTCATATGATGAATATTATGATGAACCTCTTTTAAAATTTTTAGATAACAGATTAAAAATGGATTATGACCCAATTATGGAAATGGATATCAAACGTTTAAGAGTTTTACTTAAAGATTATAATCTAGCAGAACCTGAAGAGGAAAATTAAATTCAAAATTTGTTATGATATTTTTATGACACCTGAAGAACAACATGATTTTTCATATGCAGAAGCTCAAGTAAATGCAGAACAAAGAAGAAATAATTTTTTAAACACAGTTGACAAAACTTTAGATATTCTAACCCATTCCCCTATCCAAGCGGTGGAGCAATCTGCGAATATTGCTAAACGTATTTTTATTACTGACTCAGATAATCTGGGCATTACTTTTATCGATGATCCAAATTTACCTTTAACACGTCTAGAATTTAAATTAGAAGATAACAAATTATATCTTGAATTAGTTCAAAATCATCCTACTGACTTTTATTCAGAACCGGATGAAAACTTTATTAATAAAGCTGCTGCAGATATGGCTAGGACAGTTCTTATGGTAGCCGCTGTGGCGAAAGCGATAAAAGATCCGAGAGTAGAAACTGTAAATTCTTCTGCTGTTTTAGATTATTCTTTGTCTCCCCAAGAATTTTTTGATCAAGTTATAGCTACACATACCCAACACTTAAATGCTACTAATGCTCCGGATTTAGGTTCTTTTGATCCTAGAAAATATTCACAAATGAAAATGCCTACTGAAATAACTAAAAAATTATTTGGTGTTATTTTCGGAATAGATGACTATGATTTATTTTTCTTAGCAAAGGATGCAGGATTCAGTCAACTTAATGAATTTGGAAAAACTATTCTACAAGAAAAGCATGATCTTACTAATTATCAAATAGGGAAGTTGGAATTAATTACCGCTAATCCATCGGCATTGGAAGAAGCAGGAAAAAGAGCTGCAGAAAAAACTGGTAGAGTTAACTTAAATCAACGTGAATTAATTGCATTAGGATTAGAAAGGATAAAAACAGATTTTGTTTATCTCAGAGAACAATTAATGAGAACTATAATACCAACAGATGCAAATAAAATTTTTATGAATGTATTAAAGAGAGGTAATTTAAATATTGAAGATATGACATCAGAACAAATAGCTATAGGAAAACAAAATATAATAAAAGTTATGATAGAAAATTTTTGGAATTATTTTATACCACCCAAAAACGAACCTACTAATTAATCTTATATATTATGTTCACTTCGCTTGACAAGTGTAATTAAATTACACATACTAAAATAAATTATATGAGAGAAATCTCTACTAATTTAACTCCTCAGGATGCCGCAAACTGGAAAACTAATTTAAATTTTATTGATCATGTCAGAAAAGCGGAATATGGTGGAGGAGGACTTATTGAAACGGGAGGAGTAATAGATAATTTTTTTAAGGTAGGAATTGATAGGTTAGCATTAGCAATTATAAATAATAATACAGTCAGACAAAGATTAATAAGAAGTTGGATAGCTATTCCGGATAGACTAGTAATAAGTGCTAAACAAGTGGATTCCGGTAAAGATGCAGCAGAAATGTTATCTATAAGCTGGTTAAGAAATTTAAGTCAAACTTCAAGAAAGCATAATTTATCTGTAGAACAAACTAATCTTTTAGCCAGACTCAGTACAGGTACAGATGGAAATTATACACCAGATTCTGCAAATTGGCATCGTCAAAGAATGGTGGATGAGTTATCTAACACTATTTTAGCAACAGCATCCGGACAAAAAATAATAATTGACTCTACAAATCAACAATTACTAGGACTTATACAACTATCTGAAGGGTATCCTATTCTCTTACCAGTACGACCGGCTGAAGATGAAAAGAAAGCTACATATCCCCATCGAGACACAGGTAATGATACTGATCCGTGTCCTCGAGGAATGAAACGGGCACTATCACAATTACAAGCTTTGTAAAGAATGAACAGATAATTAAACTAATTTAATTATCAAAGTGGTTAGCGTAGCTAAAAGGTAAGCAATTGCACTATAAGTTATATATGGATATTCTCTAAACTTATTTTTAATTTTAAGAAACAAATATCCAGAAATTAATGTTAAAGTAGCTGAAAAAATTAAACCAATTAGCACTTTATCAAATGCCGCATAAGCAAACCATGTAAAAGCATAAACGACACTATTAAGAAGTAAAATATTCATATCTTTATTATTAAAATTCTTGACCGGCTTTTTTAAGGACAATATCATTAAGGTAGTATTCATTAAAACTCCACCAATGAAAAATATAATATTTCCAGTGTAATAATCATTAATAAAAAGACCATTACACAAATTATCTGCTAAATGATTTAGATTACAATATTGGTTTAAAGTAAAACTGGCTACTTCATGCCAACCTTCTCCTGCTCCATAAAGATAAGTTCCGACAATAAATAATAAAGTCAGCCAAAAACCACTTTTTTGCTTTAGCGCCTCAAAATTATTGGTTACAAGTTTTAGAATAAAAAAAGATAAAATAACTGTTATAGATAAAAATATTACTGTCTGATTTAATTCATGAAGTCTTATAAAATTATATGGAGGTAAAAGTATTCGTGTAGTAGTAGATAATCTCTCAATAATTATAATCAGTGCAGTTAGAGAATAAAGTGTGAAAATTACATTTAAAGATTTCATCTTTTATTTAATATAATATAAAAGTTTTTAAGGATATTCAAATTAGTCACTTCGATAATTCTTTTTCTAATCTCTTTATAATTAAAAACTCTTCTTTGCTTAAGTTAGGTAAGGAAGGATTATTATAAATAATCGTAGCGAAGTCAGGTTTTTCCTCCCATTCTTCACCAAATATATTTTTTTCTAAAACTAAAGCATTTGCTATTCTTTCACATACTCTTTTTAACATATTAAAATCGAATGTAATTAATCCTTTCTTCTTTGATATTTGATAAATTTGATCAATTAGTAAATTAAATTCGTAAGAATCATTTTCTTCATTTTGAGCAAGCCATTTTAGTTCTTTCATAAGAGAAGAAGCGAAATTTTTCGTACTAAATTTTGTAAAATTATTAGTAGTAATTATAGTTAATATAAATTTAGACAATTTATTTTTTAAATCATTAGCTAATAAATATATTTTCCCTGCTGATGCAGCTCTATCAATTACTTTTTTATTTCCACCACTTTTGGCTTCTTCCCAGTCTGAATTATTTTTAAAAATTTTCTTCTTAAAAATTCTATTTATCTCATTTGCTTGATTCAGATTTCTAACAGATTTAATTAAATCTCGATAGCGATTAAAAATCTCCATATTTGGACCTGCTATATATCCACACGCTGCAATACATAATTTTTTTCTATTTACATGATTAAATTCCATTCTGGTATTTAAAATATTAGGTAAAATGTCTATAGGATATTCACGAGCATGTCTTTCTCTTCTACTTCCTCGGGGAAGTCCTGTACCATTAGGTTCATCAATTAGTATGATCGTTGGTTTCTTTTTTTTTAGTTGTTCTAAGATCATTTTTATAATTTCGTTATTAACCATAATTAATTCCTCAGCAGTAGAGGGTCGATTAGTTTTTGGCAGAATTCTTTTTTTAATTAATCTTCTTTCTACATAATCCCAATGCAAATGAGTAACTTTTATATTAATGTTATATCTTTCTTTTACATTAGTTTGAATTTCAGTGAAGTAGTCTAAGAGTAGGGAAGTAGAATATGTTTTCCCAGAGCCTGGTAACCCTTCGTTAAAAAAAAGATATTTTTTCATATCCTCTGGTTTTAATTTTTTCTGAGATATTTGCTTTATTTCATTTAAGAATGAGGAAGTAAAACCATTAGCCACGTCTTTTAAAGAATCTAAGAGTTGAAAGTGTAATCTAATAAATGACTCTGGCAATTTCCTTAAACTATCCATTCTATCAAGTAATATTTGTTTTTCTGGAGCTATTATTAAATGAGAAGGAGAATATAATTCATTATCTTTTTCTATCATGGGGAAGAGGTAAATAAAGAGTTATAGTAGTTCCTTTATTTGCCTTTGATTCAACTGTTATTTTACCTTTATGCACTTCCATAACATACTTTACTAAGTATAGTCCTAAACCCAATCCTTCATATTTATTTTTTTCTCCTTTATAAAATTGAGTAAAAATTTTAGCTAAATTATTTTTAGCTATACCTACTCCTTGATCTACTATCTCCAACAGTACAAAAGATTTATTCCTAAATAAATTTAATTTAATAGTAGAATTTTCAGGAGAAAATTTAACTGCATTAGCTAGCAAATTAATTATCGCTTGAATTATTTTATCTCTATCTATAAGTACAGTTTCATCTTCTTTTAAGAGTTTATGGCTAAATATATATATGTAATTTGGATAGGCGTTTTTAAAATTAGTTAGAACTTCTTCTATAAGATTTTTAATATTATTTTCATTAATATTAAATTTTAACTTACCTGATTTTATTTGATTTATTTGCATTAATTCATTAGTTAATTTAGTTAATCTTTCTACTTGAGATAATAATTTAGGTTTAATTTTATTTTCTAATTTGTGAGAATCTGTTTTTTGAGCTAATATTTGAGAATAAATGGAGACTATAGTAAGAGGAGTTTTAAGTTCATGAGCAGTCATTGATAGAAAAAGATTATAAGAATTTAAATTACGATTAAGTTTTAATAATTCTTTATTATCTTTTAGTAACTGTGTGGCTATATTAGAAAAAGCTTCTAATTTATTCAGATCATTTGTAGAGTACGAGTTATCAGGATGTGATAATATAGATAAAACTCCGAAAACTTCATTTTTATAGTACAAAGGAACGGATATATCTGATCCTGCTTGAAAATTTTCGAATTCTGGATGGATTTCTATAAGTTGATTTTTATTTAATAGATAAGATTTAAATTCTTTATAGGCTAAAGCGGTATTACCCGAAGGTCGGGGCTTGAGTTTAAATAAAATAGGAGATGAAGCATAAATTCTCTCTACTTGCCCATTTACCATTTTAAACACGGAGCTATATTTACCATTCATAATGATTCTGGCTTTTTCAGCTATTAAAGAAAGTGTTTGATAATATTTATCAAATTCTGCGTTAGAATTATCCTCTAATTTATTTTTAAGAGCTGGAATAAATAAACTCATTATACTTACTTAATTCATATATGTTTACTAACATTTTGTCAAACCTAACTAGCAATTATAGGCAGAAACTTTTGTCACTTTTAAGCTAAAAAAATAAACTTTATGCTATAATCCTTTTATGAAAAATGATATACAACAAACGCTTTCTGATCATAATTTAAAAGCTACAGACGCTAGAAAATTTCTCTTAGAAACAATAAGTATAGAGAAAAGACCAGTGGATGCACAGTCGCTAATAGAAATTATGCAGAAAAAATTAGGCGTGGATCGTGTTACTATTTTTAGAATTTTAAATACACTTACTGCACATGGAATTTTAAGACGATTGGAGTTTCAAGAAGGAAAAGCTAGATATGAGATCAGTAGCGACGATCATCATCATTTAATTTGCGAGAATTGCGGAGCTATCGAAGATATTCCAGACACTATGGTGCCAAAAATTGAAAAGGAAATTGCTCGTGACCATGATTTTTTAATAAAAAGACATACTTTAGAATTCTTTGGATTATGTAAAAACTGCCAGAAGAGAGTAAAATTTAAAGACTAATTATTTTCTAATCTTTGTTTTGTAAGTAACTTATGACGTATTTTAGCCAATCCTACCATTTCTAATTGCCTAACACGTCCACGAGAAATTCCTAATTCTTTCGCCACTTCTAATTGTGTTCTTATTTTACCATCATCTACACCAAATCTTAATCTTAATACATCTCTTTCCCTATTAGTTAAAGATTTAAGTTCTTTATTAATTTTGTCTCTAGCTGCCTGCTTCTTATCAGGACTTAAATCTGGATTTAAAGGAGTTTTTAGGAAATCTTTAGCTATGTCTTCTGTTAACTCTACTTTTTTCTCTGTCTCTGATACAGATTTTTGAGAATTATAAATGATATTAGCTGCATAACTTCTTATTTTATGTACTTGAGTTATTTCATCTTTATTCTCGTTATCATTAATAGTAATAGTAGATAATCCATCTGGTTCACTAATATGTACATGAAAGACATCTGTAAGATCTGGTTTAGTCACATCTAATTGATAAGTAATAGATATTTTGGGATAGGGTAATTCTGTAGTTTCTATACTACTATCGTCGTTTACCTTTATCTTTACTACAGAAAACTCTAAAGCTGGTTTTTTTTCTTGTCTTCTACTACCACTTTCTGTTTCATCATCGCCAGAAACAAATGTAAAATCTACTGGCCGGATTGTTATTTTAGCTGCATTAAAACTGCTTTCTGACGTAACAGAGATGGTTTTATCAGAAGATGCGAGTAGATAAGTAGCTTCGTTAAATTGACTTAGATCCGGATGATCTATAGACAAAATTGCTATAGATATTTCTCCTCTTCCAATTGCCTCAAATATATCTTCAAGTGATTTAAGAGATCCTTTATGGGGCAAGAAGTCCAGAAAGTCTAAAAGTGGATCTTCTATATTAGTATTGCTATTAGGAAAGCTCTTAATATCAGTTGAAAATTTTACTTCATTTTCTGGCATTAGTTATATGATAATAAATCAACATCAAAAACTCAAGCAACCCCTTGACAAATGTAACTTAGTTGCATTATACTAAATTCAATTAAGTTGCATTTATGAAAAACAGAAAACTTTTTATAATTTTAATAGTTTTAGTAATTTTAGTTGGTGGAATTTATTTATTAACTAAAAAAAATCAAACACTTATTAATCAAAATAATAAACTCCAAGTTACAGCTTCCTTTTATCCATTATATTACTTCTCCCAACAAATTGGAGGTAATAAAGCAAGTGTAATAAATATTACGCCAGCCGGAGCAGAACCGCATGATTATGATCCCTCAACTGGCGATATAGCCAGAATAGAATCAAGCAATATGTTAGTTTTAAATGGTGCTGTAGAATCATGGGGAAATAAGATAAAAAATATTTTAAATGGTCAAAATACATTAGTAATCACCGCTGGAGATGGACTTTTGACTAAAACTTTGAATGAAGATGGAGTAGTAGGAAAGGATCCACATGTATGGCTGGATCCTATTTTAGCTAAAAAGGAAATGGCTAATATAGCTGCGGGTTTTGTAAAAATTGATCCTAAAAATAAGAATTATTATGAAAACAATGAGAAGCAATTAGATCAACAATTAGACAAATTAAATGAAGATTTTAAAAATGGTTTAAGAAATTGTGACCAAAAAAATATAATTACTTCACATGCCGCTTTTGCTTATTTGGGAGAAAGATATGGATTAAATCAAGTAGCTATTGCAGGATTGTCTCCAGATGCTGAACCATCATCTAAACAATTAGCAGATATAGCAGATTTCGCTAAGAGAAATAATATAAAATATATTTTCTTTGAAAGTTTAGTTAGCCCCAAATTATCTCAGACTATAGCCAATGAAGTAGGTGCTAAAACTTTAGTTCTTGATCCTATCGAGGGAATAGATGATAATGATATTAAAGCTGGTAAAAATTATTTTACCTTAATGTATCAAAATTTAAAAAACTTACAAATAGCTCTTAAATGCCAAATTTAGATCACAAAAATACTATTTTAGAACTTCAGGATATTTCTTTTTCTTATGCCACTGATGAGGTAATTAAAGATGTCTCTCTTTCTATTCATAAGGGAGATTATGTTGGATTAATAGGACCAAATGGGGGGGGAAAATCCACACTTCTTAAAATTATGCTAGGTCTTTTAAGACCCCAAAAAGGTATAGTTAAAATTTTTAATCAAGATATAAATCATTTTAAAGATTGGCAGAAAATAGGATATGTAGCTCAAAGAAATTTTTTTGACGCTAGTTTCCCAGCTACGGTAGAAGAAGTAGTGATGATGGGCAGATATGGTAAATTAGGCTTTTTCCATTTTCCCAATAAGATAGATCAAAAAAAGGTTCATCAAGCACTCCAGCAGGTAGAAATGACTGAATTTAAAAATAGATCAATTGGAGATTTATCTGGAGGACAACAACAAAGAGTGTTTATAGCTCGTGCATTGGTTACTGAACCTGAAATGATTTTTTTGGATGAACCAACCGCAGGCGTAGATGCTAAAACTCAGAAACAATTTTACGCACTTTTAGAAAAATTAAATAAACAGTTAAATTTAACTTTAATTTTTATTTCTCATGAGTTAGATATATTGGCGCATCAAGCCACAGAACTAGGCTATATTAATAGAACTTTGGACTATTTTGGCGATCCTAAAGAATTTCTTAAAGGTGAATATTTTCATGAATTAATTGGAAAATCCGGAATCCATCATTAAATTATGCTAGACATTTTTAATTACAGTTTTATTATTCGAGGTTTTGAGGCTGGAATTATTATAGCTATTATAGCACCCATAATTGGCATGTTTTTAGTTTTAAGACGCTATTCTTTAATAGCCGACACGCTTTCTCATGTTTCTCTGGCTGGTGTAGCAATTGGTTTACTTTTAGGCATTAACCCACTTATTACAGCTGTAATAGCTTCAGTTATTTCATCTGCAGCTATTGAAAGACTAAGAATTTCCAAAAAGGTTTATGGAGAATCTGCCTTAGCAATCTTTCTATCAGGTAGTTTAGCTCTAGCTATCCTTATAATTAGTTTTGCACATGGCTTTAATGTCGATTTATTTAATTATCTTTTTGGAAGTATAGTAACAGTGCAACAATCTGATGTTTTTATAATTTTAGCTTTAGGTTTAATTGTTTTAATCTCGGTAATTTTATTTTATAAAGAATTAATTTTCGTAACTTTTGATGAAGAATCAGCTAGAGTTTCAGGTATTCCTACCAAGTTCATAAATATTATGATTATTATACTTTCTGCATTTACAGTAGCACTTTCTATTCCTATTATTGGCGTACTTCTTATTTCAGCTTTAGTAGTTATTCCAGTAGTCAGTGCGTTACAATTTAAAAAAGGTTTTGTTGAAAGTATTTTTATTGCCGAAGGTATATCGATTTTCTCAGTTATTGTAGGTATTTTTATTTCTTTTTATCTTAATCTATCTCCTGGTGGAACTATAGTCATTTTAATGATAATTATTTTTGTTTGCTCATTCATTTTAAGAGATAATAAATAATTATAAGTAGCTTTACTTTAAATACTTATCAAAAAATTGCAAACTTCGCTGCATAGCTAAATCAAATCCCTGTGAAATATTATGATTAGCTCCTGGATACTCATAAAATTCTACCGTTTTATTTAAAGTTTTCAACTTATTGTATAAATTAAGAGAAAAAAAAGTAGGAACTTCTTCGTCACTATCTCCAACATGTAATTGAACAGGTGCTGTAATATCTGATAAATAATTCGTGGGGTCAATTGATGACCAAAAAGGAGAATTAGCTGAAGGTGAACCATATTTATCTTGTAAATCTTGTCTAAATCTATAACGCAGTGCTAATTCATAAGCCGATGGGTGATATGAGGGATCATGCCAGTTTTGTAAATCTTCATAAGAACCAACCACTCCTCCCCAAATAACAGCCACTTTTATATCTTTCGGATCTACGACTAAATCACGAAGAGTAATATTTCCACCCATAGAATGTCCCCAAACGCCTATTTTATTCGGATCAGCATCTGGATATTTTTTTATAGAAACAATTGCATTTAAATCATCCACTGTATAAGCAGGTGAATAATATGCCCCTTCGGGCGAACCCTGCGAATTTCCATTTCCACGATAATCTGGTTTAAAAACTATATAACCTGCTTTAGCAAAAGGAGGATAGTAAGTCGCATACTGACCCACAGTCGGAAATGTTTGATAAGTAGATGGAGTAATATATCCATGATTAAAGACAATGACTGGCCAACCATTTGTAGGTTTTTGACCAAATGGTACTGTTAATAATGCATAAATTTTAAGTCCATCAGAAACATATGAAGTTAAGTATTGATGGTAATTTAAGCCATCAGGTAAAGTTTGCTCAATTTTTATATCACTTCCAGGATATGATCTTTCTCGCATTGCTTGAATTTGTAAGGGATTAGAAACAGTTAGAGTAGGAGTGGGTAAAATTTTTTTAACAGTTATCAAACTATTACTGACTCTATTATTTTTAAATATAAAAAACGCAATCAATAGGAGTAGAATTACTACTAAGAATATAATTATTCTTTTCACAAACTAATAATATCACGAATAATCTATTTATTAACCTTTTGGTTCTTTTATTCCTTTAGTTTCTTTTATAAAAAAATCTACTCCATCTGTTTCGAGTTTTATATATGCGGTATTAGAAATAGAGTGGTAGGGAACATTTTTATATGTAAAGTAACCTATGTGAATTAAAAATGCTTGCATTATTCCTCCATGTGTACCTATCAGAATAGTTTTACCGGGATTTAAAATAGCTGTCTCGCGAATAAAAGTAATAAATCTACTTATCATTTGCTCATCAGTTTCCATCTCAGAATCAAATTTATGTTTCACTCTTTCTTCATCAGACAGATTTTCTAACTGCGCATCCAATTGTTTAACTTTTTCATCTGTGATATTTGCTCCTTCCAGTGAGCTAAAATATCTTTCTCTTAAAGCTTTAACTGCAGTAACTGTTAACTCGTGTTCTAAAGCGATTATTTGAGCTGTTTTATGTGCTCTTTGTAAATCAGAAGCAAATGCTAAATCAAACTTAATATTTTTTAATTCTTTAGATACCTTTTTAGCTTGGTTAATGCCATTTTCATTTAAAGAAGTATCTGTATGACCTTGAATTCTATGCTGTGCGTTCCAGTTTGTCTCTCCATGACGAACTATATAAAAAGTAGAGTAATCTGACATAAATACATTTTAGCAAAAATTCTGCTTCGAACGTAGAGCAAAATTGTAGTTAAACAAACTATTTAGAGGATTTTTTACTTTTTTTAGCTATTTTTTCTTTTCTCGCGTTGGCTAACTCGTCTCTTTTCTTTTTAGCTTCTTTAAGCTTCTTGGTTTCTAGTCGTCTTTGCTTATCAAATTCATCTTGACACTCTTTATTACTACAGACTTTCTCCGAATAAGTAACTATTCGGGTACCACCATCAAACATAGCCATTTTTTCTTTCCAGGTTTTACCCACACGCATTTTACTTCCACAGCGTGGACAAAGTTTTTCTTCTGGAGTGTTAGTACCGATTAAAATTCTTTTAGTCATAATTTATAGTTTAAAGAAATAACTTACTTAAAAGGATTATAAATTTGATTACTATTTTTATTCAAAATTTGAAGTTAAGCAGAATAAATTAATTTCTGTAAACTATAGGTATTATAGCACAAACTAGCCATAATTAGAAGCTTTTAGCCTCATTTGGAGCCTTTATGTTTGAAGAATTCGACCTGTTTGAGCCTTTTTTCAGCCTCTTCACGGGTTTTATATGGACCACCTAAGTTTTTACCCTTTTCAGATAAGACATGATACCCATCTTTCTTTTTTCTAATCATAATAGTATTATATTAATTTCATTAAAAATAAAATACAACAATTTGTATGAAAATTGTAAGAATATATTGATTTAATTTAAAATTTGCTATGCTAAATTTAGTGAAAAGAATTTATTTAAATAATTTAAAAACTAGGTTAAATTCTTTTTTTCATCAAGAAAATACTTATATTATTCCCCTTATGGGAGTTTTAGTTTTAATTATTGGAGGACTTTTATATTGGCATCTTTTTATCCTAAATAAAAATATAAATAATTTACAAAATCAAAAAATAAAGTTATCTAAAACTTTATCTCAAACACAAACCAGTTATCTAGCTCTTAAAAACCAAAATCAATATAAAATTAACCAAGATTTAAAAGGACAAATTAATAATATTCAAACTACTTATGGCGATTCTATCACTAGCTATCAAAATATTTTAGATTTACAAAGTGAAAATCAGGACACTAGTGATTTAACTAAGCTTTACGCCCAAACAGTAAAATTTTTAGCTCAAATCAATTACACTTCAGCTTCTGCGAGTTTAAAAACTTTGCAAACCAATATTAAAACAGCTCAGGATAAATTCGCTGCGTCTCAAGTTACCACAGCACAGAATAATACTAACGTTACGACATCCAATACTCCACCTAGTAGCGGCTTTAGCGTCCAACAAGTTCAAACTTCTTCAGGAGCTTTCACAGTTTATATTATCGCTGCTGATTTAAATTCTACGCGCGTGATCGTAGATACGGCTTCAGATGGAGATTGTTCCAACAACTGTCCGGTTTTACCATTGGATAATTATATTTCTCGAAGTGGAGCATATGCTGGAATTAATGGGACATTTTTCTGTCCTGTAGATTATCCAAGCTGCGCTGGAAAAACCGGATCTTTTGATACTTTGCTAATGAATAAAAATAAAGTTTATTTTAATAGTGCTAATAATGTTTACAGTAACGTTCCGTTAGTTTATTTCACTGGAAATAATATGGGAGTTAGAACTGCATCATCTCAGTGGGGAAGAGATACTGGTGTTGATTCAGTTATAGCAATGCAACCTCTGTTAATTTTAAATAATCAAATAGTTTATGCTGGTAGTGATGATCCAAAATTTGGCAGCAAAGGACCTCGAGGTTTTATAGGAAATATTGGCAGTACTGTTTATATAGGAGACGTTTTAAATGCTAATATGAGCGATAGTGCGAATGTTCTACACACTTTAGGACTAAATAATGCTCTTAATTTAGACGAAGGCGGCTCCACTGCTCTGTGGGATGGAGGATATAAACTCGGTCCAGGGCGCAATATTCCCAATGCAGTTTTATTTGTGAGAAAGTAGATTATTCTTTATGCCCTTCGTAATTTTTAAGCTCTGGTATTTTAAAAGCAAAAAGTCCAATTACTAATAGTGTTGCTAACCCTCCACTTATGACAGAATAAGGAGCTCCTATAAAATTAGCTAATGTTCCTGCTTCGAAGTCACCCAGTTGAGGGCCACCTAAATAAAAAAGCATAGTTATAGAAACCATTCTACCTCTTAAGTAATCTGGAGTAACTAATTGCCTAATCGTGCTTCTGATAATAGTACTAAAACTATCTCCAGCTCCTACTATTACTAATGCAATTAATGAAAGCCAAAAATTTTTAGACATACCAAATATTATGGTCCCAACAGAATAGATTAAAACTCCTATTAATAACACTTTACCTTCTTTAGAAATTTTTCCTATATGCGCTAAAATAAAAGCGGCTAATACTGCGCCTACAGATGGTGCTGCATAAAGAAAGCCTAATCCTTGTGGACCAATACTTAAAATATCTTTAGCAAAAATTGGCAAAAGAGCTGTAGCCCCGGAAAAGAACGTACAGAAAAAATCTAAAAGTATAGTGGACCAAAGAATAGTTTTGGATTTAATAAAAACTATCCCCTCTAAAATAGATGATAAAGATATACCTGAAACATTACCTACTATATCTCCACTAGCATTCATCATAAGCAGTGCAAAAATAATTACTAAAAATGAGAGTGCATTTATTAAATAAATATTTCCAATACCGATATAGGCTATTAAAAACCCCGCAATCGCTGGACCTATTATAGTCCCTGTTTCTCTTAAGACGTTAGTTAGATTTATAGCATTACCTAATTCTTTCTTCTTAACTAAGCTAGGAATTAAAGCCTGTCTAGTAGGACTTTCAAACGCTACACCGATAGCTGTTAAAAATGTAATTATATAAATTAAAAACGAAGTTTCTTTATGAGTATAGGTACATATAGCCAAAATAAGAGATAAAATAGTTAGAGCAATCTGTGAAATAAGATTAGCTATTTTTCTATTAAAATTATCAGCTACACTACCTGCGATAAATGAAAAAATAATAATTGGAAAAAATCTAATAAATCCTACTACACCTAGTGCAAAAGGGGAATGAGTAATGATATAAATTTGCCAATTTATAGCCACGAATTGCATCTGTGTTCCAATATTAGAAATAAATTGTCCGGCAGCCCAAAGTCTAAAATCACGAGATTTAAGTGACGGGTATTTTTCTAAAAACATAAACATTATTATAGCTCAAAACTCCACTTTTTACAGTTAATTTTAAATTAATTATTGATGCTATAATTAATAAGTGGAAACTGAAGAATTAAGTATTATTAAACTTTGTAAAAAATATATTAGAGGAACTCCAGAAAAATCAATTATACAAAACGTTACCATTTTACTTTGTAAACTTACCAGAATTGTTCAGAAAGAAGGAAATTTTGATAATCCAAAAATTTATATTAATACTCGCGTGTTAAAACACATTTATGACAAACGACCTGCTGAAGAGTTTGACTTTATTATTCATAATCTTTTCCAAATTGTCCGCTTTCCTGAACAAATTTATAAAAATAAAGATGCTAAACGCGGAGAGATAAGTTTTGTAAAAACGGTTAATTGTATAAAATATTTTTGTTCGATTGAAAAAACTGAAACTTTAGATACTACAAATAATAAAATGAATTTTATTGTAACTGCTTTTAGAATAAGAAAAGAAAGCTATTTAGAAGGTTATAAACTAATTTGGAGCTGGAGGAGCGACATTTCCTCATCGTAGTACTTTTGATTCTAGTTTCCTAGTCTACTTATACTCCGCAGTAGAGCCTTTCTGCATTTCAACTCCAACTAGATATAATGTTATTATACAGACTTTGGCAGACTTTGGCAATGGCACACTCAAATTTTAGCTTCAAATAAACTCCTTAATTTCCCTATCTCCAAAAACATATAATTCATTTATAGCCCGAGTTAAAGCTACGTATAATAGATCATGATTTACTAGCATTCTTTCTTTTTTAATCGGATCCTTTATATCTTCATTATTATATAAATCTTTATTTATACCCACTAAAATTACTTTTTCAAATTCTACTCCTTGTGCTTCATTTATAGTCATAACATGAATATTTTCACTAGCAAATTTTTTATAATCTAGTAAGTATTCTTCAGTTTTAGCTAAGATTCCAATCGTACTATTCTTTGAAGAATTTATAATTTCTTTTACAAATTTAATTTCGTCTACTTTTTTAGAGAATACTTTCTCTATTACGTTTTTCCCTTCTTTTAATTTTGAATTAATTTCAATATTAAAACCTGCTGATTTTATATATTCTAAAATTTGGCGAGTATTACGATAAACTTTTTGAAGAATTACCTTTCTATCTTCATTAAAAGATTCATTAATGTCATTCCAGTTTTTAATAGTCCATAAAGAAGTCTGTTGAACTAAATCACCTACATAAATTAGAGCATTGGTTTTAGAATTTATACAAGTTTTTATTAAACTTAATTGATCTTTAAGATAATTTTCTGCTTCATCTACTAAAATCAATGAATAATTAATGGGATTTTTTTCTATTTTTTTAATATATTTACCATTTTGTTTTTTGAATTTTTCTACTTTTTCAAAAAGAGTTTTTTCGCGTTTATATTTTAATTTCAAAAGAATAGTCAAATCAAAACGATCGAGTAATTTATTTTTTAATTGTTTTTTTAATAATGGTTTTAGTTCCGCAGGAATATATTTTTCGTAAACTTTCTCTAATGTTTTATTTATATCTTTTATATCGAAAGATGAATCAATATTTACTAACGCATTATTTTTAGCATGTTCTAAATTATCTTTCTCTAATTCATTATAACCATAACGTCTAATAAATTTATAATTTTCTATTTCGAGAATTTTCATTGCCCAGGCATCAAATGTAGTAATATTTACCCTATAAATTCCAAGCTCAGGTAAAAGTCCACTAAAATAATTTTTAGTTTTATCATCTTGAACGAAAACTGTAATGTTTTGTGGTAAAAATAATTTTTCAGTTTCTGGAGATTGAACTAAATACGCTACTCTATGAAGTGCTAGAGTAGTTTTACCAGATCCTGCTACACCAGAGACTAAAAATGAACCGAAATAATGAGAACGAATAATAGTATCCTGAGCTTTTTCCATTTGTTCTACTATTTCTGGAAGTATAAAACTCGCTTTTTTTTGAGAAAAATATTCTTGATAAATTAATTCTCTAGAGTATTCAATACTTTCACTAGACATAAATAATATTTTTTTATCTAAGATCATAAACTGATCACGTCTCAAGAGTTTTCCTTTTCTTATTCCGCCATCTGGAAGTTTATAGGAAAAATGACCTGGTTTTTCAAAACGGATAGAAGCAGCAGGAGCTACCCATGAATAAATTAAGTCTCTTCTAAATTGGAAACGTCCAAAATAAATTGTTTCTATTTTAGAGCTCTCTTCAAATTTAATATCACATCTTACGAAATACGGAGAAGTGCATGCATAATCTAACTGTTTTTGATATTCGATCTGATCAATAATTAAAGCTACTATTACTTCTGGATCTTCTAATTCTCCTTTTTGAAGTCTTTCTCTTAAATTTTTTATTCTGGTTTCAATATTAGTTTTTTCTTCAAAAATATCTTTACTAACTTTCTTTACATGATCCGTAGCTTCATTATGTATAATATTTTTACTCAAGTCACTTAACATACCAAAACCCCCTTTCTAATTTAATAGAAAAGATATTAATCATATGTTTAGTTTTATTGAGTAGGAAGTTTAATTAAAAAATTGTAGTAAACTCTTTTCCTAAGATATTTTTAGCATATTTTCACAAAAACTACAACTTTTTTTCGTGTTTGAAAATCAACCTCAATTTTTACCATTTTCTTACAATTATCATACTTTATTTTAGTAAAAGTTTGATCTTGAAATCATATTACATGAATGATGAAAAATAAAGGAGGTAAATAATGAAATCCTATGACGAAAAATTCTTACAATGCGATATTAGTAATTCTCTTCTTTCTACAGACGAAAAAGCACTTTTCGCTGTTAGAAAACATCCAGTAGTTTTAGTTACTTCTATAAGTTTAAGTTTATTACTTTCGTTTTTAGTTTTAAGCGTAGTAACTGTACTTTTTGTAATATTTGCACTCCCACCTCCAATAATTCTAGTCAGTAATCTTTTCCTTCTGTGGTTTACTACTTTGCTTGTCGTTAAAATATTTGTTGATTGGTATTTCCACGTTTACACTATTACTTCTAAAAAAATTCTAGAATTAAGCTATAAACCCTTTTTCACCGAAAGTATTAATGACGTTTTACTAGATCAAGTTAGATGTACAGAAATCGTAGTAAGACAAAGAGGTCTTTTAAATCATATTTTAGATAAAGGAGATATCATCATTACATTTGATATGCCAACACACGAAGATGAATTTCATTTTATAGATATAGTTTCTCCTCACGAAGCAAGTAAAATTTTAGGAGATTTACTTACTATAAATCGTGCTAATTTTGCAACTCAATATAATAATATGCCTGTTTGGTATAGATATAATGGGTCTATAAATCCACACAGAAATTATTCCAGCCTGCCCGTGTAAGGGAGATATATGTGGATACCAATATATATTTTATTGATTTTGGTAGCGATTATTTGTGGTGCTTATAGTTGGTTTTATGCTCGTGAAGTTCATAAAACTAATCAAAGAGTTGGATTTAGTTTACCTGGAATTATTAAATTTCTGCTCGCTTTGTGCACTTATTTAATTTTGGGTATTTTTATATCATTGGTAATTTTATTACTTTTAGCTCGGGGAATATAAATTTTTTTAAATTTTTGCTAAAATAATTTTATGGATTCACAGAAAAGAGACTTAATTATTTCTGTTAAGAATTTAGTGAAAAAATTTTCATCTCCAACGGGTTTATTTACAGCAGTAGATGGAATTTCATTTGATGTGAAAAAAGGAGAGATTTTCGGAATTTTAGGACCTAATGGAGCAGGGAAGACTACTACGTTAGAAATGATGGAAACACTTCAATCGCCTACTGATGGAACTATAACCATTGATGGATTAGACACACAGCAACGTCCTCAAGAAGTCAAACGTTTAATTGGTGTACAACTTCAAGCAGCTGGATTTTATCCTGAATTAAATTTAGTAGAGCTTCTAAAAATGTTTGCTGCTATGTATGATACTAACATTAAACCCATGGAAATGTTAGAAAAAGTAGAATTAGTAGATAAAGCTAAAAATTATGTTAATAAACTTTCAGGAGGACAAAAACAAAGATTTTCTCTAGCAACCACTTTAGTTAATGATCCTAAAATAATTTTTTTAGATGAGCCCACTACAGGACTGGATCCTCAGGCTAGAATTCATTTATGGTCTGTAATTCGTGAAATTAATAAACAGGGTGTTACTATTATTTTGACTACTCATTATTTAGAAGAAGCAGAACAACTTTGTGAAAGAGTAGCTATTATGGATCATGGTAAAATACTTACTATTGGTAGTCCTAAACAACTTATTAAAGATCTTTTAGCTAAAGGCTTTAAAAAAGAAGTTAAACCAGAACCAGCAAATCTAGAAGACGTATTTTTAACTTTAACAGGAAGGAATTTAAGAGATGAATAGATCTAAAAATCCTAGACAATTGCGAGCATATTTAGCCTTAGCTTGGTATTCTTTTAGAGCTCAGACGAGAAATCCTGCCACATTTGCTTTTGGTTTTATTTTCCCAATAGTATTTATTAGTATTTTCGGTCTTATAGGTAATTCACAACCAAAAATTACTTTAGGTATTCCTACAGGAGTTAATTCAAATAATATAATTATTCAAAATATTAAGCACCAACAATATGTAAAAATTGATCAGGAAAATGAAACTAATTTAGAGAATAAATTAAGACAAGGAAAAATCGCAGGAATTTTATCCATACAAAACCAAGCTTTCGATCATATTGGTTTAAAACTTATAACATCATCTGCTATTCCCCAAGATGCAGCAGCTGCTAAAACATTTATTCAAACTATAGTTGATCAGATTAATTTAGCATTAGTAGGAGCAAAAAATCCACCAGTTACAGTAAATCAAGTAGAAATTTCTGGTAGACAAAATCGTTATATCGATTTTGCACTTCCAGGCCAGATTGGTTTTTCACTCCTTTCAACTGCGATTTTTGGAACAGTATTTGGACTTATTTATCTTAAAAAGGCTTTAGTTTTAAAGCGAATGTTCGTTACACCTACTAAACCATTAACCATTCTTTTTGCACAGGGAACTAGTAGGCTTATAGTCGCTTTAATTCAAACTTTAATTATTTTAGGTTTGGGAGTTATAGTTTTTAAATTTTATCTACCACATGGAATTATTACTTTCTTAGAATTATTATTGTTATCTGCTATAGGACTTATCGCATTTTTAGGATTTGGATATTTTATGGCAGGACTGGCTAATGATGAAAATTCAGCAGGACCTTTAGTTAATTTGATTACCTTGCCACAATTTTTACTCAGTGGAACATTTTTCTCCACCGACAGTTTCCCTTCATGGGTTCAGCCAATCGCGAATAATTTACCTTTATCATATTTTAATATGGCTATTCGTAAAATAACTACAGAAGGAGGAAATTTATCTCAAACTTTTCCATACTTACTCGGACTTTTAGTTTGGGGTGGAGTAATGTACATTTTAGCAGCCAAAACTTTTAAATGGGAATAGAATTTAGCTTTCTAAAATAGCTTTTAGTTTAATTAAAACGCTTTTCCAATTTTCCTCAGAATGTTTTTTTTCATCTTCATTTGCATTATTATCTTGAGTAATTTTAATAAGGGTAGTGTTACCATCTGGTAATAATTCATAAGTCACTTTTTTATAATTTTCCGGTATATCAGCTATTCCAGACATACTGCTCCAATAAGTAGCTTCTAGTATCTTCTCAGGTACAAATTGGAGAATAGTACCCTTATCTTCGTATGTTTTACCATCCCAAATACCTTTCCAGATTATAGGACTACCTACTTTCCAGTCTGAAATAACTTCTGTACCAAATAAATATTGTCTAACCAATTCAGGATTTATAAGAGCATCCCAAACTTTAGGGGCAGTAGCATTAATAACTATTTGAACTTTAGATATTAAATTCTCATTCATAATATTATAGTTAAATAATTAAAACAAAAAGTCAAGAATAATAATTTATAATTAAAAATTAAAGTGGTAAAAAAATATATGTTATAATTTTAGTAAATGCTTGCACCGAAGAGTTTTCATATAATATCTTTTGTTTTTGGTATATTTTTTCTGCTTTTATCCTTTTACCTAGCTTTTTTTGTAAAAGGTTCCTATTTTTATACATCTTTTGCACTGGGATCGTGGTTAGTTTTTGATTTTATTGATTATAAATTAAATAATACCTCTATTTTATCTTACTTTTATAGCCATAAACACCGATATGCGTTTTTTATTCTTTTTTTAGTTTCATTTTTTGCCTGTTTTACAGTAGATTTTGTTTGGGGAGTGCAAATTTTAAAAGCCTGGATTTGGGTAAATTATACTGTAATCCAATATATAAGAATGTATCTTATTATGAATATTTCATTTGTGCTAAGTATGTATGAGTTATATAGAATTATATTAACTCTATTAAAATCTTATATACCAGATATTAATTTGTTTAACCTGAGGTTCCCATATAATAAGAAACGGCTTCTTTATGTGGGTATTTTATTTTTAGGTATTTTATTTTTTATTTCTCCTATATTTGTAGTAGCGTTTAATGCTTATGATTTAGCAGGTTATATAATGGTTTTTCCTTTTATAGCAATTACTCTTATTTCAGATTCTATAACTTATTTTACTGGTGGAGAACCTATTTTAGAGGAATTAATTCGCTTTAATCGCTTAAAAGTTACTTCTATAGCTCTAACAGTATTAAGTGCTTTTATAGTAACTGAAGGACTTAATTTATTTGGTCGGGAATGGAAATATTTACGCATGCCATTTTACAATGTCCAAGTTTTAACTGTTCCATTATCTGTTTTAGTTGGATGGATCCCTTTAATTATTGGTCTTTTAAGTATGGTTAATATGACTAAACACTTAACCTATATTTCGGAGAATCATTAAAAAATTATTTAACGGGTAGGGTAAAGAAGAATGTAGATCCTACATTAGGTTTACTTTTAACCCAAATTTTACCTTTATGTTGCTTAACAATTTCGCTTGAAATGTAGAGTCCAAGTCCCAATCCCATATAAAATGCTTGATCGATATCCTTAACTCTATAAAATCTTTCAAAAATTCTTTTTTGTTGATCTTTGGCTATACCAATACCAAAATCTTGTACACCACAAGTTATACTATCTTTATCTGAAGAAATCGTAACTATAATTTTTTCGCCACCTGGAGAATAGCGAATAGCATTAGTGAGTAGATTAGTTATGACTTGCCCGATTCTAAATTTATCGCCAATTGCTGCTTTTCTAGATTCACCTTTTATAAAAATTTTATGGGATTTCGCGGTTTTTTGTACATCATCTACTATTTCTTTTATTAAGTCATTAAAATTAAATTTTTCATTTTTAAGACCAATTGACCCTTTCTCTATTCGCGTCGTATCCATGAGATTACCAATAATATTAGTCAGCTTATCTATTTGTTTATCCATTATTTCTAGCTGTCTAGTAATATTATCATTCCCTTCTCTATCAAATTTTTTCTTAAGCACTTGAGTAGTTAATTTAAGAGAAGTTACTGGTGTTTTTAATTCATGACTTACTATGCTAACAGTCTCTTCTTTCTTTTTATCTAACTCTTTTTTCTCTGTTATATCTCGTGAAACTGTGAGAATAGTATCTACCACTCCGTCACTAGTAAATTCAGGAACTAATACTGTATGAAAGAAACGCAATCCATTGGCAGGAGTTAAAAAAGGAAATTCAAGTGTGGTTTGTTCACCTGTACTTACTACAAAGGATATTTTATCCTCCCAATTAGCAGAATGTTCTTCTGGCATTCCTAGTTCTCTAGTAGTTTTATTGATAAAAGCGTGGGTAGGAATACCTGTAGCTAATTCTATAGCAGGATTTACATAAAGAAGTCTGCATTCTCGATCAAAACGACAGATTATATCAGGAGCATGTTCTGTCACAGCGAAAATATCTTTTTTAGATAACTTCACGGGTTTAGATCTAAGTTTTCTAGAGGATGTTTTATTGTACCAAGTTAATTCAGCCATGAACTATATCCATTATAAGCCAGCTAAGCAAAATTCACAAGAACCGTCCACATTATTGTTGTCATAAATATATCCTATAATTTGACATCTGGCAGCTTCCTAAGTATAATTGTCTTATTATGAACACTGTAGAAATTGACCCAAATGTTTACGAATTTGCTCCACAAATGCAGGAAAGAGTACAAGCCCAAATAGAGGAAGACAATTGGTCTAAAAATAAACCTAATTCTGATCATTTTACATATAGTTCTGGATTTTACCCAATACCTATCTATATAGAAAAACTTTCTCCTTTTAGCATTAAAAATAGAAAGAATGAACAACGTTTAAAAGAAATAGATCCTATATCTAATTTAAGAGAACCACTTACAGGTATAGAACAAAATATGTATAGTACTATTCAAAATCTTCTTAAGGCTAAAAAGAACGAGCCCGTGGTAATAGGAGATTATGGTGCGGGAGTAATGTGTTTAACTCTTTTACGATTATCTTTACAACCAGATATACAAGAGGCACTTGAAAGTGGAAGATTAATTTTTGTTGCGACAAATTTAATATACACACCTAATAATACATTTACTGACTTTGAAAGTAATAGAACTTATATTGGTTTAGCAGCAAGTGTTTGTGAATATAATTATTATCACGCAATAGATAATAAAGGAAATGAATTACCAAAGGTATTTTCTTCTGAAGATTTAGATACAATAGAAAAACATCAACATTATATTAAATTTCTTACTGGAAATATTAAAGATATTATTACTCAAAATCCCAGCTTAAAGATGGATTTATGGATTAGTCGAAGAACTCTTACTCATTCGCATATTCCAGATTATGATTTAGGAGTATTAGCTAGTACTTTAAGTGATCATGGTACTCTTATCCTTCGCAAAATAGACACTGAAAGATTTGGCGTAATTGGTCCCTTAGATATTTCTGCTCTAGAAAAGCACCGAGCTAATAAAGAATATGAAGAAGCTAGAGTAGAAGCTTGGGAAAAAGGAGTCAGTAATATTATTACTCACTTTAACTTAAGACAGATTTTTGGCAGAAGAAAAATAGATAATTATTATGTTTTTCAAAAACCTAATGCTCCTTCATTAAGAAAAAAATAAATTATTTCAAGTATTTCTTTGCAAAATTATCTGCTTCTGTTTCTTGGTTTTTAATTTCTGAGGCTGTTTGTTCATAGCCTATAGAATTTCTATGATTTAAAATTACATGTCCTATTTCATGTAGAATAGAGTATTGAATTTGCTTTTCACCTTGTCTTAAAAGTTCATCTGAAATAAAAATCAGACTTTCGTTTTTAATTTCCGAGCCGCGAAACGTGAAAGCCCATGCATCGTCAGGAGAGGAAATAAACCAAACTTTCTTGCAAACGTTTTCAATTAGAGAATCTGGCAAAAGAAGTAAAGTTTTACAAACTATTTCCCGCATATAAAGATTACCTACTAATTTATCTCCTAATGCTTTTCTAACTTTTTCAATTGTCCAATACATAATAACTTGAGTATAGCAAATATCTGGCTAAAATTAGAAAAATAAACTATCATTATACTTATGTTTTTAAACAAATATTTAACCATTAAAACATTGAAAAAAGTTCCAGAAATCACTATTTATTTTTGGATTATTAAACTCTTAACTACTGCTATGGGTGAAGTCACATCGGATTTTTTAGTTAAAAATATGGATCCAGTAATAGCTGTAGGTTTAGGTGGGCTGGGATTATTAATTTCTTTAATTTTACAATTTTATGTGCGTAAATATATCCCTTGGATTTATTGGTTAACAGTAGTAATGGTTGCTATCTTTGGAACTATGGCTGCTGATGTTTTACATATAGGGTTGGGTATTCCATATCTTATTTCAACTATATTTTTTGCAATAGTATTAAGTGCAATCTTTATATTATGGTATAAAACAGAAAAAACTTTATCCATTCATAGCATCTTTACACCTAGACGTGAAATATTTTATTGGGCCACAGTAATGGCAACTTTCGCATTGGGGACAGCAGCAGGGGATATGACTGCTACCACTTTAGGATTAGGTTATTTAACCTCTGGTATCTTATTTACTATTTTATTTGCTATACCGGCTATTGGATATTTTAAGTTTAGGGTAAATGAAATACTGGCTTTTTGGATTGCTTATATTTTAACTCGGCCATTAGGGGCATCTTTTGCAGATTGGGTAGGAAGGCCTACTAATTTGGGTGGACTAGGTTTAGGAACAGGCGTAGTTAGCTTAATCTTAACTATTTTAATTATTATTTTCGTAGCGTATTTAACTCTCACTCACGAAGATGTAGAAAAGTAAAAATTATTTTTCTTGAAGCACTGAGAGTATATTACCAGCTGGATCTTTAAACCAGGCTATATCTGGTCCCATGTTTTGAGAGATACCACGAGCGATTCCTTTTTCATCTTGATGGAATCCTTCGTATTTTTCAAAAGTAATTCCTAGTTTAGTTAATTCTTCTACAACCTCATCGATATTATCAATTACGAAGTTTAAGATAGTAAAAGTAGCTGGTTGATGATTATCTTTAGAGTAGACAAAAATATTACCGCCATTAGGTAAACGTAATTGCAAACCCATTTCTTCACTTTCCAATGTTAAACCTAGTGTCTCAGTATAAAAATTTTTAGCTTTTTCTAAATCATTAACTGAAAACCCGCTAAAAACTGCTTTTGCTTTAAACATATTACTTATTTATAATACTTTAATATTTAGTAAGACGTCAAGAAGTACTTATAATATTTTCCCCCAAATTAATAAAATAGATTGATCAATTTTACCCAAATTATTTAAGAAATTAAAATTATTTTTTTG
>PJMG01000007.1 GCA_003173895.1 Candidatus Levyibacteriota bacterium | reverse complement strand
ATTCTGAGCCGCCCAACCCATATAATCGTAAGGAAGAAAAAGCGTCCTTCCATACTGATCCAAACCACTTTTTAAAATATTTATCTTTATCCTTTTTTTTATCAGCATCATAAGCATCTATTAAAACTAAAAGCATATTTTGCCATTCCCCTTCCATAGCAGGCATTCCTTCTTGAGGTAGTGGTAGATCAGTAGTTAATTCTCTTTGCAAATTTTTTAATATTTCTGCTATTCTATCTCGCCAATTTTTACTTTCTACATGTGTACTTTGGGTTAGATTATTTGATATTACTGATGTAAGAGATACTATGTTAGTAAACATAGAAATATATAAATCATTTCTTTTATACTCTTTATTTATAATTGATAGTAATTCTACTGCTTGTTCAATATTAGTTATTGCAGTGGACATTTCATCAGCTGTGACATTTTTAATTTTTTCATTAGTTGATCTAAATTTAATACCTAAGTCATGTTTGGTTTTATCTAAAATCAACAATCCAAATATTGCTGTTTCGTCTTGAAAAGTATTTACCTTACCCTCTGAATATATTTTTTGTAACATTTTTATTGATGCTTTTGGGTTAAATGGAGTTAGATTTAAAGCCAAAGCTACTAATTCAGCATATTGGCGTGGTTCGCTAAATAATTTAATAGCTTCATCTATGCTTCCGCCACCACATATCTTAAGAAGAGCCAAATTTTTGATTTGATGTGATGTGGGTGGTATGTGTCTATTGGTTCTAAGATAAATTTCTTGGTTTTGTTCTATGATAGAGTCGTATTGATTTATTCCTTCCTGCACGGCAGGTAAAATAGTATGATTAGAAAGACCGTAAGCAGTCAAAATTAAACATAACTGTGTATATTTTTCTAGACGCTCCTCTAAAATTTCACTTTTAAACTTAGCTTGAGGTATTTTAATTGAATCTACTAAAGATCTTACTGTTTCCTGTGCAGGAGTTAACATTTCGGGTCTACTTCCATTTTCTATCACTTCTATATTATAAGATGATAAATAGAATTGATCAATTAGTCTAAAATAATGCATTCAGGCCAAATCTCTGGGCCAAAGTCATATTAATATAATGTAAGCTAGGATAATATTGATTTGCATTATTCTTTCTAAATTCTTCCACTTTATCAAATAAAATAGATCCAAATTCTAAAATTTTAGAAGATTCTTCTAATCCCCTTACTCCTGTAGGAAAAGTATAGTTTAAGGAAGAATCTAATATGGGAAAAAGATGAGTCCGTAAAATATTTAAATCTCCTATAAAACTATTAGCTAAATAGGCATTTAATTTTATTTTAGCTCCACTTTCTTTTGGTTCAAATTTGGTAAAAATTTCTGATAGTATGTCTTCATTCCCCATAACTGGGTGATATTTATCGCCTAGTGTAAGAATTATTGTACACATACTTGCAGCTCTAAATAGAGCTTTTGAGTAATCAGTTGGGTATTTATCAGCCAATCTATTAACATATTGTATTAGTGCTTCATCTTCTTGTACTAGTAATTCTTTTTCTCCATCTATGGTAGTAGATAAGGAAGGAATAGATAAATTTTTCTCCTTAGAACGCCTAGTAAAAAAGGTTAGAATTTTGCTAAATCCTTCTTTAAGTGGCGGATGCTGAGTTTCCATTAAGTTTGTGTTAAATTAACGTGATAAAAAATCTTGTCTAAGGAAAAGAGTGAATGCATTAATTTCTGCCTGATAGTCATTTAAGTGAGAAGCCCGATCAGCATCAGATAGTAAAATTTGGAAGTCTCGACCTACGTTAACTAATTCTACAGTTACCCTTTTTACACTAACTACTAATCTTGTTTCTTCTGAGGATGGTTGATGTACTTGATAAAATTGATCTAATAATTTCTGAAGTTCTATACCATGTTGTAACATAGGACCATACTCTTGAGCTTCTACTTGACGCGCACTGTTTAATCTAGCTGATATACCATTAGTATCTTGAGGATTTTGTGCGGCATAATCATAATAATCTGCATAAGCTTGTTGAACATTTTGTTCCATTTTGAGCATAGTGGGATTATCTATAGGTGCACCTACAAAAATATATGGTGCCATATTTCTGCCTTTATCTAAATGGCCTTCACAAGAGGACCAAGTAGGAATATTATTTAAATTTAATAAAGCAACTGTTTCTATAATTCCTCTATCAATACCTAGTCCTAAAGCATCCTTAACTTGATTTAAACGATGTAATTCATTATTAAGAGCGCTTGCTTGCCGTTGAAAGTTTGGATTTGGAGCGCCTCCTCCTGATGGACCAAATGCCATATAATACCCTTCAAATCTATTCATTGATTCAGTTTAAAAGTAATTAATATTATTTGCAATCTTTATTTTGAGAGGATATCAGAAGACACTTGTCGTAATATGAATTTTGCGAACATTTTTGTACACTCACCAGGAAAGAATTTGAACTCTCTGAAGCTGACCAACCAAAATCGAGAAAAATTCAGCTTCAAAAAGATAACGGTTCTTACCAGTTTCTTAAAATGATTTTATCATATTGGGAAATAGTACAATATGATGAGAAATGGTTTAAAGAAGATAAACAATCAACAATTAAAGAGTATGTTATCTAAACTCTCATCTCCAGTGAACACCTATTGAACTCGTGTAACAAAAATACCGCTGATTTTTTGAGAACCCATTTTCACGGGAGATTTATCTAGAGGAATGTGTGTTGTGATGGCCAATGAGATTCACTGTTATAGAAACTAATTACTAAGAATAAATTGTGTAACCTGTTCTATTGAGAGTTGGTTCATATTGTCACTTTTAGGATTTCCTTTATAGACCAATATCTTTCCCTGACCAGGTTTTAAGCCTCTTATTCCATATTCATTAACATCAAACATATCTCCATTAAATATTTCTCTTATAACTCGGTTATTTGAATTTGCTCTTGCTACCTCACTCGCAATATGTGTTGTTCCTGAATCCATACAAACAACAACTTTACTTTTTACTACATTATCCACATAATTTTGAAGTGTTGGAGTTGGAAAGTAATCAAAATTCTTACCTGATTGTGCAGCTATTTGAGCTACAGCATCACAATACTCTGGATGTGACGTTCCTTTCACGATTCCATAACGTAAGTTTGATGGCAGTAAGGAAATTATCTCTCTCCATTGCTGTAAATTTAATGATTTAAGAGATCTTTCAGTATTATTTTCATCTTGAGTTATTCCTTCTAGTGCATCTGGAACGATTAACATATCATAAGCAAAGTTTGTTTGATTTTCCGATTCAGGCGTAAAAATAGGTTTACTTAATAGATCACTTGTAATTGATATTCCTAATAGTTTACTCATTACAGATCCTATAATGTCTCCATGGCAATAGTTAGGAGTTATTAACTCTGGCCATTTTTGAGCAATTTTGTATAAAAAATCTTCCATACGGTTAACAATATTTTGAGTAAAGTGTGATGGATACTTTAATACAATTGCGTGATTTCTTGGAGTGTCTTCAAATACACTCCCAAAAATTCTTTCTTCTGCATCTTTTATAGGTGAAAGCCTCATAAAAAAAGAGTTATTTATATCATTTATGTCCTGATAATCTCCTTTAGTAAGGACAGATAGATTACTCGGCAAATTTGTGTATTGAATATGTTTTAAAGAAGGAGGTACGTAAATAGAAATATTTTTGTCTGGTCTAGCTAATGCTATTGCTTGAGCTTGGCGTAAATCAGCAATTGCATCTCCTATACCGCCTGTTTGAGCTAAAACATATATATTCTTACTATTTTCAAAAGCTGTCATCTGATCCTCAAGCATTTTTGTGGTTTCTGTATTAAGTTTTAAATCTTGCATCAATGTTTTTCCAATAGAAATATGTTCAATTGGGGGAATTACTAATTCTATAATTTGCGTTGATAATAAACCTTCTCCTTCAATAGGTTGTCTTCGTATTTCTTTCATGTATAAATTGTCAATGACTCAAAATATAGAATTTGTACTCCGGAGGGGATTCGAACCCCTGATTGCGTGGCTGAAAACCACGAGTCCTAGGCCACTAGACGACCGGAGCGTTAAATAATGATATCAAAATTAAGCGATTTTCTCAATGCTTTTGACATTTCTTACCAAACTTGCAATTATAGAATTAGATTAGTAATGACTATTAAAAATTTGAAACGTACAATTAATTATTCGCAAAAGGGTTTTACTCTTATAGAACTTATTATAGTTATCGCAGTTATAGGTATAATTTCTACACTTTTTTCAGTAAATTTTTTAGGAGCAAAACAGCGAGGTCGCGATCAACAGCGTATATCTGATTTAAAACAAATTCAGACAGCATTGGAAGTGTATAGATTGGATAATGGAGAATATCCCATTACTACTGGCTCCTACTATTTAAATGCTAATCCGTGTCCTGCTAAATCTCCCTTTCCGCCCAGTACAGGTGCTTATATGCAACAAATTCCCTGCGACCCGGCGGGTAGAAATTACTACAATAATGGTAACTATTATTATTACAGTAGTGATGGCAGTAAATATTTACTCGCAGCATGTTTAGAAAATGGAAATGATCCAATAGGATCTCGTGGTGCACCTTCTCCTGCACCATCAAATAATAATTGTTCCAGCGGTAATTGGTATTATCCAATTTCTGAATTTCTTACTCCTACACCTACGCCTACTAATGCGCCTACACCTACATCACAACCAACTAACACACCTACGCCCACTCCTGCATTATCATATTATCAAACTGTAGTAAATGACGGCCCTGTTTCATATTTCCGCTTGGCAGATGTGTTTACTAATACTGCTGCTAATGTAGAAGGATCACCAACTGGATCATATGTAAATTCGCCAAAACAAAGTCAGGCAGGTGCTTTAGTAAATAGTGGAGATAATAATGTATCTGTACTCTTTAATGGTACTAACCAATACATTAATTTTGCCTATAGTACTGTGCTAAGTCAACCTAATAGTTTTTCTATAGAAGCGTGGGTATATCCTACAGGTAATACTGGAAAATATAGAGGGGTGGTTGCTAGTAGATATTGGCCAAAGGGGTGGGTATTGTATGGTAATAGTGGTAATGCTTGGTCATTTTGGATAAATAATAGTTCTACAGGTATGGCAGCACTAAATGGTCCTTCTATACAACTTAATAAATGGACATATTTAGTAGGTACTTATGATAAAAATTCTACTACAGCTAGTTTCTATGTAAACTCAACTTTAGTTTCTCAAGCTACGGTTAGTAGTTTTACTCGAAATCCCCAGCAGCCCGAAGCTATAGGGCAGGGAGAACCAGGAAGTAATTTCTGGTTTATGGGTAAAATAGATGAAGTAGCATTTTATAATAAGACTCTAAGTCAGGCTCAAGTTACCGCTCACTATAACGCCGCACAGTAAATTGTAAACAATAAACCCCAAATACTTGCATTTTTGCCCAAACGAGAGTATTATAGGTTATTATGTCCATGCCTGAACAACTCGTTGCTACACCTGAAAAAGGTGAAATACTCAATACAGAAAAGACCATAGAAGCTGGACTACTTTTAGTTGCTGCTAGCGGTTTGAATGTAAAATCATCTTCTGCCCAAAAAGCTCTAAGATATTTAATAAATGGTGAATCAATAGAAACTGTAACCGACGATGAAATTAATTTATGTAAAGTATCAGAACCACGTTTAGCTAGAATGCTATCTTCTATAAAAGAAATTCAGGCAAGTAATACTAAAAGTAGAGCTACACTTAGACAGCGTGTAGATGCTTTAATTAACGGACTTTATAAACCATTTACACAACATGAGAGATTAATGTATGAAGCATTTTCTCCTAAAAATCCTATACCTAACACTCTTCCGCCTAAAGCAATAGATTATTTAGAAAATTTAGCACTTCGTTCAGAATGGTTAGAAAAGCAGGGTAGTGATAGTGATTTAAAAAGACTTACTTATCTTAGAAGAATAGCATATATTTTAACACCTTTAGGCGATTGGAATTCTCTCGAGGGATATTCAAGTATTACTCAGAGAGAAGATCCTAAAATAGTTAAAAAAACAAAAAAAATAAAAGCGGGAGAAAAAGAACAGGATGAAGACATTAAAGATCAGATTAAAGAGCATAATATTTTAGAGCAAGAGAGACTCAAGATTGGAAAAGAAGATTATGTTAATCCCGATAAGCTTAATATAAGTGAATTAATTAAAAATCCAAATGAACTTTTAGCAGATATTTTACTAACTATAGGTGAAGCTATACCTAATGGAGAACAATTGACACTAGAATTTCCTATGTGGGGTGATTTTTCTTTGCAATTAGATGTAGCAAATAAAAGAAATATAAGAAGAAATTCTTCTGCAAAAGCTATACTTAGAAAAGTAATTAATACTGATCCAGTATCTTCGAATTCAAATATAAAAACCTATGAACTTAAGGAAATAAACAGTATATCTGAATTAGCTAATTATATAGAAGAATATCCAATAGATATTATACAAATTTGGAAGGCACTTCAAAAAGGTTATTTAAGTGGGGCAAATTATGACTCTAAATTAGCTCTTAAAATGCAAGCTTTATCTGCTATAAGGGGTTATTTAGAAGTGAAAAATAAATATGAATATATGAAACCATTTAAGAGCTTTTCCTTTATAGGAAATGTTCCAGTAGAACTAGATAGTAATATAGATATAACAAAGGAGCAATTAGATGCATTATTAAATAATCCGGCTTTTGTGCTTAGTATTTTGGAAGCTCATTCGTCGCTAAAGGCGGCTAGAAGAATTAAAGAAATCTCTATAAATAGAATTAGTTTAATGGAAGATGGTACTATTAATGATGCATTAACCGATGTTAATATTATGTATTTAGATAGAAATATCGACACATTTGAAACAGAGAAAATAGAATTAGAAATAAATAAATACAAAAAACAAAGTGTAAAGAGGTTACTAGATCAGTATAAATTCTATACACATAGCGGTCAATTAATACCCAAATTAATGATTGCATTATTTTCTCTTACTAGAGCTACAGGTTATAAAAATATAGCTGAAGATTTGGCTTTAATAGAACCACAGGATAACCTCGCTGATCTAACTTATATTGTTAAACAATAATCTCTTTTCAAGAATTGCTTCTAAATAATCCAAATTTTTAATTACTTGAATTCTTCTTTTGCTGGTTAACTCCTAAATAATATATGTTATTTATTTGACAACATTATTAATTTCTGATAGACTTATAATAATTATGGCGTTAGAAATTGATGCGGGAACAGTTAGCGAAACTCCTATAAAAAGACAAACTCGTGCGATTAAAGCTGGTTTAATAGTCCCCCTGGATGATCATGGTCGATTAATTGATCCAACTATGCCCAATGAAGTTGGAGTTGAAAATAAACCATTAATTTACTACCCAGTAAGAATGTCAAATGGAACCATTTATAAGCCTAAAAATAGTATAACCTATGAAGTTCCTCATCTATTTGTACAAGCTGGAATCCATACCAAAGAATATGTAGAGCTTACAGGTTCTATACATACTGATATAATTCAGGGTTTAACTCAGGCGCTAGCAGCTATGAGTAATAAATATGATTTAAGAGGAATATTAATTCTAGGACGATTAACTAATGTTCACGGACTAAATTTTATCGTAAAAGGAACAGAAGCTAATAGGGCCAGAATGAAAAAGAGACAAGTTAGAATGAAGAATAGGAGAACCTATCGTAATAGAGATATAAATGCTTTAGTTTATAAGGTAGCACCAGGAAGTGATGGTAGGGCAGCTTATTATGATCTTAATTCACTAGCAAATTTAATTAAATCTGGTACTATTGGTCCTAGAGGTTTAGAGCCCATTTTAATGGGATTAACACAATTCGATTTAGCTTCAGAATCAGCTAGTATGGAAGAATTAAAGCAAATAAAAAATGAACTTGGTGTAGTTATTTTAAGAAGAATAAATCCACTACAAGCATGGTAATTATTAGCCACTTTTCTTCAACTTTTAAACGTTAGTTTATATAAAGTACGAGAAATAATTAGAGGGACTAAGAAGAAATAATAAATAAAATTTATTCTACATGAACTAAAATTAAACTTTTATCATCTATAGCATGTGTAAGATTTAGATGGGGTTCTGCTGCTCTTTCATTTACAGCTTTCATTATTTCACTACTAATTTGCTGTGCACTCAAGCCTAATTTAGTACCTTTTTCAATAATTTTCCTAAAATCTTCTGTCGTGAAGTGGTCTTTATCATCAGCAGTTTTTAAAGTTAGGCCATCGGAGTAGAGTGCTATCCAGGAACCTTTGGGTAAATCTAGATTTAACATATGTACTCCATCATGCCAAACGTTAGAAGCAACGGCATTACTACCTAAATAATGAACTAATACACTTCTTCTTTCTCTATGGTCCCATCCAGTATCAGCTTTTCTGGCCTTTTCTGATAGGTCATTGGTTCTGAATCCACCATTAGCAGTAGGAGTGAATACTATCGCATAGCTATCACCTGCTAAAGCTAATTCTGTATGGAGTACATTCTCTTTTCCATCATATTTCCCTTCTAGCGCTACTAAGGTCGTTCCCATATTTCCACCTGCGGATCGCAATCTACCGCTATCTTTCAATTTTTTTTCTTCAACCTGATTCATGGGAATTAAGCGGTCAAAGTCAATTATAGCTTGATGAGCAGCATCTACGGCATCTTCTAGAGACATGTCTGCATTAGCTTGTTTTAATTTTAATATTATTTTAACCAAGAGATTACTAGCAACTTCACCATCTCTGGATCCACCAATACCATCTCCTAAAACTGCTAGTAATTTATTACCTAAAGTAGCCAAGCCTATAGAATCTTGATTGGGTTTGTCTGGATTATGTGAGATACCACCTCTTTCAGTAGCCATACCTATAGAAATACCTGGAATTGGATCAAATTCGGTAATAGTAGTTTGACTCAATAAATCATTTAAATATTGTTTTATTCCTTCATTTATCTGATTTTGTTCATATTCAGTAGGCATATCGTCCCTATTATAGGACTGATTTTTAGTTTGTCAAGTATCTTTAATATCTAACTTTTAGTGCAGGAGTATATTTTTGGTGATATAATTTTTTTGTGAATCTACAACTTTTAAATCCTCAAGGTTATATAGCAGATATTCAAAGTCAAATTTTATGGGGGTTCTTAATCCTAGCTCTTTTTATCGGCACTGCTGTAGTGGGTACTACTATATTTGTCGCATTAAGATATAAAGAGGGAAATTCTAAAGTTAAATATTCACCCGATTGGAAATTAAATAAATTTATAGTTATAGGCTGGTGGGGATTTTCGCTTATTTTTGTAATGATTTTGTCTATTATAATTTGGAAAACAGCTCACGAAGTGGATCCATATAAACCTATTGACTCCAAGATAAAACCCATTACTATTCAGGTAGTGGCATTACAGTGGAAATGGCTTTTTATATACCCCGATGAAAAAATTGCTACTGTTAACTTTATAGAAGTTCCTGTAAATACTCCTATTAATTTTCAACTTACAGCAGATGCACCTATGAACTCTTTCTGGATCCCTAGTTTAGGTGGACAGATATATGCGATGACTGGAATGGTCACGCAATTACATCTTTTAGCTAATAAAGAAGGATCCTTTCCAGGTGGAGCCGCAGAAATCAGTGGAGCAGGATTCTCTAGTATGCAGTTTATAGTAAAATCAACTTCACCAGAAGAATTTAATGATTGGATAAAAATGGTAAGAACCTCTAAAAATCAACTTAACCTTACTTCATACAATGAATTAGCAAAACCTAGTAGTAATACTCCTCCCACATTCTATTATTATGCTGATAAAAATCTATATAATGAAATTATTATGAAGTTTATGGAGCCGAGTATAAAACAAAATATGATGGGAATGTAAGGTTATGATAAATTTTATTTTTGGAAGATTAACTTTAAATTCACTTCCACATCAATGGTTTACTATTGGTGGAACAGTATCGCTAATTATTATGGCTTTGGGTGGAGCTGCTGTTATTACATATTTAAGAAGGTGGAAGTGGCTCTGGAATGGATGGTTAACTACTACAGATCCTAAAAAAATTGGAATTATGTATATAATCGTAGCTGCACTTATGTTCTTTAGGGGTGCGCTGGATGCTATCATGATTTGGTTACAGCAATCCTTAGCTCTAGGTCCTTCGCATGGTTATTTAGATCCTTCTCATTTTCAACAAATTTTTACATCGCATGGAGATATTATGGTTTTCTTTGCTACCATGGGCTTTTTAGTGGGACTCCTTAATCTCGTAGTTCCCCTACAAATTGGCGCTCGTGATTTAGCTTTTCCTTTTCTTAATTCGTTAGGTTTTTGGTTATACTTAGCTGGAGCTGCACTTATGAATACATTTTTTGTATTTGGTGGTGAATTCGCTGCTACAGGTTGGTTAGCTCAAGCACCACTTTCAGAATTACAATTCAGCCCTGGTGTAGGAGTTGATTATTGGATATGGAGTTTACAGGTTTCTGGATTAGGGACACTTTTAGCGGGAATTAATTTTCTAGTAACAATTTTAAAAATGCGAGCGCCAGGAATGACGTTGATGAAAATGCCTATATTTGTTTGGAGTGCACTCTGCAGTAGTTTTCTTATAGTTACAGTTTTTCCTGTTCTAGCCATAACTATAGCTATGCTGACTTTTGATAGATACTTAGGCATGCATTTCTTTACTACAACTAATGGGGGTAATCCTATGATGTACATTAATTTAATTTGGATGTGGGGGCATCCTGAAGTTTATATTCTTATTCTTCCTGCATATGGAATTTATTCAGAAATCGTATCTACTTTTAGTCATAAGAGATTAGCAGGTTATACTTCTGCTGTAGCTTCTACCATCGGAGTATCTTTAATAGCCCTTATGGTTTGGCTACATCATTTTTTTACTATGGGAGCTGGAGCTGATGTGAATGCCTTTTTTGGAATTTCTACAGAATTTATAGCTATTCCTACAGCTGTTCTTATGTTTAACTGGATTTTTACTATGTTTAGAGGAAGGATAAATTTAAAAACACCTATGTATTGGTTTTTAGGATTTATGAGTACTTTTACATTTGGAGGAATGGCAGGAATGGTACTGGCTACTCCTGCTGCAGATTTTCAATTACATAATTCATTATTTTTAGTCGCTCATTTTCACACTATGATTATAGGTGGAGCATTATTTGGTATTTTTGCAGGAATTACATTTTGGTTTCCTAAATTTATAGGATTTAAGCTAAATGAAAAAATAGGTACATATGCTTTTTGGTGTTGGCTTATTGGATTCTTTTTAGCCTTTGTACCTTTATATATTTTAGGTTTCATGGGAGTAACCAGAAGATTAGATCATTATACGAATCCTGCATATCAACCTTTATTTATGACTGCTGTAGTAGGATTTATAGTTATTACTTTAGGATCTGCTTTACAAATTCTTCAAATCATAGTCAGTATTAAAGATCGAAAGAAAAATCTAGATACTACAGGCGATCCCTGGGATGGTAGAAGTTTGGAATGGGCTACATCATCTCCTCCACCATTTTATAATTTTGCAGTAATTCCAGAAGTCCACGCACGAGATGAATTTTGGGAAATGAAAAAGCAGCAGAAAGCTACAAGAGAGGAAAAGTATGAAGATATTATACTTCCTAAAAATACAGCAATGGGTATCTATGTGTCAGGATTTGCTCTTTTATTAGGCTTTGCAGCAGTTTGGCATATGACGCTTTTTGTTATTATCGGATTTATCGGTATAGTAATGTGTATTATTTTACGAACATTTAATGAAGACACAGAATATATTTTAACAGCAAAAGAAGTAAAAAGAATAGAAAATGAACATGATAAATAAAGAAATTTTAAATAAATCAGAAGAACAGTTTAATCAGGATAATAAAACCTATTTTGGTTTTTGGATTTATCTTATGACTGATCTGCTTATGTTTGCCGGTCTTTTTGCTGCATTTGCAGTACTTCGTAGTAGTACATTTGGTGGATCTGGAGCAGCAGAAATTTTTAATTTACCTTTTGTTTTAGTAGAAACCTTACTTCTTCTAACTAGTAGTTTTACCTGTGGTTTGGCTATATTTTTCGCTTCTACTGGAAGCTTAAGAAAAGTTATTACTTTTCTTTTTTTAACATTTATTTTAGGACTTTCATTTTTAAGTATGGAAATTTATGAATTTAATAATTTATTTAGAGAAGGAAATACTCCTCAAAGAAGTGCCTTTTTATCGTCTTATTTTTCATTAGTAGGAACACATGGTTTACATATAACTGCAGGTTTAATTTGGATGACAATTATGTTTATTTATATATTAAAAAAAGGATTAACTAAAGGTGCTGTAAGAAAGTTAACTTTAATGGGAATTTTTTGGCATTTCCTAGATATTGTATGGATTTTTATCTTTACTATTGTTTATTTAACGGGGGTAGCTTTATAACTTAAAACTATGAAAAATAAAATTTTAAGATCATATTTGATAGGTTTTATCTTATCTTTAATTTGTACATTTACAGCTTATATTTTAGTTTTGATACATATTAGTTCTGCTCATGAAACTATTCCACATATCGTACTTATTCCTTCGATTCTACTAATTGCTATACTTCAGCTCTTAATTCAATTAATTTTTTTCCTTCATTTAGGCCAAGAATCTTCTGCGAAGTGGAATATTATTTTATTTATTTTTACCTGCTGCTCAATTTTAGTTATCGTAGTGGGATCTATTTGGATTATGTATCATTTAAATTATAATATGACGTCTTTACAAATGAACCAATATATTAATGACCAAAGCGGCTTTTAGTATGTTAAAGAAATATTTCCAACTTTTAAAACCAGGTTATATTTTTAGTAATTGTCTCACTGCCGCAGCTGGTTTTTTCTTAGCATCCAGAGAGCCTATTAATTGGTATCTACTTTTTACTACTTTAATAGCTATTTCTTTAGGTATGGCATCAGCTTGTGTATTTAATAATTATATAGATCGAGGCATAGATAGTAAGATGGAACGTACTAAAAAACGTGCTCTGGTAACAGGAACAATTTCTACCACTTCAGCGCTTACTTTAGCTACTATTTTAGGCGTAATAAGTGTTTTTATTTTTATTATTTTTACTAATATATTAACGCTTTTGGTAGGAGCGATTGGTTTATTTTTTTATTTAGTACTTTATAGTGTTTCGAAAAGAAAATCTACATGGTCTACTTTAATTGGCACTGTTCCTGGTGCTGTAGTGCCAGTAGCAGGATATACAGCAGTTACTAATAGAATAGATTTAGGAGCTATTTTAATTTTTCTCCTTCTAGTTTTTTGGCAGATGCCGCATTTTTATGCCATATCTATTTATAGAATAAAAGAATATAAAGTTGCTCAAATACCACTTCTTTCTGTAGTAAAAGGTGTTTTCGTAACAAAAATACATATTCTTTTTTATGTTTTGGTTTTTTCGGTAGTTTCACTTTTACTTTCAATTTTAGGCTATACAGGTAAAGTATATTTTTTCAGTATGTTATTTCTCTCTCTAATTTGGATCATTTATGCAATAGTGGGTTTTTTCGTTAAAAATACTGATCTTTGGGCCAGACGTATGTTTTTCTTTTCATTAATAATAAATTTAGCAGTATGTTTACTTATTTTTACCAATTTTCTGTTTGTTTAATTTTTAAATAATCGTTATTATTACATTATGCATGCACCACTTCAAAGTACACTTACTCTTTTTGCAGAACTAGTCATTTCTATTATTATCTATTACATTTTTTATCAGGGATATAAAAATAATAAATTTCCTGTAAAATTAGCCGCTTTTTCTGTACTTTATGAAATTATTTTTAACATTACTTACATGGCCTCTAGAGTTAAATCCCAAGTAAATGTTTCTAAATTCGAACTCCCTATAGTTATAGCTTTTGCTATTATTCATGGCATACTTTCTTTAATTATGTTTATAGCTTTAATAGTTTTCCTTATTTTTGCTTTTTTAAGTTATAGAAAAGGAAATAATTATTTTAAGGAACACAAATTTTTAACTACTATTTTTTTAATTTTCTGGACAATTGCCATCTTATCTGGAATTATTTTTTATGTGATGGATTATATACTCTAATTTGAATTTCTCCGAAAAATGTCTTATAATACTAATTTATGGAAGATTTAAGCCGTGCACGACAAAGATTCATTCAAGAAGCTGATGAGGAAACAGATCCTTTACAAAGAGATCTAAGACTCTTAGCAGCAGAATTGACCTCTGAGCTTTATCGTATAATTGACGAACAAGTCCTTGCAAAAAGAGAAAATCCCTTATCTCCTTCTTCGTTAGCTGCTCCAGGGACATTAGATGTAGAAACACTTACCACCCCATTACATGAGCTAATGAGGCAACGAAATATAGCTGAAGCAAATAGAATTAATTTTGATAAAGAAGTCATAGAAAGTATTACTCCTTATCGAAATATGGTACAGTTTTTAGTCAATAGTGAATCGACAGAACATAGAAGAGGAATGCTTGACAGAAAAAGCCATTACTATAAGTTGAAGGATAGAAATATTCCTAATACACTTTTTTCTTATACCACTGCTGAAGGGAATGAGGAAACATTGACTTTGAATTACATTACTGATGGTGAGTATTTTCAAGAACCAAATGTAAATGTAGTTTCTAAATACTGGGTCCATATTACTGGAGATCAACAACACTCTCGTTTTGACACAGTAGATTTAGAATTTTCTAATAATGAAATTAAGACAGTAAAATTAGAGTTGCGTTTCCCTTTAGATTTTAATTTTATTAACACTCTTTTAGAAATAGATCCTAGTATTATGGAAAAATTAACTGCTGGAATTAAATATACTAATGATCCTTATCTACTTATATTAACTTTCAATTTAGCTAAACAAACTCTAGAAGTCTATCAAAATTACCCAAGAAAAATGTATGAATATAAACCATATCCTAATAATTTTCAAGATAAAACGAATCTGCAAGACTCTATAAGTGCTTCTGATTATATCTCTTTATTAAAAGGTACTCTTAAGTCTATTAATGCTATAGACCCGGATAAATTATTTTTAGGTTAATCTATATGACTTTTCTATAATTCTTCAATCTTAGTTAGGGTAGAGTAATTTAATAGATTTATCAATGTTATCATGTAAATTTCCACTCTGAGAAAGTAATATACCTGTAGGGAGATTTCGTGCAGTATCTAATACATTTAGTGCACATTGAATTATGGGTACATAAGGACTTTCTGTTGTAATTAATACACCTTCACGCTCTAAAGGTTTATAAAGAAAAAATTGTCCATTTTCCAATTTAATAGTTACACTTTTAGAATCTCTACCTCCACTCAATTCTATTCTACTAAGTTTACCTTCCTCATGGTCAATCATCAAACGGGAAAAAGGTTCAGTGGAAAAATAAATATCTATAGCCGTACTACCAGGAACACTTAAAGCCACTTCTTTACCATCTATATATTTAATTTTTTCTTCATGATGTGGTAGGGTTTTAATATGTTTTATTAAATTAATCATTTTTTCTTGCACCCATGGTTCCACAATGCGATCAAATTCCTTTTTATTAAAACTCTTTATTAATGAGTCAATATCATTTCCAGTCATTTGATATGCATTACCTTTTTCTAAAAGATGATACGCTTCTGCTTGTAAAAGTGTTTGAGGATTTATTACTGCGGAAATCTTACCAATTTGTACTTGAACTTCAGGAGCAGTATTTGCAATTATATCTCTTGCCGTTTCTTCACCAGGCTTAATCTCGGATTTAATAGGATTATGCATCTGAAATTTAAATCCAGCTAATAATCTAAAAGCATTTATATCTTTCCCAAAGCCGGGTAATCTAACAGGTCTTCTTCTGAGTTGATCTCTATTTAATGCAGATGGTATTCCACTATGTTCATTTTGATATGCTACTGCCAGCGCTAAATTTTTAAGGATTTCTACTGCTTGATCCCAAGTAACTCCATGTTGATTTAATTCCGCTGTATCTTGCGCGTATACTTCAGATATAGTCCTTCCTTTTAAAATACCTTCGATTGAAGATTTTTCCATGAGTTGATCGTCGTTAGGAATACCTACAAATCTAGGTTTTCCATAAGATGTTTCATAAGAGGTAATATTACTAGGTAATTCGTGAGATAACATAAAAAATTGTGAGCCGGCTGGGATTCGAACCCAGGACCAAGAGCTTAAAAGGCTCCTGCTCTACCGCTGAGCTACCGACCCTATATGTGGTTATTATTATATCAATGTCATATCTTATATGACAATAGGTTCTAAGCTTAAAAACGAATACAAATAGCGAATATGTGTAAAGGAGACAAGGGAAAAGAAAAGGAATTAATTATTAATTTTTATTTGTTCAGCGGCTATTACAGCTGCAGCATCTTGAAGTTCTGCTAGCATTGAAGGATCATTTAAAGCAGTTCTAGCATAACCTTCTATAAATCCTGACACATCATCGGACGATACTATAGGAAATAATGAACCTAATAGTTTAAGTAAATAAAATACTGCTCCCCCGTTATAGTGTCTTTCCCCTTTAAAATCAACTTTTGGCCTTAATGCATTAAATGTATTTACTCCAGCATCACCTATATCACTTACTCCTGGAATAATTCTTTTACCAACAAAATTTAAAGCTAAATCTTTAACTCCCTCTCCTAATGTGGTTCTGTGAGTTTCACTTTGTCTATGAAATCTCTCAAATACTTCTTCATGGATTGCTACTTTAGCAGCAGCCTCTGCTAGTTTTCTTGCCAATGGGGAAGCTACAGGAATATTCAAATTTGTAATTAATTTACCTACAAAACCAGCAGCTCTTCCTAATACAGTGCCTATAAATTCTGATGGTCTCATATTAGGCACACGCATATCTACAGCTATTCTTTCAATTTTTCTAGCTAATTCTGCAGGAGTTATATCTATGTGGTCTATTCCAGCATTTTCTAATACATTTAATATTTCATTTGCTCTATCAAAATTAGTTCGTGTATCTCGATTTCCATTTTGTTGTAGATCTGATTCTTGATGGCTTAGTTGTAATGCGCGTGATGCTGAGATTTCTCTAGCTGTTTCTCCGCTAAGTTGTGCTCGTACAGCTGTTAAATTTTCAGCTACAGCTGGAGTTTCTGGTTTTCTCCTTGGTAATGTAGTAGGTTGTTGAACAGTTGCTTCTCTCTCTTGTGCAAGAAATCTTTGGTATAGAGCATCTCTCTCTTGCTGTGAATGAGTTAATTGTAATCCTAATCCATTTAATTCATCTCTGATATTTGTAGATAATTTAGTAAACTGTTTTTCTTGTCTCTTACTCAACCCGTTTTGAAAATCAGGAAGTATTATTATATTTTTCCTTGATTTAGGATCAATTATAAGTAGAGCATTTATATCATTATTTCCATTTAATGTAGTTAAGATGTTATGAGCTATTAATCTTTCTCCATTAGCTTGGTTAATTTCTCCTGCAATTCGTGTTCTTAATTCTTTAAGTTGTCCTATTTTATAAAATACATTTAAACCCTCTGTAGGTCTAGAGGTTGCAGTAGCGAATTCTTGTTGTTGTATTTCTTCTGCTCTTGCCATATCTAATAATGCGTATTATACACCTTTTGTCAATAAATTATAAGATAGTAGTTAAATAGCAAACAACTAAGCTCTAAACGAAGCAATCAATTACCTAGGTCCAGCTATAAAATTCGTAGTTTTATATAAGTTTAATAATTCTGTAGCGAAGATCTGTTGGGCACTAAGCACTAGATTTTCCTTATTATCTACATCCACAGTATTACTGACATTTTCCAGTTCACTTTCATGAGAACTTAAGGTATCACGAATTTGAAGTATGATCTTAGATCTAAAATCTTCTGGAAGATGTCCATCTTGAATTAGTAGTCTTAGAGTTCTGATACCTAATAAATGTCGAATATCTTCTATGCGTTGAATAGAAGGACCAATATAGTTAGGATTAAATAACCAGGCTGTTAAACCTGTGGTAACTAAACCTATTCCTCCTATTGTTAAAGCTTCATTTAAAGCAGTAGCTCCATCCGATAAAAAAGCTAAACCTAACTGAACTACTTTGGCTCGAATACTTTCTGTGGGATCAGCCAATTTTCTAATTGCTTCTCTATCATCCTGAAGAGTAGTTAATCCTCCTAAAACCGGCGTAGAACCTGCTAATATAAATCCCAGGGCGTCTCTAGATGAGGGGTGTCTATTCATAGCTTCTTTTAAGCCATTCATACGCTCTATGGCTCGATTTAAAATAGTGGCTACTGCACTGTCTCGTCCTATTCCAGTTATTTCTCCTGCTATAGCTTCAGCTATTCCCGTAGGATAGAGTAATTTAAGAAGTATCTTAAAATGATTATTACTTTCAGCAGCTTTTCCAGATTCAGTATTAGCTTTATAGTACTGCATTAAAAGTTCATGTAAATGCTCTTCCATTTTAATGGCGTTGTGTTCCTGTTCATGAGCAATTCTTTCTACATTTGGTTTATGTTTAAGATAATGATCTACCCTTTCTTGAATAGCGTTTTTAATTCTACCCAGCAAATTCGGTTTGGATTCTGGTTGAGTAGTTATTCCACGTTCTCTTAATATTCTTTGTAATATTTCTAATTTTTCTTCAGGAGGAACTATTTCTTCAGCCAACTTAACTAAATTTTCTGGATTTTGTTGAGCTGGTACTGTGGCCAACTTAGTTTCGATTTTTCTAGTAAATTTATCTGTTTCTGGAGTAGAAAGTCCAGGATTAGTTAAAGATCTAAAAAATGCACTTCTAGCTTCATTGGGATTAGTATATCTTTTTCCATCCACTATATATACTTCATCAGGAGTTCTTTCTGGCATGTCAGGTAAATCGGATTTTCGCGGTAGAGTATTACTGGTAGAGAATTTTAATTCTTCTTTTTGATTTTGCGGAGTTTTTAATAAATTAGCATTTTCTAAGTTTGGTTTGGAAATAGTAGTCTTTTTCTTTTCAGTTTTTGGTGGAATTAATTCTGCTTCTGGAGTAGCTAATTGTGTATCCATAATAAAAGTATATACATGTATTGTCGCTATTTGAAAGTAGTAATTTGGTAATTTTGACAGTTGTTCCATGGCTAAAATGTCTATATAATAAAAGGTCGATATGAATGACAAAATAATTGTAAAAGGTGCTCGAGAACATAACCTTAAAAACATTGATTTAGAAATTCCTAAAAATAAATTAGTGGTTTTTACTGGCCTTTCTGGTAGTGGGAAATCATCACTCGCTTTTGATACGATTTACGCCGAAGGACAGAGACGTTACGTCGAATCTTTATCTTCTTATGCCAGACAGTTTTTAGGAGTAATGAAAAAACCTGATGTAGATTTAATCGAAGGACTTTCTCCTGCTATTTCTATAGATCAAAAAGGTGCTTCTCATAATCCTCGATCCACAGTGGGAACGGTGACTGAAATTTATGACTACACGCGTTTATTATTTGCGAGAGTTGGGCATCCACACTGTCCAATCTGCGGGCGTGAAATAGAAAAGATGAGTAAAGAGCAGATTATGAATAAAATACTGAAGATGTCAGCAAATAGCTTAGAACATCGGGCTAAAGGAATAAGAGCGATAATTTTAGCACCAGTAGTGAAAGGAAAAAAAGGAGAATATAAGGATTTGTTTAAAGATCTTAAAAAGCGAGGATATAAAAAGGCGAGAATAGATGGAAAAGTTTTTGATTTAGATAGTGATCTAATTTTAATAAAAACTAATAAACATAATATCGAAGTAGTTATTGATTCTATGATTATTTCTAAAGAAACTGATAAAAGTAGACTTTCTACTGACGTGGAACAAGCTTTATATCTGGGAAATGGAGAATTAATCGTCGCTGAAATTCTGGATAAAGGATTTTCTATTCCCGATTTTCCCACAGAGTTTAAAGATGAACTTTTTTCAGAAAAATTTGCATGTCCTTATGATGGAACTTCTATCTCTGAAATAGAACCACGCATTTTTTCTTTTAATACACCTTATGGAGCTTGTCCAACTTGTAATGGTTTAGGAACAGTACTCACAGTGGATCAGGATTTAGTTTTTAATAACAATTTAACTATTAATGAAGGTGGAATTATGCCTTATGGAGAATTAATGGATAAAGATAGTTGGTTTGTGCGAACATTTAAAACTTTTTGTGATGAAAATAGAATTCCTATGGACACTAAAATCTCCGAGCTTTCTGAAAAACAAAAAAATTTAATACTAAAGGGAACTGGTGATCACGAATATGAAGTAGAAGGAACTAATAGATGGGGGAGAGGTACTTCTATTCACGAAGCATATCACGGAGTGGAAGCAGATGTAAAAAGACGTTATGAAGAATCTGAATCGTCATTCATGAAAGGATACATGGAAAAATTCATGAGGTACGAAATTTGTCCAGAGTGTAAAGGGGCACGTCTTAAAAAAGAAGCCTTATCAGTAACTATTGGTAATAAAAATATAATAGAGATTTGTGATACATCAATTGAAAAAACATTAGAATTTATTTTAAAGTTGGATACAATTTTGAATGAAAGAGAAAAAAAGATCAGTAATTTAATTTTAAAAGAAATTAAACAAAGACTCGGATTTTTAGTCGACGTTGGTTTATCTTATTTAACTTTATCCAGATCAGCTAATACTTTAGCTGGTGGAGAAGCGCAGAGAATAAGATTAGCTTCACAAATAGGAAGTGGTTTAACTGGAGTTTTATATGTTTTAGATGAACCTTCTATTGGTTTACATCCTAAAGATAATGATCGATTAATCCAAACCCTAAAAAAACTTCGCGATTTGGGCAACACAGTTTTAGTCGTAGAACATGATGCAGAAACTATGCTCGAATCAGATTACATTTATGATTTTGGACCAGGAGCTGGAATAACAGGTGGAAATATAGTAGCTCAGGGAACTCCCAAAGAAATAATGGATAATCCTAATAGCGTTACTGGACCATATTTATCTGGGAAAAAGAAGATAAGAATTAAGGGTAAAGCGGAAAGCGTAAAGGGTTTAGTTGATTCAAATAGGAACGAAGAGAATGCCATTACTATCCTGGGTGCGACAGAACATAATCTGAAAAATATAGATGTAACTTTTCCGCTAAATAAATTAGTCGTTGTCACAGGAGCCTCAGGGAGTGGTAAATCGACTTTAGTTTTAGACATTTTAGAAAAAGCTTTAGAGATGAAGAAAAATGATGGATTTGTACGCGAAAATCCGGGGAAATTTGAAACCTTAACTGGCGATGAAAACATAAGACACGTATTCTCCATAGACCAATCCCCTATTGGGAGAACACCTAGAAGTAATCCAGCTACTTACACAGGAGTTTATAGTTATATTCGCGATATTTTCGCTAGTACTCATGATGCGAAAGTAAAAGGTTATGGGGCTGGAAGATTTAGTTTTAATGTAAAAGGTGGACGATGTGAAGCGTGTCAAGGGGAAGGACAAATAAAAATAGAAATGCAGTTTCTTCCCGATGTTTATGTACCATGTGAAGTTTGTAATGGAACTCAATTTAATAGTGACACTTTAGAAATTAAATTTAATGATAAAAATATTGCAGAAGTATTAGCTATGAATGTAAAAGAAGCACTTAATTTTTTCTCATTTCATCCGACACTCTATTATAAACTTTCGACGTTAAATGAAGTTGGTTTGTCATATATTAAACTTGGTCAACCAGCACCTACTTTATCAGGTGGCGAAGCACAAAGAGTAAAATTAGCTTCAGAACTTTCTAAACGTGGACGAGATGCACTATACATTTTAGATGAACCAACTACTGGTCTTCATTTCGCGGATTTGGAAAAATTATTAAAGGTTTTAAGAGCATTAGTCGATCGCGGAAATAGTGTAATAGTCATAGAGCATAATTTAGATGTAATCAGAAATGCGGATTATATAATTGATCTCGGTCCAGAAGGTGGAGATCAAGGAGGAGAAATAGTAGCTAAAGGTACTCCAGAAGAAATCGCTAAAAATAAAAAATCCTACACCGCGGAGTTTTTAAGAAAAGTGATGTAAACTTTATTTTTCTCTTACCCCACGAATTTCTTCTACAGTTCCATCTTCATAGTGGAGATCAGCAACAATTATTTTAGCGTGGGGACCTGTTTTAAATGAATCTCTTGATTTTAATCCTCTAATAGTAGTATGACCTATTGATTCCCCATCAAAATAAATATTTGAAATAAGTGAAGGGTCAAAATTGAGATAAGCTCCTTCATAAATAGCTAAACCACTAGCATACATACTTAGAGAATTGTCTAGACTATAGGATTTATGTAAACTCACATCTGAACCTATATGAACTACTAAGCGTGGATCTATTATTTCTTGACCTCTAGAAATTCTAGCATTACGTGGTAGATTAATATCCAAATGATCAAAACTATAAGTGTTATCCATATAATCTAAATATGTAAAATATAGATGTCCTGAGGTTTCATCTGCACCTGATGGAGTTTTTCGAATGATCTTTAATGATCTTGGGTCAGAAAATTCATTTTTACCCCCTGCAATAATAAGAAATTCATTTGGTTCTAAAACTATATTATTTTTTTTATCATATCTCAAGTTTTTTATGCGTATTTTGTTCACTTCAGTAGGTGGTGGTGGTAGTTCCGGATTGTCCATATAGTAAGTAGCAATATTAATAATATCCTGAAAAATTCTGCCACGTGATATTATTTCTGCTTGAGTTTCTTCATTTACTTCATAATGCCCGATTGTATGATAATTTAATTCTCTTTCTAAAAACCAACTATCAAGTAGCGTTAAAGACTTTGTTAGAATTAAATTTTTTCTATTATCCTCGATATTAATACTTTCATAGCCTGCTTCTCTAGTGTCACTATAAAAGGTAGGACTATTAGGAAAAGACATGACACTTCCGTATTCATTAGGAGCTAATTTTAAATTTTCACTAAGTGCCAGTAGTAAATTTGTAGAAAAAATATGAATTCTTTCATTCCTATTTCTTCTTATTGTTTCTGGATCATCAGCTGGTAATAAATCACCTAAATCTCTTTTTACGGGAGGAGTTATTTCTGATTCTGACATTTTAAGGAATTATAGGTTAATTTCAGTTAAAAATCAAACAACAAATACGGCTTGATTTATTATGGGATAATTGCTAATATTTTGACTATGAATCCTGAAATTCTATTACTTCCTAACTCAGAAAATTTTCACGTTGGCATAGATGCTTTTATGGAAGAAAATAGCATAAAAAACGGAAATCAATTATATAATTTATTGGAATCTAATCTTTTTAAATTAATACTTAAAAATAGAATTACTGAACAATTTCCTAATCATAGTTTAATAGAAGAAGATAGTATGTTCATTTCATTGAATGAAAATAGTAAAGTAACAGATATCTGGATTGCAGTGAGTAAGGGAAGTCCCAATACACGAGATATAAGTAATATACTTAAGGATTCTAATTTAATTCTAGAAAATAATGCATCTTTACATTTTTTAGTACCAGAGGGAACTCCGGCGTCTCAGTACAAAACTAATTTACAAAAAAAACCGATTCTCGTTGGTGCTAATCAGGAATTAAAAATCATTCAAGCTGAGGAATTACCAGGTACTAATAAGGAAATTCTAGCTAGAAAGATAATTGAAAAAATAGATAGAACAATTAAAAACTATTTGCACTCGTGTTGGTATGAACAAAATTATAATGTAAATGTACAAGAAGAAATAAGTAATCTTATGAAATTAAACCCTCACGATCTATTAGGTAAAATCTGGGAATTTTTGACTTGGGATGAAATCAAATCTAAAACTTTTATTGATAAACGCACCTTACCCCTTATTCAAACACAAAACTTTTTTACACTTATGATGTGTGCCAAAAAAGCACAGTTTGTAACTGAGAAAAATGCAGCCGCCGTTTCTGTATTTACTCCAGATTTTATTACTATTGCAAATATTAATGGAACTTTTCGTATAGTAGAAGTTTTAGAAACTACAAGTATGATTAATGCTGTAGAATTAGGAGAGTACTTTGTAGCAAAAATTTCAAATATAAAAGGAGCTGTAGATAACTTTTATCCATACTTTAGTCCGGATGGATGTGAAATTCATTTCTTAGTTAGGCAGGGAAGTACAGCAGAAAGTCAAATAAGAGACCATATAAACTCTATTAATCCTAGAATAAAACAAAATAAACAACCATACGAAATAACTTATGGAGTTGGGACTGATTTTAAAACTTCATATAATTTTAAAATATTTATAGATCAATCATCCACTGAAACATCAGAGGCAATGAGTAAAATGGAAGAACAATATCTTTAATATTAAATTTTTTGTACTCCAAAATCTGCTAGAATTATTTAATAATGTTAAATATTTTTAGAATGGGATTCTTCACTAACTCTAAGAATGACAAGAGGATGATTCGAAAAATAATAATTGCTATTTTATTCGTAATTCTTAGTTCATTGTTCCTTATTCCCAAGTCTTTTGCAGATTCAGATTTTAAAACTTCATTTGATGTCACTTATAATGTCGGAGAAAACGGAATAACTCATACAATTTTTAAGGGAAGTCTAGTAAATCAAAAAGATGGAATTTATGCTTCCTCATATAGCGTAAAAGTAGGATTTTCAGATGTAGAAAATGTAGTAGCTTCAGATGGACTGGGATTTATCAGACCAAATATTCAAAAAAGCGGTGATGAAACAGAAATTACATTGCCTTTTAATCAGAAAATTACGGGTTTAGGACAAGCTTTAAATTTTACATTTTCTTTTGACACTAACTCTGCTGCTTCGCAAGTAGGAAAAATTTGGGAAATTAATTTACCTGGTTTTGAAGATCAAAGTAGTTTTCAAAACTTTAACATTCATTTAATTGTTCCCCCTAGTTTTGGTTCTCCCTCCTATATAAAACCTAATATTCCACTTAATAATGGATTAAATTTTACTCAGAATGAATTAGGTTCATCTGGAGTATCGATCGCTTTTGGCAGCTTTCAAAGTTTTGATTTTAAATTAAATTATAATTTAAATAACACTAATTTATTTCCTATTCAAACAGAAATAGCTTTACCACCAAGTACTAATTACCAAGACGTAGCAATTAATCAAATTTCTCCTAAACCTCTTAACGTCACTGAAGATATGGATGGAAATTGGCTAGCTAAATATTATCTGTTACCCCAACAAAAACAAACTGTTACTGTGAGTGGAAATGTTTTAATTTATTTAGATCCTAAAAGTGAAAAATTAAGCTTAACAGATCGACAAATTTATTTAAAACCTCAGCAATATTGGGAAGTAACTGATCCACAACTTCAAAGTTTAGCCCAAACGCTTAAGACTCCTCAGGCTATTTTTAATTATGTAGTTCAAAAATTATCTTATAACTTTAATCGTGCTAATAGTGGAACGTCAGAACGTTTTGGCGCTAAAGCCATTTTACAAACTCCTAATCAAGCTGTTTGTTTGGAGTTTGCTGATCTTTTTATAGCAATAGCTAGAGCTGCGGGAATTCCAGCCCGAGAAGTAGAAGGTTATGCTTATACAGAAAATACGACACAACGTCCACTCTCTTTTCTTCAAGATGTACTTCACGCTTGGCCCGAATATTATGATGACACCAGACAAGCTTGGATAGAAGTAGATCCTACCTGGGCTAACACTACTCACGGGACTGATTACTTTAACGTTTTTGATTTTGATCATTTCGCTTTTGTAATTAATGGAAATAGTAGTACATATCCTATTCCTGCTGGGGGATACAAATTTAGTGGTGATACTTCCAGAGACGTTTTTGTTTCATTCTCGAATGTAAGTTTTCATCCTTCACCTCAAATAAAATCTCAAATTCAATTTCAAAATACTAATTTATTAAGTAAGAATTCAAGCGCAAACTTGAAAGTAGATAATTATGGACCTGTAGAAATGCAGGCAAGTAATATTAACCTTAGTGCAAATAACATAACATTTAATCCAGAAAGTTTCACTTCTACTTCGATCCCACCCTACGGTTCAATTAGCTATCAATTATCAACTAATAATTTATTATCTTTGACACCGCGTACTACATTAGTTACAATTCATATTGGAAATTCTACTTTTCAAAATCAAGTTCAAATTTTACCTTTCTTCTTAGAAAATAAAATTTATTTGATAGCAGGAGGTGTTATAATTCTTGGAATATTTACGTTCATCTTACTCAAAATTGCCTAAAGAACCTGGTGTTTATCAGTTTCTAGACGAAAATAATAAAATAATTTATGTTGGTAAAGCTAAATCTTTAAGAGATCGCGTTTCTTCTTATTTCGTAAATAAAAAACTCTTAGCTCCTAAAACCGCAGTGATGGTAGAACAGATTAGAAAAATTCGTATTATTATAGTCGAATCGGAAATCGAAAGTTTACTGCTGGAAGCTAATTTAATTAAAAAGTATAAACCGAAATATAATATTAGATTAATTGATAGTAAAGCTTATCCATTCATTAGAATAACTCTAAAACATGAATTTCCTGCTGTTTTAATAGCTAGAAATGAAGATGATTCTAGATCAGTTTATTTTGGTCCATATCCAGATAGTGGAGCAGTAAGATCAGTACTAAGATATTTAAGA
>PJMG01000006.1 GCA_003173895.1 Candidatus Levyibacteriota bacterium | reverse complement strand
AATGGCTGCACTTCATAGGAAGCATAGAGAAAAATCTGGTTTACCACTACCTACCACTTTAACAGAGGCTGTTGTAGCAATGGAAAGATATATTCCAAATGTGTATGAGATACCCAGAAGCATAGATATATATAGTCTAAAAGCATTGCCTAATTTGGACCACGAAGTAGGTTTAGCAGTTACCAGGGATGTAATACATGTTATTCAAGGTGATGAGAATACAACACCTGCAATAGAGTCATTAATATCACCTACACCCGAAATAATAATTGATGTACATTCACATCCAACATTAGAAGGTAAGCCTAAAGAAGGCGGTGGGGTTTATGTGTATGATACACAAGCAATTTCTCCGCAAGACGCATTAGCATTGGATGGAAAAGACAGAAGAAAAATCAGCATGGTAATTACCAAGTATGGTTTAGTGATTTATGGTTTTCCAACGCACATACCTTATGATGTTAAAGTTTTTACACTTGATCAATCAAGTACGGTAAAAGAATTATTATTCGCATATGCCCAAACTAAACATGTTGATTTTATGGCATCAAAGAAATTATTTGGCGGCATATGGCCGGATTACTACAAAGGGATTATTGGATTTGATGACATGTCACTTCAAGAACAAGATGCTTTTATGCAAGAATTTATGGTAATTACGGGGATAAATATCGTGCAAATTCCTTGGACTGATACAGCTAGAATTGAACAGGCACTTGTAATTATAACTACCGCAAATTCGGCACAAGCAGCGCGGGAAGCATTCGCAAAGATATAACTTACAAAATCTTAACTGTACTAGTAAAAAGTAAAACTTAAGCATAATAATTCCTAATACTCTCTAACCCTCGAAGCAGAACCATATTTTGAGACCACAAAGTCTCCAATTGTACTGAATCGAATTTCACTAGCAATTTGTTTTAGATTACGAAATATGGACCAAAAGCATGTTATAATACAACCATGAAATATTTTTCTGGAAGAATAAATAGAAAAACTCTTCTTGTTAATTATTTAATTATGTCTATTCTCTTTTCGATTGTTCCAAATATTGTAGCAATAAAAGGTCTCTATTCTTCTCTCAGTTTATTTTTTGCTTTTGTTGTGGGAACTTATCTAGTTATTCTAACTATTATTCTTTTAACACGAAGAGCTCATGATATTGGGTGGGGAGGCAAAAAATTAGCCATTATTTATGGGGTTTTTATCTATTCAGTTACTCCTACAATTTCCATTTTCAATAATTTACAAAAAGCTCTGCATGTATATAATCCCGTGCTTACTCTTTTTTTATCTTTTTTTGAAATTTGTGTTTTTATAATATCGTGTGTATTAATACTTTTTATTTTTATCAAACCTGGCACTAAGGAGGGGAATACATATGGACCAAATCCAGGATCAAGTCTGAAATTTTTACTTTTTTTTAATACCTGGGATAAATAGTGGGGAAATAGGATAAATTTTAAAATAATTTGAGCGTAAAAATTCCGAATACCCTCTAATCCTCGGAACTCGAAAAATTAAATATCTAAGGATTGTTATTTTTTATAGGTTTTGGTAATATACCATTTATGGCCTCACAAGAAGCTGAACAGCGACAGAGACTAATGGCAATTACAAATAATCTTGCAGATAGTGCAAACTTTCAGGTGGCATCCACTGCGGAACGTTATCAACGTTTACTTCATGCTGGTTTACCACTAAGATTTGTAGTACAAATGAAACTGGAAGGAGCTTCTCTGATTGTAGCGTTTACGATGATTGATCATTTATCAAAACTAGCTAATATGGATGTGGTAGAACAAATTGCCAATGCAATGGTAAACGGTAATACTGTTGATTTAGGTACTACCTTTTCTCCTCAAGAAGAAAATACTTATGAGTTAACAACTAAGCATGGTAGATATCTTAAAAGAGCAGATAATCTAGCACCAGAACTTTTAACCTCAGCTAGAGGGAGAGTAGAGTTATTAACAGAATTAGATGCTATTAGTAGAGAAATAGAACCAGAAAGTCCACTTGGTTCAAATGGAAAATCAATTTTTGATGTTTTAAAAATTAATATTGATATGTCACACAGTCCTCTCATAGTAGCGTCAGAAATTGCTCATTGGCTAACTACATATGGAGCTATTACTACAGCTAAAGATGGAAGTTATATTCAATCAGAAGATGTATTTGATAGAGCATTAGCAGAATATAAAAGAAGAAAACAACAGCCAGATGAAGGCAGCCGTAGGCAAACTAATTAATTACTTCAAAAACTTATATAAATTAAGAGAAACCAAAAATTAACATATTGTTAGTTTCATGCGTAAAAACTTCTAATACGATCTAATCCTCGGAGTCCAATTTTTATTATCCCTGCATGGACTGTTAAAATCTTGTGTTATAATCATTTTATGAGGTGGAACAAAATATTGCTTTTGGTAATTGTGGTTCTTCTTCTCTTAGTTGACTTCTTAACCTTTCATGATTTACTTGAGTCTCACACTACTAAAGATTGGTTAATTCTTGTCACTTCTATTTTTACCTTTGTTTACTTTGCGAATGTGTCATTAAAAAAAACTAAATAACTTTCCTTATTATGATTTCTATAGTTGCTGTATTTCTTGGTATCAGTCTTGGTTTTTTGAGTTCAAAGATGCTTTTTCTTCAATGGTTTACTCTTATTCCATGGTGTATTGCAGCAGTTATTATTGGATATTTTAGTAAGAATAAAAAAGCCTCACTTATCAATGGTGCAATTTACGGTTTTCTACTTGGATTTATTTTTATGATGGGGCAATATACAGGAAGCGATCCTCTAACAACAAAGTTATTTCCTTTTGCAGTATTAGGTCTGGTTAGTGCAATTTTTGCGATGCTACTTAGTTTTGTTGGTTATTTAGTTAAAGTTAAAATTAAAAAGAATTCATAAAATAAGTTCTGGTGTTTTCCATTAGGCGAATAAGTTGACTCAAGTGTTATAATAAAGAAGAAATGACAAAAAATCCCTTTATCAACGCTTTGGCAGCAACGTTGTATATTACAGCAGTTGCGACGATTCCATTCTTTGGGAAGAATTTATTTGGTCCAGGTAATTCTTTCCTGATACCAATTGCCATGATATCCCTTTTTACGTTATCAGCCGCAGTAATGGGATATCTATTTTTATATCAACCACTCCTGCTTCTCTTGGATGGACATAAGAAAAAGGCGGTAAATCTTTTTCTTCAAACTATCGCAGCGTTTGCGGGAATTACACTCATAGTCTTTATTTTGCTCTACTTTAAAGTCTTCCGATAATTAATTTATTACCAAAGGCGGAGAGTCAAAGATACATGTTATACTAATCTTATTATGGCTAAAAATATTAAACAAAAAAGAGGGGATACACTAGTTAAAACTATAGAAAAAAAATATGGTGTTGATCTAAATTATCGATCGGATGCGCAGTTACATACTGTTTTGAAAAAAGAAGGACTTCCATCTCTCTCTAAACTACTTAAAATAACCCAAAAAAAATCTCGTTGATTTTATGAATACCCTTGATTTTATAGAAGATACAGATCTTAGAAAAACGCTAGAGGATTCTATAGAATATATTTATGCACTTTACGAACGTTCTAAAACCGAAAAAAATGATTTATATAAGGAAGAGACATATAGAGTCATCATTGTTTATGTTATATCTGCTATAGAAGCTGTTTTGCTTTATTTATATAAAGTTAGAGGAGAAAAGCTGGAATATAATGATTATAAATATGTCCAGTTTTTAAATAATAAATACATTCATAAAGACAAGCCGAATTTAACAGTAGTAGTTGCAGTTTTGGAAAGAGTAGAAAAACAGGAGTACCAAATTAGTTTACATGATCTTATTATGTTTTTTCTAGAGAAAAAACTAATACAGAAATCTACAGCAGATGATATTTTAGAAAAAAATGACATCAGAAATACTTTACATTTTAGTAAAACAAGAACTAAAAAATGTGACTTAAGTAAAGTAGAAGAGGCGTTTAAGTTATTATTATACACGCTTGAGCGTGCACCCAAAGCTTTATTAAAAAAATAATTATGTATTAGGCGGATTTAGGATGATTTCCACATTCTGATATAATAGATTTAAATTTATGTGTCGAAATATAAAGATTTTATTTAATTTTGATCCCCCAGCCACTCATGATGAAATAAAAAATGCTTCATTACAATTCGTAAGGAAACTTTCTGGTTTTCATAATCCTTCCAAAATAAATGAAGTAGCATTTAATCTGGCAGTAGAGAAGATAACAGAAAATTCAGAAGATTTATTACAGTCACTTACTACAGAGGCACAACCACGTAACCGAGAAATAGAAGCGCAGCGTGCTCATGCCAGAGCTGTGAAAAGATTTGGAATTAAATAAAATACTAACAGTATTGACAGCAGTATAAATAGTTTGTATATTTTGGACAATGGCTAATGAAGAAAGACAAGAATGGCTAGATGCTATTCAAAGATTAACAGATGCAAGAAACCAGAGAGTAGTTAATCAAGCAGATGAAGAAAGAGTAAAGGCATTAAAAGAACAAGCAATTGTAGCAGATTCTCACTTACTCGACGAATTCCTTCATAGTGATAATGGAAAAATTGGCTTGAGTTTATTGCGTTTAACTCAACAAGCAATCGTTCTTGGTACAGATGATACCGATGGCTCTCAATACACAGAGGGATTTTTATTAATGAGTGCACCAGAAGGTGAAGGACTCTTTAAGGAAATTATTAGCGGAGGAGGTATGGCTGCATTCTATTCTAGACGGGAACCACAAATCACTTATTCTCCTATTTCTGCCATAGAAGCTGTACGAGCAGCAGTAACTTTTGGAGGACATGAACCGGGGGAAGTGACTTCTATGATTAGAGCTCGTTTAACACAAATTGCTCAAGGGACAAAAAAAGAATAAGTTAATTATCCTCAAAAATACATTGTTAAAAACAATAACTATATAATTCTATTGACAGTCTATGTAGTTTCAATATACACTGTGTAGAACTATGATACCTCAAGAACCAGAACATCAACCAGTTGTTGTACCAGAAATAAAAAATCCGTCACTTGTATATAAAGAGGGAGCAGTTGCTGCAGACCCTATTAGTCTTCGTCTAGCTGCACGGGAATTTGAAAAAACATATGGTGTTAAGAGAATATTTTTGCCCGAGATTGTTGAAAAAACCCAAGATGGTGGTAACGTATTTGCAGAATTAGCCAAAGTTAAAATTGAAGGACGAGTATTAAATGTAATTATTGATACTGGAAAAATGACATGGGCTAATCCAGAGCAGGTTGAACAGAGTAACTTTATAGATTATAAAAGGGATTCTAGACAATCGGCCACTTTTAAAGATGGTGGATTAGTAATGCAAATAAATGGAATGGATGTTAGTCGCCATATTATGCATACACCAAATGGAAAAGAAGTTTATATGTGGTTTGCACAAACACAACCCGGCCAAGCAGAGGACGTTAAAAGATATACTCTTATTTCTGGGGTACAGCAACTGGCTCAGGAGTTTAATGAAAGATCTGCTAATAGTGAGGGAACTTTGTATCCTAAAATTAGTATACCGGCAGCGCAAGCATCATATAAAGGAGAACTTCCAGAGATAGTAGAAGTTAATCCATCGGTAGAATCTGGAGAGCAAGAAATAAACTTTGCTGTTGATTATACTGGAGCACGTACAGTGGCAAGAACTGAACTTGTTTATGAAAATTATACACCAGAATTTACATTTGGAACAACTGGGCCTGTAGTCTATTGGTATACTGAAATAGATGAAGTAACGCCTTTTGCCCCAGTTGTTACTACTCCAGAAGCTTGGCTTAAGCCAGGTGACTCAGCAGATTTTGATTTTCCAGTGGACTAATTTATAAAATATTACCGTAGTGCCATATCCGCAATATCTGTTGCTACAAGGTGAATGCTATTGTTAGCATCTAATTGAACAAATACCTCAGAAGGATTAGTATAACCATGAGATAAGGTTGGATCGGTAATTCTGCGTATTGTTTCATAACAATAATCTATTAGTTTCCAACAATTTGAAGGTAAAGATTCTCTTTTTATGGCTCCATAGTAGTATTCAGAAAGGGCTGTGCCAGGACATAACTCTTCTATCCAATAAAAATAATCTTTACTTTTAGGACTAATAACCGCATAAGCTTTAGTTCCTCTAATAAAAGCATTAATTTTATTTCCATTAGAGTAGGTTAGATCTGTATGTTGTAGCTGATAATCATTATATAGATGCTGAAAGAGCATATCTTCAGGATCAAGACTAAATAAAAAGGAGCCATCTGGAGACGAAATAACTTCATTTCTACTTATCTTTTTTATAACTATCTGCTCACCTGGAACTACTACAATTTCTTTTGAATACCTGCCTGTTGCTCTTATATGCTCTAATTTTTCTGTTTCTCCGCTTTCTAATTGTCTTAATACATCTGTTATTTTACTCCATTGTCTTTCACTAAGATCTTCAAAATTATAAGTAAGAAAAGCTCTCTCGCCATTAAATCTTGCTCTATACACATCTGTAACATTTTGACCAACTTCTCTTTTTGGAGAAAATAGTGTTTCAGCCAGTCTTCGTATTCTCCTCCATTGTAACCTGTATGGGGTAGGTTCACTTAAGCCATAAAAGTCTCCTAAAGGAGACACTATCTCTTGTTTTTCATTCCTAGGCATGGCATAGACGTTAGCATATTATAGGTTATTTGTCAATTGAACTTCGATATGTTTTTTCGTTAAATCACGTTTTGTTATTGAGTAAGAATGGTTCTCTAATCAGTTGAGCAAACTTGACTAATAACTGTTAATCTCGTAATATCTCGGTATGTTAGTAGATAGACTGAAAGTTCCCTTTAAACCGCAAGATTTATTGGTTATTCCACGTATATTAAGAGTTAGAAATGCACGGAGAAATAGGATAGATTTTTCAGAACCTGAAGAGGAAGAATCAGCTTCTTCCATTTCTATAAAATCTTTTTTACATCAAAAAGTAGATAATCCTATTATTTTTGATCATAAGAATTCAATAAATAGAGATAACTTTGCTAGTTGGCTTGAAGTAAGTTTTACTTTATCACAAGGGCAACCAATGGCTCAATTTGTCTTTATGGAATGGAGTAGAGTTAATTTAGGATTTGACTACAGAAAGTCTATTAATAATTTCAATACTGCTAAAACAATAACTTTTAATAGACATAAAAGGGAAGGAAGATGGAATTTCCTCTCACCGGAAGAACAAAAATTGCTAACTAATAGATTTAAGAGTGTAAAGAGACATTCAAGTACCAATCCAAGTTTATATTATGCAGAAGATGAGAGACGAATTCTAGATGAAATTCAAGGTCAGATACAAATATTATTCCTGAAGGGAGAATATCCAAATGTATATGAGGGATTTATTCCTCCAAATATGACTTCTTTAGAAATACCATTTGAAGAATTTAAAGAAAAACTAAATGAATATGTTGGTATACTTCGTCAACAAAAAAATAAAGCACAAAATTAAAAACTATCCATTAAGAATGCTAATTTGAGTCAGAGTCGGGATTTTGTTGTGGTACCTCTGTTTTTTTAAGTTCTGCATGAAGCAAAAAATCTTTGATTTCATCAGGTTTTTTCCCTGCTTGTATCATTTTTTTAACTTCGTCACCCAGCTGAAGTGCTATCCCAACAACTTTAGCAACCTCATGATTATTCTCAAAAAGAGCTGGAGATATTCCTAAATAGAATCTGCCTAGTGTTGGAGCAGCAAAGCCTGATCCCAACAAAATAATAGATATCAATGAATTTTGAGTTAGAAGATCTATTACTGATGGATGTGCCGATAGAGTAGGGCTTTGTTCAAAAAAATACGGTCCAAGTCTATACTCTGTAAATCTAGGATCTGCAATTTCTATCGCAGCCATGGCAGTAGAAATAATATCAAGTGTCCTTCCGGTTGCCATACTCGCAACGCCAATAAATCTATTTACTATAGCAGGATGATAATTTAATAAATATCCTCCAATTGCTGTACCTGTAAATGCTCCTGCTAGCATTTCAGCGGTATTGAGTGTAGAGTTAAAGTTTACTATTCTCACGCTTGCATCTCTCATATCTTTAGCAAAATACCATGGTTCTAATTTTCCGCCATTTTCAATCGCAGTTGTTGCCTCTTGTTCTTGTGTGGCTTGAGATTTGTATTCCATCTGAACACGAGGCGTACCAATCGCCTGAACTACTTCAAGAGTAAGAGTCATTACCCCTCCTTGTATGGCCCATTGCAACATATCTCTTCTTCGTTTTGCATCAGATGGTTTTAATATTCCGTTGCCATCAAGTTCGAAATTAGAAGGTTGTGGATTATCTGGAGTCATTAGAAATCATTGTAAACTTTCTACTTTATTTTTTCAATAATTTTTCTAGAGTAGATCAGTTTTAACACCATTTTTGGGTTGTAAAGAGAAGTCATAAATTATTTTCAAACCCATTCGGGAGTTGGAGAAGAAGAGACGGGGATAGATGTTTCAGCTGTAACAGGTGGTAAAGCATTACCTCTTCCACGTCGTATTACCCCCCAATAATGTCCACCGTTGGGTAAATCTCCTTCATAGACTTCAGCACTCGGATCATTCTTCGCTTCTTCCAGCCAATGTTCCGGATCTGTAAAAAATGGATCTGAAAACATATTATTAGTCATTTCATCAAATATATAAGGTAAAAAATTAAAACCTATAAAAGGATCATCCATCTGACTAAATAATCTGTCGAAAGTTTCTAAAAGATTTGGAACATTAGATTTTGATTCTTGTTGAGTTACTAAAGGTTGTTCTAATTCAGCTGGCATAGATTCTCCTTAAATTAAGACCATATCTATTATAATACTCTTGTCAAGAGAGGTAGCTAGAGATTTATAGTCTAGCTAAATTTTAAGATAAAATTACTTTAGGATTAATAACAGAGATATACTTTGACTACTAAAGCGATATTTGCTATTATAAGCTACTTATGTCTGAGTTTGAACAATCAGAAGTACAAAAACCTGTAGAGATACCTAAAGGGAAAATATCTCTAAAAGACGGGTATTATCAAGGAAGATTAACTCTCATTCGTAGTAATGTAGGATTACCTCCATTTTTAGGAGAATTTGGATTAAACTATCAGTCTCTCTTAAATCTTGGGAGACTTGCAGGATTTAGAACTATAAGAATAGTATCAAATAGTAAAGATAGTTCAGAAGAAACGTATAATTTACAAGGTGGAGTTAGTAGAGATGGTACACTTAGTGGTTCTGTAAGTACAGCAACTACATATATTCCTGAAGCTTATTCAGATTTACTTTACGATGATGATGTGGAAGGAGAATATGTACCAAGAGGACGTATGTGGAGTGATTTAACAGTAAATATAAATACAAGAGAAATTCAAAAAAGAATAACCAATGAAGGTAAAGCTGTTAATGATAAAAATGCATGGGGTAATCATATTAGTGGAGCAATTATAGGTGAAATTATTAAAAAAGGTACATTCAATCTCTTAAGAAGTGGAGATTTAAGAAATGATCGAGATGCAGTTATTGATGGTCCCATAGCTGCATTAGTCTTTCATAGTCTTAGTGACGCTCTTTCATTAACCAATCCAGTGGAGATTTTATCAAATCCTATAGAACTTTTAGAATTAACCATTGTATACTTGATGTGGTTTTCATATGTTGTACGTTTAAATAGTCGCCGAGGCAATGGACCAGCTAGATTCTCTTTACTTGGAGTACATGCTCCAGCCATTGATAGGGCACTTGCACTTTTTACTTCTGCTAAAGCAATTAGTCTAAATTCAGTTGTTAAACCTATAAATTCGAATTAACTGCATTTAAGAGTACCAGAAAATAGTATAGAGGGAGAAAATTATAAAATACAAGATAGTGCTAGGAGAGTAAGAGAACTTATGGCAGAATATGACTCTTTTACCAAGCGGAGACAAGATTTATAAGTACAAACATTACTTAATTCAAAAATAGTCCTATAATTGACAATCTTGAATTGATAGCCTAAAATCATTGCATGCCACTAGTAGAATTTCTCATTAGAAATCAGGAATCAGGTAATGTGCGTCCTCCTTTCAAAACAAAATCAGGAGAAGTTAATGTTATGGGGGAAACTCTGCTACGACTAGGGATGAGAAGAAAGAGAGAGTATAATCCTATACAAACTGATACACAAGACTTATATTATTTAAGTGGGAATCATATAGGAATAAGAACCATATGTAATGTTAAAGCTCCAGGATTTCATGAAGCTGCGATTTTAACTCAGCTTACTGACGAAGAAAAACAAATTCATGAAGAAACTGTTCAAACATATCTCAACGGTACTTTTACTTCTAGGCAAAGACATGATCTGGCTAATACAGCATTTTTAGTAGAAAGAAGAGGTTGGCATAAAGCATATTTTAAGCATGTGTCTAAGCATGTAGGTATACAAAATGTGCAACGAGCAGAATTGTATACCTGTGAATCTAAAGGACCTTTTAACAGATTAACTACTTTTATATATGATTTAGCTGACAAAGAACGCCATTTTCCAGAAGATCCTTACTATATCTTTCCAGTAATGGCTGTGGAAAATCAAAAACTCAATTATACTTCTAAACCACAGGTAAGGCGTGGAGAATATAGTATAGCCAATAGTGTCAAATATACATTAACATTTACAAATGGAAAATCTTGTGAAGTTATCGTAGTTCCTTTATATTTATACGAATTGTTACAACCTCGCTTTAGATTTGCCGCTCAACTGCTTATTAAAAAAGGTTTACTACCTGTGGATCTAGAAGGTAATCCAATTGCAATCCTATGATAAAATTTTCTCTATGAATCAAGAAGCATATACTATTTATTCAGCTAACGTTCCGCTTAAAAAAGCCCGAGTTATTTGTATTGGACTTAATCATGAAGACGCAGACTCAGTTCAAAATGAAAATAGAATAATAAAAGAACATACTGGTTTAGGACATTTACTAGCTATTGAAGGGCGCGAAAAAGGAAGAAGATATCCATGGAGATTAAGTAGAAGAGAATTTGGAGTAAAATTTGGGACTAAAACGATAGGGTGGGATGATATAAAAAAATACGATGAATCTGACGCTTTACAAGAAGAATCCAATGCAGCAACTACAGCATCAGAAGAGCTCGGAATTTCAATGCAAGAAAGGTTACATCTAACAAATATAGCTTTGGAAAAACAAAAAGAATCGAATTTAAAAGCACTACAACGAAATGATTCACTCAATGCTACTATAAAAGATACTTTACGAAAATTCAGATATAGATATTTAAGAAGAAAACTTATTTTACAGGCGGGTAGCGCTCATTTTTATGAAAATCCAGAATTATTAAACTTAATTAAAGATCAACCTTACGCAATAATAATGATAAAAGAAGGTAAAAACGGAGTTAATTAAGCTTTGTTTTATCTCTCAGAACTCTCAAGATGTGTTATTTCACTTAACACTTTTCTTAACATTAAACGAGAAAGTTTATTGGTCATAATATCTTTATATTTCGGATCATTAAGATCTAACCCTCTTTTAACTAATTCCTCTCGCACTCTTTCAAAGTCTGATTGGTTTAAATAAAGATCTTTAACTATAAAGTTACGAGAGAGTTTATGTTGAAATGTTTGTTGTTCTTCACCGCCTAAGCTCACTCTAATTATATTATGTGAATGATACCATCCTCTAATTCCAGGAAATTTTAATAACAAAAGTGATATATACTCTTGAGGATGTTGACTGAAATAAGTTAAACATTGTTCTGGAGTATCCAAAGTAATTTCTCTTGATTTATTAGTACTAGCTTCTTTTCCAAAGCGTACTAAATAGTCAAACCAGTCATGAAGTTCTCCTCTAATTTCTCTCATCCCATCCCAATCTAGTTCAGAAAGATTAATAGCAAAATACCATCTGCGTTTATCAAAACCATGTTCTAGAATAGTCTCGTTGAATTGGGAACTTTGACCTCTTAAGCCTACAGAATAATCGGGTAGAGATTGACGCCATTTTTCATAAGCTGCATGGGGGTTAAAAGATTCACTCATAGGGCAGAATTATAGGACATAAAATCGTAGTTGTCAAATTTTAACCAAGCTATTGACAAGAGTACTTTGGAGGTGTACATTTCGTTCTAGAATATATGGAAGATCTTAGAAAATTAGGTAAAAATTTAACAGAAAGAGTACAAGGAACAGTTAGAAGGGTTGAAGATACTATTACTACTATAAAAGGAACTATATCAGACGCAGAACTTAGAGGGATTGAGATGGCTGCACAGTTAGCATACCAACCTGCAGGTGTTCTTCTGGATGCATATCATATGCCTACTTTATTGGGATTAACTACTGGACGTGAAGTTCAATTACTTCAATCACTTACAGCTGCTGAATTAGGCCGTCAAGTTAATGAACCCTTATTACATCATATTACTAATCAGATACCGCTACCGTCATCAGAGACTTCAGAAAATCAGTCCACTGCAGTAGTTCCTGTTCCTCCTGTTTCAGGTGATAGACGAGTTAGAACCACTTCGGATATAGCTGTAGGTTTAATCGAAGGGCTTGGTAGTCATTTTATTCGTTCCGCTTCCAGGCGATTTGAGGAAGCATTACCGGAGATCATAAAAAATGATAAAGGTATTGATTCAGAAGAGAGAGAAAGACTTTTAAGACAACTGCCATTATTAAAAGAAGTAGCGGAAAGGTTTGTAGGTGCTATAGCAGGTGATGCGCAAAATTTATTAACAGTAATAGATAGAAGAACTATGCAAAACTTAATAAATAGACACATAGAAGAGATTAGTAGAATTGCTGAAGACTATAGTAAAAAAATCTCCCATTAATAATTCTCAAAATTTACTTTTTAAAAATTATTGAATTCTTCTTACTTCAGTTCTTCTACTGCAACTAGCACAATCTGCTCGTAGAATTGAACCATTTGGATTGTTTGAAGTTATCATTTCATTGCCCAATCGACCAGCTCCACATTGTCCTTTTGGAAATCTTCTTTTATTAATTCCTAGCAGTTGTCCTACTTTCCCCCAAAAAATTCTATTTATTCGTCCATCGCCAAATGCAATATCAATAATAACTGGTTGTATTGGAGAATAATCTAAACCGGGACATTTATCGGTTTCTGGTACATTTGCCATCCATAAAAATCTTAGCATACGCTAATAATTATTGTACAGTAGATAAGATTGAGGATATAACCAACAGCCTGTGGGGCATTCTTTTTATAATTTATCTTGATTATGGTTTTCTACTATACTATTTTTCTTATCAAAATATTTTTTCACTTTTTTCCCTCCCCAAATAATAACTACTAATGAAATCATTCCTCTAATCGAGAAAGCAATAATTGTAATAATAGCAGTTACTTCAACACCATTCATTTTACTTTACTTATAACTTTTAGCATTTCTACTGTATCATATTTCCTCTTTAATGTGATAGGAATTTTTTTAATTCTTCTTGTTTTTTAAATAACTATTTAGTAAAATTCTCTTTATGCCAAATCCAGAGTTATTAATGGTTCTTCTTGAAATGGGACAACCATGGGATATAACATTTGAAACAGGAGATGTACGTGATCCTGATAGACACCCATATAATCACATTAAGGTTGATGTTAATAGTGGTAAGGCTATAATGGATTTTTTTAGTGGTGGTGAAAGATATGGATATCATAAGAGTCGTATGGAAGTTAGAAGACGTGGAACAGGTAAACCCTTTCTGAACTTCTTAGGCTCTGAACGCACTAAGTATAGCGTGGAGTATTTTGACTATCCCGAAGGTGGAGGAGAAGGAGTACGAAGAAATCCTGATTGGTATTGGGTAAGAATACGTAGAGGAGGTAAAATAAGTATACTTCAATCAGTTGAAGGAGAACGACGTAATTAATATCTTAAGTAAAAATAAATCCTCATAAATTTTGCTATACTTTATTTAATGAAGAAATTCTTAAAACTTAATATAGATGATATACCTTTTGAGGCCATTCATGATGTGCCAAATTCCAGAAAAACATTAGTCTACCCTCATCATCTGACTACAGAGAATCTGGAAGCCATTACTAAAGGTTTTTTAAAACCTGGACAAGTTTGGGATTGGCATAAACATGAAAATATGGATGAAGTATGTATAGTTATAAAAGGCACAGGTAATTATTTCTGCGAAGAAGAGCAAATAGAATATAAAAAGGATGATGTTATTATCGTACATGCCAATTCTATGCATAAGATAGAAGCTAATGGAAATGAAGCCAGTGAGTTCTATTTTATAAGAGTTAAAGTATAAATTTATAATTTAAATTTCCCGCTACATTAATTGACGCAAACTATAAATCTAAATAGATTCACCAAATTTAAACCACCTATATTATTAATAGTTGATAATTATTATTAACTACAGTATACTCTCAAAAAATAGTTATGACTGAAAACAGACAAGTAAAACAAGTATTAACAAATATTGATAGAAGATTAGAAGGAATTGATGGTACAAGTGGTGTAATTACTTATCTAAATAATCTAAGTAGAGAAAAGAATTTAATACAAGGAGAAACTATTACTTCTTTACGTCGTATTGGATACCAATTTATACATATTGCACGTATCTTAGATGGTTTACCTACCTTATCTCCTTCAGAAGGGGATAATATAGAAGAGGAAAAAAATAAGTTTGTACAAAATGTTTTTAACACAGTTAACTCATATGCTGATGCTTATGCAAAGAATAGTAATATAACTACTCAAGAGGCATTGGAGAAAATGCTTCCTCATTTGGGTCTTAATATTGTAATAACAGAAATTCCTACTTATGGTAATTGTGTAGCCATTTCGTTTTCTGAAAAAGGACCGGTAGGACAGGAAGAACCAAAACCTATTGTTTTAACAAGTATACTCAAAGATATAAATCAGGAAACTGTGGATATCTATAATGTGAATATAGATGAAATGGATGAAAGAAAAATTAACCCTTATATACAAAGAGCAATTTATCGTTATGCCAAAACCCATATATCCTCTATGAATAATGAAGCTCTTTCAGAATGGTTTACTTATGCACAAAGTCTGGCAACTTTTCATGGGCAAAGAGAAGACGATAGAGTTTCATACACTCCGGATACCGCATATGCTAAAGCTGCTATAGATCAAAGTATAAGGAAAGCTAAAGCATCGCGAGAAAAATTATGGCAAAAGACAAAATCAGCAGAAAATGTATTAAAAAGCTTACAAGAAAATGAAATAAAGCGTCCATATGGATACACTAGTGAAGAAGAAGTTATTGCTATTGCTCACGATGTTCTGGTTCTTTCTCTTCGTGATAGAGAACGTATGGGTATAAATATTATGGTACGTACATCTCCCAGGCTAGAAAAAATGATGCAAATGTTACCAAGAGACATAAACATGCCCTCTATTAATTCTGTATATATTACATTTCCTATGGGTGGAACTCCTCATTACTTATTAATGACAGTAAGAGATATAGCGCGTGCTTTTACTCCTGGAAATGACACATTAGAAAGTTTACCAGATGATGAAAGTGTAAAAAGAGTAAATGAGTATATAAAAGCTAATGCATCAATAAATACTAACGCTACTCCAGCAGAAGAGTTGAATAATATAGCATATGGGTTAAAAAGTTTAGATTCTGTGATCAAAGGAAGACATAAGATGCCTCATCTTATTGGATTAGATGAAATAGAGAATAAAAGAAAAGCGCCCACCTTTGCAGGAAGGAGATCTAAAGATGCAGACACATTAAATCAGTTAAAATCGCTATTTATCTATAACTATTTATCATTAGCAAGTGAAATAGAAAAAGAGCAACCTAATCTGTCTCCTATATTTAAAATTTATGATCATAATGAATACGGATACAATCGACATATACAAATAAGGATACATACACTTGGTATGATTATGGGGGGTATAGTTTTCCCAGAACGGTATGGAGATCTATATAAGGATCCTATCCATTTTAATAAAGAATTTGATGTAGTAACAAATTTAGTTGCGATGGCAGAACGTGCAAATCGTCTACCAAATGGTATTGACGCAGATTTACTAAAACTATTGCAAAAATTATTCGCAGATCCTGTACACTCATCTTTGGAAGAATAAAATTATTTCTTTTAAAGCAGTACTAAAATCACCTTGTTTTACAGCATTATAAATACTATGTAACTTAGGTTATATTTCTGACTCGTTTGGCCTGGAGCAATTATCTGAGTTTTATTTAAAAAAACACTTATATGTTTTAGAGAAACTGTCCTATAATTGACATGTCCAAAATTTTTTGGTAAAGTTCCTCTATGTCTAATTCCTCACCTGAACAAAATGGCCCATTAAGAGAACAAAGAACCCTTACATTAAGAGAACTAACTGAAGCAGGAAATATTACAATTTCAGATCCAGGTAAAAAAACCATTACATTTGAAATTGAAGGGTTAACGAATATTGCTCCAAAAGAAATGTCAGAGGAAATAGTAATTGATTTTGATCGTATGGCAACTGCTTGTCGATCTTTTGGTTTAGGGAAAATTACAATAGGTGTTGATACAAATGTACAGAGAAATAATTTTGGCATACAAATTAGTGGATTAGCAGGAAATGCTGGTACAGGTGAAGCAGTTGCTACAGGTGAGAAACCTATAAGTAGAGCAGAGTTAGAAGCAATGAATGAGAGAAGAATTCCTCATGGAGCTCGTTGGGGTAATGGTGTAATAACTTTGGTTCAACAGAGAATAAATGATGAAACTCATAAAAAAGATGAGACTCTTAGAAATACTGCTGTCAGAGCTTCTGTTATAAATCAGGCTTTAATTGAGGGAATAACTGATCTTGGAATAAAACATCTAACAACTATTAATAAAGGAGATTTAGCTGGAGTTTTACTTTTTACAGCTCTCGCAGTATCTCGTGTCACAGGTTTACCTTTCGACTTTCATCCCATAAGCCCCTTAGATGTTTCTCTACCTGATGTAGTTAGTAATCCTTTAGTTATATATATTGTAACTATTTTTTTAACTAAATTTCTTTCAGAGAATGTTTTAAATAATGAAGATACTAGGCTTGGAGAATTAACACCTTGGGGTCCAGAATTTATAAGAGCATTACGAGCAAAAACCTATAGTCTTCCACAAGTCGCTGAAAGATATCCTCTGGTTAGATCAATCAGAAAATAGCGAATTAAACATAATCACTCATCCTTTTCTGGAGATTGGGATAAACATTCACAAAAAATGGTGTATAACTTTGCTAAAACTTATCCTGTGAAATAAACCTAATCCTATAATTTGCATTTTGAAATAATAGGTGTTATTATATTGCGCATGTCAGTAGAACCAAATCAGGGACCTCGTGGACGAAAAGAAATTCTCCGTGGTAAATTAGGTAATCCTACCTTTTCTCAAGTAAATGATATTTTTAAAGATGTAAGTATATTTAATAAAATAGATGGTACAGAATATAGAGGAGGGTATTACCGAGATATGCATCCTCAACTTACCGCTCAAACTGATCAACTAAATTTACCTATAAAATATTCACCTCACTATCATGTAGAAATGACCTGAAATCCAGAGCAGGCTGAATATGCAGAAGTAGCTATGGGATATTTAGCTGATTTAGCTAAAGGGGAAGTTAGCTATCAAAGTGAGCTTGGTACTATAAAAAAACCTGTAACTGCACTAAACCAACGAATTGAAAAACACTTTTTAGAATTATTATCTCAAGGAGGAGAAGTACATTATGGTGAGGCAATATTAGCTGCAGTTGATGATCTTTTTAACGACTTTGGAGAATATTATCCAACTTGGACACCAGCAATGGTAGCAATCTTCACTATTGCAGGAGAAGATGGTATAGGATTAGCTATAAATAGTTCTGTTAAATTCCTTATTAACGCCATCTACGGGGATCTTAATACAGAAAATGTTCACACTTATAACAATAATGATCTTATTCGTCATACTAGATTTGGAGCAAGTCATCCAGAGAAAATAGGAAAAGAAAGACAATATGAAGTATGGTGTACTGGTGAAACAGTAGCAAAAATAATTATTGATTCTGCCAGAACAGCAGCTGTAGCCTTATCAAAACTTTCCACTGTGAAAGAGAAATATGATTTGGTAGCAGATAGAGGAATATTAGGATATGTTGATCAACCAGAAATAATAACACATCACGTTATAGCTAATAGAGATCAGGCTCAATTAAGAGCAGAGAGAGGAGAAATATAAAGCATGTTAAATTCAGAAGCAGAAAAGCAAATTACACCTAAAAGAACCATGGATAGAAGAGGATTTTTAAAATGGGGTACTGCAGTAACTCTAGGACTACCCATGTTAGCAGATATGCTGCTTACAGCTTGTTCAGAAGCAAATCATAGTCATTTTATTCCCACACCAGAAAATCTGGCTGGTGAAGTAGGTAGAATAGAAGAGGTTGATTTACATAATCTGAAATTAGTTAATCAGGGTATAAAAATTAGAGTAGCTAGAAATTATCCTATTACCTCTCGTCAGTCAGGTAGAGATGAGAGAGATTTAATAGTAAACGTTTATTCACTAAATGGGAATTCTAATGCTTTAATATATGATGTGCAAAAACAAGTATTAATGCCTGGACAAGAGGCTTTAAATGATAGTTGGTGGGGTATGAATGTAGTAGGACAAATGATTTCTAAAGATCCAAGTTTAATTCAAGCATCTGGAGATACTCAACCTATGGTAGGTCAAGTATATAGCACGTTCGCAAAAGGGGAAACTAGTGATAATACCAAAGAGCCATCAGGGCCATTGGTACTCCTAGCTTTAAGCAAAGGTTCGTAATTCAGTAAATCATTGAAATGAAGTTATTAATGGTTACACTAATTAATATGTCTAGGAACTTGAATACAATTACAAGATATAGTATAGTCAATAAGTTATGTCAATAGAAAAATATTCACTACCAAATCAAGATTTCCAAACAGAAGCGGAAAAATTGCGCATTTTAGGAACTCCTGGAGCTGAACAATTTAACGTTACGTATCAAATTCCAGGTATTTCATACTTATCACAACCAGTGAATCTAAATCTTTTTGCGTCTCCTAGATATGGAGACGGCGAAATTAAAGGAGTTTTTCTGATTCAATCAGAAGCTCAAGGAGGAAATTCGTTTGATTTATCTCCATTAATAAATAGACGTGCAACAGTTGAAGAAACTTTATTCCTCACTAGATTATTAGAATTAAAATTTCCCTACGCCGATAAATTGTTTAAGCGTCTTGCAAGAGAAAATATTGTAGCAGTCGTAAAAGAAGCTGAATACGAAATGGATTCTGCTAAAACAGGAGTTACATCAGCAGAAACAGAATTAGAAAAAGCAAGACAAAGACTTGAAGACGCAACAACTCTCTTAAATATGGTTAAAATTGATAGCGACAAAGGACTTATTGAATTAGAATCTTAGCGCGAGTAATAAAATTAACTGAGAATATATACTTTAATAGAAAACAAAATTTAATTTTGCTAAAATATCCATATGTCAGCTAATGAAAATGAACACCCATTAATTAGGGCAGGTAAGTTACCAGATTGGCTAAATGATATTTCAATAGATTCACAAAGACCTGTTTTAATTCCAGTTGGAGAGGGTAAAAATATTAGTTTAAGTCTTTTAATGCAAGCACTTGATGCTAAAGTGGGTAGTACAGTTATAAGTTTAGCCATTAATCCAGAAATAGCTAAATTATTTACTGAATTTACTGAAAATCCTGGATGGAGTTATTTACCTACAGAACCTACAGGTGTAACTAGAGTAGATGAAACTACATGGAAAGTTGAAATAGGGGACTATTCAAGAACTTTGGATAAAGAAGAGTTAAGACAACTCATAGTAGAGGCGTTAGAAAAGGAGCCCGGTCAATAATATAGGACATATTTTAAGATTAGTTTCCACTTCGCAACCCGTTTAAAAAAAATAAAAATCTCAAATTTTAAAGTAAAAAACTTCTTTCCACCAGTGCTATATTGTACTGTAAAAATTAGAAAATTCACTCTTTTCTAGAATAAGAGAGCTGTCGCATAGTGTTGACATTTTTTAGACATTATTATATAATATGGGTTAATTTAGTCGTAATATAGGATAATATTCGCATACGGCTTTAAGGCAAAATATTATGGGAGAATTACTAAATAATCCAAACCAAATGCCTGTTAATCCAGGCGAAAATACACCTACTCCTCAACAAAGGATACTAGCTGCATTTAGTGATAGTGAGGCTTATCAAAGTTTATTAACCAGGCTTACTGATATAGAAATTAGTGTAATTGGTGGTCCAATAGAAAGATTATTTGTTCCTACTGCAGAGAATTATATTGAAGATTTTGATCTTAAACATGTATTAGGTGCTACTGATATACACTTAACAGTTTGGGATATAGGTTGTGGTAGAACAGGAGCTCATTTAGATAAGCTGGCAAGTATGCCATTCTTTAATAGAGATACATTTTTTGGAATCAATCCTTATCTAGAACCTAATAATCATTCTTCACGAGCTACAGTAGGTGTAGTAGAAATGCTAGATAGTGATATCATAAGACATGAAGCTGAACAAAGAGGTGCTGGAACTCCTGATATACTTCTTTTGCGTAATATATTAAGACATATGGATAAAAGGGATAGTTCAGATCCTATTTTAGTTTCCTCAGGAACCACATTTTTAGATTTATATAGTAGAGCTTTCCATGCTATGTCTAATGTTTTGCCTGAAGGGGGACAAATTCTTATTTTTGAAGATCCTGGACGAGGAGTAAGTACTTCAGATAGACTAAAATATTTTATTAGAATGTACAATGATTATGTAAAAATGGTTAATGCTTTAGGTTTACCTTTTAAAGCTCGAATTGTATCAGTTGGAACAAGTAAACAATATCTAGAGCTGACTAAAATTCCACCTTCTGTACCTGAAAATTTAACAGATGTGTATAGAGTAGTTAATCTTAATACACCTATGGCACCAGCGGTTACAGATACAATGCTTGCAGCTGATATTTATACTATGATTACTGAGGGTCGTTTAAGAATCGATGACTATGCTACTTGTACATTTGATGATTCTCAAATAGCAAATATCGGAAAAGCCACTACAGCTGCTCATTTAAAAAGAGGAATTCCTGTGATAATCGATGGTAATATGACTCTTTTTGATCAATTGGATATAGACACTAAAACAAAATTGCAGAGTACAGCTAGAGAAATGGTATCTAGAGGAATAACAGGAAATTATTCTATTGATCCTGAAAAAGGAGTTTTTGTAGCTTCAACTGAGAGATTTAGAGTAGGGTGGCACGGAATACGAGAAAAAGTATATTTAGTAGCTTTAAACTATATTGATGGTATGAATTTAAATATTCAACCAGCTAGATTAGATGGTCTTAATAATAAAGGTGAAAATACTGCTTATTCAGCACAAAATACACAAAGATTAAAAGTTTTTTTAACTGATCAAAGATATTCTAAAGAAGTACAACAATTTGTATCTTTATTAAGAGCAGCAAGTATTGGAGTTAATCTAAGTAGTAAGCAAGTTCAAGAATTAGCTAAAAGATTAAGAGAAGAATATGATTACAATGTAAATCAACCAACAGCTTTCCATGAGAATGAACATTTATCTGGACTTATAGATGGAGTTGATTTAACAGTATGGGGTCACTGTCAAACTTTAGCAGAAGAAGACAGAGTTCCTGAATATGTAGTAGAAAGACTAATTAATGATATTACTAGAAGATTAGATCCTCCAAAAGATTAGATTTGCCTGGCTGTAAGCTCCAATTAAGATTGACAATTCTAGAATATATGCTAAAGTGATCTCAGGTTATGGCAGAAAAACTATTCGGTCTAGGAGATCTCTGGTCTCCTCTTACAACGAGTGAAAGAAGCGACATAGTTGCTGAACGTTCATCTTTAGGGCAATTAATAGATCCTAATTTATCTACTATACAGGATTTTACACAGGAAATGGGAGAGCCATTAATACAAGAGATAACTCATTCTATTTATAGAAATAAGAATAAAATAATACGTTATTTTAAAGAAAAAAGCTTATTGTATAAGACTATACTACCTACAGCCCCTCAATTGACTGCTGAGGCAATACTAGAAAATATCTCCTTACCCATGGAATCTATATCCAATCAATTTAATAAAGATAATTCTCAGATAGGTTTTATTTTTTGGTATGACTTTTCATATGGTTTAGAAAATGTCCTTCATGGTATTTTATTAGGTAGTGAACAAGCAAAACTAAAAACAGCCAAATCTCCCGAAAGTTTTCGCAGGCGAACACGATTAGGATTACTAGAAGATGCGGCAAATAAAACTACATTACTTAACGAGAGAAAATTAGCCAGAAGTTCACTTCTTCAAGATCCTACCGGAGACCAATTACTCCAAATCTCTTTAGAAACTATTTTAGCTTCTCTAGATGGGTTGGCTGAAGGTGATATACTTCCTACGATTATGTCATATCACATAGGGCCTTTTATAGCAAAAGGTGCAAAAGCGGGAGCCAAAATCTATAAACAATTATATCCGTTAGCAGTACAAGCATTGAGTAAAGATCCTATTTAATTTTCTTACTATTTACCACTAGATGGCCAGGGAGCTATAGCTGCTGGATTGTTGCTTTTATTAAGCACTTGTAATACTTGTTCTCTGTCTCCATGTATACGGCGTGTTATTAAATCTCCAAAACCTGGTGAATAATGAACCATAATTCCTGGTTCAGGATCACCTTTTTTAATAAACTCATTTTTAATAGCTGCTCTAACAGAATCTTCTCTTTTAACAGCTGTATTTAATGCTTTTAAAATAGCAATTCTATTTTCACTTACCCAAGATCCAAGATTACTACTTACTCCCGCCGTCTCATCTAAAAAACTGGCTATAGCATTAGCAGAAGTGGCTATTTGATAAATAGACGGTAATAAATTCTCTTCTCTAGCTCTTCTCGCAGCTTGACTAGCTTGTCTAGTTGGTTCACATAAATTATGAGGAATTACTTCAGCTTTTTTTCTACGTGGAGGATTTTCTCTGTAGCGAATAGTTTTATTGCCTCTATATGTTTCCATTTGAAATCCTTCAGTTAAAGGATTTACACTAGATTCTATAATTATTAGCTCGGGAATGAATTCTCTACGAGAACTATGTTTAGCAATTTTTTGAGCAAATTGTTCAGGATTTTTAGTATGAATAATACGAGGATTTAAACGATCTTTAACTTCTTGCCATATAAGTTCGCTGCGTGGCATATTATCATTAACATGATAATCATCTATTTTAAAATTGTCAATTATGAAAGTCTTTTTCTCGTGTTGTAAAATGATCCATGAAAAGGTGTGGGTCTCTGAGTTCCACTTATAGACATTTCCAGAAAAGTATTTTTAGGATTCTCTTCAGGATGAAATATAAATGTGAAATTAAAAGTTGGTTCATCTTCTATCGAAGCTGCTGGTTTTTGTGATCTTCGTTCTTTCAATGAAACATAGAGTGGTTGGTTAGTACTTTTCGAGCGAATATAAGTAAATTCGATATTTCTAAAAGTAGTATTCTTTTCTTTAGTTTCTGGTAAACCTACTATAGTGTGAAGTAAAATTACATCTTCAGAAAAAGGCTGAAGTGACATGTTAAGAATTTGCTTTCCAGCTGGGATAGTATTCATATTTCCATATCGAGAATAATTATGCTTTTTTCCTTGATAGCCGAAACTTTCAGAAAATTGAACTTTGTTAAAAGTAGATAAATTAAGTGTAGCAGTAAGTATATCCGGACTAAATAAACTAGGCTGATTAGTCCTATTTTCATTATCTAAAGAAGCTAGTATATTTTTCCAATTCACATTTTCATCAGCAGTTTGTTCTAAAAGTTTTTCCATCATGGCGAATTCTACTGCTTGATCTCTTACCTCTAAATTTTCGCTCCCATCAGTTTGAGGTTGATCTAATCTATAGCTTTCTCCGGTAGGATCATAGGGTAGTTCCAGATACAATTGATAACTTAAGGCTTCTGTTTTATTCATTAAGTTGAATAATATCAGACAACAGTGGTGTTTACAAGATTTTAAAGGAGGTAATTTATTGCTTTTTATCCTTAATAATCAGTCCATCTAGAAGCTCTATATTTCGTTGAGCTAATTTAGCATAGTCTGGTTCATGAGTGACCATAATAATAGTGAGTTTTTCTTCTTTATTTAATTTTAAGAAAATGTCCAGAACTGTTTTAGAAGAGGCTGTATCTAAATTAGCAGTTGGTTCATCAGCAAAAAGAATTTTAGGATGATTGATTAACGCTCGTGCTATAGCCACACGCTGCTGTTGACCACCTGAAAGTTCATTAGGATAATAATTTAATCTTTCTTCCAAGCCCACTAGAGATAAAAGTTCTTTAGCTCTTTCTTTTTGGTCATTATGATTTCCTAAAGCCATAGCAGGCAGTAAAACATTTTCTAACGCCGTAAATTCAGCAACTAACGCATATTCCTGGAAAACATAACCTAAAGATGTAAGTCTATAAAAAGTTTTTTTAGTATCAGAAAGTGCTAATACGTCAGTTTGATCAATCATTATGTTGCCTTCTGTAGGATTATCTAGTAAGCCTAATTGATGAAGTAGAGTAGATTTGCCTGATCCACTTCGTCCGGTTAAAGCAATAAACTCTCCACTCTGGACGATAAAACTAAGTCCTTTTAAAGCAGGAGTAGGAACTTTCCCAGGATATGTTTTTTTTAGATTTTTAACAGTAATCATAAGATTCCTTCGACTGCGCTCAGGACTTTAGCCCCAAATAGCTTTAATTATATTTTGGCGAGCGACAATTCTAGCTGGTAAATATCCTGCTAGTAATCCGGCTAAAAACATACTAATAATACCACCTATAATGGTTATTGGATTATGAACTAAATAAAGATAGCCAAATTCTACATTAATAGGATATTTATTCAGAAGTGGAGTTATTATAAGAAAAACGATAAAGGAACCTATAATCACACCAAAAAGCGCATAAAAAAGTGATTGGAAAATATATGACCAAATGATGATAGTTTGTCTGATGCCAATAGCTTTTAAAATTCCGATTTGTTTACGTTTATTAATCGCATTTACGTAAATAATGACGAAAATAGTAATCGCAGCGACTAACACACTAATAGCACTAACGATGACTGAAATTAAATTAAGTGCATCTAAAAATGATTTAAATGAACCAAGTAAATCTAAATAAGTTTGAATTTTTAAATTAGATTGAAGCTGCTGGATTCTCTTTTGATATGTAGTAATAGGGGTATGATCTATATCTGTTTTTACCAAAATTTGTGAGGCACTGTTATAAACATTTAGAACTGATTCTGCTTCTCGAGCGGTAATAAATGTCTCAAATATACCTATAGCATCATTATAAATTCCTTTAATAGTATATGTTTTCATTACACCATTAGAATAGGTAATCTGCACTTTATCTCCGACTCTAGCTCCACCTAAATCACTCGGAGCTGGAATTCCATATCCTCCTGCTAATGCTGAGCTAAGTAAAATTTGATCAGAATCAGTATCAGATAAATAATGTCCAGAAATTATTAAATTATTTAAGGTTAAAACTTTCTGCTCTTGAGTAGGATCTATACCTATAATCGCACCAGAAACATTTTTAAACTGTCCATTTTTATCTTTATCAAATGAAATGGATCCAGCTAGAGAATAACGACGAGTAGTAGCTATAACTCCAGGAATACTTTGGATTTCGGCTTGAACTTCATTTTGATTTAAAATAAATTGTTTTAATTCAGGTTTTTCCTGCGGATTTACAGCAACGTCTGAAGCGTAAGTATTAATAATGGTTCGATAAAATAAATTTTCTAAACCATTTAGAATTCCTGAGATAAACATCATATTTAAGAAAGATAGTGAAAGGATAAAAATTAAAAGTATAAATGTAGATTTATTTCCTTTTAGAATCGATTTATAAGCGATAAAAGCAGCTGTTCTTAGATCATGCATAAATTATTAATTTTATATTTCTCTTTTTAAGTTCGCAGAATGTGTTTTTTTATTCATTTCAGAAATCACTGTTAACTAATCTTATTGTTGTTCAATGATTCTATCTCCTGATGATAATCCATTAATAACTTCTGTTTTAGTAAGTCCTTTAAGCCCGAGTGTAACTTCTGAAAGATTTTTATTTTCTAGCTCCACATAAGTTTTCCCATTTTTAGAAATAATAGCATCATTAGGAATAGTTAAAACATTATCAGCTCGACCGGTCTCTATAGTCACCGAGGTAGTCATATTAGGTCGAATCATTGAAGTGACATTATTAACTGTAATATTTACATTAAAATCTACAGTTCCTTGTACTTTAGTACCAGCAGTATCAATACTTGAAACTGATCCTGTAAAAGTTTGATTAGGTAAAGCATCAAAAACTATGCTAGCTTTTTGACCTATTTTAAGACGCGGAATATTAACTTGATCGACAGAGGAAATTATAACTGGATTACTAAAATCAGCAATTATTAAAACTGGGGAAATTGTAGTATTGTTTGAAGGAGAAGTTTGTGAAGAAACTGCAGATACTTGATCATTAAGAGCAGCTGATAAATTAACTATTTGGCCTGCAGCAGGAGCAGTAACAGTTACACTTTGAGTTTCGTTATATGCTTGTAAAGCACTTGAAAGAGCAGCTTGATCTTTATTAATCACAACCTGTTGGTTTTTGTAGTTCGCCTCAGCAGCTAACCATGCAGACTGTGGAACAGTAAAAGTAGTCTGTATCCTGTTAGTACTATTAGGACTACCATCATTGTTCTGATAAGTAGCATTAGTAGCTTGATTAATGTAGGCCTGCCATGCAGAATACATAGTAGATTGTAAAGAATATAACATAGCATTATCTGCTTGTAGTTGACTATTTGCTGCTAAATAGTTAGCATAGGCTGTTTTTATTTGATCCGCAGTGGCGCTGCTATTTACATAAAAAAGTGGATCGCCTTTTTTAACTTCAGTTCCATTTTTAACATATAATTTAGTAATAACGCCATTAGTGGGAGAGTTTACAGAAGTTTGAGAAGCTATAGTGTAAGTGCCATTTATGAGTACTGTATTTACTAAATTTTCTCGCTTAACTGTGTAAATAGTATTGGTAGAAGACGAATTTAGAAGTAAATTAAAGATAATTACTAATACTAAAATGATAAGAACGATTATAATTATTTTATACTTTTTGATTCTTTCTATAATTTCACCCATCATAGTATTTAATGAAGTACTTCTATTAAATTTCCATTGTCCTCAAAGGCAAATTGTTTTAATATTTGTATTGTAGGCATAGTTAGCATAGGTGCACTCGCTGGTCTGTCTAAATATTGAACAGTAATTATTCCATTATCATGAGCCTGTGGTTCATATACACTTAGTGATTTTATTTTAATTCTATCTCCTAAAAGCACAGGCTTAGAATATATTTCCTGACCATTTTTTAACACTCCACCTATTAGATAATAAAATGTTCCTGTTCCTCCAGGGCTATCTATTAATATAGCTGTAGCTCTAGTTCCTGAGGGATTAATAGTTAAGTTAGTTATAGTAGCTACTTCAGATCCATGACTGGCTTTATATGAACTATTTTTAAAAGCTAATAAATGGTTATTTAGCGTAATTTTTTTATTTCCTATATCAAATAAATAAGTGTTAGTTGGCGCAGCAAACATTTGAGATGAAGTAGAAGATGGTTTCCGACTAAAATGATATCCTAAGATAAAAAAAATAATTAAAAGAATAATAACGCCTAAAGTAATCCAAAAAGGTTTTAGAAAAGTGTTTGAAGAAGTATTTAATTTTCTTCTGTGCATAGAATTAGTATCGCAGAAAATTTTATAGATTGTAAATATCTAGTTTGACTCATATGTTATGATAATATTATGCCTATTTATACATGCCCTATGCATCCGGAAATTGAAAGCAAAAATCCGGGTAAGTGTCCTAAATGTGGTATGAAGTTAGTTTTGAAAGAGTCCTTATCTAGTAAAAAACAAAATAAAAATAAAAATTATAAGCCTTTAATTATAATTATTTCTTTAATTACTTTGACTTCTTTAACTATTTCTTATGCTGCGGGATTTTCTTTAAAATATTTTATTTCTACATTTATGATAGGGTTTTTCTTAGTTTTCTCAGGGTTTAAACTTATAGATCTAGCAGGTTTTGCTGAAGGTTATTCTACCTATGATCTCTTAGCTCAAAAAATCTACTCTTATGGTTATATATATCCTTTTATCGAATTATTTTTCGCACTAACTATGATATTAAACTTTCAAATTAAATTAATATTATTTTTGGAAATAATTATCATGATATTTAGCGGAGTAGGGGTTTTAATAAAACTTCTAAAACATGAAAAATTTACATGTGCATGTTTAGGTACATTTTTAAAAGTTCCACTAACTTATGTTACTTTAATGGAAGATTTTGGTATGGCAGTATTAGCCCTTGTTTTATTAATACTAAAATAAGATCCAAATTAATAAATATTTATTTAGAAGTTCTTCTAGGGTCTAGTGGAAAATTACCGCGCATTATTTCCCATTCTTTCTTAAATCTTTCTTCAATAAGAGCTTTATCAGCTGGATTAGCATTTGTTATTATATGATGAGATAAAATAATAAAACTCATTTCTCTATAATAATCTTTCCAACTCTTAAAATCCTCTAGTCTTAAAGTAAGTCCACCCTGAGTTATTTGATCTGGTGTTAACTTTAATTCTTCTATAAGATCTCCAGCAAAACGTTTAGAATCAGTTGCCCAAACGGCATGATCTAAAGCATCGTAAACTGCATAATTTAGAGTGTAAGATTGCCCCTCTGGAGTAGAGACTCTTTGTCTCATTTTATTCATGATATTTGAAGCCATAAAATCCGCTAGGGGATGAGGGGAGCTTAAATATTCTTCTTCTGCCATAGTTTAAATATAACAATCGATAAAATTAGAGTCAAGTTAATTTACTTTGGTTCTTCGGGAGGAGGGAGTTGCATAAAAAGATTAGGAGTTTGAATTTGATTAAAACTATCAAATCTATTAAAAATATTAGCCATAAATTCTAACCAAGCAGTTCTAATTTGTAATATTCGTAACGCTCTTCGTACATTAGTCTCTGCGAATGGAGGTTCATCAACTTCTGTAATTGTTGTCAGAATTTGAGCAAAGGTTTCTGGATCCATAATAAGCGATTATAGGCCTAAAGTATTCAAGTAGCAATAGTTAAAAATTGAAAGATTTATTACGTCTTCGCGAGGAGTTTACGACGTGGCGATCTCGATAAGATTGCTTCACCAGTTTAGAAACTTGTTCGCAAAGACATTTATATTTTGCTATATTAGTTTTATGAGGAAAATATTTTTATTCATGATGATCTCTTTAGATGGATTTTTTGAAGGAGTGGATCATGATTTATCTTGGCATAATGTGGACGCTGAATTTAACGAATTTGCTGCGGACCAAATGAAGGAAGCAGACACTATTTTATTTGGTAAGATCACGTATCAGCTGATGGAATCTTTTTGGCCTACTTATCAACCTAATGAGTCTGCAGATCCTAATGATGCCATAGTTGCACACTTAATGAATACTTTTCCTAAAGTAGTAGTTTCAAGTACACTAGGTCATGTAACGGAAACAGAAAATTGGAAAAATGTGAAACTAATTTCTGAAAATGTAAAAGAAGAAATTAAAAAACTAAAAAATACAGAAGGTAAATCCATAGCAATTTTAGGGAGTAATAAATTATTAGTTTCCTTAACTAAACTAGGCTTAATCGATGAATTTAGAATTATGATAAATCCGGTAGTTATTAATAAAGGAGCGAAATTATTTGAAGGATTAGAGGAAAAATTAAATTTAAAACTTACTAAAACTCGCGAGTTTAAAAATGGAAATATACTTTTATACTACAAATCAAATATTGACAAGGTCTAAAAATATTTATACATTTAAATTATGGTAATGGTCCCTGTAGATTATTTAGGAGTTCTTATAAATGCTATTTTAAGTATGGTTTTAGGTTTCCTCTGGTATGGACCTCTTTTTGGAAAAAAATGGATTAAATTATCTAGTCTAAAATCAGATAATTCTAAAGCTTCAGGATCTGTGATGGCTAGAATGTATACTCTTATGTTTATAGGAGCACTCTTGATGGCATTTATTTTAGATCATGCTCTTATTTTTGCTTCAGTATATTTAAAAATTTATGGTATCTCAGCGGGACTTATGGTGGGATTTGTAAATTGGTTAGGATTTATAGCACCAGTTACATTAAATGAAGTTTTAGCCGGTAATAAATCTTTTAGACTCTGGTTAATAAATGCTGGATATTACCTAATTTTACTTCTTGTAATGGGGATAGTTTTTAGTTTATTATAAAGTAGTTTTAGTTATGTTAAATTTAAATTCCATCATGGTTGGATCTTCTCAACCACAAGTCTTAGCTGATTTTTATGAAAAAGTTTTTGGTAAGCCAGCAGACATGGCAGAAGGTGACTGGCATGGTTGGTCAGTAGGAAGTGTTTTTTTTAGCGTTGGTGCTCATTCAGAAGTGAAAGATAAAGCTAAAGAACCTCAGCGTTTAATATTTAATTTTGAAACTAAAGAAGTTAAGGAGGAATTTGAAAGAATAAAAAATATTGGTGCTACAGTCATTAAAGAGCCTTATGAACTAGAAAAAATGTGGATAGCTACTTTTGCAGATCCAGACGGAAACTATTTCCAACTTATGACTCCATGGGAAGGCGAGAAATAATTATTAGAATTTATTTTTAATCTTTTTTTGAAGGGAGGTGAATAATTATGACGATACTTACTCCATATCTTTCATTTAATGGAAATTGTAAAGAAGCGATGGAATTTTATAAATCCGCCTTAGGTGGAGAATTAAATATTTCTTTAGTCGGTGATTCTCCTATGGCGGCTCAAATGCCAGGCAAAGAAAATTGGGTTATGCACTCAGAGCTTAAAGCTAACGGATTAGTTCTTATGGCATCAGATATCATGATGGGTGATAGTGTTCAAATGGGAACTAATGTAACCCTTACTTTAAGTGGCGGAACCAAAGAAGAGATAGAAGGATTCTTTAATAAATTATCCGAAGGTGGAAAGATAACTCAACCTTTTCAAGAAACTTTTTTTGGTTTCTATGGTGGGGTAACTGATAAATATGGATTTAATTGGGGTTTCCAAGCAGATAAACCTCAAGGGTAAAGTGAAGGCGCCTAATATTCTAAAAAATATTCGGCATCTCATTATTTATAGATTTTAATCTAGGAATTCGAGGTGATTATATATGAAAAAATTTTTAGTTTTATTTTTTGCCACAGCTGAAGAGCGAGAAAAAATGCAAAGTGCTACACCAGAACAAATGCAAGCTGGTATGAAGCCATGGATGGATTGGTTCGCTAAGGTAGGGGATGCTGTAGTGGATAAAGGAAGTCCTGTGACACACGCGATGAAATTAACTAAAAGTGATGTTATGCCAGGAGATGCATCACTAGTGGCCTATGATATCGTCCAAGCAGAAGATATTGATACTGCAGTTAATCTCTTAAAAGATAATCCACATTTAGATAGACCAGGTGGAGAAATCGATGTTCATGAAATGTGGGATATGAATGGAATGATTAAACAATAAATTGTCATTCTGTCTTGTTCAAAATTGTCATCCCGAGCGAACTTATCCTGAGTGAAACCTAAGGAGTCGAAGGATCTCGTTCTTAATATTAAAACTGCTGGCTTTGCTGGCAGTTTTTTAATAATGATAATATCTTAATTTAAGATTATAATACTTTTGCTATGAGAAAAATTTTTGATTTTAAAAAAAGATTTGGTCAAGAAATTAATATAAAAGAACTTAAAATTAATTTTATAAATATTGTACAACATTACTTAATAGAACCTTTAGATAAAAAAGATGGTCCATATTATACAGAGTATAGTAAAAACATGTTTGATTTTATTGCTATAGAATTTAACTATAATCCAACTGAAATTATTAGAAATAAAAATAGGGGTTCTTATAATTTTGAGATTTATATGCCTTCATATGCTATTTTTACAGAAGGTAATTTTGAAAACACATTACTTTTAATTGAAGTTATTTACGATTATTTCTATAATTCAAATGAATATGAAAAAGGTAGTTGGCTTCAAAATATTGAATCTGTTATTCAATTAGCTTTAAATCAACCACTATCATTAGGTGTGACATGGAGAAATGGGAAATTCTATCCAGAGGGAGTAGAAGAATTTGATGAAAAATTAATTGAAGATGTTTTAAAATGGTTAGAGAATAATAAAAAAATTCAAATTCTATATAAGAATGCTTTAGATAACTATTCTCAGTCTCTACAAAACGCAATTAAAAGAAAGGATACTATTAGTAATGCTTTTCAATCAGTAGAGAAGCTTACTCAGGAATACTTAAATTCTTTTAAGGGATCTTTTGACAATAATTTTAATCAATTAGTAGATACTTTAGGTTTAGATAAAGAGTGGAAAAAAATATTTAACTCATATAAAGAACTTAGTAAAGAATTTGGAAGGCATGCTGGTAATAACGATAATTTTATTCCAAGCATTGAAGACACAGAAGCTTTTTTATATATTTCAGGATTAATTCTTCGTTTAATACTACAAAAATCTCAAAACAAACGATAATATTCCTTGACAGGAATATTCCTAATATGGTATATATTAATTATGACCATTAATCCTGCTATATTTAATACACTTGGGGAGCCGAATAGATTAAACATAGTTGAACTTCTTAGTAAAAATCCATACACAGTAAATCAAATAGCAGAAAAATTAAAACTTAACCAACCACAGACTTCTAAACATCTAAAAATTCTCGCAGATGCAGGAATAGTAGAAGTAAAACCTATAAAAAATAAAAGAATTTATAATCTTTCACCTAAAGTTTTTAAAGATTTGGATGCTTGGCTTGAGAAATATAGAAACCTTTGGGAAGATAGATTAGAGAGATTAGAAAAAATGTTAGAAAAAACCAAACGAGATAAATAATTGTCATTCTGAAAATATAGATCCTTCGTTGAAACTCAGGATGACGTTTGAGAGGGGGTGAGAGATAAAATGGATGAGAAAAAACAAATAATAATTGAACGCATTTTTAACGCACCAAGAGAAATGGTTTGGAAAGCATGGACAGATCCTGAAATGGTAAAAGAGTGGTGGGGACCAGAAGGATTTTACGCACCATCTGTAAAAGTTGATTTTAGAGTCGGTGGTAAATACATTTACGCTATGCATGGACCTGCTGGATCAGAGTGGGATAAAGACATGTATAGTGCTGGTATATATAAGGAAATAGTTCCAAATGAAAAATTAGTCGTGACTGATTATTTCTCAGATTCTGAAGGTAACATGATAGATCCTACAGAAGAAGGACAAGGTCCTGATATGCCAAAAGAAATGACTGTTCTAGTAAAGTTTGAGGATTTTGAGGAAGATGGCCCTACTTCGCCTATGGCTTCGAAAGGGCAAGTAAAGACTAAACTTTCTATCATTTACACAGCAGAAAATGATCAGATGTATGAAGGAATGATAAAGAGTGGAATGAGAGAAGGTTGGGCTACATCTCTAGATAAAATGGCTAAAGTGGTTGAAGGAAAATAAATATTTCTTCAAAATTCAAAATAAAAAAGTCGAGGAAACTCGGCTTTTTTTTAACAGAGAATTAATATAAAAGTTAAATTGTAATTGAACTTAAGTTTTAGTAAAATACGGAACTATGATAGAAGATACATTTCCAAAATTAAACAACATTAATGTTTCTCGCGATAACAGACCAGCATATCTACAATATATAACGTATCATACATATGAACAAACAAAAGAAATCACTAATGAATTAAACCCAGATATCCAAAAAGAGCTATTAAAAAAACTACTAAATTTTAGTGAACAAGTAGATGATTTAACAATAAAAATAGATGAAGAAACAGAATTAGAAAGAACCAGAAGATTAGGATGGATAGTGCAAGCGAGGGCCATAGATCTTTTATCTAACGTTGGATTAAAAGGAGATCGTCAAAGAAATCTATGGAAGAGATTGTTAGCTTTGGAGATACTTAATGAAAGGCAGGAGAATAATCCACCTTCTCTGCCAGGAATAAGGACGTCATTTAGAGAGCCTTATAAGGGTTTTATAGATAATTATTCTCACAATAGGATAATAATAGAACTTAAAGTTCAAGAAGGCATATGGGGTACTCTTCACATAGGAACTCATATATCAGATTTATTTTTAGACACCCAAAATCTAAATTATATTCTAAAATTAATAGAAAATTATGAAGCAATGACAGAAAATCCTTTAATTTGGAGTGCTTGTTTTATAGATGAATTGGTGCTTTTAACAATGAAGCTTAAAGATAATGATTCAGAGGTATCTTTTAGGCAAATTAAAAAAAGACTAGATTTCTTAAGAGAATTAATTACGATAAATGATCGAGTTAAACAAAATTTAGAAGTGGAATATGTTCTAGAAGAAAAAGAATATCCAGCTTTTCTAATAAGACTTAAAAAAAAATCAGACCCTAATAGCGAAGAATATTTCAACTCTACTTTAAAACTTCAACCTGAGGAATTAACTAATGACTATTGGAATTTTTTAAAAAGTTTAAGTATTAATAGTGATTATATTCCAGATAGAGAAAATATTCTGTCTAAGAAATTATTACCAAAAAGAAATACTTTTAGTAAAGATTTAAATGATGAATGGGGTGGTAGACGTAAACCTAAAAGGAATAATTAAAAGTTACTTTATTTTTTCTTATATGACCCGATAGCTAAAGCTACTGAGGAAAAGAAGATAGCAAAGTCACGAAATAAAATATCTATGTCTGAAAAATTAGCTACGATAATTGCTATTAAAGTTAGACTGGAAAATAGAGCAGAATAAAAAGTTTTCCATCCACTTAAAATCCAAATAGCTAGAATTAATTGATATAAAGAAAATCCTAAAAGTAAAATATTTGTCGGCGCAATTGTACTTAATGGAGTAGGAATATATCCAACCCAATTATATGGTTGAAGAGTCGCTGCGATAGCTGCATAAAAAAATACACTACTAATACTTAAGCGAAGAAAAATATTAACTATTCTAGCATTTTGCATAGAAGACTTATTGAACGATTAATGTTCCTTTCATGCCACGATCAGCATGTCCGGGAACTGTGCAGAGATAAATGAATGAACCAGTTTTAGTAGGTGTAAAAGTGATGGTATCTTCTTCGCCTGGTTGAATAGTTTTAGTCTTTACATTTAATTCACTAATAGTGAAATTATGTGGATAAGTTCCATCATTTTTAAATGTAACTGTGATAGGTTCATTTACTTTAGCATTTATAGTAGAAGGATTAAATGCAAATTCAGTTCCTGTTACTGTAATTTTTTCGGCTATCATAGTTCCACTGGGAGCAGTGGATGTACTTGGACTGATGGAAACAGTTGGTGTTTGAGTCGTAGTAACTTGCTGAGCTGCTGTAGTAGGGTATTGATAAGAATTTCCAGAAGTATAGTTATAACCACCTTTTTTATAGAAAACAAAATAATAAATAATTCCATAAATAATAGCTCCTATAACCACATAAAGAAGAATCCATTGCCAAAGAGGTCTTTTTCCATAACCATAAGTTTTTTGTTCTGAAGTAGAAATGGTTTCCTCTGGCATAAAATTAGTATGGACCTAAAATTTATCTTTTGTCAAGCGGAGTTAATGGCACTTATCCCCAAGCTTCATGTAACCACAGATTGTTCTAAAAGTTAAGGTGTGCTACAGTTTTAGTATGCCTAATAAAAAAAAGAAAAAGCTTAAGAAAACTACTAGAAAAGCTGATAAAAATTTATTTGAATTAATACTTAAAGAGGCTATTAAACATTCTCCATTTGATAAAAAAAAGTAATTTATTTTTTAATTATAAAAACTAATCCACCACTTAGAAGAGCAATAATTAAAGTCCAACCAGCAAAGCCTATTTTTTTAATTAAACTCATAACAGCATTTCTATCTATTTTATTAACTTGTTTTTGGAGAGCTTCTTGGACTTTTGGGTTTTCTTCGAGTAATTCTACTATGTGATCAGTTATACTGTCTTTCATTTTAGATTGACTATCAACAGCTTCACAAAAACTTTTTGCAAGATTTTCATTAGTTCCTAATCTTTCTTCTAGTGACTTTGTTCTTTTATTTAAATCTTCAAATTCTTTAGTATATTGATCCTTTTTAAGATAATCATCCGTTGGAAATGTCTCGTCATTTTTGTTTTTTGTCATATTAGAATAATATTAAGTAGATTGAGAAGGTTTTTCTTCTTTTTCTATCATGCTGTCAGCAGGAACGTATCCTACCTGAGTTCCATTTTCATCTACATAAATTTTATTCTTTTCAGACTTTTTCATTACTGCTAGAGCAAAACGTAAAATATCTTCAATATTTTTAAATTTCCATTTATTTTTAACTTCTTTTAATGCAGCTAAATCACCATTAGTTATGGATAAATCAATATTTGTTGCAGAATCTTCTTTTTTGGTTATCATATACTTATATTATAATTGATTTTTTATAATCAAATAATATATTAGTAAGAATATTTATTTAATTTTAGAATTAATTGACTGTTTAATCAATATATCAAACATATTTTGATTTCTATAGTTATATCTAAAAGCAAATTCGTTAACGTAACTCTGTAAGTATTTCTTGGAAGTCTTTCGATAAACTCCAAAGATTCCTCTCTTTAAGTGAGACCAGATGCTCTCGATATTTTGTGTGTAAACATTCGGATCTTTTTTACTAACATACTCTTTTCGATGAGTTACAAAATCATGGGTATAACCAATCTTTGTTACGTAATTGTATGCTGCATATTGATCACTGATAATATAGGAGCCTTTATCTATGTTTTTTTGAATTTCTTCGACTAATTGTCTTCTACCATTACCTGGTAAATGAAGTAGCTTCGCATTCCCATTTCTTTCTACCATCCCGAAAACTACTTCTTTCGGTTTCTCATTAAAATTAGGAATATATCTTCTATTCCACCCTTTACCTCCTACATAAGTTTCATCTACTTCAATCGTTCCTTTAAGTTTATCTGTCGTGTATTGCATCAAGATTCTTATTTGTTTAAACATCCTCCAGGCTGTTTTGTAAGTTACTCCAAGCTCTCTTTGTAACTGTTTTGCTGATATGCCTGATCTGGTATTAGACATCAAGAAGATTGCGTAAAACCAGTAAGTTAAAGGTGTACTACTTTTTTCAAAGATTGTTCCAACTAGTGGACTTACTTGATATCCACAAGAGCATTGATAGACAGTTCTTGTTCTAATCTTTGTAAACTTTTTTACCCTCTCACATTGTTTGCAGTAAATACCATCAGGACACTTAAGTTTTATGAGGTAATCCAAACATTTTTTCTCACTACCGTATTTTTTTAAAAACTGCCCGAAATTAAATTCATTCATGCGATTTAGTCAGGCAGGACAACCTAATTATATCACATTACATGAGGTTATGGGATAAGTGCCGAGTTAATTCTTAATACTTGTTACTAAAGTCGGTAACATAGTAAACTGATTTGATGCGCTCTTTTCTTAAAAAGAATTTAGGAATTTTAGTTCTCTGTTTTTTTATTTATTCTCTCTATTTTGTTTTTAATCACCAAAATCTTAATAATCATTCAGTTCAAGTTTTAGGTACAGAAAATAATCTCACACTTTTTGAGCAACCCATGGATGGACGATCTCCTATTATTGATTCCATAAATAATGCGCAAAAAGAAATAGATTTAGAAATGTATTTATTATCTGATAAAGAAATAATTTCTGCGCTTGAGGCTGCTCATGATCGGGGAATAATCGTTCATGTTTTATTAGAACAGCATCCTTTTGGTGCTGGAAATATAAATGAAAAAGCTAAGTCAGAATTAACTGCTGATGGTATACCAGTAAATTGGACAAACCCCAGTTTTGCTTTAACTCATGAAAAGGCAATTGTTATTGATAATAATGAAGTTTGGATAATGAATCAGAATTTAACTGCAGCATCTTTTAAATCCAATCGTGAGTATGACATTATGGATGATAATCCTACAGACGCACAAACCATTGATCAGATTTTTAATGCAGATGCACAACGTCAAAGTTTAAATATCGCAGATTCTAATTTAGTAGTTAGCCCTGATAATTCTAGAGATAAGTTAGTTACACTTTTAAATTCTGCGGCTAAAACTATAGATATAGAAACAGAAGTTATTGATGATAAACAAATAATAAATTTATTAACTCAAAAAGCTAAAAGTACTCAGATAAAAGTAATTCTAGCTGGTTTTTCTAAAGTTAGCACTAATAAATATGCAGCGGATCAGTTAAAAAATGCCGGAATTGAAGTAGAAACTGTTTCATCACCTTACATTCATGCGAAATTGATAGATATTGATAACACTAAAGCTTATATTGGCTCAGTAAATTTAACTACTCAAAGTATGGATCAAAATAGGGAAATGGGAATTATTATTTCACAAGCAGATATTTTACAAAGTTTAAATTCTGACTTTGATAGCGATTGGAGTTTAGGTCAAGTAGTTAATTAGAAATACTAATCTTACACATTTTTTATATATATAAGTGTAAAATACATTTTATGATAAAAATATTGGATTATTTAAATCCAATTAAGCAACTGGGTAAAAAAAATTATTCTTTTCTTTTTCCACTTATCTTTAATATTATTGTTTTTATTTTATCGGAATTTTTATCTTATAAAATCTTAAAAGATCCTAACATAGTTGGAACTTATATCATTTTTGTTAATGTAATCTTAATTATTTATTTCTCACTTAGAAATGGAGTAATAGGAGGTTTTACGACTAGTACTTTAACCATTTTATATTATTTATATATTATTGAAACTAGAAGTTATACTAATGGAAAATTTATAGCTGGGGTTGAAACAACCATTTATTTGGGGTTAATATATTTTGGCCTTTCTGCGATAATTGGAGGATTAAAACAAACAGTAGATAGTTTAATCGAAAAAGAAGCAGATGGCAGAAAGCAGTTGGAAACTATTGTAGAACAACTACCAGTAGGAATAATTATTTCCGATGCTACTGGTAAAGTTATTCACCAAAATAAACAACTGGAAAATATAATTGATATGAAAATTCCTACAGAATTTATATATGGTGAAGAATTACTTTTAAATGCGGAAATTAATAATAAACCATTAAATGCTTCTCAAGCTCCTATATTAACAGCATTAAAAGGGAAAAAATTAAAAAACGAAAACATAACTATTCAAAAAAAAGATGGAAAAAAAACATTTTTACAAGTTAGTGCTGCTCCTATTCTTAACAAGAAAGGAAAAATAATTGCTGCTGCAGAAATTATAAATGATATTACTATTCAAAGAGAATTAGAGGAGAAAAAAGATGATTTTATTAATATGGCTTCTCATGAATTAAAAACACCTCTAACATCTGCTACTGTTTTCGCGCAAATTTTGAAAAAGAGATTTCAAAAATCTCAGGATTCCGAATCAGAGAAAGTAATTAAAAAAATTGACCTTCAACTAAATAAATTAACAGATCTAGTTAAAGAATTATTAGACGTTACTAGACTTTATAAAGGTGGTTTAAAAGTAGAAAAGGAAAAGTTCTTAGTTAAAGAATTAGCGAAAGAAATAGTAGAAGACTTACAACCTACCACATTCCATAAGCTTAAATTAGACTGGCATACTAAACTATATGTGTATGCTGATAAAGAAAGAATAAGACAAGTACTTACGAATTTAGTTACGAATGCTATTAAATATTCTAAAGCAGATAAAGATATTATTATCGGTTCTCGTCCTAAAAAAAATACTATCGAAATTTATGTGAAAGATTTTGGAATAGGTATACCTAAGATTGCTCACAAGAAAATATTTGATCGATTTTATCAAGTACGAGGTCATGAGACTTATCCAGGATTAGGTTTGGGTTTATATATTTCTAGTCAAATAATTAAACTGCATAAAGGTAAGCTGTGGGTGGAAAGTTCAGAAGGTAAGGGTTCTACATTCTATTTTTCTCTCCCAGTTTCATCATCTCTATGAGTCTGGGGCTCAAGAGCTATGGCCTGAGTGGAACGAAGGATCTTTATTTATTAAGTTATAGCAGTTTGCTTTCGCAATTTTTGGTGGCGTTCAGGGAAAGTTGATTTAGATTTTTAAATAAATCTTCGGACTTCACTAGTGGAATTTTCTCACTAGACTTAATTTAACTTCTAAATTTATTTAAAGAGAAAATTCCAATTCACCAAAAATTGAAAAGACAAATTGCTCCTTAACAAAAGTTATACTTCTTGATTCGTAATTCATAATTCTATAATATTATTTAAATGAACATAACTATAGTAGGACATGTGGATATAGATAAAAATGAATCTGAAAATTCTTCGTATATCGCAGCTGGCAGTCCTGCGATCTTCATGGATAAAATCTTTAAACAATTGCTGGATTGTAAAGTAAAAATAATAGCCTCTTATGGCGAAGATTTTTTAAGAGTTTATAAAACTGAGTCCTTATATAATTTAAGTCAAAAAATGTCTAAGACTTTAGTTTATGAAAACATTACGAAAAATAATATGCGAACACAAAAAGTGTTCAATGAAATTTATGCCTATCCAGTTGAGATAAATTCACAAATTGAAGAAATTTTAGGAGAAACTGAGATACTTTTTATCTCTCCAATCTTACCTAACTTCTCAACGAACTATATTGAAAGTTTAATAAAAAAAATTCCTAAAAATGCTCTAAAAGTTCTATTACCACAAGGATATTTTAGAACTATTAATAAAAAAAACATGGTCGAAAAAAGAATGTTTAAAGAAGCAAATGAAATATTACCTTTATTTGATTTAATGATTTTATCCGAAGCAGATTACCCAAATATTGAAAATTTATCTAAAGATTGGTCGAAGAAATATAACATAATTACTGCGATTACTAAAGGAGAAAAAGGAGTAACAATCTTGGATAATAAAAAAATATTAAATATTCCTACAGAGATTGTGTTAGAAAAAGATATAATCGATTCTGTGGGTTCTGGAGATATTTTTTCAGCAGGTTTTGCTTACTCTTTTTATAAAACTAAATCGTTTAAAAAAGCAGGAGTTTTCGCTAATGCACTAGCTAGGCAATGTTTATTTTTTACCGCAAATGATATCAAAATTAACTACCCATCTTTACCAAAATAAATAGTGTAAAATACGAAATTTTATCTTCTTCATTGCGAGATCATAAAATTACAAAGCAATCTCATATAATCCTATTAAGATGGCCACGCTCCTTATAGTCGCTCGCGACGACGAATAATTACCTATTTATTACTTGACTTAGTACATTTTTTAATGCTTAATGTAAGAAGAGAGGAGGTGATTGAATCCATTAGATATGAAATTATCTAACGGACTAAAAATGAAGAAATTTGAATTTACATGTACTTGTGGAGATAAAATGACTATGGACGCAGCCACTCGTGAAGAAGCCATCATGAAATTTAAGGATATGATGAAAGGTGATATGGGAACTAAACATTTTACAGAAAAGCATCCTGGTCAACCAGTTCCATCTGAAGAAGAAATGAGTCAAATGCTGGAGGCAAATGTTCAGGAAGTTATGGAACAACCAGCGATGTAATTAATAGTTAGAAATCTTTTAAAAACACACAGTCGAGAAAAAGATTGTGTGTTTTTGATACAATGTGTGAATATGTCACCAGATATAAAAATTGATTATATTCCAGGTACACAAGAAATGCTTGGAAGTGAAATAAGAGATTATGATACATTGAGAGTTCTTAAAGGAGAGAAATCTCTAGGTGAACTTAACTATTTGTGGGAAGAAGATCATTGGCGTTTAGATCATGTAATAGTAGATTCAAACTTAAGAAGAAAAAATCTTGGGAAAAGTTTATTAGAAGCATTTGTAGAAAAAGTAGGAAGTAATCAGCCTGTAGTGGGAGAAATTGATCATGATGATACAGTTAGGTTTTTAAAAAAAAGATATTTTAGTATTGCTAAGAAAAAAGGTCAAGTGATTATAGAAAGAGAGAATAATCTAGAAGAAATCCCTATTGTAAAATTTCTTAAAAGTGGGAAAATACAAACGCAAAAACTTATAATTACATATAATAAAGATCTTGAACAACAAGCAGATTTTGAGGGTTTTCCCTATAATATAGAATTTTTTGCACTTACAGAATAATTATTTATCCAATCTGTATCCTCTGAGCGTCGGGGAAATCTGGACTTAATTCTTTTTCACTTGGCTCTTTTTTCCAAGGAAGTGAAGCTAAAATAGTAAGTGGTCCTAGTCGACCTATAAGCATAGTAATAATAATTAAAAGTTTAGAAACAGGGCTTAAAATCGCTGAAAAACTGGCTACTCCTCCAGGGAAGCCCATAGAAAGACCTACTGTACCAAAAGCAGAAACTACTTCAAATAATATTTTCATAAAACTGAAAAGTGGATCTGGTGTAATAAGCCATTTGCCTTCGATAAAACAAATTGTAAACGTAATTATAGAAATAGTTATGATACTTAAGAAGAATAATCTAATCGCGTGAGAAACTGCGAATTTACTAACATTTTTCCCGAGTAATTTTATAGGTTGACCAGGTTTAGAGAACCAATCTTTTAAATATCCATACAGCACAGCTACAGTTGGTATTTTTATACCTCCACCTGTACCGGCAGGATTAGTACCAATGTACATTAAAAGTATGTATAAAAAGAGAGTAGCAATACCTAATAATCCTATATCAATAGTATTAAATCCAGCTGTACGAGTAGAAACGCTTTGGAAAAAAGTAATTAAGATCTGTTGAGAGAGAGTATAGTGACTAAGTAATGCTTTATGTGATTCTTCCAAAAGTGGGAATATAGTACCTAGAGCTAATAACAAAACCGTTCCCACAAGTGCTACCCGAATTTGAACAGATGAAGCAGAAACGGACTGCATATCAGCGATTAATTTCTTTTGTTCGCGATCTTTTTTACGAATAAGTTTGCCGCGCATAAAAACATGAATACCTATTAAAACAGGATAACCAAGTCCTCCTAAAATGATAAGACCAGCTATAGTTAAGTTAATAACAGGATCTGTTACAAAGCTAGATAAATTATTATTTAATAAACCAAATCCGGCGTTATTAAAAGCAGAGACTGAGTGAAATAGTGACCACCACCAGGGATTTATACCATTTAATAGTTTGCCAGCGTTAGAAAATTGTAAATGTAACCCCATTATCAGAGTAGCCAGCCCTTCAAATAAAAATGTATAAATGACTACATGCTTAATCATATCTCGAACAGAATTTTCATTGGTATCTAAGATTCCTGACATGAGTTTCCTAAAATTAGCATGTTCTGATAAACCCCTAGCCACGCTCATAGCGAAAATAGAGGTAAAAAGAATGATTCCCAGACCTCCCATTTGAATTAAAATCATAGTTATAATCTGTCCATAGATGGTAAATCTAGAAAAATCAGTTGAATTAAGCCCAGTAACGCAAAGAGCAGAAACAGCTGTAAAAAGTGTATCAATGAAATTTTCCCCTTTTTGTTTTTGAGGTTTAGTAAAAGTATAAATTTGTTCCTGTGGATTAGTAACTAAATTATTATTTACTTTTTGATAAACGATAACTTTTTGAGCAGCAGGTACTTCTTCTGTAACTATGCGATTTCTTTCAGTAGACCAAATTAAAAGTCCACCAATTAAAGACATAAGTAAAAATGAAATAACTGACAATTGAGTTGCTGAAAAATGAGATAAAATATCAAAAAAGTTTTTAAAAATTTTATTTGCCATATTAGTGATAGCGAAGCCAGATAATTAAAAATGTAATTAAACTATTGATAAGAACTAAGGGGAAGCCAACTAATAAGTATTTTCCAAATTTGATATGAATTTTTTCTTTATCAGCTAGACCTAAAGCTACTACATTACATGCTGCACCTATAGGAGATCCAGCTCCACCTAAAGATGTTCCGAGATTAAGTGCCCACCAGAGAGGATAAATGGTAATTCCAATTTTTCCCATAGCTTGGATAGCGCTAACCATAGTAATGTTATAAGGTACGTTATCTATAAACATAGATAAAACGCCAGATCCAGAAGTTATTAATAGCTGCAGGATCACATCGTTACGATGGGAAAGAGCGACTAATCCTGCAGCCAAAGCTTGAACAACTCCTGTTTGTTGTAATGAACCAACGACGATAAAAAGTCCCATAAAGAAGAAAATAATCTCAAAATCAACTATATTGGTAAAAATATCTTTAGGTGATTTGTTGAAAATAAGCATTGCTACGAAAGCCGCAGTTAAAACAACTGTAGCATTATCTAAAGTTATTCCGGTTAAAGAAGCTATAGTATCTTTCATAATCATAAGAAGTATAGAAATAGCTAATAAAGGAAGACCAAATTTTAAGATTTTTTTATCTTTTATAGCTGCTTTAGGATCAAATAAAGCTACATCTTTTGGATTCACTTTAACCGCTGCTAATTGTTTTCTAAAAACAAAACTTATATAGCTTACAGAAGCTACAGAGAGAACTAAAGCTATAAAACCAGAATTACTAATAACTTCTATGAAAGATAAGCCTACGGTTTTAGATTGATAATATGTAGTAGGATCTGAAAATGGTGTAGCTGCGCCAGCGATATTACCCATAGTAATAACTGAGATTAAATAGGGGAGTGCAGGCAGTTTTAACTCTTTAATTAGGATTAAAAGTACTGGTAACATGATTAAAATAGTTGGGATATTAGATAAAAATACAGTCATGAAGAAAGTTAAATAAGAAATAGCCACTAAAAGAAGAGTAGGATTACCTTTAACTTTTTTAGCCAGCCAAATAGCTATACTTTCGAAAAAACCTGATTCTTTAACTATTCCTACTAAAATCATCATGCCAATGACGAAAAATAAAACATCTAAATTTTTACCTATGAATGCAAAACCTCCATTTTGGGAAGTATCAGAAGCTGTTTTAAAAACTTGTAGAATGATTAAAAGTGTAGCGCCTAAGATAGAAACAATAACTTTATTTAGTTTCTCCGTAATTAAAAATGCATAAACTGTTAAGATGATGGCAATTGAAATAAAAGAAAGTATAGTTAAGTGTGTTTGAATCATAGTAGTTTATTTTTTAGAGGAAACTCCCATTCCTAAAGCGAGAGCTTTTTTAATTTCTGAACGAGTTACTATACCGATTACTTTACCGTTTTCGCAAACAGGTACTATATATAGATCATTTTTTAGGAAATCTGCAGCTATCTCCATGACAGGTGTTTGAGGTGTAGCGATAATGAAATCTTTTCTCATAATGTCAGAAACCTTTTTATTTTTAATTTCCTGGCAACAATCATGGAAAAAATTCGGTTTATAAAGTGCTTCAGCTAAAACTGCATTTTCTGTAAAATCTTCAGGTACTATAGCAGCAGCTAGATCTTGGAGAGAAAAAATTCCGACTAATTTATCATTTTTATCTAAAACAACTACACCGTTAAAATGTTTATCTATTAAAATTTCCAGAGCTTCTTTAACACTAATAGTGTCTAAAATAGGTGATATGTTTGGATTATAAATATCTGTAATTAACATAAATTTAACAATTATTTACTATAACTCTGCCTACTAAAGTTGGTTTGCAGCCACTTTTACTAGTAGTAGAATTCTTAATAGAAAAATTTACAGAATAAGGAGCAATAAATTTACCTAATAAATAGTGCATATTATTTTGTGAATCTTCTTTTTGAATAAAAATACTACTTAGTACTATAAAAATAGCTCCAATTACGACTAGGAAAATTACAGCTTTTTCGTTAAAGGCATAAGATTGTGACAGCAATTTGTTCATAATTGATGTCAGTATATAAACAAGTCTGGTGAATCATGTTAGATTCTAAGTGAATCAACTGTGACTCAAGCGATTTTTGAGGCTAAAAATGGATTTATTTGATAAACTTTATCGTGAAGAATAATTAACTTATCACCAATAATTGATTGAACTTTTTTATTAATTATGACCATAGCATCATATACCTTTCGACTATGTTCCATATCTAAATCACCGAATTTCTCTAATAATTCATCAGTTTCCCAGTGTTTCTTAGGATTAGAAAATAGAGCTTCACACATATAATATTGATTGGTAGCGTAGGGAATAGTAATTTCCATAGCGTCAAATAAAAGAGTCCCAGTTTTCTTATCAAAGCTTATCTTATTCACTTCATGAAACTCTTCTACTTCTGCTTCAGTGGTAAAATAAGGTCTAGAAAGTTTTATTAATATAAAAGTGCCTAAACTATAAATAATCAGTCCTAAAATAGTTTCTGCTAGTATAAAACTATTAACCAAATCATTAATCTCAGAAATTGATTTGCCTACCACTAATACACCCATAATATTATTGTTATAAACTAGAGGAGAAGTAAGAAATAGAAATCTTTGTTGAGTTTTAGAGTCAGAGATTTGTTGTGTTTGAGGACTATTTAAAATGCTACCAATATAACTTAGATCTATATAATTAGGTAGTCTATCAATAATATTAGTATTGTTATTTTTAGCTACGATTTTATTATATTGATCTGTCACTTGAAAAGAAATGTCATAACTAATATCGCGACTATCAATTTGACTTACATCAATACTATTATTTTTTATAATTAATTTGGAATTAATTATATTTACTGCATCAAAAAGTCGTTCATCTAGACTTTTAATTTGATCTTTTTGTGGGTTATATATAGCTACAGTAATAACTCCCAGAAAATGTCCGTTATTTAAAATTTGTTTGGAATAAATTCTCCAAGTTTGTTGACTACTAGTAGTTATAGTTTGTGGGGAATTATATATGAGTAAGTGTTTTATATCTGAGGTATCCAGAAATCCATGGATAGGTTTCCAACGATCTATGACATATCCGTCAGTACCTAAAATATAAATGGGGTATGTATCTGGAACATTAGGATCGGCATTATATCTGGATAAATCCCAACCGTTTTTAGTATAGGAAATATCATCTTCGATACGCTTGGTAGTATTTTGCAGATATGTTTGGGTTTGGCGCATGGAAATAGAGTAGAGTATAAAAATACCAATTACCAACTGGATTAAAAACAATCCAAGAAATACCAGCGCAATTTTCCCCACAAATGATCTATTAATATTCATGATTAGCTAAATTTAATAATCTTTTAGCTCTTTCCAAATATATTATATTCTTTTTAGATAAGTGGTTCAACATTATCACGGGGTCCTGTCGAGTATTTCCTTTAGCTTTTAAACTCGCAGAGTATATTTTAAAAGACACTCGAAAACATTTATTTGAAATTAATATTTAGTTATCATTCTCGCTCTTGAAAGTTTGCTACCAAACTTGAGCTAAATTATAAAATTAATACAAAGCAAACTTTCAATGCTGTTTAAAATATACATCTGCTTGCTTCTCATGATTATATATTTTTATATTAATTTATAAATTATTTATAATAAACTTATTGACAACTAATATAAATATTGTTAAATTAATTTTATGTTTGAGGAAAATAAATTAAAAAACTTTTTAGAAATTCCTTATGATGAGTTAGAAGAAAGAAATTTAGCCGCCAAAGAAAAGAGATTTACTCTTGCTCCAGAAAAATTAGAAGAAGAATATAGAGAATACTTAAAAAAAGAGAAAAGAATTAAAGCCATAACTCTTTGTTTTTCCGATATAGAAGGTAGATTTCACATGCTGGATTATGATAAGAAGTTTTTACTCGATTCTTCAGATAATTTGACTTTTGATGGATCTTCTATCCGAGGTTTTACTGCTCAAAGCGAATCTGACTTGAGACTTTCTATTGATTGGGGAAGTTTTATGTGGCTTCCATCTGATTTATTTGGCCCTGGGAAAGTTATTATGTTTGCTAACGTGTTAGGTAGAGATAAAACTCAATATGAATCTGATTTTCGTGGTCTTTTACAAAAATATGCCAATGATTTAAAAACTAAAAAGGGTTTTACTGCAAATGCTTCGGCTGAGATAGAAGGGTTTTTACTGGATGGAATGAATGCTGAGGCAGAGTATGATGAAAAAATTGGGTTTAAGCTGATTACTACTGGAGGATATTATCATTCACTTCCTATGGATAAACTTAGACAGTTTATCGATTCATGTGCAGAGGCACAAAGAGCCATGGGTTTTAAAAATGAAAAAGATCATCCAGAAGTAGCACCATCTCAGTTCGAAATGAATTTTTCTTATACAGATATAGTTCGTGCTGCTGATCAAATTCAACTTTATAAATTAGTTTGTCGCCAAGTGGCTAATAAAATGGGTATGACTGCTTCTTTTTTACCCAAACCCATAATGGGAATTAATGGTAGTGGTATGCATACGAATTTTTCCCTGTCTAAAAATGGAAGGAATGCTTTTTATGAAAAGTCTGGAGAAGAAAGTTTATCTCCACTCGCTTGGGATTTTATTTTAAAACTTTTAAATCATGCACCGGAGATTTGTTTAGTTTTAAATTCCAGTGTTAATGCTTACCGAAGACTTGATCCACATTTCGAAGCGCCAAATCAAATAAAAGTTTCGCCTATTGATCGAGGTTCGATGATTAGAATTCCAGTAGGAAATCAGAAAACTGCGAGAATAGAAATTCGCTCAGTAGCTCCAGATACTAATCCATATTTATGGTTTTATACTTTACTTAAAACAGGTTTAGAAGGTGAAAAATTAAAAAAGGATGAAAGCAAACGAGATAGACTTAGATTTTTACCTGGAACTATTAGTGATGCTTTAAAATTATTCAAAGCAAGTGATTTTGTAGGAAAAATTTTAGGTTCTGATAATAAAGAAAAATATGCCTATTTTAAACAGCTAGCGGCAGATCGTTCACCTCGTGAATTAGGAACTAGAGTTAAAAATTCTGAAGTCATCTATCATCACGAGATAACTAATCAAGCTCTCTGGAATTTATTCTAATACTTCATATACTCTCTTACTAAGTTATTACCTAATAAACATTAAATATTCATAGCAAGCAAATATCATATATTTATGAATATTTTACTGTGGATTATTTTTGGAGCTGCTGCAGGGTGGCTAGCAGATATAATAATGGCAAGTAGTCATGGGCTTATAGAAGATATAATTTTAGGAATAATAGGAGCATTAATTGGTGGATTTATATTTAATGCTTTTGGTGCGCCTGGTGTGACTGGATTTAATTTATATAGTTTAATAGTAGCAGTAATAGGTGCTGCAATTTTAATTTTCTTAGGAAGATTAATACATAGATAATAGGGGGTGAGTAGGTATGATAGATAAAAATGAAAAAAATAACAAAGGAAGGGTAATAGGAGTAGGTTTGACAGGAGCTGTAGTGGGGGCAGGAATAGCAGTAGCTACGACTTTAGCTTTAAAGGATAAAAAGAACCAGCAAAAACTTAAGTCTGCTTTAAAAACTGCTAAAACTCAAGCTAAAAGTTATATAACTGATTTAAAAACTAAGATGAAAGAGAAAGCTAAAGAAATAGAACCGGATTTAGAAGATGATATAGAAGAGCTAGACAAAGATCTTTCATAAACTTCATTTTGTGATCCTGGATTATTTTGTAATGTAATTTTCTTAACTTCTGCTGGAGTCCTGTCGCGGGTTCCCTTCCACTCGCGCCACCCCTTCTCTTAACAGAATTTTGATTCATACTTCTTTAGCTAGTTTGGTATAATCTAGCTATGTTTAAAACTCCTGATGAGTATAAAATAAGTGAAATTATAATTTCTGAGAAGGAAATTGAAGATAGAATTAATGAATTGGCTAAAGATTTAGTTAAAAAATATAAAGATAAAAAATTAATTATCGTTGGAATTTTAAAGGGTGCTGCTATAGTAACTACTAATCTATTGATTAAACTTCATAAGATGGGATTAACAGATATAGAACTTTCTTTTATAAGAGTGAAAAGTTACATGCACGGTACTACTGCCATTCAAGAGCCAGAAATGATTTTAGATATAGATATTAATATTAAAAACAGAAATCTACTTTTAATCGATGATATTTGTGATACTGGAAAAAGTTTAGAATTTGTAAAAAACATTTTTCTTAAAAAAGATCCTAAGTCTGTTGAAACTTTTGTACTTTTAGATAAACCAGAAAGACGAAAAGTTAGATTTATACCTGATTATATTGGTTTTAGTATTCCTGATGTCTGGGTTCAAGGTTATGGAATGGATACTGATGAAATAGGGCGAGGAGAGTTAAATATCATAAAAGGTCCTTACAAATAACTACTTTTCTTACTTACTCTTTACCTCACTTTTATTCATATTTTATCGTATTGGTTTTTAATAAATTATAGTTATGAGAGGGGGTGAAAAAAATGGCAGATAATAGTAAAAAAGGATTTGGCTCTATGGATCCACAAAAGCAAAGAGATATTGCTAGTAAAGGAGGGAAGGCAAGTTCTTCTAAACAAGATATGAGTGCATTAGGTAAAAAAGGTGGCCAAGCTAGAAGCCAAAATTCATCTGAAGAAACTTCTACTGATCAAAGTGAGAGTTCCGATATGATGAATGATACAGATCAAAACAATAGTGGAGGCATGTAACAATGTGTTTCCCTAAACAGACGGATGGTATACAAACTCCATCTGTTTGTTTAATTTTTTTCTCCCCATTTAGCCATTTGTTTAAATATATTTTTTAATGATTTTCCTTTTTCTGTTAATGAATATTCAACGTGAAGAGGAATTTCAGCAAAAACTTTCTTAGATATTATTTTTTCTTTTTCTAATAATGTTAATCTTTCTGATAGAGTTTTGGGACTGATTCCTAACATAGATCTTTCTAATTCTCCAAATCTTTTTTTACCTTCAAATAAATTATGTAGTATTAAAAATGTCCATTTACCACCCATAATTTTTAAAGTTTTAGCTACACCACATTGATCTCTTACATTTTTATCAATCATATTTTATGTTTATAATTTACTACTAATTTTTAATATAGTTATATGTTGATACTTTATTTTTTGTAAGTACTTTACAAAATAAAGTATTAGTGATATTTTAAATATATTCTTATGAAAATTCAAGTAATCATTGGATCGACTCGACCAAATAGATTTTCAGAAAAACCTGCAAAGTGGATTTTTGAGAAATTATCTAAAATGGAGGGAGTAGAAGCGGAGTTAATTGATTTAAGAAATTGGCCGCTTCCTTTTTTTAATGAACCTATGTCTCCAAATGCTTCTAAAGGAAAATACACTTTAGATTTAGCAGCCAAATGGGCGGAAAAAATAGGTGAGGGTGATGCATATATTATGGTAACTCCTGAATATAATCATGGTTACAGTGCGGTTTTAAAAAATGCTATCGATTATGTTTTTGCCCAATGGCATAATAAACCAGTAGCTTTTATAAGTTATGGAGGAATTGCAGCAGGAACTCGCGCCGTACAGCAATTAAGACAAGTAGTCATAGAATTACAAATGGTACCTATCCGAAATGGAGTTCATTTTCCTTTTTCTTGGACTATGGTAGATGAGAATGGAAATTTAAAACCTGGTGCTTTTGAAAGTGCAGAGGATACGGCTAAAAATATGTTAGAACAATTAATATGGTTTGCAAAAATGTTAAAAACAGCTAGAGAAGAAACCACCATGTCCTCCTAAACTCTTTGTCATTCTGAACGACCCGCTTCGCCGAATCGAATCGAGGCGAGAGAGAAGAATCTCGTCTTTTAGAAATTTAATAAACAATTTTTTTCTCTTTCCTTTTCTTGCAATTTATTCTTAAGTATTCCACAATTAAACTAATCCCATGAAAAAACTAAAGGATTTATTAAAAATTTTAGGACCAGGAATTATTACTGGTGCTGCTGATGATGATCCATCAGGTATTGCTACATATTCTCAAACAGGCGCGCAATTTGGTTATGGCCAGCTTTGGACAGCCATATTTATGCTTCCTCTCCAAACAGCAGTTCAGGAAGTCAGTGCCAGAATTGGTGCAGTAACTGGACGAGGGATAGCAGCAGTAGTAAGGGATCATTATAGTAAGACTGTTCTTTACGCAGTCGTTTTATTAGTACTTATAGCCAATACTATTAATATAGGTGCGGATATCGGTGCTATGGCTGCTGCCACTAATCTAATCATTCCTGTTCCTTTTGTAATTTTAACTCTACTTTTTACTGCACTCATGTTGATTCTAGAGATTTTTACTTCCTACAAAGTTTACTCTAAAATTCTAAAGTATTTATGTCTTTCGCTTTTAGCCTATCCCTTAACGCTTTTTATAGTTAAACAACCATGGATGACTATTTTAAAAGCTACTTTTATTCCACATATTGAGTTTAATTTTCAATTTCTCTTTATAATTATTGGCGTTTTGGGAACTACGATTTCTCCTTATATGTTTTTTTGGCAAGCATCGGAGGAAACTGAAGAGGAGAGAGTAGATCATTTATTAAAAAAGGATGGTAAACCACGTATTAATTGGCATTTTATAAAAGATTTAAGAATAGATACCTTTTTAGGTATGGTCGTTTCAGAAATTGCGACATGGGCTATTATAGTAGTGGCTGCAACTGTCTTAAATAGTCATGGAGTAACTAATATTAAAACAGCGTCTGATGCGGCAGCAGCTCTTCAACCCTTAGTTAAAACTTTTCCTAATTCAGGATTTGTGGCTAAACTGATTTTTGGAGTGGGAATTGTTGGGTTAGGTTTATTATCTGTGCCAGTTTTGGCAGGTTCAGGAGCATACGCATTCTCTGAAGCAGTAAAATGGCGGGAAGGATTAAATCTAAAGTTAAAAAGAGCGCATGGATTTTATGGAGTTATAACTATAGCTACATTAATTGGTCTTCTAATTAATTTTATAGGTATTAATCCCTTTCAAGCTTTAGTTTTTACAGCAGTTATAAATGGAGTAGTGGCAGTGCCTCTAATTTTTATAATCTTTCTAATTGGTAACAATTCTAAAATAATGGGGAAATATAAAAGTGGTTGGTTATCAAATATGTTTGTATTAATAACATTTATAGGTATGGGTTTAGCAGCGATTGGAATGTTTTTAACTTTGGGTAAATAAAATGAAACAATATACTACTAAAAATATTGAAGGTAAGCTATTATTGATCGCTACTATTTTAGCTTCTGGAATGGCATTCTTAGATGGGACTGTAGTTAATATAGCTATTCCTACACTGCAAAATAAACTTAATGCCAGCCTTTCGGAAATCCAGTGGGTAATTAATGGATATGCTTTAATGTTATGTTCGCTTATTTTAATCGCAGGTAGTTTAGGCGATCGTTTTGGTAGAAAAAGAATTTTTATGTATGGAATTGGTCTTTTTATTTTTTCTTCATTTCTTTGTAGCATTTCCACTTCCATTACAGAATTAGCTTTTTTTCGAGCACTACAAGGAATTGGTGGAGCTATGATGGTTCCAGGGAGTTTAAGTATTATTGATTCTTCATTTAAAAAAGATTTTAGAGGAAGAGCCATTGGAATCTGGTCAGGATTTGCGGGTGGAGTAGCAGCATTAGGACCATTTTTAGGAGGCTACTTAGTTCAATATTTTAATTGGCCATCTATTTTTTATATTAATATTCCATTAGGAATTATTGCCTTGATTCTCGCTTATAAATATATTCCTGAGAGTCGAAATCTGGAATCAACTAAAATTGATTTAATAGGTTCTATTTTAATTTTTCTTTCACTTTTAGGTTTAACTTATGGGCTTATTTCTGGATCAGATCTAGGATGGAGTAATCCATTTATATTAGTAAGTTTAACATTGGGCTTAATCTTATTTATAACTTTTATATTCTGGCAAACTCGAGAAAAAGAACCATTAGTTCCACTTAGTATTTTTAAATCACCACTTGTGACAGGCGCTAACTTAGCCACATTATTTTTATATTTTGCACTTTCTGGAGTAGTATTTTTCTTAGTTTTAAATCTTCAACAAATTCAAGGTTACACCCCACTTGAGGCAGGATTTGCCACACTCCCTAGCATTTTATTGATTACTTTTTTATCAGGATATGGTGGTACCTTAGCAGATAAAATAGGCCCAAGATTTCCTATGATCGTAGGGCCTTTTATAGTTTCGATTGGTATGTTTTTATTAACTCTAGTCGGTTTAAATGTAAATTATTTCACTCAAATTTTACCTGGACTTATTCTATTTGGTTTAGGAATGTCGATTGTTATCGCGCCTTTAACTAAATCAGCACTAGCAGTGGATGAAAAATACAGTGGAGCAGCCTCAGGAGTAAATAATGCTGTGGCTAGAATAGCTGGACTTTTCGCAGTAGCACTATTAGGAGCGATCGCATTATCACTTTTTGAAAACAGTTTAAAAACCCAAATCTTAAATTCAAGTTTGAATATAAATACAAAGCAGATAATTTTATCTCAAGCTAATAAATTAGGAGGTATTAATATACCTAAAAACTTGAATATGGAAAATAAAATGATAGCTAAGGAAATTATTGATAGATCATTTATAAATAGTTATAAGTGGGCTATGGGAATTAATGCAGCTCTAGCATTTTTAAGCAGTGTTATATCATTTTTTACTATTAATAATAGAAAGAGGTAAATCCTTGCTTATCCTAGAATAATATGATACATTTGCGCTTATGGCTATAGATGCGCAGAAATACTCTGAAATAAAGATTAATCGATTAGAAGAGTTATCTCCACTTTCTCCGAACGCATCTATATTATTAATAGGTAATATAGGAAGTGGTAAGAGTACAATTGATGAGCCATTAAGTAAAATATCAGATTTTTATAATATTGCTTCAGATGAACTCTTTTTAACTTTACCAGAAATTCAAAGAATAAACTATTTAAAATCATTGGATTTAATAAATACTAAAAAATATACTGATGCTGATGATTTAGCCAAAAATCAACAAATAATTTTTGATTTTGAAATAAGTTTATTTAGTAAAAGAGTAAATTTATTACGAGAACAAATAGAAAAAGCTAAACTAGAAAATAAAACACCTCTTATAGATTTTGGACTAGTTGGTAGTTGGACATATCTTAGATCTCACTTTAATAATGGTAGAATAACGGAAAATCAATGGAATAAGTTTGATTTTAATTTTAAAAGAATTACAGAAAATTCTTTTTTAAATACTACGTTAGTTTATCTTCAGGTTCCACCGGAAATATGTAGACAAAGAGTTGAAAATAGAGCCGGGATAGATTCAAGTAGAACTTTTGAATTAGAAGCATATACGTTAGAAGGTTATATTAAACCAATGCACATAGCATTAGAGGAATTTATAATAATGTACGGAAGAGATTTTAGTAAACAAATAACATTTAAGAACTTTGGAAATCAAGATTTAAGAAAAACTGAAGATCAAAATAATCTTTTTCTACAATTATCTTCGAGACGAGATAGATAAAATATCTTATACTTTAATAATTGCAATTTCTATAATTTAGGATTACATTAAATTTATGGCGGATAAAGTTTGTACTCATAAAGATCAAATTAAAGATTTTCCACCCCATGATACTACTCTTTGTGAAGAGTGTATAAAAACTGGTGATACTTGGGTAAATTTAAGACAATGTTTAACCTGTGGTCATGTGGGTTGCTGTGATCAATCTAAAAATAAACACGCTACCAAACATTTTAAAGCGACTAATCATCCTATTATGAAATCAGTTTCACCTGGAGAAGAATTTACTTGGTGTTATATAGATGAAATTTACCTCTAACATTTGCCATTATAAACATCATCCACACTACAGGTTTTTCCAGAAGGTAGAGTACATTTAGCATTAGGTACTGCTAGTGTTTTTCCACCTAACCACGCACAGTACATTTGTTGAATATTATCATAGCCAGTAGTTTTTAAACCTCCTACTGGACATTGTCCACGAAGCAAAGCCCATTCTTCACATGCCATATTATCTCCAAAATCACATAAGCCATATTCGCCACCATCACCACGCTTTAAAATTCTTAAAGTTCCACCTTTTTGAATACAATTTTCAGATGCAGGATTTGGTAATGTTGAAGAAGTTGGAGTTAAAGAAGTAGTCATAGAAAAAGAATCACTAATAAAAATATTTAAATCTACAGCGCATGGACAGTTAAACTGTAATGGCTCATCGGGTTTATTAGAACTAGGTCTAGTTCGATAGGAAAAAAGAATAATTTGCGTTTTCCCATTTGTTACTTTTTTATAACCCCATATATTAGAACCTGGTCCGCTGGCTGCTAAATTAGAATCTAAAATAAAACCTAATTTAGATAATTCTGCTTTATTTTCGAATGTTTGTATTTGTGCTTCATTTGAAGATATACTAAAAGTATAAAGTCTACCTGAAATTAATCCATAAAATGTTTGTTGAGACGTTTCTTGCGCTTTACTCCAGTTTATGTTCTGTAAAGAAGTTAGTTGGGTAGGTGATAAAACATTATTCCCAGTTTGATTTTTAAAAATAAATTGATTAAATATTACAAAATAAATTCCTACTAGTAGTAAAATACTAATAATTATTAAAATTATTTTTTTCATTACTTTTTAGCGCCTAAAGCGTATAAATGTCCGGCTAAACTAATTCCTAAGAAAACCAATGCCCATCTAACAGGATGTGGATTAGCTAGGGGAGAGGCTATTAAAATTCCAACTCCAATTCCACCCAATGCATGAATGAAAGCATTAAATTCTGCATGTAATTTTAAATAACTAATTACTTTTTTTCGCAGTTTCAAAAATAATTTTATCAATTAAATCACCCCCTAAAATCACTATGATAGAAAACTTAAAAGTTGTCAAATGAGGATTATAAAATTCTTAAATGTAGACTTTTTATTTTACAAATAGTAAAATTTATTTCTATTTATTGTTTCTATAAAAACAACTTAAATAATTTTTATATAGGTAACAGATATTATCCTATTAAATAAATAGTTATAATTTTATATATGCAAGAGAAAGTACAAATGTTTGATACAATTGCTGAAGAATATTACACGTTTACTCCTTTATTGCCTGAAAAGTATATAAATCTCATAGGTAAAACCTTTAATATTAAATCAAATGATACCATTATTGATCTTGGGTGTGGTTCCGGAGATTTACCTCTAGCCTTAACTAAATTTACTCATTCTATTGAGGGAATTGATATATCGAAAAAAATGATTGAAATGGCTAAAGCCAAAGATGAAAGTAAACAAGTAATTTGGCATCATAAATCTGTAGATGATTTTGATTTTGGAGTTAATAAATATAACCTTATCATTGCATTTGAATCATTTCATTTATTCTCCAATCCCCAAGAAATTATTAAACGTTGTGCTAAAGCTCTCAAACCCGGTGGGGTATTATGTATTGGTTGGAGAATGTATGAATGGGATATCCCTCTAAAAGATGTCATTAAAGAAACTTTTGATAAATATGGTATAGATAGAGGAGAGTGGGGATTATGGACTTGCCCACAATTCTTAGAAGATTTAAAAAGTGCTAAAACAAATTTAAAATCTCCACAAAAAAAAGAAATTTCCATAAAGACAAGTGCGCCTTTAGATATTATTGCTAATTATGTCTTAAACGTTAGTAGAAGTGCACATATAAATAAAGAACAAAAAGAAGAATTAAAAAGCGCATTAGTAAAATCCTTTCTTAAAATATATCCCAAAAGAAAGAGTAACGGTTTTACTACTTATTCTTTAGTCTATTCTCAAAAACCTCTCTTGTAGATGAATAAATTATATTATAGATCTGGATTAGGAGGTTCTGGAAGCACATCCCATAAAAGTTCAAATATTTCTTTAAAATTATTATATAAATCCTTACTTTGTAGAACTATACTAGTTTTACCTCCTCTAAAATTAATAACAGCGACTTTTCCATCATAAATAAGAATATCTTCAGAACTTAATTTTTTACCTTTTGGCATATATTTATAAAAATATCTACCTATATGAGATCTAGATTCTTTAGACGGTACTGCTGAAGATTCAGGATCATAAATAATCTCCCATATTTTAAGTTTATTATTCTCTTTAAAAGCCTCACTAAACACACTAGCATTACTAGGGAATAAAGGTTCTCTTTTATCAATTTTCATGTATGATCGAAATTCATCTGCTTTTAATGCTTCTAAATAAATATTTCTAGCATGATATATCCCCTTATAAAATTTAATTTCTACATTAGTATTATCTTGGAATATTTGATATTCATTCTTAATTTCTTCTAATATTTTGGGAAATGTCTCTTTTAGAGATTGAGCTGTATTTAATTTCTGTTCAATTAACCCTTCTATGTTTTCAGGAGGTGTAGGAGCGATAAGTTTTTTACTACCTTTAACTATTTTTATGACTAAACCCTTACTTACTAATGGATCTGTATAAAGATAAGCTGTAGTTCGTCTAATATTCATTAAGCGAGCAAACTCACTGACAGTTATAGGACCAGTTTCCAGGAGTTTCAAATAAGAGCGGGCTTCCATATCTGAGAGTTCGAGTTTGGCTAGATAATCAATAATTTTACTCATGAATAAGGGTATTATAACTATATTAAAAATGTTTGTACATGTTATAACTCACTGTTAAAAGAATTATTGTCTAGATAAAAACACACACACATTGAATGATGTCATTTTTTTGGCGACAATCTATTGACATAGAATACTTATTAAGATATATTTTATTTATACTTTTATGCAAGCTTTACTTATTTGTCAAAAATGTGGAAAACAACTAAGAGTTTTTTCAGGTAAACCTGAACGCTTCGCAAGTTCACTTCTTAAAAAGAGTGATTTACTTTTAGAACATGATGAAGAATGTAAAAGAAGAGAATTAATAAAACCTACAGTATCTCATTCTCATAAAATTAATAAAAGAATAAACGTACTTTAAGTAATTTTCTTAACTCTTGACACTTCAGTTGTTAATCAGCCATTATTAAATAATGCAACCCTCTGATGGAAATAATAATTTAAATAATTCGGCTCCAATTATATCAACGGAGCCTGTACAAACACCACCTCCACCAGTAACTCCACCTTCCACATCAACTGAAACAGAAGAAGAGAAGGAAAATAAGTTTTTAAATCCACTACTTATACTCTTAGGAGTAGTGAGTATAATTTTAATAGTCGCAATTGTATGGTTAATATTTTTTAATAGTAAAAATGGTCTTACATATTTTACTAAAAATCAAACACAAATAATCACACCTACACCTGCGCCACCTGCTAGTATTTCTGGTGTAATAAATTTCGAAGGTTATGCACCAGCAGGTTCGTACTTAGCTATAGCTGCTAGACCTAGTGGTAAAGCTGAATTTAGTGATGTGGTGAGTGGATTAGTGCCGCAAAGTGGTAATATTCCTTGGGATTGGAGTGATGCTGATAGTGGTACTAACTATGATATTAAAGCCACTATTAAGGTAAGCGGAAAAGTAATAGAACAGTCATCTATAAATTCTGTCTCTGCACCAGCTGATACTATAGTTTTACCATTGGTTTCAGAACAAAAATCACCTCAAACTACTAACACATCCATCAATGGAAATGTTCATTTAGATGGTTATATCCCTGCAGGTAGCTATATTAATATAGTGGTTGAGCAAAATAATTCGAATAACTTAATTAATGCAGTGACTAATCTGTCTGCTACAGATGGCGTGAATTGGTCGTGGAGTAGTGCTATTTCAGGTCAAACTTATCAAATACAAGCTAATTTAATAAGTAGTACTGGATCTTTGATTAGCAGTAGTAGTTTACAAACTTTAACAGCGCCTTCATCCAATATTAATTTGGCTATTAGTTCCACAGCTAATCCACCTGCACCAGCTATTACAGGTATTTCAGGAACTATAAATATAAATGGTAGCATTCCTCCTAATTCTTATATAACGTTAGCGACTCGTCCTACAGGGACAGGTACTTTTAATCAAATAAATGGAAATATTTCAGCCACTGATGGGGTAAGTTGGGTTTGGAATAATGCTAATTCAGGTCAGTCTTATGATGTTCAAGCTTATTTATGGTCTAATGGTCAGCCTTACTCTCAATCAAATATTCTTACTCTCACAGCGCCATCTGCTAATAATTTACTTACTATTAATGCGCAGCAGCAGTTATCAGCGCCTAGTGGATCGACTATTAATGTTTCCTGTAATGGTCAGCAAAATGGTAATTGGCAAGTGACTATAAATTATAATACGCAGTCTAATTTACAAAACGCTCAAAGCTATAATTTAGTGATGACATACGCGAGTCAAGGAAATCAGGTTTTAAATACTACACTTAATCCTGCTAATCCTACTCAGTCTCAATCTCTAACTACTGGCTATATCGTTACCACTGGTGCTACTTATTATGCGCAATATTCTTATTCTACCTCAGCTAATTCTGCTAATTTTTCTCCCTTATCTCCACCCGTCCAATTCGCCTGCCAATAAATTCTTGTCATTATAAACTATTTTCGTCATCCTGAGCTTCAGCGAAAGGATCTTTATACTCAGCTCGTAGCATGTATTTTGCTACTTAAAAGTACATTCCTACTTGCTTTATCTTTTGTCATTCTAAGTGAAACGAAGAATCTCATTTCCTAATTATCTATTGCAAATTATGTAAAAATATACTTTGATAAATATAGAGATTAAAATGAAAAAATTCCGCCATCGCTAAAGCTAAGGCGGACAGGCAAAAGTTCAAATGAAAAAGGAAATTAAAAAAAATAAAAATATTAAAAATTCTTCTGCTAAAAAGAAAGTGATTTCTAAACAAAATAATAATAATTTTCTAAAAAGAGAATTAAATAAGAATTTTAAGATTTTAATCGTGGTTCTAGTTATTATTTTTGGATTTTTAATCTTCCTCTTAGCACATAAAACTATTTTTGCTCCTACTAAAAATGCTAATTCGAATATAGTAGGAATTTATACTGGTAAATTCCCTTGCGCTGACTGTGAAGGAATTCAAACTACGTTAACTCTTTATCAAAATCCTAATACCTTAAAACCCACGACTTATAGCTTGGAATTAGTTTATTTAGGTAGAAATGTAAAACCTTTTGATGAAGTGGGGAATTGGACTTATACAAATGGAATGAAAAATAATCCTAATGCTTTGATTTATCAACTAAATCCGAATAACTCTAATCAGACGGAATATTATTTAAAAGTAAATAATACAGAATTAAAAATGTTAGATTCTAATAAAAACGAAATCCCCTCTAACCTCAACTTCACTTTAATGAAAAAATAAATAATATGTCATCCTGAGCCTCAGCGAAGGATCTATATACTTAAGTCTTTCCAAGATAAAGATTTTTCGTTCTCGCCTCGCTATCGCTTCGGCGAAGCGGGTCACTCAGGATGACAGAGATTAATTTTTTTATGGGTTTACTTCCTGGTAGAAATAATTCTTATGCATGATGAATTGGGGAGCATTAAGAATATATGAAACACCAGTGCCTGCGCCGACTCTATTTCCATCAGGATTTCCATCACCGATACTAACCATATAAGTAGGACAAATGACATCAGAGACACAAAGATCTCTCTGATTCTGGACAGATCCGCCTACTTGTTTAGTATTAGCATTCATACTACCATAAATATTTAATCTTTTATCGATAGCACTAGCGTCATTGTTACATGGTTGAATGGGAGTAGCAGCAGATTCTATCAGAACTGATCCCCCAGCAGAGTAGAGTCCTTCGATATCAGCGTCAGATGATGTAGGATCAGTTTCTCCCACAGTCGGTGGAATAATAATATTTCCGCTAACTGCAAAAATAGCATCTGATCCTGTAGGAAGTAAGATATTTCCATTTATAGTTAAATTTCCATTCACTAAAATTACATATTCTTTATTACTTGGAAAAGTATATGCATTTAAATTAACATCTCCATCAGCGAAATAAACACCATTTGGTAAGTTCGAGGGTAAAGTACAGTTATTTAAATCACAATAAGTTATAAGCTCATTACTAGGGTTAGTAAAATCTATTCCTGAAGATTGTGCTAATCCCACTAAATAATCATAAGATGTAGTTATCACTCCAGGTTGAGCGGGTGTATAATTTTCAGGATAAGTAGTATTTCCCACACTCCAATTTGTTTTAGAGGCTGCTCCTTGACCAAAAAATGGATCCTGATTGCCTGAAAAAATTATACCTGTACCAGCATTAGTGGGACAAATATCTGCATAACTCATTACCAGTGGATAAGAGGTACCATTTAGAGAATAGTTTCCACAGGCAGCCGTAGAACCAGGAGGTTGAGGTAAGGGATCGGTAAAACCATTATCATCTCTCTGATCAGTACAGATTCCTACATGAGAAGGATATTCATTCGTAATACCAAAGTCAGCACCTGTTATGTTACCAGTTCCATCACAAGCTACATCATTATAGGTTCCATCATTACAGGGGCGAGAAGTTCCTGGTTTACCTACATCTATGATTAATGTAGCAGGTATAGGATAAGACATTTCCCATTCATTACCATTAGGCAAAGTATAATTCACAGTATAAGTTCCTGATTCGAGTGTAGTACCAGAATTAAATGTACCATCTCCATTTATAGCAGCCGTAGTTTTAGATCCATCATCTTTAAAAACCATAGTAACTCCTCCTTGATTTACTCCATGATCACAAAGAGAAGGGTTAGGATTTCCACAATTAGGATCAAATATTTTATTTTTATTAGTATCATCATAAACAGTTCCTGAAATAGAATATAGTGGAGTAATAGCCAGATTTACAGTCGCAGCAGGGCCCATGCCAATAGGATATGGATTCCTACTGATAATTCTATAATTTCCTGGGACTCCTACTAGTGAAAGTGTGTAATTATTGGACTGGACTGTAAAAGTATGAGTTCCTGTATTATCAAAGGCTGAGGTATTACTACCTCCATTCCACGCCAATCTAACTGATACATTTGCAGCAGTGTAGTAAGGATCTTCACCATCTTTAACTCCGTTATGGTTATAATCTATAAATAAACGTACTGTTAAAGTAGTAGTACAGTTTGTATGACCTGTACTTCCAGCAGGACATGTATATGTGTTATTACAGGTATTATATGAATATGAACAGTCAGTAGCTCGAAAAGTTACTTGATTCAGACAGCCTGCAGGACCGTTATGATGACAGGTTCTACCTCCAGGATTAGAATTAGTATTATTACATGTATTGGCAGGTTGAGTACCTCCTCCACAAGCACCACAATTTACTTCACCAGTAGTGCAATTAGTTAAATGACAAGTACCATCGGTATAACAAGTATGTCCTGCTGTACAGCTATTAACTGTACGATATTGAGTAAAGCTACTTTGAGTACAGTTAGTAAAAGTGGTAGTACAATTTCTATGAGAATTATTTCCAGCACAAGTAGTATTAGCTCCTGGATTTACCCACCCTCCACAAACCGTTTGCCCATTACAAGTAGGAGGGGGAGTTGGTCCACCACCATTAGCTACACAACAAGTGCGTTGTATTAAAGGTGAATTTTGACTTGTGCGTAGAGCACAAGAACCTGATTGAGAATATCCTCCTGGACATCCATTTCCAGAAAAGCAAGTACCGTTACAAGTTGTTTGACAAGAATAGAAATATCCATTTGTAAGGATACACTGTTGATTAGGACTATTACAATACCCTGGTCCTGTACCACTATCACAATCATATTGAAAAGCAACACAACATTGTTCGCTGATTCCTCCGCCAATCTGAGGACAATCTTGAATCCCTGCCGAACCTGTACCATTCGGACATGTGACCTCACAGCTTCCACCTAACCCATAATTACATGCAGGTTGTGCCTGCGCTTTTTTTGGTATAGCCACAAACATGCATATAAGCAGAAAGCATACACCTAATATAAAAACCAATTTATTATTTAAGTATTTGTTTTTCATCATTCTCTAAACAAAAATATTTTGTTCCATATAATGGATTTTGTTCGGAAAGAGAACATAACACAATTAATTCATCATTTTGCAATGCTTGCAATTTATATACTGTAAGTTCATAAGGAACATTATTCTCTTTTAGTAAACTTGTACATAATTCCATTGTTGTATTTTCTCCACAATTCCATGATACAGGAGATTTGAGATTAAAGTAAATATTACTTATACTATTTGCAAGTTGAGCATTGAGCACATCAATTTTCTTACTAGAATGTATACTTAGTTGAGCGTCAAATGTATTATTTGAATAAAGAGTAAAAATAAGTCTTCCTAAGATAATATCACTTATTCGTCGCCACATAAGTGAGTAGGTGTTATTATTTTTGACTAGATTTGATTGTGTATCAGATGGTATATATGGTGCATTTACCCACTGAGTGAGGTATTGATGCATAGATAGGTTTATTTGCTGGGTAGGATCTTTTGATGAATTTGGTGATTGGTTAGTTATTGTATTGAGTGTATTCTGCTTAGGGTGGATAAAGAACAAAATAGCAATAATTGATAGGCACATTAAAAGTATGAAGGATATGAGTAAAATAATTTTAATTTTACTAGTAGTGTTTTTTTCTGGTTGAATATAAACTGATTGGGCAGCATTTTCTACCATACTATCATGCTAGCTAATTTTTAGATTGATTGTCAATAAAAAGCTGTTATATAGGATAACTACACAAATATTCTAGAGTGTTCTAAGAGTGCCAGGTCCTATTGGGACATATTTATGAAATGGTGTAGGAGTTGCTGTAGGTTTAGGGGTAGAGGAAGTTGATGGAAAGCAACAATAATGATTAAAATCTCCATCACAGAATGGATCTCCTGGATCTACATTATATCCCGGATGTCCTGCTTGAGCACAGCTATGATATTTCCATGTACCATTTGGATTTTTAAGAGCTACACAAATTCCTCCAGGATGTAATTTACAATCATTTGAGGAAGTAATAGGTTGTCTATTCACACATTTAGCCACAGTAAAATGTATAACAGTACCATAGTTACCTTTTCCATCATCATTAGCAATTTTTACGAATCCTGTTTTACCATAACAACTACTTTCTGGAGAACAAACGGTAGATACAGTAGCAGTAGCGGAAGTTGCTGTAGTTCTAATCCAGCTAAAATTACTTCCAACGCCATAAACTACTATATATTTACCAGATAATGTAGGATTCCAAGCAAAAGACTGTGTAGCATGGATACCATCACATTTTCCAGACACTAAAGGTTGTCTAATAGTTGGATTATTTGCTGTAGCGCTATTCGTAATATTTAAACGTGGAAAAATCATTAAAACTAAAGCTAAAACAAGTAGAGATATGGATATAAAATGATGACGATGTTTGTATAAAAGATTTTTTTTATTTACCCGCTTTTTACTCTTTTTCATTAGCTATTATTTAGCTTATAATTTTTTTTCAGAGAAAGTCAAGGAGTACTTATAAGGTATAAAAATTGAATTTTTTCTATTTAACCATGCTTTCTTAAAATACTTTTTCTACTTCTTCGGTGTACATAGCGTCTAATTACTTCTTCTAAACCTAATCCTCCTAAACCTAATCCTCCTATAATGATGGGTAAATTTTCACTTTGACTATTTGTTGTTCCTGAAGGTGTGACTCGAGATGGTCTAGCTAAATCTCTAATGAAAAAAGTATTTGGCAATGTGTCACTTTTTATTATAATTCCACCTGTACCAGTACTACCTAGAGGTAAAAAATCTATACCTAAGTCTGTATCTGGATTTGAATATTCTAGATCTAATTGTTTATTATCCAAAGTCATATTGAAAAAAATGTTTTGAGCACCATTAGTAGCGATAAGAATTAAATCACCAGTATCAGTCCATATTACTTTATATTCTTGTGGTACAGCTATAAAGTAGGGACTATCAGCTATTGGTATTATTCGTTTACCATCTTTTATATATGCGTTATTTAAATCAAGTTTAATAGTAGAAACTGGATAGGGTAATTTTAAAGCATTAAGAACGTTTGGATCTATTATCCCAAAATGTTGTGGTTTTCCATCTAGGATATATCCTACATTAGAATTACGACCCTCTTGAATAACTGCAAGACTATCAAAAGTATTGGAATCCTTATTAACAACGATTGCTCCGATAATGACATTTTTACCAGACAGCAATTTTTGTGCTTCTGCACCACTTATTACCGTTATATACGAAGTTTTATCATTAGTATAAATAGTAACTGGTTTATTAAAATCTATTGCTGTACCATCGTTGCATGCAAAAATAACCTCATTTACGTTATTATCATAACCAACCAATACTGATTGTAGTTTTTGGGAAGTATTATCATATTTAATTTTCCCAAGAAAGTCTTGATAAGCGTTTGTATCATTAATTCGGAGTACATGTTCTTGACCATTTGTAGTAAATGGTTGATTCCAATCAAAATTTGTACTTATAGTGATATCACGAACACTAATACCTCCTACATTTTGCAAATCAAAATTTTGTGCAGCAAGCGCAACAGGGAAATCATCTTCTGTGACGTGAACCATAGCTGCTGCACCAGTAATAGTTACATCACCGTTTTGATCAGTATGTACTTGAAAAATATCTAAGACAGCTGATTGTTCATCTGGGTGTGAAAATTTATGTTCTTCAATTAATCCCACCTTTTGTCCATTTTGAACTAAAAATACTTGATTATTATCTACTTCAATATGTGTGTCGGGAGCCGTAATTGTAATGGTATCATTAAGTTCTTTAATAAATTCAGGATTTGAAGCTAGAGCTGATTTGGAATCTATAATACCTAGAGATTCTGCATCTTGAAGTGATAAGCTAGTAGTATTACCTGAAAAGAAATTTTGTGTATTAATATTAGGAGTTAATCCTTTTAACGGGGCAATTAGATTTGGAAGAAGTGTACCATATAAAGCTGCTTTAGTTAAGGTTCTAGCTATTGGTGTAGGTAAACGCAATCTTCTATTTGGTTTACTTGAATGGTTTTCTGTAGGGGATGGATTAATATTTGATTCAACTCCCATTTTTCATGAAAAGTATAGATCAAAACATATCATCCGTCAAGCCTATAATAAAATTGGGCTGTTATTTTATAAACACATTATGGGGTTAAATATAGTGTTTGGAGCTTAACAAATGTCTATTCGATAACCGTTGTTTGTGTTAAAACTATGGGGTATCAGATAATAATTCTTGTCTGATAAAAGACAATTTTTCTAAACCCTATAATTAAAAATTAAATAATACTAATTAAGATCGAAGTAGTATACTAATATCTATTATGCTTATTTTTATAGATGATTCTGGAGATCCAGGTTTCCGGCTTCAAAAAGGTTCAAGTACTGTATTTATTATTTCAATGGTAATTTTTATTGATAATTTAGAAGCAGAAAAAACTTCATTAGCAATAAAGGAACTACGGAGAAGACTTAAGGTATCAGACTTATACGAATTCAAATTTAATAAGACAGACAAAAGATTTAAGACTGCATTCATGACTACAGTTCAACCATTTGATTTTAAAGTAAGAGCTATTGTGGTTGATAAGAAAATAATTTACAGTCCTAGACTCAGAAATGATAAAGAAAATTTTTATAATTACGTAATCATGCAGGTATTACTAAACAGTGAGCATATTAAAGGTGCCAAGTTACGTTTTGATAAACGAGGAGAAAAATCATTAAGAGATCAACTTCGAGTGTACTTAAGCCGTGAATTAAATAACAGAAGCAAAAAAATATTTATAGATCTCAAATTTGTTGACTCTAAGGAAAATACACTTATTCAGCTTGCGGATATGGTTGCTGGAAGTATTTATGCTAATTATACAAAGAAAGATAAAAGTTATCTTGATATGTTAGGTAAGAAACATATAGAAGACATTTGGGAATTTAAATAAAAAACGACTCTGCTTTCTATCCAAACGTAAGCCTGGAACGCGCACCATACGGTGACAATTCGAAAACAGAGCCTTTGTAAGTACATTATGTACAATAGATCATCTTTTGTCAAGGTAAGATTAGCCCAAATTTATTCTTCTGCTTATTTATAGTATATGGTTTACAGTGAACTATATACTATAAACTATGATAAATTACAGCTCGCCCCAACTTTGGAGGTTTTTTATAACGTCAGCATTATTTGGATCAAAGTTGTTTAAAATATACTTCATATAATAAACAGCATTGGCTTCTGCTTCCTTATCTATCAATTTTCCATTCTTATCCAATGCTTTGGTTCTATAAACTAAACCTAAAGCAAAATATGCATCAGAATAGTCTTTTTTTAGTGCGATAGTCTGTTTAAGAGTAGAAATAGCTTTATCTAAATCGCCGTTTTGGGCATATAATACGCCTAAATTATATGAGACTTTAGCATCTGTAGGAGCTAATTTATTAGCTTCTTGGGCAGCTTGTAAGGCATAAGCTAAATATTTTTTATCCACTTCAGATAATGCGTAGAAAATTCTAATTCTGCTTTTCCAAAAAATGATGTCATTAGGATAGTTAGTGATTAGTTCATCACTGGTGTTAATAGCATTCTCAGCAAAAGTATTCGCTAGATTTAGATTATTATTTTGGGCTTCGGCTAAGGCTAAACTGCCTTCAGCTACAGAAAGTTCGTCTTTAAATACAGGTTCACTAGGTCTCTTATCAGCAGCACTTTTTAGGTAAGGATAAGCTTTATCAAAAAGGCTGAGATGATCTAAGCCCTGACCATAAGCATAGTCCTGATCCGCAGTCCAATAATTTATCAACACAATAATAAGATAAAGACCAATTAAGAAAGTTATAATCATAGCGAAAATTTGTCCTGAAGAAAGAGCTAAAGGTTTGCCTAGTTGTTGGGAATCTGTATTAAAATCCGCTTGCTTAATAAATAGAAAAAACAAAGCGGGGATTAGAAATAGATAAATATTAACTATAACTACTGAAAAACCAAAAAAGTTAGTGATGAGAATACCGGTATAGGAAGATAGTAATGCTATAAGTAGAGTTTCTTTTGTCATCCCCGACCTGATCGGGGATCCCTCTGCATAGATTCCCGCCTTCGCGGGAATGACAATAATGGACTTGTTTCTAAAGATTTGTTTTAAGATTAAAAAAATAAAGATACTCAGGATTGATAAGTAAGTTAAAAGGCCGAAGGCTCCAGTGGTGGCGAGATAGTTGAGATATTCATTATGAGCTTTATTATAAAGGTAATCCCATTCAGAAGTTAGATTATGTCCGGCTGGTCTATATAAATAGTATGCGAAGGCGAATGTTTCCACTCCTGTACCGAAAATAGGATGAGCTAGCCAAGCTTTTACGGCTCCTTCCCAAACGAAAAGTCTGATCTTTCCACTGTCTGTTCCGCCGAGCTCGCCAGCGGGAGCAGCAATTGGTTGTGTTCCACCAGTTGATGGATGAGTGGTAGATGTTGACTTAGAACTAAAAATATTCTGTAAGCTAGGAAAAGTAAATTTATTAATTTGAGCGAATGGAGAACCAACTAAGAAAACAATAATACCAATGGTAAAGAAACAAATTACAAATAATTTAAAGAACAGTTTATCTTTATTTTGCTTAATTAAAATTATTAACCAGAAAATGACTAGTTCTAAAATAATGCCTATAAAGCCGCTTTTAGATTGAGTATAGATAGATGCTATGAAGTAACACATGGTTAAGAGCGAATAGCCAAGAGAATAGAGTAGAGGTTGATAATTTATTTTTAATCTTTTATCGCGGGTGAAAAATGAATAAGCATTTGAAAGTGCGAAAAATAAAGAGATTGGAATAAGAATAGCTAAATAGGCAGCGAGCCAATCGGGTTGGCCAAGAGTAGAGAAAATTCTAATTTTAGGTTGAAAATCAGCGGTCCAACAGGAAACATCCAAATGGCCACGGAACAATAAACAAGTAGGATCGTAACCGAAATGTCCTGGAAGACCCCAAAGGCAGACGATAAAGCCTGAAAGAAGAGAAATTTTTAGGATGTTAAAGACAAAAGGTTGATTTAAGAACGCGGGTCCTGCTAATGCGGGGTCCTGTCGAACCTTTCCCTCCCGCTGGTGCTCACTAGGTAATTGCTTCGTAATTAAATCGTTGCGCGCCATCGGGATCCCTTCCAGGTTCACCACCCCTTGCTTGTCATTCAATATATTACTAACCAGGGCATAATATAAAAAGATATAAGAGATAATTGATAACAATCCGCCGTTCCAACGGCCATAATAACCCCAAAGTGAAACATGATGGTCTAGAGTAAAGATAGTAGAGATGATTTGGGAAAGTAGAAAAAGACCGATAGGAATATCTAGTGGAGTTCTTTTAAAGATAAATTTCTTAGTAATGATCATTTTAGAAATCCAGCAGGCTGCTATAAGAATAGTGATGATAAAAGTCAGCCACATTTTATTAAACTCAAAAAGTTCTGATGTAGAGCCCCAAAATGTTAGTGGTATTAAAAAGAAAAGTGCGTAAAAAAGATATCTAATAGCGCGATTTAAAAATGAAAGCATACTATTTATCTAGACTAACATATGAAAAGTAGGGGAGCAAGGGAAAAGTTAGCGAGCTTCTTGTAAAATACGTATTGCTTTAGGGGATCTAAGTTTATTTATAGCTGTAGTTTCTATTTGTCTAACTCTTTCTCGACCAACACCTAATTCTCTTCCTGTTTCTATTAAACTTTTACTATGATAAAATCTATATATAATAACTTGTTTCTCTCGCTCTGTAAGAATAGCTAATGCTTCTTGTATGGTCATAGAAATATCATCTGTCTCTACATTTTCATAATCATCTCTTTCATCTTCTACAAAATCACCTAATGAATTATCTGGCTCGTCATCTAAAGGAGCATCAAGAGAATACATTTGAATCTGTGCTTCTTCAATTTCGTTTAAAGCATCTAATGTTATGCCTAATTCCTTAGATAATTCCTCATTTGATGGTTCATGACCCAATTCTTGAGTTAATCTATTACGTTCTCTATTTACACGATTAATTTTAGTAATCATATGTGTTGGTATACGTATGATTCTCGATTTATCATTTAAAGCAGATAGAATATCTCGTCTAATAAGCCAAGTAGCGTGCGTAGAGAATCTAGAACCTCGTCTCCAGTCATAGGTCTCAACTGCTTCTATTAATCCTATATTACCTTCTTGAATGAGATCTAGAAACGATAAATGTCTTCCTCTATATTTTTTAGCTATAGAGATAACGAGGCGCATATTTGCTTTTATGAATAATTCTCTCGCTTCTTTATCTCCTTTTTCTATTCTTTTAGCTAATTCTATTTCTTGAGAATGATTTAAAAGTGGCAATTTAGTAGCTTCTCGTATATACATAGTTTCAGAGTCACTAACATCCTGCAGACTAGGATCATTTTTAAACATATCTTCAGCTTCTTCTGAACTTACCATTTCTACTTCTTCTGAATTTTCTGTATTCTCTGTAATAAGTTCTGTAGGAAATTCTGAAGTTTCAATTAATTCTTCTTTTGCAATTAGCTCATTTTCTTTAGGTAAAAAATAAATATTTAAATTTTGACGTATATGTCTAACACCGATAACACCATTTTGATAAAGATTATTTAAATAGTTACTAATTTTATGATTGTATTGTTCAGGGTCAAAAATATTATGCCTTTTTAATTCCGTTAAAATTTGAGCTATGAGTTCTGAAGATTCTATTTCCGATACTGTAAGAAGTTCTTTTAAGATAATAGATTTAATTAAAGTAGGCATTTTACTTATTTCTTCTTGACGTATAGGGTGTTTTTCTAGATAGTTGTCAAGAAATTGTTGAGGATTATTATAGTTATATGCTATAGCAGCAATTAAGAGTTCTTTAGAAAGTCCCTTATATTTAGAAATAGCTAATAATTTTATGATCTGCGTGGGTAAGTTTTGTAACACTTTCTGAACATTCTCTCTATATTTTGACAAAATTTTTCTATATATATATTCATCATAACCAGGATAAAGAGTCTTTAAAGATTTAATACTCTCATTAAATTCTTTTAAGAACGTTATAGCTGCCTCTGTAGGCATAGCTTTAAAAGCATCTTTTACTATATATAAATCCAATTTAAATTGTTTTGCATATACATCAATAATTAAATTATTCAGTATTTGTTCTGCACGATTTGGTTGTCGCGCAGCATCGAATAAAGCTCTAGAGCTAGCTTGAGGATAACTATTTCTTAATTCATGCATTTTTTGATTTAATTTTAATAAAGCAGTTGTAGGATCAGAAACCCAGTGGGCAATAGAAAAGAAAACAGCATCAGAATAAATAAGATCTTTAGCACCTTCAGATTTTAATAATTCATCTAGAAACTTTGGTCCATGATATAAAGCTCCATATTCTGCCACTATAAGGCATTGTGTAGTAGTAAAAATATTAGTAGCTTGAGCATTTTGTAATGTTTGGTTATATTCTATGGTATAAGCATTAATTAAATTCTCTAAATTATCTGCTATTGAAAATTCTTTTAAGGAATGAGAGTTTTCTACTTTACTTTGAACATAAAGAGTTTGTTTTATAACTGAAGCAAGTCCTTCACAGAAATATTTATTTCCTAACTGATCTTTAGATAAATATTCTTGTGCTTTTTGTGCTAATTCATTAATTTGTTGTAACATGCCTCCCCTTAGATTAATTTCTCTTTCTTTTGCTATTTGCCTGGTTAGGGCACGGATATTAAGAGTTTGTTGAACGCCCTCTGGAAGTTTTTCGGGAGACGAAAAGCCACTTATAGTGGGATCATCTATATTTTGTCTAGGAATCAACATCTCTAAGCTCATAAGAGCCTATATTATAGCATTTGAATGTAATATTGCAACCTAAAATGGGTGTTGACAACTAAGCAGCATAGGTGTATATTTTATTTTTATTACAAAAATATTACATTTTTGTAACATAACTCAGACAAAAATATGGCACTTGAAATTGAACATCAAGGACAAAGACAAACAAGAGTAGCGGTAGCAACAGCAACGCCTGAAACTCCTGCAATCGCTCCTTTAGTTGAGCCTCAAATATCTAAAAGATTGGTACTTCCAGAATTAAAAGTTATTAAACCTACTCCAGATTTAGAATGGTTAGGTTTTAAAGAAGGAGAAGGTGTTTCTTATGACCAAGTAGGAAAAAGATTAGTACAAATTGCTGATAAAATTGGTGAAGAAATTCAAGGTGGTTTAAATGGTATCGTGGTAATGGGCAGAGACATAGTTATTACTGCTGGTTGGAATACTCTAGCAAAATCTAAATATAAAGCTGGAGAACAGCAGATAGGGAATGTAAAAATAGGTGCAGGTGAAGTAAATCCAGATATAGATTCTGAAACCGCTATTTCAGAAGTTTTAGAATATGCTATTGAAGACGTTGATGATTCCGTATCTACAGGAATGTATAATGGTAAAGAAATAGTAATGGCAGTACTTGTTTTACCTGATAGTTTAAAGGGACCTATACCTGAAGGGGCATTTGAAACTATATCTAATATAGATGGTCGTCCAATAGTAATATTTTTAAAAAACGCAATCGATTATCTTTAATTTTTTCCTCATTCATGATATAATTCTTCCGGTTTAATTTTCATAAATTTATGCAATCAGAATTAACTCCTGTAATTCGTGAGGCACTGCGTATAGCTCAAAAATCAAGTGAGCAAAGAGTTTTATTCGTTAATAGTGAATTAGGAACATATCCCAATACTTTCGCCCAAGATTTTCTAGTAATAAATAATGCAATTGCAGTAGTAAAAGAAGAAAAAGAAGCAGCAAAGTCTCGATTTGATTTAGAAAGGCGACAAATAGAAGGACAACTAGCACTCAAGTTAGGACCTGATTGGTTAGAAAAACTTATAGCACCCATAATAAATAGTGGATCAGCAGAGAAAGTGTTTAATCCTTACATGAAAAATCAGAGAGATGAGGAAAAAAAAGATTTATTTAGTACTCTTATTTGTTTTGGTTGGAATATTGGTGATGTCCTAGAAGTTAAAGCATTTAGTTCCATGGTAGGTAAGATAGTAGAAGAAAAATTTGGTCCATTATTTGCTACTATGCTGGCTAGAATGCAACAAGATAATCCTGCAATGCGTTTAAGACTCGCCGAACATAGAAAAAGATTAGAACCATTTATCATAAAAATAATGCAAGCCGGAGCATACGCTAAAGATTCATAAACCCTTCATTCATTTATTGAAAGGAGCTTAGTATAAGTGTTATCATTGCCTAATGAGTATATTTGATAATCTAAGCCGCTTTTTTTCTCCATTTTCTTATGACATTGGAATAGATCTAGGGACAGCCAATACTTTAATTTATGTTAAAGGGAAAGGTATTGCTATACGTGAACCATCCATAGTAGCTCGTCATAAAAAAACCAAAGAAGTTCTAGCTATTGGTAGTGAAGCTAAGAAAATGTTAGGTAAAACACCTAATACGATAGAAACTGTTAGGCCGTTAAAAGGTGGAGTGATAGCAGATTTTGATGCTACTACAGCTATGATTTCATATTATATTAAAGAAGTTTCACAAAATAGTTCTTTGATTTCTAAATTTATTTTACGTCCTAAAGTCGTTATTGGTATACCATCATCAGTTACGGAAGTAGAGCGACGCGCTGTATGGGAAGCTGCACTTCAGGCTGGAGCAGGTAAAGCATATCTGATAGAAGAACCTATGGCATCAGCTATAGGTGCCGGCGTGTCAGTTTTTGCTCCAACGGGAGTAATGGTAGTAGATATAGGCGGTGGAACTACAGAGATAGCAGTTATTTCACTTGGCGGGATTGTAGTCTCTAAGTCGCTCAGAACTGCAGGAGATGATATGGATCAAGCAATTATTAATTATATTCGCCTTCGTCATGGACTTTTAATCGGAGAAAAAACGGCTGAAGAGTTAAAAATAAAAATTGGGACAGCATATGAGGGTAAAGCGTTAAGGGTAAAGGGGAAAGAGACCAAACATAAAAATGAAAAAAAGAAAGAAAATATTGATAACTCTGAAGGAGAGTTAAATTTTGAAGAATCTGAGCAGAAAATCGCGATTATCAGAGGGCGGGATATAGAGACGGGACTACCGAAAAGTTTAAAAATTTCAGATGTAGAAGTTAGAGAAGCACTATCTAATGTAATAGGTGAAATAGTGGATGCTATAACTCAAGTAGCTCAAGACAGTCCTCCAGAATTAACCAGTGATATTTTAGAGCATGGAATTTTATTAACAGGAGGCGGAGCGCTCTTAAAAGGTTTGGATGAATTAATTATAGAACGTACACATATGCCAGTTATTAAAGCAGAAGATCCATTAACCACAGTGGTTCGTGGAGCGGCTAGAGTTTTGGAAGATGAAAATTTACTTAACAGAGTTAAGGTAACGGGAGGATTGGTTTAAAATTGAATGGGAACTGATCGAGGGAACTTCTTTAAGGTTTTTATTTTACTTTTTATCTTAGCTGTTTTTTTTATTTTTCTATCCCAAAGACAATTATTAAAACCGATTAGTAATTTTTTTCAACGAACTTTTTTCTCTACGTTAAATATTTTCCCACATAAACAAAGCACTAATTCTGAAATTGATTCGTTAAAATTACAAAATGCTAAATTAGAAACAGAAGTTAATGATTATCAAAATTTAAAAAACGAAAATCAAGCGCTGCGTGATCAATTTAAAACTTCCTATCCTGAGTCAGAAAATTTGATACCTGCTAAAATAATCGGTTTCCCTGATAATTTTGAGAATGAAAATATTTCCTATTTAATTATAGATCAGGGTAGTAAAAGTGGAGTTAATAAAAACTCAGTAGTAGTTTTTCAAAATAATTTTATTGGTTTAACTGAAAATGTCAGTAATAATTTTTCTAAAGTTTTTACACTTTTTAGTGGAAATTTTTCACTAGCAGCACAAGATGAAAATACTAGTGCTTTTGGTATAGTTAAAAATGAAAGTGGAGAAATAATTTTAGATAATGTTTTAACTTCAGATCATCTAAAAGTGGGGGATTTAGTAGAAACTGCGCCTTCAGAGAATGAAAATAGTAATATTTTACCTAATTTAGTTATTGGTAAAATTTTATCTGTACAAAAAGATCCTAGCTCACTTTTTCAAAAAGCAGTCATAGTACCTTTATATAATTATAAAAATTTAAGTGTGGTGTTTATTGAATAATTTTTTGTCGTCGCGAGTCAAGTGAAACTTGACGTTAAATTTAAGAAGTTTTATGTCTTATTTTTTCTTTTTAATATTTTTATTAGTAGCAATATTACTAACAATTAATCTTCCCAATATTTCCTTTTTTATCTTAATTTTAATTATAGGTATTTTATTTTTTAATAAAAATTTTATTTTAATTTGTGGATTTTTAACTGGAATTATGATCGATAGTTTATCTTTTAATTTTTTAGGGATTCGTGCACTTTTTATTTTAGGAATTTTGTTTTTAATATTTTTATATCAGAGAAAATTTGAAATACAAAACGGGGCTTTTCTATTTATTGCGATTTTTATATCAAGTATTTTTT
>PJMG01000020.1 GCA_003173895.1 Candidatus Levyibacteriota bacterium | reverse complement strand
TAATACACCCTCTATCGACTCTATCTAAAAAAGGTGCTAACGCTTCCTGACCCAAATATGGTTGAAGAGTTATAGCATCTATATTTAGATAATCAAAGGCGAATTTTACGTACCCTTTATTTGTGTTCTCTAGGTCTCCTCTTTTCGCATCTAAAATAATCGGAATCTCGGTGAATTTTTCAAGCAAATAATCACAAGTCATTTTCAGTTGTTCTATACCAAAAGCTCCTTCGGCTTCATAAAAAGCAGAATTGGGTTTATACGAGGAAATTAAATCAGCAGTTTGATCAATAATCCATTTATTAAATTCGAAAAAAGGAAATTCCTGATTTTTAAATTCTTCAGGTAATTTTTCCATGACTGGATCTAAACCTACACAAAGCAACGAATTATTTTTTTCAATAGCATTGTCTAATTTTTCAATAAAATTCATCTTAATCTTTAAGTTCTTTTCTCTCATTTAATATTAAACTTTTTTCTTCATTTGATAAATCCTTAAAATGAAATTTTAGAATTTCATTAAGTGTAGTTAAATAAATTAACTTCTTTTTAGTTTCTTTTTCAAAAATTTTTAAATTTTCCTCACCTCTTAAAGTTAAAACTACTATATTAATACTTTTCAAATCAATTTTCCCTTTTTTCAGGATTCTAAGTGTTTCTTTAAAAGTATTTCCAGTGGTGAAAACATCATCAAAAATAATCCAAGGAATTTTAGGATCAAGCTGTCCATATATTTTAGAATGCGTTCCCTTTTCTTTTCTAATAACCTCATCATTTAAAATTACCAAACGTTTTATATCTTTAAAATCTTCAAATAACTGTGCTGTTAACTCAGGACTGGCAGAAGTAGTAGTGGCTATAACACCATAACCATTTTTAGCATCTTTTAATTTTGTTCTAATCAATTTATCTACAACTTTTGCTAATAATTTTCTATCCCAAAGATCTGTAAATAATTTTTTCCTATGATTAAGATAAATATGCGAAGTTTTTCTGCCTCTTTCACCATGTTTTAGCTCATATGGTTTATTTGAAATTTGAAGAATATTGTCATGATCTTTAGGATCAAAAAGAAAATCCATATAAATATTTTTTAATTGGTTTAAACTATGAAGCTGAGTTAGATTTTCGAAATTTTCAGCTCCAAAAGATTTAACTAGTTTATAAGTGGCCTTTTCCTGTGATTCTTTTTTATAGATTTTATATGCTAAATATGGATCCATCATCGCACCAGTTCCACTTTGAACAGCGTCTGCGCCTGCTTGCATATATAATTCATAATCTTCGGGCGTAGTAACTCCACCTACACCGATAATCGAATATTTTACATTTAATTCTTTACGTAATTTATCTAATTCTTCTACCATACTTAATCCATAAGGTCGAAGCAATGCGCCACACATACCAGCAGATGTAAGTGAACGCATCGCGAGAGTTTTATATTGTTTATCAATTAAATCTGTCCGTAAGGTATTAATAGCAGTATATCCTTCTACAAATTCATGTGTTTTTAATACAAACTCTTTTAGTTTTTCTTTATTTTCAAAATAACAAATTTTCGCCAGTAGTGGTATATCTCCGATAGCATTTTTTATCCCCTCGCAAATTCTGGCAGACAAATTACTATCGTAACAGACTATTTCAGAAGCGTGTAAATTAGGACATGAAAGATTTACTTCAATAACGGGAGCTTTAGTCTCAGTAACTAGCACAGCACATTTTACATAATCCTGAATAAATTCTTCTTCATTTTTAGCATCTTCTTGTGTAGCTAAAATTCCTATGATTAAAAGTTGTCCTTTTTTTAAAAGCTTTAAACTGCGAACAATATCTTCTTGCCAAACATCTGGATCTTTAGATGGAATACCAAAAGAATTTGTCATGCTAACTGGGTCATATTTAGACGAATAAGCTTTACCAATATATTCTCTATCTTTTTTATCCAGAAAAATCATATGGGGTTTAGGATAAGCTACATAACTACGGGTTCTAACTGTTTTATATGTTAAAATATCAAAACCTAATTTAGAATAAAGCTCTACCCAACTGCTATTAAAAAGCGGCCCTGCCGGCACTCCGAATAAAGAATTAACATTAAAATTTAAAAATTTCTTACTTGGTTTAATATTCCTTTGGGGGAATATTCCATTAAAATTAGGTCCATGTTCATAATTCCAGTCATAAGATTTAGTAACATCATAGGTCCATTTTGAAACTGGAGTTGAGAAACCCGGATGTAATAAATATCGATATTTTTTCAGCAGATTAGATTCAAGTGTTTCTGACATTTACTCATTCTTCCCTAAATTTTCCAGTACCATTTCAGCTACGTCTACTGACGTAATTGGAGTTAGGCCAAGTTGTACAGCTGCACGCCTGATGATCTTACCATCACTCATCTCACTTTTATTACGATCTGGATTAGTTGGGATACAGATTATAGTATCGAAAACATGACGTTGTAGCAAATCTGAAACATTGGGAGTTTTAATAATGTCTGAAATTTTATAAACCATAGAAGTCATCACTCTATTTTCTTTTAAGAAATTATATGTATTTTCTGTAGTATAAAACACTAGATCATCATGTGAAGCTTTTTTAATAATTGGCAAAAGCGCTTTTTTATTTTTCATTTGCCCGATAGATAAAAAAACATGTTTTTTCTTCTTTTGAATAAAACCTGCTTGGCCATATCTTTTCTTATCCCAATCACCTGTTTGACGATTTAATAGTGAAAAAACTGAAACATTTCTGATATCAAATTCACCAAATACATATTGCATGACGCGATCATTCCCTATTCCATAACCTGCGTGAGGTTGCGTACTTTCTGTTTTCATGATATCTAAATACCATTTAAAATCTTCATATTTTCCACCTCGTTCGACATGAAGTTTATACATAGTAGAGGTAATTAATCTTTCATTTAAACGCTCAAACTCATGTTCCCGTACTGCTGATCCAGTTCCTTCACCTGCATAAGGGAAAATTAAATCGGCTGAAAGGCAAACGCGAGGATCGGCAGCAGATACTTTCATATTAAAGAATTTAATTTCTTTCGGGTACTTCATGATAAAAACTGGCAGTTCAGTTTTATTTTTTTTATTTAAAAGCTCTACAATTTTAGCCTCATGATCGGATTTCAGATCATCACCGAATTTTACTCTCTCAAAACCGTTTTTATTTAGTAAACTAATTGCATCTTCATATGAAATTCTTAAGAAATCATTCTTGGTGGCAAAATCTAGCAAAGCAATATTTCGTTTATAGACCTTTTTCAATATTTCACCATTATCTTCTAAAATATGCTTCACCATACTTTGAATAGTTTTTTGGATATTCTCAAGGAGCATTTCATACATTTTATCTTCATCATATTGTTCCCGACTCATCCCAACTGTGGTAGCATCAAATTCTTCTTCCGTAAGTCTGAATTGTCTTAAGTGTCTGGCATCTTCTATTTCTTCATCTCTCCCTGAATGGATGATAGTCCAAACTGATGAGAAAGATTGTAGCGCTTGTTCTAGAGCTAATTGTCCTGTTTGCGAAAAGAAAAGTGGAATATGCAGTCTATTTCCGACTTTAAAAAGTGTATCTACATTTTCACACGCGCCTGTAATTCCTACTATTTCTGGCACATCTACATAAATATTTCCTCTTTTAACATATGCTTCCCTAGCTCCATTTCCTAAGCTTTTATTTATTTTAACTAAATTAGCGAAGTGATCATTAAATGAAATTTCTGTTTTGTGATTCTCTGAATTTATAGTTAATTTATTCATAGTTTTTTGCCTAAAAAAAAGAGCCTTTCGGCTCTTAAAATTATTTTTGGATTATGTCATCCGCCAGCTGGCGGATCTTTTTAATTAAAATTTTCATTCTTTAATCTAAATTAGAATATTTTTGGTTGCTTGTCAATATAACAAAAGCGATCAAAATCTACTTTACACAGCTTCTTGTTTTAACTTTCTTCTATCTATAGGAAAGGATACGCCTGAATTGTAGGGAGTAGTTGGTAATCTGGTTAGATCTGGCCTAGGAAACTGACTTAAAGATTGTCTTAAGGAACGTCGTCTATGATTAGGTCTAATTACACTAGTATTTATAACTGAAATAATTTGTTCATCTGTTAAAGTATTTTCATTATCTTTAGTGAAGATTAATTCATTGCCTTTTTTAATCCAATAAAGCCCATTGCCTTCACTATTATCTCTTACCCAAGGTAATAATTCTTCTGTAGTTGGCATAATTTATTATAACAGTTGTTTGTACAAAAACAGTTAAAAATACGTAATAAATATGTAAATAAGTGTTGAAAATAAGACTACATATTTAATATAATTGATAAAAGTGATTTCCGAACTTTTTCCTAATAATATGGAGCAAAAAAGTATCTTTAATTTTCAAAGACATGAGGTGAATATATATAAAGCAGCCAGAGGAGAATTAGATAAAAGGACTTATGAAGATAGCTTACAAGTCCTTCGTCAAGCAATTAGTACATTTAATACTTTTCGTGATATCAATATTGATAGTTTACCTCCGCAGCAAAGGGAAAGAATTATCTTAACTAGAAATTTGATAAATGCATTTATGGAACCTTTAGAAAGTCCTAATTTCATTGAATATCAGCGTCCCCATTCAATTGAGTTAAAATTACGTGGATCAATTCATCAAAAACCTTCAGATAGAAAACAAGCAGACAAGATAGCTGGAGAAAGACATCTAATAAATCAGCAGAGAGCTTTTGTCCAAGCCGCTATAGTAGACACATTATTTAGTGGTGGTCTGGATACCTTAAAACGTATTAAGAAATTAAGTCGAGAAGTTAAAATAGGTTTAGAAAATTTCGCTTCTTTTGAATTCAATAATCCGGAACTAGATTTGGGTATAAACGAAGAAACTTTGAGACGGATTAAAGAACAACAAAAAATCTTAAGAGCTAGTGAAGCTTCACCTGATGTCCCCCAAAAGCAAATCGGAGAGCATTTAAGACGCGGGTGGTAAAATTTTTCTGTTTAGTTGTATCTTTTTGGGTTTCCAATCGATAATTTAATGATTGTTCAATAACGGCTATATCAATTCTTTCTTCATGAGCTTGCTTAATAGTCCACTTAGCTTCTCCCGACTCGGAAACTGGTCCCTCAAATTTTCCTAAAGTTTTATCTTTTTGTAGCTGTTGGGCAATTAAATCTATTAAGAAACTAGAGATAATCGTCCCTTTTTGCCAAAGTTTAGCTATTTTAGCTAAGTCAAACTTATATTCTGATTTTTCTACAACTGCTAAGCCTTCGGCTATACTCTGCATCATGCCATATTCTATACCGTTATGAACCATTTTTATAAAATGCCCTGCTCCACTTTCTCCAAAATAATCAAAAGCTGCATTTGGTTTAGATAAAGATTTTAAAATCGGAGTCACTATTTCATATGCTTCTTTGTCTCCTCCTGCCATTAAAGAAAAACCGTTTTCTAAACCATTAACTCCTCCGCTAACTCCAATTCCTAAATATTTTATATTTAGCCTTTGTAATTGGTCATTTAACATTTGGCTATTTTTAGGATTTTCATTCGCACCATTAATAATGATATCTCCTGCTTTTAAAAATGGAGTCAATTCATTGAGTATCGATTTTGTAGTCTCTCCTGCTGGCAGCATTAACCAAATGATTCGAGGGGAAGTATTAATACTTTCAATAAGATTTTCAATTGTCCTGGCTATTTTTAATTCATAATTCTTAACTTTTAACTCTTTTTGAAATTTTTCTGCAATTTCAAATGTCCGATTCCATGCTATCACTTCATGTCTATCGAGAATCAATTTTTCAACCATTCTTTGTCCCATTTTTCCTAAACCTAAAAACCCAATTTTCATATTATTTAACTAATTTTAAATCTCCATTTATAATTTTTGGTTGCATGATGGTAATTTCATGAGCCCAACGAACATCTTCAAAATGTGGAATGGGAAACATTAAAAATATTTTTTTCTTAAAATAATATGCTATAGCTATTTCCATTAGAGTGGATGTTCCAATATATCCATTTATACCTTTTCGTGGATGATTTAAGACTACGACTGCATCTGCACTAGCTATAAAATCAAAAGATTTTCTTAAAACATTCTTATCTATACAATACTGTAAATTTTCAGAAAGACTATCTACAAAATCTGGTTTTTCTAAATGAATTTCAGTTTCAAAAGGTAAACCCACTTCATGACCTAATTTTTCTAATTTTGCTTTAGTTTCTACCATTTCTTTAGCAAAAGCCATGCTACCGCTAATCATTATTTTCATAACCATTTTCTTCCATCTTTTTCGATTAATTCATTTGACTCTTTGGGTCCATTTGTCCCTTTTGCATAATTCTTAATTACTGATTTTTGATTCTGCCATCCTTCTAGAATAGCTGTTATAAATTCCCAACTATGTTCTAATTCATCAGATCTGTTAAAAAGCATTTGATCCCCATTTAAAATATCCAATAAAATCTTTTCATATGCATCACTGACTTTTTCTCCAAATGCTTCTTTATATGAAAAATGCATATCGACAGTTCCCAGGGACAATTTAGTCCCGGGCTCTTTAGCAATAGCTTGAAAACTTACTCCTTCATCAGGTTGAATTTTAAAAGTTAAAATATTAGGAGTTTCAGGACATCCTATTTCTCGAAACAAAATATGACAGGTTTGTTTAAAAACTAAAGAAATAGTTATTTGTTCTTTCTCCATAGCTTTTCCTGCTCTAACATAAAAAGGAACATGATTAAATCTGGGAGTATTTACGAAAAATTTCATCGCTACAAAAGTCTCTGTCTGGGAATTAGGATCGACATTTTTTTCATTTTTATATCCTTCATATTGTCCGCGAACTACAAATTTTTCTACTTCTTCGGATTTTATACAATTTATCGCTGCTATAGCTTTAACTCTAGCTTCTCTAACATCATCTTTATTAAAACTTTTGGGCTGCTCCATTACGACTGAAGAAATAAGTTGCATTAAATGATTCTGGCCAATATCTCTTAGTTCTCCTACTCCATCAAAAAATCTGCCACGGTTTCCAATTCCTTTTTTTTCAAAAAAAGTAATCTGTACATGATCTATGTTATCCTTATTCCAAATCGGCTCAAATAATCCATTGGCAAATCTAAAAACTAACATATTTTGGACTGTTTCTTTTCCTAAGTAATGATCTACTCTAAAAATCTGTTTTTCCTCAAAAATTTTAGCTAATTTTTCATCAAGCGCTTTGGCACTATCTAAATCTTTCCCAAAAGGTTTTTCTATAGCTACGCGTACAAAAGCTCGCCCATGAGCTGCTTCTTTAAAGGATGGATCGATACAACCGAGTGATAATTTAGTTTTATCTATAAAATCTAAGATAGGATTATAATTCTCAGGAGGAGTAGCTAGATAAAAAATGCGAGTTAAACAAGCGCTCATTTTAGCATCAAATGATTTTAATTTATCAATTAATTCTAAATAACCTTTTTCGTCATTAAAATCACCAATTTGGTAATGAATATGTGATAAAAATTGCTTCCAGGTTTCTTCATTAGTAATTCCTAATTCACTTGTCACAAATTCTCTAAACTGTTCATCTGTTAATTCACGTCGTCCAAAACCTACGATAAAAAAATCATTATCAAACTCACCTTTTTTAAATAAAGAAAATAAGTCAGGAAATAGCTTATTTTTAGCTAAATCCCCCGTAGCACCAAAGAGAACAAAAATAAATGGATTTTGCATAATATGTAGTATAGAGTATTTTATATAAAAATACTAAATATTAATTTAATTAAATAATTTAAGAGTTTGTTTTTTCAATTTTGAGACATTTGAAATTTTCTCTCAAAATGGATTTATAAATTTTTATTAAAGTTTGGTGAGAAAATTCCATTAGCGAGCTTGGAGCGAGCGTGTCGAAAAATTGCGAAAGACAAACTCTAAGGCAGATTTACAGGACATCGACGGAATTAAATTACTTTAATAACGGTTGGCCTGAAATTAAACGACTAACATCATGAATAGTAATTAAAATTATAAGAGTAAAAAGAATAAACATTCCTACTCCATGAATTTTCGCTTCCCATTCTGGATTTACTTTTTTCCTAGTTACCATCTCCCAAAGAATGAAGAATAAGCGTCCGCCATCTAAGGCTGGAATGGGTAAAATATTTAAAACAGCCAGATTCAAAGATAATAATGAAACTAAAGATAAAACTGCATCAGGACCTATTTTTATGAACTGCCCAGTGAGTTCTGCTATTCCTACAGGACCAGCGAGTCCTGCCGGTGTGGTTCGAGTATAAATTAAAGCTATAATAGTCTGCCAAATTCCAGCTATTATTAGCCAACAGTTTTGTAATGCTTCCCAAAATCCATAAATTATGGCTAAATACCAAACTTGTTTAACGTTAATTATATTTGCATCAACACCTATTCCCATCGCTCCCTGATCAGCTGGAAAATGCTTCCGCGGAGTAATTTTAATTATTTCTAACCTTCCCTCTTTCCCCTTTACCCTTAACGCTAAATCCTGTCCCAGGTGTTTTTTAGTATAAGTAATTAAATCCTCCGGACTGCTAAAATTATGATTACTTGAAGATAAAATTACATCTCCTGTCTTAATTCCTGCGCTTTGAGCTGGTGAGTTTTTTATAACCTCTACCACTAAAACCCCAGGATTTGTTTTCGGCATACCTATAGTTCCAAATAAAAATGAAAGTATTACCGCACCTAGTAAAAAATTCATTACCACACCCATTACTACTACTATGGCTCGCTGCCATGCAGGACGAGCGAAAAAAGCTCGATTTTTTTCTTCCTTATAAATTTTTAATTTTTCATTTTTATTTTTTATATCCAATTTCCCTGAACCCGCTTCATCTTCTCCATAAAGTTTTACAAATCCTCCCAGCGGAAGTGCATTAATAGAATAAATAGTCTCACCAATTTTTTTGCCTATTAAGCGTGGAGGGAAACCAAAACCGAACTCTTCTACTTTAATACCCAATTTTTTTGCAGTGAGAAAATGACCAAATTCATGAACTAAAACTAAAACACAAAGAATAAGTATGAAAACGAGAATGGTTATTAGCATAGAGATTAAGAATTGAAAATTATATAGTAATTAATTCTTTTTCTTTAGTAGAACCTAAATTATCGATCTTTCCCATAAATTCATCAGTTAATCTTTGAATTTCTTTTTCCATTCTTTCTAATTCATCTTCCGATAATTCATTAGCATTTTTAAGTTCTTTTAAAGCTTCTTGTCTGGCTTGACGAATGAGAATTCTACCGTTTTCTAATCTTTGTTTTAAAAGATGAACTAATTCTTCACGGCGCTCTGTCGTAAGGGACGGAATATTAATTCTAATTAAATGTCCATCATTAGAGGGTGTAAAACCTAAGTTAGCTTCCATTAATCCCTTTTGGATTTCTTCTATAATGCTAGGATCAAAAGGAGTTATGGTTAATGTTTGAGAATCTGAAGCTGCTATAGTAGCCAATTCCATCATCTTCATTCTGGTAGTACCACCATAAACATTAACTTCTACATTATCTACCAAACTAGGTGTAGCCCGACCAGTTCTAATACTACCTAGATCTATAGTTAAAAGCTCCAGCGCTTTTTGCATTTTAGATGAAGTTTGAGGAATCAAATTATCCATAGAACTATTTTATACATAGAGTAATATTTTTTCCAGTATCAATTATCAAGAATTTTAAATCAATGTTAGAGAACGTCTGTTTAAAAACATATTTCTGCTCATTAAAAGATAAAGGTCCGTTAGGAGATAGATTATATCTCTAGTCTTTTGAAGTCTTTGAGGCTGATATTTTCTCCTAATTTACCAACTGTTTGCTTAATTAAAGCTTCAATAGTTAAACTAGGATCTTTAATAAACTCTTGTTTTAAAAGTTTTTCCACACTTTCAGGATTCATAGCAGCTACTTGGAGGGCTATTTCGTGAGCAAGTTTTTTAAAATCATCTGTTCTAGCTACAAAATCAGTTTCACATAAAAGCTTTACTAAAACTCCTACTTTACTATTTTGATGAATATAGCTTTCGATTATTCCTTCTCCTGTTTCTCTCCCAGCTTTTTTCTCAGCTTTTTCCGCAGATCTTTTTTTAAGCCATTCTAAAGCTTTATCATAATCTCCATTGCTCTCATCTAAAGCTATACGACAATCTGCTATAGAGGCTGAAGTTTCATCTCGAAGTTTTTTTAAAAGTTTTAAATCAATATTAGCCATTTTATTTTTTCTCAATTTTTACCTTTTTTGCAGTTTTTGATTTTATTTCTTTTTTCTCTTCCTTCAACTTTACTTGTCCTTCCGTAGCTTTAGCGGAGGAGGATTCATTTTTGCTCTCTTCTTTTTCTTCGCCCTCAGCACTTTGCTCTTTGCTCTTCTCTGATTTTAATCTTCCTTCAGTCCAGGCTTCTATAATATGTCCAATAATTAATTTTAAGCTTCCTACAGCATCATCATTAGCAGGAATAACATAATTTATTAAAGTAGGATCAGAATTAGTGTCTACGATACCTACTCTTTTAACTCCATTATTAGCTGCTTCTTTTATAGCTATTGCTTCCATGTGAGTATCTACTACGAAAATAGCATTGGGAAGATTACTCATTTCTAAAATTCCACCATAATAAGTTTCTAGCTTAGCAGCATCTCTTTGCATGAGAAGTAATTCTTTTTTAGTATACTTAGCTCTTTCAAATTCATCAGCTAAAAGTTTTTTAATATCTTTTAATTTCTTGCAATTTTTCTTAATCTCTTCAATATTAGAAAATGTTCCACCAATCCAGCGGGTAGTTACTGTAAAAAGTCCATCGGTTAAATTTTTCTCAGCTAAAGTTTTTTTAGCTTTTTCTACTTCAGATAGAATAATTGGAGCTGCTTGTTTTTTAGTACCAACGATTAAAAATGAAGCTGTAGGATCTTTAGCTAAATTTAAAACAAATTCTGCTGCTTCGTCTAAACCTTTTTTAGTTAAGGCTAAATCTATAATTTGAACTCCATCACGAGCTTCATAAACATAATCACGAGCTTTAGGATTTTGACGAGTTAATTGGTGGCCAAAATGAGAACCAGCTTCTAATAATTCTTCTAGTGTAATTTCTTTCATAATCCTTTTTTACCTCCATTCAATAGCTAATGTTTTAAACATCAGGATTATTTATTGAATGTGTTAAGATAATACAATTATACCAAAGCTAAATTCAGAAAACAATATACTCATGCGGTGGGATGATCTAAATCATCAGCAAATAACATATTCTCATATGAATATTTTTCTGAATATTGTCTCATTACAGCTAATTTTACTTCTCTCCTATGATTATCTAATTCATCTCTAGTCACTAAACTATTAAATTGAGGTGAATTAATATTTAGATATCTACCTATTGGTTCTATATGAATTTGTCCTATTAATGCAACATCTTCTACTAATTCTTTATTATTTAATTTTCTCCGCCGGTAAATTGTATGAAAAAAAGAACCTTCTTCTCTGGAAAGAGGATTTATAAAAACCTGGGATTCAGGTAGTGAACCCACAAATATTTAATAGCATAAATTTTATAGTTTGTCATTGACAGAATCTTTATTGTTTTATTTGTACATTTTAAAAGTGAGTTAAATGTGTTTAAGGAGAATTTAGAAATTAACGTTATATCTGTAATTCATTAGAGTTATTCTCTCCATTTATATGAGGAGAAGAACCATATATTCTCTTTAAAACTGCTGTACCAATTTGAGCACTAAGAAAAGGTCTATCTTTTTTACTAATCGTAGGATCAAATTTAATAGGTAATTTTCTTGAATCAAGTGGCATAGTTAATAAATCTGATTCATCTGGTAAATATATCCTTGCTATCCGAATTTTTCGACGTAAACTTTCCCCATTTGCTAATTTTATTTCTTCTTGTTTCCATACAGAACGCCATCCTGGTTCTTCTCCATCTTTTTCCTTATAACTTACTTCACTTATAACAATTGGTTCTAGTGGTATTTCTCCATTCATAATTTAATTATTTATCCTCAAATCAATTTTTGCTTGAAATCTTCATATCAAAATTTGCACAAAAACCTAACTTTAGTAAATTATTTAAAAGATAAATTATGAATAGAATTGAGTAGCAAAGAGGTAAGAAAAATATCCTCATCTTTTATGATTAATTAAACTCTGCTCTTTTTTTAATGATCTCATCTGCGATTTCTGGATGATTATTGATATACATTGCTAATCCATCCCGGTCTACAGAATCCAAAGGATGTATTTTTTTTATTATTCTTTCAGCTAATCTCTTATTTTGACCAGTAATTCTTTGTTCTATTAAAATTTTTATTTCTTCTTCAGTCATTCCATCCTCATAATGCTCATCAAAAATATCAATTTCTAAATTCGGCTGATTAGTATCTTCAGGCAGTAATGGTTTAAATCCGGGAAATTCTATCATAAAAGCTTATTTTATAATGTTACTCACAATTAAACAAGTATTATAGGGCATTAAACGTGTAAAAAACTTATTACTAATTTAAAAATCACTTGGTAGAGGAAAATTTTTACAGTAAATAATAACTTCTTTATGAAGTTTATTTAAATATTTTTCATCGTCTTTATGGGTGATGGCTTTATACATCCACTCAGCGATTTGATCCATATCTTTTTCTTTCATTCCACGAGTGGTAATAGCAGGTGTTCCTAGTCTTATTCCACTTGGGCTAAATGGTTTTCTCTGATCATCGGGAATCATATTTTTATTTAGAGTGAGTCCTATCGCATCATAAACTCTTTCTGCTTGTAGACCACTGACATTAAATGAAGTTATCATATCCACCAGCATTAAATGATTATCAGTTCCATTAGTAACTAACTTAAACCCTTTTTTCATTAATTGCTCTGACAATCTTTTAGCATTTTTAAGTATCTGTTTAGCATAAATTTTAAACTGTGGACTTGCTGCTTCTTTAAATGCTACTGCTTTAGCTGCAGTTACATTATCATGTGGACCTCCCTGTAAACCTGGGAAAACACTTCGATCAATTAGAGTTGGAATATTTTCTATCTTTTTCTCTACAGGACTAAGTGGATTTGAAACAATACCTTTAGATAAAATTAATCCTCCTCTCGGTCCACGTAAAGTTTTATGAGTGGTTGATGTAACTACATGAAAACCAAAGTCAAAAGGATTTTTTAACTGTTTAGCAGCAATTAAACCAGCTATATGTGCCATATCCATCATAGCAATGGCTCCTACTTCATTGGCTATGGATGCAATTTTAGCGTAATCTAACTCTCTCGGATAAGCAGAAAAACCTGCTAAAACAATTTTAGGTTTATGCTTTTTGGCTAAATCACGCATTTGATCATAATCAATTTCTCCAGTTTCAATATCTTTAATTTTGTAACGAATAAAATTAAAAACTCTGGCAGCTGCAGTTCTTGGATCACCATGAGTTAAATGACCTCCATGCGATAAATCCATGCCTAAAATCGTGTCACCTGGTTCCATCCAAGCAAAATAAACTGCTAAATTAGCGGGCGCACCTGAAAGTGGTTGAACATTGGCGTGATCAGCATTAAAAAGTTTTTTCGCTCGCTCAATTGCTAAAGTTTCCAGCGGATCAATATTCATTTGTCCACCATAATATCGCTTACCTGGATAACCTTCTGAATATTTATTTGTAAAGATTGTCCCTAACGCCTCTAAAACTGCACTACTAACATAATTTTCAGATGGAATCAGTTCTAACCCTTCATGCTGACGTTTTTCTTCAGCTTTTAATAAATCATAAATTGGTTTATCGTTACTTTTTAAATGTTTTAACATTGGATAAGTTAGTCTATGAGGTTTTCGCAGAAATAATCAAACTCTAAAATTAATATTTTTCATTTAGAATTTGTAATTTACAATTGCGTTTCCTCATATCTTTTAATTATGAATTATTTTTAAAGAATGTCAATCAAGTAAAATAATATAAAAATAGATCAAAATTAAGAACCATAAGCTCCACTTAATTCATTAACTCCTACAGTTATTTTTTCCAAATCTGCAATTCCTCTAGATTGTAGTGCTTGTACGGAATTTTCAGAAATTCTATGAAATACTAATCCCACTGCTAAGTGGTGTCTTAATAATCTAATATTATCTGTCAAACCTTTCAATTTTTTCCCTAAATTTATAAAACTTGACTCTCCTTCTGGAAATTGAATACGCCCTAGATCATCTAATAAATCTCTCCACCATTTAGATGGATCTGAAGCTTCACCATCATACATGGTATACCAATTTCCTTTACTATCCTTGAATCCGTATTTACCTCCAATTCCTTCCCAAGATATTCCAATTTCACCAGCTTTGTGAAGTAAATCTGCACCCATAGCAAATGCTGTAATTAAATGCTTTCCTACTCCTCCTCCCTCAATTGATATATCAGCGTCAATTCCTGCTCTCCTTAAAGAGTATAATAAATTGGGAGTATTAACTGGAATATCTGCATTTATTGGTGTGGTACATTGTCTACCCCCACCAACTCCTATACAAAGCATATCAGCACCTGCTTTAACGGCTGCTTGAGCTATAGATACATGCATAACTTGTCCAGCCACTATTTTTACTTCATTATCTTTGGCTTTTAAATTTTCATTAAGTTTGTTAACAGTTGTAACTATTTCACGTCCTCCTTCGGGAGAATAAACTCTAAAAACTTTACATCCTACATCATAAGCCTTCTTTGCTCTTTCAACACCTTTATCTGAAGCTTCAATTGCTATCGCAATATTTGCAATCCAACTCTCTCTAAGTTGCTTCATATATCTCTGCATAGCAGTATCTGAATTAAAACTTTCGTTTGGAGAGACAATTTCCCAAAATTGTTTAAGCTCGTAATTATTGGGGATCAATTGTGGAGGTAAATTTACATTTTTTAAAAAATCTATAATATTTTTAACTAAATCTACTTGTAAATCTATATCTGCTAAAATTTTATCCCTTGCTATAAAAGCTAATCCTCCTGACATTGCCATAGTAACATACGCGAGAGCACTTCCTACATCCGGCATAGAACCCATAGCAAATGGGATTCTAGCTTTACCCATTATTATATGTTCTATATTTGCTTCGTTTTCTTTTCTACTTGCTCTTGAACCATTCTGTTCAGGAGAAGGTAATCTTATATCAGCAAAACTTATATCTTCTTTTTTATTTAATAGGTCTTCCATTACAGGAGAAACATTATATTTTGATCTAATTTTACCTTTTTTTTCTTTATTTAACCTTTTTAAAAAAGCTTCAGGATTATTCCATCTAATTAAATCATATGATCGTTGTTTTTCAAGTTTTTTAATTTCGTCTTCAGGAATCTTAGTTAATTTTATTCCTTCAGGTATTTGATCAAATGGAGAAAGTCTAGGAATTGTTCCATCAACTAAGTTATCTAGAGTTAAAACCTCTCTAATCTTTTCCTCTGATAATGCATAAAGTAGATGCATAGATTCGTCAGCTTTAGTTCTTACCGAGACTGGTTCTCTCTGCTCAATATAAGGATTAATTGCAGCATTTTCTTTCCAAGACATATATTTTTTAGGCAGGGATGTTTTTTATTTTCAGCTTAAGACTTTAAAAAGTAAAGAGATCAAAATGGTTTAATTTCAAAATTTAGAATTTACCATTTAAAATTGTTCAGTTGTCATTTCATGCAAAGCGGGTCTATTCCCATTCCATTGTCGCTGGAGGTTTAGTAGTAATATCATAAACTACCCTAGAAATTCCTGGTACTTCATTTACTATTCGAGTAGAAATCGTTTGAAGTAAATCATAAGGCAATCGACTCCAAGTAGTGGACATAATATCTTTGGATTCAATTATACGCAGAGCTATAACCTCTCCGAAGAATCTGCCATCACCTTTAACAGCAGTCGAACTAGCCGCTGTCATAACTGGAAATGATATAAAAATTTTATTCAAAAAACCAGCTTTATCTAATTCTTGAATCACAATTTTATCCGCTTGTTTTTCCTTTTCTAAACGTTCTTTAGTCACTTCTCCTCTAATTCTAACTGCATATCCCGGTCCAGGAAAAGGCTGCTTCATAACAAATTTTTCAGCTAAACCAAGCTTTCTACCGATTTCTCTTACTTCATCTTTATAAAAATCACGAAGCGGCTCAAGTAATTTTAGTTTCATATTTTTAGGTAATCCTCCTACATTATGATGAGACTTTATTTTAGAAGCATGTTTACTTCCTTGGCTTTCTATAACATCAGAATAAATAGTCCCTTGAAGAAGAAATTTTACTTTAGGGGATAGGGTTAAGGGTGAAGCGTTAAGATTTTCTGTACTTTCCCCTTTCCCCTTTACTCTTTGCCCTAATTTCTTCAATTCTTTCTCAAAAATCTCTATATAAAACTTTCCAATCACTTTTCTCTTCTCTTCGCTGTCAGTAATATTCTTCAATCTTTTTAACATTTCCTTCTCACATTGAATAACTTTAATACTCACTCCCAACTTATCAAATACTTCATGTAAATCTTTAACAGCATCTTCTCTCATAAGACCGTTATTAACAAAAATAGGAATAAAATGATCACCAATAGCCGAAGCAACTAATGCGCCTGCCACAGTAGAATCTACTCCTCCACTAACTGCACCTATAACATACGCATCCCCTACTATTTCTTTAATTTTTTCAATCATTTTCTGAGGGTCTAGTATAGAATCAGTTAAATTTTTATCTTTTTTAATACCACAAATATCTATAAAATTGTTTAAAATTACATTTCCAAATTCCGTATGTTCTATTTCTGGATGGAATTGAAGTCCAAAATGCTTATTTTTTAGGTCTTGAACAAATGCATATTTAACATTTTCACTGCTGCCTAATATTTCAAACTCTTTAGGCATCGATAAAACAGAATCCCCATGACTCATCCAAACAGTAAATTCCTTCGGCAAACCCTTAGCTATTTGCCATTTGCTATTAGCTACGTGAAGAGTTACTGGTCCATACTCTTTAGTACCTGAAACGACCTTTCCACCTAATAAGTGAGACCTAAGC
>PJMG01000015.1 GCA_003173895.1 Candidatus Levyibacteriota bacterium | reverse complement strand
AATTTCTGGTATTGATCCCTTATCAAAAGCGATTACTGGACATCCACAACTCATGGCTTCAATTAAAGTTAGTCCAAAAGGTTCAGCAAAGTTTATAGTATGCAGTAATGCATACGCACGACTCATAAGTTTATTACGCAGTGGTTCATCAATTTCCCCTAACCATCTAATTTGATCTGATAAATGAGGTCTAATAATATTATTAAAATATTCTGTGTTCTCTTTAATGGAATAATCCACTTTGGCAGCGATAAGAAGTGGCATTTTAACTTTTTCCGCTATTTCTATAGCATTTAAGAGACCTTTTTCTTCTATTCCATTATCTATATGAATACGTCCTACGAAAAGTAAATATCCATCATTTTCAAAAGAAAAAGTATGATGATTCATATTTAACCCATGATAGATATTGGCAATATAATTTAAATTAGGTGATGGTTCACGTTGTTTTTTAGAAATAGAAACTAAATTAGGCTTAGTATAAAACTCAAATGCTTTATTATATTCATTAGTTAATGGGCCATGAAGAGTCATAACTACTGGAGTAACAGCACTATTAGCCAGAGGTAAACTCACGGGATTATTCTGGCTATTATGATCATGAATTACATCAAATTCTCCTTGTAACTGATATGCTAAACCTACATTTAATAGTGACCAGATATTAGGGCCATATAAATTTTCTACATTAGCACGCCTTAGTGCTGTGGGAAAAACTGAGAAAAGTTTTGCTGAAGTCACAGAATCGCCACTGGCAAAAAGTGTTACTTCATGTCCTCTTTTAACTAAGCTTTCGGTTAATGCGCCGATAACTCTTTCTGTACCTCCATATTTTTCGGGTGGGACTGATTCTATAATGGGTGCTATCTGCGCTATTTTCATAAATATATGATAATTTTTTATATGCAAAATGTCGCTAGAAAAGTGTAAGAAGTTAGATAGAAACCAAGCTATCAATTAGTAATTCTCTTTACAAAAAACAAATTTAAACATAATATTATATAAATGAAAATAATTATTTGCTCTTCTATCTCTGCTGCGGAGGAAGTTTTAACTATACAAAAGCGCCTTCAAGAGATGGGATATAAAGTAGAAATTCCTGAAGGAATTAAAAATGAATTTATTAGAGGACGAACCGAAGTTAGCTCATCCGAAAAAGCAGCGGATAAAATAAAATATGATTTAGTCCGTGGATATTATGAAAAAATTAAAAATAATGACGCAGTTTTAGTAGTCAATCCAGAAAAACGTGGAATTAAAGGATATATTGGAGCAAATACACTTATAGAGATGGCATTTGCGCATGTTTTAAATAAAAAACTTTATGTACTCTACCCTTTACCTGATATGCAATATTCTGCAGAAATTCTCGCCACTCAACCAATAATCTTAAATGGAGAATTGGAAAATATCAAATAAAATATATTAAAATTTACCTTGACAACTTTTTAAATTAAGTTTAGGATACCCACATGGAACAAGCGAAAAAACTTGAGTATGGTCCCCTTTCAGAAGACCCTAAACAAAAAGCTCTTGCTGAAATTTTTAAAGATATATCTGCCTCATCTGCTTCTAGAATTGCGGGTATTTTAGCAGAAGAAAATATGTATATTGATTGGAAAATATTTTTAGGTTCAGATGAAGCTTGGGAAAGAGAATTAGGACAACCTCGTTCATCTATTAAGGTTATAAATAATGGTCAAATTGGAATATATGGTACCATGAATGAAATTGAACAGGATGTTACTGCCTTAAAATCAACTGGATTAAATGTATACGATCCTACTGAATCCACAGATCAAAGAAAAGGAAAACATTTTACTTCTCTAGCCACCGAATCTGATGGCTTATTTAATTCTTCAGCTCTCTCTATTCATACAGGTATAGAAGGTGGAGGTATTTCACAGATGGAAACTATTATGGCAGCATTTAATCTCCTGGCTGGTAAACCTCTAACTGTACGAATTGATGTACCTAAAAAACCTAAAGATTTAAATGGCGATGCAGGTAAAATTTGGCGATCTCGTATGATGCGTATTGCCGATATGGCATATCTAAAAGCTGTATTAGGATCAACTGTACCACTCTATTTAAGTGTTAATAGCGCATTTAAAAAACAAATTTCTGAAGATCAAAGATGGATCTTGGCATATATTAATAGTTCTGAAGATAATGAAAATGCTTTAGACCATGTCAAAAGTCTTGATCTTACTAACCTTAATCCTTTAAATCTTTTTAGTAATGCAGAAGCGGCAAATGAAATGGTCCTTTCAGGATCTTCTAATAGTAATGATGAGTCAACCCGCCATCCTTTACTGGTAAAAATTGCTCAAGCTTTTCCTGATGTAACTATAACTGATACCAATGTAAAAGATTTTGCTTCTGGTTTACCCTCTACTAAAATTCAAGAAAATGATAAGTTAACTGGTTTAGGTATATCTCCTTCTACCAGAAGAGATATGCGTGAAGAATTTCATCCTCCATTAATAAATATAATTCAGGCTACTCGATCATATGGTGATTTATCTCAAGCTGCTCTATCATTTTTATTTTCAGTTTTAAATGGAACTTATACACTTTTATATCTTCCTAAAGATGATAATGCTAGTCGTAGTAGTGATCTTTTTACATTCCAAAGTCACCTTCGAAAAATAATAGAAATTTACCCTACTGCTGCAAGACATATTCGTATAGCTGAAACTCCTGAAGAATTAATAAAATATATTAGAATTATGAGACAACATACTCAAGTAGTTGCTTAAATTAAATATACTCAGAACTTAAAAATTTCTCTCTTTACAAATTATTTCTTCAACTTTATTATTACAATATGAAAATAATTTTCCTGGGAACTAATGGTTGGTACTCTACTCCTACTGGAGATACGCCGTGTATTTTAATAGAGACTTCAGACAGATACATTATTTTAGATGCTGGAAATGGAACTTATAAATTAGATCAATATATTAAAGAAGATAAACCTATTTCTATGTTCATTTCTCATTTTCATATAGATCATACTTCAGGTTTACACATGTTACCTAAATTTGATTTTAAACAAGGAATAGATGTGTATGTAGGACAGGGTCGAAGTCGAGATTTTCAAACTTTAGTCAATCCTCCTTTTACTATTGGGTATAAACCACAACCAGAAAATATTAATAATTTAAGAACAGAAATTAGATTACATGAACTTTCAGAAGAAGGAGAAAATATTCCTTTTAAAGCTAGTGCTATTAAACAATTTCATGCTTATGGAGCTCATGGTTATAAATTAGAATTAGAAGGAAAAATCATAGCCTACACAGGCGATGCTGGTTTTACAGAAGCAGCTAGAAAGTTAGCTAATAATGCAGATGTTTTAATCTGTGAATGTGGAAATAGAAAAACACCTGACCCTGATGTTTGGGGACATTTTGATCCCTCTCAAGCTGCTACTTTAGCTAAAGAAGAAAATGTGAAAAAATTAATTCTTACTCATTTTGGCGCACAATATTATTTAACTTTAGATGATAGAAAAGCAGCTGAAGAGGAAGCCAAAAAAATATTTCCCAATACTACCGCAGCTATGGATGGAATGGAATTTGAAATCTAAAATTCTCCTTGACTAACAAGCATAAAATTTGCATGATTAATATTGATGGGAGAACTTCAACAACCTGATATCCCAAAGTTAACTGAAACTATAGTAACTACGGAAACACCTCCTTTTTCTTCTCCAGAATCACTTGTTTTTAATTCCGATAAGGTAGTTGTAATCGGTTGTAGTAAAAATCGGCAATTATGGCAGGATGTGGGTAAAGAATTAAGTAAAATTGATGGAGGTGAAGTTACTGTATTTGATACTACAGTAAAGGAATTCGCAAATTATGAAATAAAGGTTCAAATGCCTGTGAATTTAAGAGGAAGACATGTTTTTATTTTAGCAGCTCCATCAGGAAAAGATTTGCATACAGATTTATTTGAATTATTTTTTGCCATTTATGCTGCTAAGACGGCTTCTGCAGATGAGATCACTGTATTAGTACCTTGTATGCCATATGCTAGACAAGATAGAAAAGATGAACCTAGAACAGCTGGCTCTGCTAAGGTGATTGATATGATTTTAGAAACTTTAGGAGCTGATAGAATCTCTACTATAGATTTACATTCAGCACAACAACAACTTTTTGTAGATATTCCTTGGGATAATGTTTTTGCAAGCCATCTGCTTTTACCTGAAATTGAAAAAGTTGTGGGGGAAAAACCGATTACTGTACTATCTCCGGATGCAGGAGGTCTACCTAGAGCCGATTGGTATTCTAAACATTTAGAAAATGCCATTCCAGCAGCAGCATATAAAAAACATCCTGTTGATAAAGTTAACGTAACAGAAACTCTAGGTATCATGGGAAATGTTAAGGATAGAATGATAATAATCCCTGATGATATAGGAGATACTTTTGGTAGTATGGTAAAAGCTGCTGAAGCAGCTAGAGACGAAGGAGCAGATGAAGAAATTATTGGTTTAGTTACGCATGGATATTTTGATGGAGATGCATTGGATAAATTAACTAATTCTCCAATTAAAAAATTGTTTGTTATGGATACTTTAGAACTATCTGAAGAGGTGAGAAATCATCCTAAAATTCACGTGGTTTCTAGTGCGCCTTTAATAGCTGAGGTTATAAAACGTATTCAAACTGGAGAATCTATCAGTAAAGATCTTATACAATAATTTATTTACTTTCTTCCATTTTTTTCAACAATCTATATCTAAAATCCATATCTATTTTTCCGCGGAGGCTGTAATTGGTAATAATTAAAGTAGTTATAGTGATATTATCTACAGCCATATTACTAATACCTATCACTTTTGATTCATCATAAATCTTATAATTCTTATCATTTTTAAAATCTTTTAAGACATCATCAAATATTTTTAGAATTTCATCAATCGGACGATCCAATTTAGCCGTTATATCAATAAAATTATTTGCTTTACCATAAGTATAATTAGTTAAATTATTTATCTGGCCATTAGGAATAATAACTAAAGAACCATTTTTATCTTTCAGGGTTAAGTTTTTAAAACCAATTTTAATAATAGTTCCTTCAATACCCGCAGAACCTACTCGTACATAATCTCCTGTTTCTATCTGAGATTGTAGAATCAGAAAAAATCCCGCGATTAAATCATCTAAAAGAGAATGTGCACCAATTCCTGCGATAATACCAATTAATCCAGCTGAGGCTAGAAGTGGAGTTAAATTAACACCAGCCATCAGAAAAACTATATAGGAAGTAATAAGAAAGATAATTAAAGTTACTACATTACGAGCTACAGTTATATAAACCTTTCCTCTTCTACTCTGAACTTTATTAGGTAAGTTAATAAACGAGCGTAGAAAGTAATTTATAAATATACTAATTAAAATTACTATAAAAATTTTAATTAATATAAAAGTTGTGGAATTAGAAAAAGTCAGTGGAATCATGAATTTTTCTTAGGAACTTTAGCTCCTGATTTTCGCGCTTCAGAAAGACCTATGGCGATGGCTTGTCTGGGATTAGTTACTTTTTTACCGCTGCGACCACTTTTAAGTTCTCCTCTTTTCATTTCATCCATGGCCTTTTTTACTTTTTGTTGTGATTTTTTACTATAACGTGGCATACTTCCTCCTTTCTATAAATCAACAATAAAACCGAGCATCAAAAATAAAATTATAAATATGTAGTAAAAAAGTAAGAATAAGGTTTTTAAGCCACAAAAGACTTTACAAATTTAGGAATTCATTTCAGAATGAACTTACTATGCTTAGAAGATTTGCTACTATATTTCAGTCATCTAAAAAAGTACCTTCATCCTCTTTAAATACTCAGCCAAATTTAGAAGAGCAAAAAAAATTGCAAACTTTAGTAAAAAACAGCACTCGAATTTTATATAAGATTAATAGTGTTTTTCCTTTTGATTTTTTCCCTGATACTCTTCTTATCGACCCTTTAAAAATTAACTACATTCATAGAACTTTTTTCTTAGAGGAAGAGGTAAAAAGTATTTTAATTGAAAATATGGGTCATGTAATTGTATCCAGTGGACCTATTTTTTCAACTCTTACTATAGTAGATACTATCTATTCTACCAATACAATTATTATGAAACCTATTATAAAAAAACAAGCATTTAAAGCCCAAAATATTTTACAGGGCCTTATAGTAAGCAAAAAAGAAAATATTGATACAGCAAAAGCAGTAACTACAACGCAAATTTCTACCGTTGAAGCAATCGGTAAACCAATTGTTTAATACTTCCCTCGCTTGCTTTTTATCTTTAAAAACTATAACCTCATAAATGAGTAATAAATTAGTAAGAAGAATGTAAGAATTATGTCGTCAACTTTTAAATCTAAATATTATTCTCTAAATATAAAATTTGATCCCGCTCAAACATATATCAAAATGCAGATGTTGCATAATATTTTCCATACTTCTAAACTACCACAAACTCACCAAATTTTATCACAATTGCTTCCTAATATTCATACCTCAGAATGTTTTAATGATTCCAAACTTCCCTTTTCCTCAGAGGTAAAAAATACAGAAATTGGACATCTTTTCGAACATATTCTTTTAGAGTATATTTGTAAATTTAAATTCTTATACCAAAAAGAAAATATTACAGTTAGTGGGGAAACTAGCTGGAACTGGCAAAAAGATCGTTTAGGGCTTTTTCATATACATATTAATTTTGGAAAAGAAAATAGCGAAATATTCTCAGAAGCTTTAAATCATGCTACAGTTTTATTAAATACTATTTTAGCTTCGCATGAGATTTAAAACTCTACCAAGTTTAATTAAAAATTAAACTTATAATTCCACATTAATAAAGGGAATTTTAAGCTTAGGTTCCAAACCTTTTTTATTTTTGCCTTTTTGCTTTCCACCTTTACGTCCCATTAGCTGAGCGCGAGCTGGATCATGAGCAAAATTTCCACTGCTTACTTTCCCGCCTTTTCGACCAATAGCACTGTAAAATTCCTTTCCATGTCTAGCAGCAGTAGTCTTCCCACCTTTTTGTCCAATTTTTTTATGCTCTCCTGATGCTCCATGCCATCCTTTACCTGTACCTTTTTTAGCCATTAATTTTCACCTCCTCTCATATATTTATTAAACTCTCTCAATGAAACAAAAAATTAATAGCGAAGTAAGAAAATGGAAAGAAAGGATGATAGAATTAATAAGTAAAAATTAGATTAAAAGCGAACAGTTCCAAACAATTTATATGAGATCTTTTAATTTGTGGAAATCACTTTCCAGTAGCTTTTTAAGTGGTGGGAAACGGAGAGCTGCCGCAGGATGAAAAGTAATAAAATATTTTCGCTTCTTCTGCTTATCTTCTATTATTTCCCCATGCATTTTATTTATAGGAATAGATTTTTCTAAAATGGCGCGACAGGCTGTAGCACCTAATAAAACAATAATTTTAGGTTTAATAACTTCAAGTTGTTGATCCAAGTGGATTTTCCCATGTTTAATATCTGAAATAGTAGGAGTACCTCTTTTAGGTAAGTATT